>JAHZHA010000032.1:31640-110745 GCA_019420525.1 Bacillota bacterium
CGGTTATCAGCTTGATGAGCGACTCATCACCTTCGGCAATATACTTATCGTTTACGAAGGTCAATGCTACCTCATATGTCTGATCTTTCGCCTGTTCTGTACTTTCCGGTTCTTCCATCTCAGAAGAAACGGAAAGTTGCGAATCTGCGCTGACCTTTGAACTCGTGCCGCTGCCTCCATTTCCCGATTCTCCGCAAGCTGCCAGCCCTGTCAGAACCATCATCAGAACCAACAGAAGAGCCGTCGCCTTCATTCCTGTTTTTTTAAATGGTTTCATACATCATACCCCCTGTTTTTCGGTTTTATGAACAATTTCATTTTCACCATTATACATCCCCGCAGAAAAGGCCGCAACTGAAAACCTTCCGCCGTTTCTGAGGATTTTGTGAAATTTTTCCTACAAAAAAACATCTCCCGGGAGAAACCCCCGGGAGATATCTGAAAGTTTTTGTATTGCAATAGGCTGCGGTGAGAACATCTCTTTCTTTTTGCGTGGCCGCTGCCTCATAAGCTTCGGAATCTACAGGAGTTTACTGGTGTTTCTCCAGATTCCCTGATGTTCGGCCTGCTTGATGAGATCCTCACGGTAATCCGGATGTGCGATATTGATCAGCGCTTCCGCTCTCTCCCAAGTGTTGAGTCCTTTCAGCATAGCGATTCCGTATTCGGTGACGATGTACTGCGGAGCGTATCTCGGGCAGCTGACGATACCGCCGGGCGGCAGGAACGGGAGAATCAGAGATTCCGTTACGCCGTCCTTCGTCTTGGTAGAAGCTGTACAGATGAAGCTCTTTCCTCCTCTGGAGTGGTAAGCACCTTCCACGAAGTTCATCTGTCCGCCCTGTCCGCTTATATGACTGAATCCGATGGACTCTGAACTAACCTGACCGTAGATGTCGACCTGAAGAGCGGCATTGATGGAAATCACCTTGTCATTCTGCGCGATAATATTCGGATCGTTTACATAATCCACCGGCGCTCCGAGACACATCTGATTATTGTCGAGGAAATCGTAGAGTTTTTTGGTGCCCAGAGCAAAGGTATATACCATCTTGCCCGGCAGCACGTTTTTGATTCCCGAGATTTTACCCTCTTCATAGAGATCGACAAATGCGTCTACCAGCATTTCCGTATGAACGCTGAGATTTTTCAGATCTGATTTCGCCAGCAGCTTGCCGAGATGATTCGGCATCGCGCCTACGCCCAGCTGAAGGCAACTTCCGTCTTCGATGAGAGGAAGAATGAGCTCCGCGATTTTCGCATCCGCTCCGCCTGCTTCTCTGACAGGAAGTTCCGCGATAGGGTAATTCGTGCTTTCGGTAATATAATCGACTTCGGCAATATTAATCTGATTTTCGATGCCGAAACACTGAGGCATATTTTCATTCACTTCGAGAATGACTGTCTTTGCAGCCTGGATTATACCTTTTATTTCTCCCACTGTGACGCCGAGATTGAAGTTGCCCCAGGCATCCATCGGTCCCACCATGATGACTGCCATGTCGACTTTGTCTTTGTTGTCTTCGGCCCACATTTTATTGTTGTCTCTGTAAAGAATAGGAATGTACCACGCATGGCCTGCCGTCTTGACCCTGCGGTCCTTCTGACTCATGTGGGTCGACCAGATTTTGAATACCTCACCGGAAGGGTCGACTTTATTCGTTTCATATGTATCGTCGTAACTCCACAGAGAAGTATAAATGATGACTTCATCTAGTTCGTCCTTTCTCTTGGAAAGAGCCTTCTCAAAATCTCTGGCGATGTCACCGAATGTTCCAAGATGAACGCGGTCGCCCGTCTTAACCATTCCGGCCGCTTCATCCGATGTGATCAGCTTTTTTCTGTATTCTGCCTGAATATCGGCAGCTTTATAAAATACCTGAGTGCCCCGCATAGTCAATCCTTTCTCGCATTGCCTGCGATACAAATATAACTCTTAACATGATCTGTCCGCACCCCTGCGCCGGCAGAAAAACCGGCACCGCAGGACCCGGAAACCGAGATTATTATACCACACTTTTCTATGCAAGACACTATTATTTGCAACAATTATTTGCATACTATTCTAAAATGCCTCCGAACCGATCCGCTCCGTCATGCAGGCTGAACCGCCGTACTATCTGTTCTTCCGGAAATATTTCTCTCTGTCAGAACGCTTTCCTCTTATTGATGTAGCCGGTATTCAGCTGTATAATAGATTGACTGTTGCACCGCGCCACGAAGCGCAGGGCCGGAAGATGCAGCCGGTGGAATTTAGAACGAAATAGACCGGATAACGAACTACAATTTACGCTGAAAGAAAAGAAGGAGACAAACGATATGGGAAAAAGAGCGGAAGAAGCGGTAAGAAAACACAGCTGCGGATATAACTGTGCACAGGCAGTCGCCTGCACCTTTGCGGACATTATGGGAATGGATGAACAGGATGTTTTCCGGCTGTCAGAAGGATTCGGCTTCGGCATGGGTGCCAGCGAAACCTGCGGTGCTGTCAGCGGTATGCTGATGGTTGCCAGTTCGGTTTCCAGTGATGGAAATCTGGATGCTCCTGCCACAAAACAGAAGACATACCGACTCATGAGAGAATTACAGGAAGCATTCCGCGAAAAGAATTCTTCAACTATCTGTCGCGATCTTCTGGGCGGTAAAGGCAAGCCAAAGCTCAGAAGCTGTCCTGGCTGCGTAGAAGATGCCGCCACTTTCCTCGAGGAAAAAATCCTGACAGATTCGGAATAACTTATCTCTTCGATTTCGTATCTGAAACGACAGCGACGAGATAACCGAATGCCACGGCAGTCGTAATCCCGGCTGCCGTATTTTTCATGCCTCCTGTCAGCACACCGATCCAACCGTCTTGCTCAATTCCTTCCATGACACCCTTCATCAGAGAATATCCGAATCCAGGAAGAGGAACCGTGGCGCCGTTTGAAGCAAATTTCACCAGAGGTTCGTATATTCCCAGTGCGGTGAGAATCACTCCTGCCGTTACAAAGAGTACCAGAATTTTCGGTGCATTGAGATTTGTAAAATCCAGCAGAAGCTGCCCTATGACGCAGATAATGCCGCCCACCGCAAAGACGCGGATCATCTCGAAAATATCGATGTCCATGTTAAATTCCGTCCTTTCTTATTGTGGTTATATTCACAATATAGATTTCAGTTCCTCGAGTATTAAATATTTACGGCAGATATTCCACCGTTACCGCATGGGCGATTCCCGGAATAGTTTCTCCCTGCTGGCTGCTGATCGTCGACATCAGCGCTCCTGTTGAAACGAGCATAGCACGCCGGATTTCGCCCTCTTCCATCTGCCTGCAGATCCTTCCTGCGATTATGGAGCCCGAACATCCACAGCCGCTGCCGCCTGAGTGGACGTCCTGTTCCGACACGTCAAACATCATGGAACCGCAGTCGTCGTAGACAGACTTCAGCCCGGGGAGCTTGGAACCCTGTTCTGAAAAATCCAACATGATTCTTCGTCCTACATTTCCCAGATCTCCCGTCAAAATCAGATCATAATCCTTCGGAGTTCTTTTCAGATCCTGGAGATGACTGCGGATGGTATCAAAAGCTGCCGGCGCCATCGCCGCTCCCATGCAGTTCGGGTCGGTAATGCCCGGATCGACGATTCTGCCGATCGTAGCATGTGTCATACAGATATGACTCTTTCGCTCTGATGAGATGACGACAGCTCCGGAACCGGTAACCGTCCACTGGGCCGTCATATCCCGGTGATTTCCGTGTTCCAGCGGCAGGCGGAACTGACGCTCTGCCGTGGAAAAATGGCTCGACGCACCGGCTATAACATTCCTGCAGTATCCGCCGTCTGTCATAACACCTCCCACCAGCATAGATTCTGTCATCGTAGAACACGCTCCGTAAAGTCCCAGAAAAGGAATGCTGAGATCCCGCGCCATAAAAGAAGAGGCCATCAGCTGATTGAGCAGGTCACCGCACAGAACCGCATCCAGCTGACGCCTGTGAAGACCTGCATCGCGCAGAGCATGCTCCACCGCAATGCGAAACATCCGTGTCTCTGACTTTTCCCAGGTCTCCTCCCCCATAGAATCGTCTTCCATGATCTCGTCAAACCAACGCGCCTGCGGCCCCTGTCCTTCCATTTCCCCCACCACACTGCCGGCGCCTATGATGCAGGGTCTGTTTGTATACTCAAAAGTCCTCTTCCCTATTCTCCGGTTCTTTTTTTCCACCGCAGCGCCACCGTTTCTCTCTGCCGTCATGCTGCCCCTCCTCAAAATAATCTTCCGATCACCAGACGGATCACGCCGATGGCGGCGGAAACGAAGAATCCTACTGTCAGTACGGGACCTGACAAACTGAAAATCTTGGCCCCGACTCCCATGATGATTCCCTCTTTCTTATATTCCATCGCCGGAGACACCACGGAATTGGCAAATCCCGTGATCGGTACCGCAGCACCGGCTCCTCCGATCTTTCCCAGTGTATTGTACCAGCCCAGACCTGTAGCGATCTGTGCCATACAGATCAGAGCCACAACCGACCAGGTGCCTGCCGTCTCTCTGTCTGTTCCTGCAGCCATCAGTCCCGCCTGAATGAGATATCCCAGCTCACAGATGCTGCCCCCTGTGAGAAAAGCCAGCACGACGTTTTTCAGATACGTCGGGGACGGGCTGAAACTGCGGGAGTATTTATTGTAATCCATAATTCCTCCTCTTCCGCCGGCCGTTTGACTTTCTCTTTCAGCCGGCATATCCGATTAAAAACATTATGCGCAGCTGCGTCAAAATCATACGCATCTGTTATTTTTGGCAGTTTTCTCCCATCTGTCGCGCGGAAATTTTCCTCTATTTTGGACAAAAAAAAATGACTGTGATATACTGTTCCTGTCATTTTGTCCCTTAAAAGTACTGCAGCCGTAAATAAGTTTTATTGCAATGCACATACTGTCTTCGACAGACGCGTCGTATGGAAAGGAATAACATGAGTAATCCGAGAAAAATCCGGGATTACGATCTGGAAAAGATCAAAACCGTACCGAAAAATTCCATATTCAAACTGATTTTCAGCCGTATCTGCATCTCGGGTCTTCTGATCATTCTGCAGGTGCTCGTACTCGCTGCGGTGACACTTTCCTGGAGCGAACGCCACACAAAAGAAGTGATTCTTCTCTTTATCCTGCTGGTGAGTGCTGGCATTTTTATCGTCATTCTGAACAGTGAAAGCAATCCTACGTACAAGATTTCGTGGATCATTCCGGTGGCGCTTCTGCCTTTTTTCGGCTCCCTGCTCTATCTGCTGTCTCATTACAATATCGGTTCCATCGCTTCCACGAAAGCGGTATGTCAGTCGCTGAAAGATACTGAAAAGTACTCACATACTTCTCCGGAGGTCCGGGATGCACTGCATATGCAGAACCGGCGTGTGGCGGCACTCTCCCGATACATCGAAAACGCGGGAGGTTATGCGACTTACCGCAATACGTCCATACGGTATTTTCCGCTGGGCGATGATGCTTTCCCGGAAATGGTAAAACAGCTGGAAAAGGCAGAATACTTTATTTTCCTGGAATTCTTTATTATAAAAGAGGGAATTTTCTGGAATACCCTCCTTGAAATCCTGCAGCGGAAAGCACGCGAAGGTGTGGAAGTCCGCGTCATGTACGATGACATCGGCTGCATGACAACACTTCCGAGGGATTACGTGTCGAAACTGAATTCCATGGGAATTAAAGCCAAAACCTTCGCAAAAGTGACTCCCTTTTTTTCCACGCATTACAATAACCGCGATCACAGAAAGATCCTCGTCATCGACGGCAAGGCTGCATTCAGCGGCGGCATCAATCTAGCCGATGAATATATCAACAGAGAAGAACGTTTCGGAAAATGGAAGGACAACAGTTTTCTCGTACAGGGAGATGCGGTGCGTAATTATACGCTGATGTTTCTTCAGCTTTGGAATACCACCGTTTCCCAGGATGCAAAAATCTATCAGCCTTACATCAATATATCCGGTGGCAGACAGCCGGGAGAAGGGGACGGATTTGTCATACCTTACGGCGACGGTCCTCACTCTCACGTTTCAGTGGCGCAGAGTGTTTACCTCAACGTCATTCACGGAGCGGTAGATCATATTCACATTATGACTCCGTACCTCATCCTGGATGACGAAATGCTGAATTCCCTGAAGAGAGCAGCGAAGAGCGGCATCGACGTGCGGATACTTCTCCCTCACATTCCGGATAAAAAGACAATCAATCTGATCGGAAAATCGTACTATCCCGAACTTTTGGAAGCAGGGATTCATATCTATGAGTACACACCGGGATTCATTCACTCGAAAGTGATGGAAGCCGACGGAAATATCGCTATAGCAGGCACGATCAATCTGGATTTCCGGAGTCTTTATCTCCATTATGAATGCGCCTGCCTCATCTTCGAAAACGACGTCCTTCAGGACATTACAGAAGATTTCCGGCACACTTTCGCCGAATCTCACCGCATCACCATGTCAGATTACAAAAAAATCAATCTCTTGAAGCGTTTTGCAGGAAGAGTGCTCCGGATATTTGCTCCACAGGTTTAAAGAGCTCCGCAGACTGAACCGTTCACGAAATATCATGAGAGGCAACGGGATTATTTTTCCCGCCGCCTCTTTTTTTCGCAGGATCACGGACAGCAGGATCACCGACAAAAGAGCGAAACATACTTTTGTCTTCATAAATTCCGCTATATTTTTTGTTTTTCCACAGGTTGACAGCATCATCCACCGGGGTTATTATATATGGGCATTTAAGTAACATTGTTAATGAATAACACAATTATTCGTTTTACATTGCAATTTTTGTGACAGCAATAAGGAGATTTTCATGACGAATCAGGAGATACGCAACCGGCACATGCAGCTGTGCCACAAGTTTGCACTGCTGCGGTTCGATTCTCTCTTTTCTGATCTTTCAAGAGGAGAATTCATGCCTTTGCAGACAATCTATTCCAATTCGCTGCAGAATCCTGAAGCACAGGGTACCTATGTATCGGAACTGGCATCTCAGCTCAAAGTATCTTCGCCCGCCGTTTCACGTATGCTCCGCAGCCTTGAAAAAAAAGGTTATGTGGAACGTTTCTCTGACGAAAACGATAGGCGCAGCACTCTGATCTGCCTCACCGAAAAAGGAAACGCTGTCCGTAAAAAGGTTTTCGACAGTCTTTGCGAATACTTTGACCGTGTCTTCGAGCGTATGGGCCCGGAACAGATGGAGCAGCTTCTCAGTCTCTGGGAACAGATCCACTTCATCATGGAGGACGAACTGCGTGTAAGACAGCGCCGCAACGTTCATCATACGTCTCATCAGACTGCAGCAGAGCGACAGACAAACGAACCGACGAATGAAAGGAGATGAAAACTTGAAAAAAATTTTCCAGTCTCTGGCAGAACATAAGGGAGCTATTTTCCTTATCGTTCTCCTGCTCATCGTGGAAGCCTGGTGCGATCTGTCATTGCCCCAGTATACATCTGACATCGTCGACGTCGGAATCCAGCAGGGCGGCATCGAAAACATCGCTCCCGACGAAATACGTCAGTCCACGTTTGACAATCTGAGCCTCTTTATGACAGAGGACGAAATCGACATTTTTCACGAATATTACAGCCCTGATGCAGCTGATTCAGGAGAGCAGATCTACCGTCTCAGTGATGCAGGCCGTGAGAATATCGAAGAATTAAACGATATCCTTGGCGTTCCCATGGTAATGCTTTCCTACATGACAACTCCGCCGGACGGCAGTGATACAGCCGGTGAAGCTGCCGAAGCGATGCCAACTTTCAGTCCGGAAGATCTGGCCGCCATGAAATCCTCAGACCAGTTCGATGATGACACAGTCCTGCAGATCCGGGAAAAGGCTATGGAACAGATGGGAGATCTCAGCGATTCCATCATCTCCCAGATGGCGCTGGCTTTCGTACGACAGGAATATGAAGCCATCGGCCTGGATACCGATGAAATTCAGACGTCTTATCTTTTCCGTACCGGTGGTATTATGCTCCTCTATTCGGTCATCATGATGCTCGCGGCCATAGCCGTCTCCTATATCGCATCCCGCACATCGGCGGCGATCGGCAGAGATCTCAGAGGCAGGGTCTTCCGGAAAGTCCTGTCTTTCTCAGGTGGGGAAACAGACCGTTTTTCCACTGCTTCGTTGATCACCCGAAGCACCAATGATATTCAGCAGGTACAGATGGTCTGCGTTCTTCTGCTCAGAATGGTTCTCTATGCTCCGGTTCTCGGCATCGGTGGAATCGTCAAGGTTTCCCACACTGAGACGGGAATGTCCTGGATCATCGCAGTAGCAGTCGTCGCCATCGTCCTTCTGGTGAGCACACTTATGACCATCGCTCTGCCGAAATTCAAAATCCTTCAGAATCTCGTGGACCGGCTCAATCTGGTCTCACGTGAGATTCTCACCGGTCTTCCGGTTATCCGGGCTTTCAGCAGAGAGGCGTATGAAGAAAAACGGTTCGATGAGGCCAATCGCAATTTGATGAAAACGCAGCTCTTTACAAACCGTGTCATGACATTCATGATGCCCGTCATGATGCTCATCATGAACGGTATTTCTATCCTTATCGTGTGGCAGGGAGCCAAAGGTGTCGATCTCGGAAATCTTCAGGTCGGCGATATGATCGCTTTCATCACCTACACGATGCTCATCGTCATGTCTTTCCTCATGCTGACAATGATCTCCATCCTTCTTCCCCGCGCCGGTGTGGCTGCCGCACGTATCGACGAAATCATACAGACGGAAGTAGAAGTCAGAGACTGTGATGATGTCAGAGATGACGAACTCACCGATATTACGGGAAGACTCACCTTTGAAGATGTCTGCTTCCATTATCCGGATGCCGAAAAAGACTCGCTGAATCATCTGAATTTCACGGCAGAACCGGGACAGACGACCGCCTTCATCGGAAGTACGGGAAGCGGCAAATCCACGATATTCAGTCTGATTCTGCGGTTTTACGACGTGACCGGCGGAAGGATCACCTTGGACGGTATCGACATCAGAGAGATCTCCCAGAAAAAACTGAGAGACGCGTTGGGCTATGTACCCCAGAAAGGCGTACTCTTCTCCGGCACAATCGAATCCAATCTGAAATTCAGCGGAAATGTTACAGATGAAGAGATGAAGTATGCGGCGGAAATTGCTCAGGCTTCCGAATTTATCGAAGCGAAACCCGACCGGTTCACCAGTCCCGTATCTCAAGACGGTACCAATGTATCCGGCGGACAGAGACAGCGCCTTTCCATCGCCAGAGCGATAGCAAAAAAACCGAAAATACTTCTCTTCGACGACAGTTTTTCCGCACTTGACTACAAGACAGATGCAGCGCTTCGTCATGCCCTTGATGAAAATACCGCCGGCATCACAAAGCTCATAGTGGCACAGCGAGTCAGTACGATTATGCATGCGGAAAAAATCATCGTTCTGGATGAAGGAACCATCGTGGGAATCGGTACTCACAGCGAACTGATGAATAATTGTGAAACGTACAGAGAAATCGCACATTCTCAGCTCTCTAAAGCAGAACTGGAAGGAGGTGCTTTTGATGAGTGAAAACAATACACCGCGCAGACCGGTCCGTATGGGACACGGCCCCATGAGGGGAGGCATGCCGGGAGAAAAAGCAAAAGACTTTAAAGGTACCATGGTCAGGCTTCTGAAGTATGCCGCATCTTACCGCACGGCTCTGGCTGTCGTCATCATTTTCGCCGTCGGAAGCACGGTTTTCAGCATCATCGGTCCGAAAATTCTGAGTCAGGCCACCACCGAGATTTTCAACGGTCTGGTGTCTAAGATCAGCGGCACCGGCGGCATCGATTTTACAAAAATCGGGCGCATTCTGCTGGCTGTTCTCGGCCTTTATCTGATCAGTTCGGTATTTTCTTTCGTTCAGGGCTGGTTGATGACCGGAGTCACACAGAAACTCTGTTTCCGTATGCGCCGTGAGATATCTGAGAAGATCGACAGGATGCCCATGAAATATTTTGAATCGAAAACCGTAGGGGAAGTTCTCTCCCGCATCACGAATGATGTAGATACGCTTGGACAGAGTCTGAATCAGAGTGTCACGCAGCTGATCACGTCCGTCACCACGGTCATCGGCATTATCATCGTTATGCTGACCATCAGCCCGTTGATTACTCTCATCGCCGTCCTGGTCGTTCCTCTGTCCGCGCTTTTTATTGGATTCATCATCAGGATCTCCCAGAAATACTTCAAGGCGCAGCAGCGCTATCTCGGACAGATTAACGGGCAGGTCGAAGAAATCTTCAGCGGCCATCGTGTCGTCAAAGCTTTCGGAAGAGAAGAAGCTGTCATTGAAGAATTCAGTAAGACAAACGATATCCTCTATGAATCCGCCTGGAAATCTCAATTCCTCTCAGGACTCATGCAACCTGTCATGAATCTGATGGGCAACCTGGGCTATGTAGCCGTGGCAATCAGCGGAAGTATCCTCGCCATCAAAGGTGTCATCAAAGTCGGTGACATCCAGGCTTTCATCCAATATGTAAAAAACCTGACGCAGCCTATCACGATTCTGGCACAGGTTTCCAATATGCTTCAGTCCATGACCGCAGCGGCTGAACGTGTCTTCGAATTTCTCGCCGAAGAAGAAGAAATCCCGGAGGCCGACAATACGTTCGATCTCTCAGAATTCCGCGGGGATGTGGAATTCGACCACGTAAAATTCGGTTACACGGATGATAAAATCATCATCCACGATCTCTGTTCCCGTATCAGCGCAGGACAGACGGCTGCCATCGTTGGACCGACGGGTGCAGGCAAAACCACCATCGTAAAACTTCTCATGCGCTTTTACGATGTCAACAGCGGCAGCATCCGGGTTGACGGCCACGATATCCGTGACATGAGACGCAGCGATCTCCGCCGTCTCTTCGGTATGGTTCTTCAGGATACATGGCTTTTCAAGGGCACCATCATGGAAAATATCCGGTACGGCAGACTTGACGCCAGCGATGAAGAAGTCATCGCAGCCGCAAAAGCCGCCAATGCACACCATTTCATCCAGACTCTTCCAGGCGGTTACCAGATGGAACTCAACGAAGAAGCCAGCAATGTATCTCAGGGACAGAAACAACTTCTGACTATCGCCAGGGCGATCCTGGCGGACAATAAAATCATGATTCTCGACGAGGCCACCAGCTCTGTCGATACACGGACGGAAACACGGATTCAACAGGCTATGAATACTCTCATGAAAGGACGCACCAGTTTTGTCATCGCTCATCGTCTTTCAACGATAAAAGATGCGGATATCATTCTCGTAATGAAAGACGGCGATATCATTGAACAGGGCAATCATGAAGAACTCCTGAACAGAGGCGGTTTTTATGCCGAACTCTATAATTCGCAGTTCAGAGAGGAAGGAGAATAGCCTGATCGAAAAGTTCTGCTTTTCGATACGAAAAATGTCCGGAATTGTCCTCCTTCTGATACAATACAAAAAACGTCCGGAAGGTTTCTCTTGAATGGACCCCTTCTGTCAGACTCACTCGTCTGACAGAAGGGGTCTTTTACCTTCCGGACGTTTTATTCCGTGTCCTTATTCAAATAAAAATTTGTACATCTTAAAAACTGGAAATTTTTTCGAGCAGCTGTTTCATGAAAAGAGCAAACGGCCGTATCGTATCTATGTAAATGCGTTCGTGTACCGTATGAGGATCAGCGATATCCATTCCTACATTGATCATCTGTAGATGTGGCGCTTTTTCGGAAAATGCTGATGGCTCCAGCCCCACGTGAACAGCCGTGATTTCCGGCTCCTGTCCCGTCATATCCCGGTAAATTTCCGCAGCTGTGGAAATCAAACGGTTTTCACGATGGAACAGCCATGTACCATATTCATCGATCTCTTCCTTGAATCCCGCAAACTGCGCCTCTCTTCTATGAGCTGAAATCACTTCATCGTGACGAGCCGGCGTCATGCTGCGGACAAACGACCGGAGTTCAATCTTGACGCCTCCGTCTTTCTCCGCTGTCCTGGAATCAAAACGAATCATGCCCAGATTTGATGACGTATCTGGTACTCCTTCGATTTCTTCCATATAATACAGAACACCATCGCTGAGATTCTCGATAAAACGTATCAGTTTATCCTGCTGCTCCTGTTCCAGGAGATACTCCGGCAGACCCACCTCATTATAGCGGAACATTCCTTCGGGATCGCTCTCCTCGTAATCATCAATCAGGCGCTGCATGAAGACACAGGCCAGACGCTGAAATGGCAGAAGATCCTTTCTCTTTATCACTACGGTAGCAGACACTTCGCTTGGAATCACATTATGGCCGATTCCGCCGTTATAGCCCGAAAGCCGGTATTCGATTCCATCTCTCTTCATGAAATACAGCAGACTGTTGAGAAGTTTGATGACGTTTGCACGGCCCTTGTCTATATCGTAACCCGAATGGCCACCGAAAAAATGGAAAAGCCCCAGTTCGAGCGCAAGACAGCTGTCCCCGGAAACCTCATCTTCTGACAGATGTACGAGATGTGCTTCCGAGCGATACGTTTCTCTGCTTCCTCCGGCGCTTCCTGCTATCAGGCGTCCCCAGGAAAAACCATCTACATTGACCACGTAAGACGCACCTTCAAATACTGACGCATCCAGTTTTTTGGCTCCAGCCAGTCCGAGTTCCTCCTCAACCGTCATGAGCAGACGGATAGGACCGTGCGTAAATCCGCTGTGAAAGATCAGCCACATCAGCACTGCATCTCCTATTCCACAGTCCGCCCCCAGAGAAGACCTTCCATCGGTGCAGAGAATATCTCTTCCGCTCTTTTCTTCCCGGAGGATCTGCCAGATCACCGGATCTTTTTCCGGTGAATAGGAACCGTCTCCCACCGCACACACCATATCCGTATGTCCCTGAAGTACCGTCAATGGACTGTTTTCGCAGCCGGGAGATGCGGGAATATCGCAGATGAGATTCCCGCTCCCGTCAGTCACAGGAGTAAAGCCTCCCGCAGTGAGACGTTCTTTCAGATATTCGGTTATTTTTTCTTCACTTCCCGACTCACGGGGGATCCGGCAGAATTCTGCGAATTCTCCGATCACAGACGCTGCCACATCATCGACGTTCCGTTCGGAAAGTGATTCATTTCGCTCGTCAATTTTCATGATATATTTCCAATTCTGAATACCGGCCGCCCGAAGGCGGCTTATCCGCAAAAACTCTTTCGCCTGCAGCCCGGGAACTTTCTTTCGTTACATTGCCGCAATTTCATCTGCATGGGAGACAAAATTAGCAATATACTCTTCAGAATTATCTGCCATGGCCAGCAGAATATAGTTTCCGGCGCTCTCTACACGAATGTCTTCATCCTCGACTCCGACGCAGATCCACTTTCTACCGTCTGCATTTTCTTTTATACTCTGCTTTGCCGCTTCGATATCAGCACCTTCATTCATTTCAATCACAACGACAGAATGCGGAACTGAAATGATCATCGCATCACTTCCCACTCCAGCTCTGTAATTTAGCCCCGTTACTCCGAGGTAATACTTTTCGTTTTCCGGTGTCAGAGCCACCTTTCCTGTTTCCGGCGATTCTACACCTTCATAAACGAGATCAAGAACTTTTAACAATTTGCTGTCTGCCTCAGGTGTTTCATCCGGATCTTCAGGTTCCTGAGGGTCCGGTTTTATATATGTAATAGGTGTCGTTCCATAAGCCTTTTTATACAGATCATAGTTTAATCCGTAATTTGCTGCATAAACGGCTTCAATTTCAGGATCGAAAGTATATGCCGTTCCGTCAAACGTGATTTCTGTCCAGGCATGAACGGAACGATTTCCTTTTTCCGAAATGCTTTCACCTGCAATCGCCGTAGCAGGATATCCCACTTTACGCGCCATGTAAGTAAACGCTGCCGCCCAGGAATAACAGTTGCCTTTCTTGGAAGCCATCATCGTCTTTGCGATCTCCAGTTCCCATCCTGTACTTCCTGTTTCAACATTTTCAGCGCCGCGATATGAGAACGTTTCTTTTGCATAATCATACATAGCTCTGAGACGTTCTTCCTGAGTCATGCCGTCACTCAGAGCTTCTCTGGCAGCTTCCGTCAGCATCGTGTCAAGCGACACATCTCCTGTGGTATAACGGCCGCAGAAATCGAGAGTCAGCCCGTCTACCGATGTATTATAATCGAAATATCCTGCTGCATTTACGTGGAACAACTCTCCGTCGATATTGTGCCATCCCGGTGTCAGATCAACTGTTCCAGGCTCATGATCCGTCCATACTTCACCCTGTTCCGTATTACGGCAGGTATGTTCTGTAAGAGCCTCCAGAAGCTGATAATATGCCCAGTGGCTGTCTGTCACATCCGGCATCACGCGGATATCAGATGAAAGATTGATAGTATTTTTATCGGCTGATCTATCGAGAAGACGGTTGATCATCGTTACGGATTCCGCTCTGGTAGCATTGTTTTCCGGTTTGAACAGACCACCGGAATAACCTGTTATCCACCCCTGTGCCGCCGCTTCACTGACAGCCTCGTAATACCAGCTGTCTTCCGACACATCGCTGAACTCCACTGCGGAAGTATCGCCGGCTTCCTCATCGGAATTGCCGAGGATGTCGTGGTAGGCTTTCAGCACCGAGGCGAATTCCGCTCTTGTGATCTTTCTGTCCGGGCGGAACGTGCCATCCTGATATCCTTTTAAAATACCTTTCTCTGTGAGTTCCATGACAGCATCATAGTACCATGCTCCTTCTTTCACATCGCTGAAAGATACATTCTGCACTTTTTCCCCGTCATTTCCCGTACCGCTCTCAGAATCTTCGGATACGCTGCTGAGCATCTGCGCGGCCTGTGCTCTCGTCACCTGAACTTCAGGCCGGATCGTGGCATCTTCAAAGCCGTTGAGGTACTTGTGATGTACTACGGTTTCCTCCGTTGTTTCTCCCATAGCTTCCGGCTCAGCGGAAACGACAGAATCTGCGAAAGCCGCCGCAGGCCATGCTGCTGACAGACAGAGTGCCGCAGTCAACACTGCACTGATCAGTTTCTTTTTTTTCATGTTTTTCTCCAATCCTTTCCTACTTCTAAATAAATATGTCTGACTGAGAATTTTAATCTCAGTTACTAATTATAACAGAAGAAATATCATTTTGAAACAAATCAATTGCCTACTCTTTTTTGTGATGCTATAATGAATCCATCGGGCATAGATTTGCGATTTTTATGAAAGGAGAACCACCATGGCCGACGATAAGATTCTCGACAACGAAGCTTTTAACGATGACGCAGAATACATCACTCTCCAGTTCGATGACAGCGATGACATCGAATGCGAAATTCTGGGCATCTTCGATTTCGAGGAAAAACAGTATATCGCACTGCTCCCTCAGGACGGATCCGACGATGTATATATCTACGAATACAAAGAAATCAACGACGAAGAATTCGATCTCATCGATATTGAAGACGACGCGTTATTTGAAAAAGTCGCAGCGGAATTCGAACTCTTATCCCTCGAAGAAGAGTAAGCATCTGTCACAGTACAAATTTCAGTCGGAAAACGATAACGATATGATCGGAAGGAACCGGTCGCGCATCAGGATAGGAAGCGCGTCCGGTTTTTGTTTTCCTCTGCTCTTCCGACATCGAAACACCGACTGGAGCAATATCGCAACAGAAAGAAAAAAGATCATCTCCGAATTTTTCTTTCTGTCAGCCGCTTTCTGCGGTCGAAAAAAAGACGGACCTCTTCTGCAGCTTTCCGGTTCATTCCATCAATAGCCGCCAGTTCATCCGCATCAGCATTTCTAATGTTTTCTATGCTGCCGAAAGCTGCCAGAAGCGCTCTCTTTCTATTCTGACCGATACCCGGAATCTCATCGAGGATGGATTTCTCCATCGCTTTTTTTCTGAGTCCCCGGTGATAATCGATGGCAAAACGATGAACTTCGTCCTGAATTGATGTGACATAACGATAGAGTACGGGATGCTTTTTCAGATCGATCTCTTCTCCGTCGATGATCAGCCCTCTCGTTCGATGGCGATCATCTTTTACCATACCCACTGTGACGATATGTTCTCCCATGGCTGTTAGAACTTCTTTCACCGCATTTACATGGCCCCTTCCTCCGTCGATAAACAGCAGATCCGGTCTGCGTTCAAATCCCGGTGCGCCTTCCTGCGCACGCCTGAAACGGCGATAGATCACCTCCTGCATGCTGCTGTAATCATCCGGCCCGTCTACCGTACGGATCCTGAACTTTCTGTATGACTTCCGGTCGGGTTTTCCGTTTTCAAAGACCACCATGGCTCCTACGGAGTCCACACCGCTGATATTTGAAATATCGTAAGACTCTATTCTCCAGGTACGGGGAACCGCACTTTGCTTTTCCTCTTCCGTGGAATCTCCTTTTCTCTTCACATTCTCCACAGCCACCAGTATTCCAAAAAATTTTTCCAGCTCCTTCTGAACCGCTTCGTTTCTCTCACGGCCGGAAACCGCTCTCTGATCCAGAACTTTCATCATTTCGATGACATCCCGGCGTGCCATCTCCATCAGAGCATGTTTATCTCCTTTCTGAGGCACGAATATACGGACTTGAGATCCTCGCATGGATGTCAGCCAGTCTTCCAAAAGTTTGCTGTCATCCGGCTCCTGTTCCAGCGCGATTTCCCGCGGTATAAGCATATCTCTCCGATAGTACTGCTTGATAAATGAAGAAGCGATTTCACTTCTCTCCTCGCCCGGTTCCGCTTCCATCGTATAGCTCTCCCTGCCGGAAAGTTTGCCTCCCCGAACGTAAAACATTACCACATAGACGCCCTCTTCTCCCTTTGCCGTCAAAATCAGATCCATATCTCCGGCAGAGCTGAGTACTACCTTCTGCTTTTCACTGATCGCTTCTACTGCCCGCAACTTGTCTCTGTATTCTGCAGCCTTTTCAAAATTCATCGCTTCGGATGCTTCGGCCATCTTATCTTTCAGGAGATCCGTCAGTTCTTTCGTCTGACCTTTCAGAAAAGCGATCACACTCTCCACCTGTCTGCGATACTCCTCTTTCGACACTTTTCCGGTACACACGCCCCGGCACTGTTCGATATGATAATTGAGGCACGGTCTGAAATCCTCCGGAAATGACCTGGCGGAACACCTCTTCATCAGATAAATACTGTTGAGCAGATCGATGATCTCATTGACCGCACCTGCGTCACTGTAAGGACCGAAATAGCGGGAGCCGTCTTCTTCCACTCTCCGCGTCTTCAGAATCCTTGGAAAATCCTCTTTTACCGTAACCTTAATATACGGATACGTCTTATCATCCCGCAGAAGCACATTATACTTCGGCATATATTTTTTTATGAGATTACACTCGAGAATCAGCGCTTCCATTTCCGAATCCGTGGTAATGTATTCAAACTCTTCAATATTAGCCACCATGGCGCGGACTTTCGGCGGCATATTCGTCTGAGACTGAAAATACTGACGAACCCTGTTCTTCAGAGATACCGCTTTTCCGACATAGATTACATGCCCCAGCTTGTCCTTATGAAGATAGACACCGGGCTTATCCGGCAGTTTTTTAAGATTTTCCTTAATATCAAACACCGTCTCACCTGCCTATAAAAAACATCGCAGATTTGCTTAAAAAGTAAATACCTTATAATGATTTTCGGTAGCAACAGATATTTTACGGCCGTCAGCTGCAGAAATCCACACCTGCCAGCGATGCTGTCACTGCTGCAGGATCTTCTCCACCGCAGTGAGAAATCCGTCCATCTCCTCATCCGTTCCGATGCTGATCCGGAGGCGGTCACCGATGCGCGGCTTATCGAAGTATCTCACCAGAATTCCTTCTTCTCTCAGCTTCCAGAATAGATCCGACGCAGAGACGCGGATAGGCGGTTTGGCGAAAATAAAATTCGCCGAAGAAGGAATGACATCGAATCCACATCTTTCGAGTTCTTCCGTAACGCGCTGCCGCGTGGCCATGATTTTCCGCCGTGTCTCCTCAAAATACGTGACATTCTGAAAAGCCGCCTTTGCCGCAGCGATAGCGAGACGATCGACTGTATAGGAATTAAACGAATTCTTTACCGCGTTCAGACCTCCGATCAGCGACTTCGATGCGATGGCAATCCCCACTCTCATTCCTGCCAGCTGCCGTGACTTTGACAGTGTCTGTGTCACGATGAGATTCGGATATCTGTTTACCAGCCCTGCAGCTGTCTCTCCTCCGAAATCGATATACGCTTCATCCACCACCACCAATCGCTCTGGATTTGCAGAAAGGATCTCTCCAATCTGACTGAGTGACAGACAGCGTCCTGTAGGCGCATTCGGATTGCATACCAGCAGTCCCCCGATATCGTCTCTTATTCCGCCACAGTATTGATTCATATCGAAAGAAAAATCCTCCTTCAGAGGCAGAAGCTCATATTCCACTTCAAACAGCGAACAATATACGGGATAGAAACTATAAGTGATATCGGCAAATGCGATTTTCTTTCCTTTAAAAAATGCGGGAAAGAGCAATGCCAGCACTTCATCCGAGCCATTGCCCACAAAAATATTGTCTTCCGTCAAACGGTCGCTCCCTTCCAGAGCGAGTGCGCTGTTATAGTACTGTACAGCTGCACTCCGGACTTCCGTGGCATCTGGATCCGGATACAGACGGAGATTTTCCGCCTCTCTTCTGACCGCTTCCATAACGCTCCCCGAAGGCGGATACGGGTTCTCGTTTGTATTGAGTTTAATATATTTTTTATCTTTCGGCTGTTCGCCGGGAACGTAAGGCTCCAGACTCTGCGCCAGCTCTGACAGATAATTCATCCTGTCTTCCTCCTTTTTCCGCTAACTGCGCTCGGCATTTTTTCGACACTCTTTCCGCCGCGACCTTCCGCCGCAGCGCGTTGGTGGCTGTATATCAGTTTATTATACAAAAAAATGTATGCATTTTCTGCATTTTCTGAAAAAGAACTTTCCACATCCTTTCTCACATCTCGCATTCTCCGCACCGGCGGATCTTTCAAAAAATGCCGGCCTGCAGAGCTTTCGCCCTGCAGGCCGGCATTCAGTCGAATTTGAGAGTTTTTCGGTTTTATCTTTTTAGAACTTATCTCTTGCGGTATAAGTCGTATGAAGCAGATGATGTGATTTTTCGCCGCCCGGTTCACCCAGCCAGTCTTCATAAAGGTTTTTCATGATGACCGGATTCTTGTGAGACTTTCTGATTGGCAGATTTCTGTCTTCTTCGTAGAGAGCCTGTGCTCTGAGCTGCGGGATGTTGGTCCAGTTTCTGACTCTTGCAGGCTGGATCGGCTGACCGCCGCCGTTTACACAGCCGCCCGGACAAGCCATGATTTCCACGAAGTGATATTCCGCTTCGCCGCTCTTGATTCTGTCTAAAAGCGCAGATGCATTGCCCAGTCCGTGAGCTACCGCTAATTTCACTTCCATTCCGGCAACGTTTACAGAAGCTTCCTTGATACCTTCCAGACCTCTGACCTGATGATATTCAATACTTTCGAGATCTTCACCTGTCAGGATATCGGCAACCGTTCTGAGAGCCGCTTCCATTACACCGCCAGTCGCGCCGAAGATAACGCCCGCACCGGATGCCGGTCCGAATGGATCTTCGAATTCACCATCGCACTTGGTAAATTCAATACCTGCTTCTTTGATCATTCTCGCTAATTCCCTCGTGGTGAGAACGTAATCTACGTCAGGATAACCTGTACCTGCAAGTTCCGGTCTGGCAGCTTCAAACTTTTTAGCCGTACAAGGCATGATTGATACTGTAACAATCTTTGCAGGATCGATATTATTTTTCTGTGCATAATAACTCTTCAGCACAGCACCGAACATCTCATGCGGAGATTTGCAGGACGAAAGATTATCCAGGAATTCAGGATAATAGTGTTCGCAGTACTTGATCCAGCCCGGGCTGCAGGATGTGATCAGAGGCAGAGTTCCGCCGTTCTGGATTCTCTGAAGCAGTTCCGTGCCTTCTTCCAGGATAGTCAGATCGGCAGCCGTATCCGTATCGAATACCTTGTCAAATCCCAGACCCAGCATAGCGCCTACCATCTGCTTTGTCGCAGCTGTACCGATCGGCATACCGAATTCTTCGCCAATGGCAGCTCTTACCGCAGGAGCCGTCTGAACGAGAACGACCTTCTCGGGATCTGCGATGGCAGACCATACCTGATCGATGGCGCTCTTTTCTGTAATAGCGCCTACCGGACAGGCAACGAGGCACTGACCGCAGTTTACGCAGGCAACTTCACCGATTCCCATGCCGAAAGCAGGAGCGATCGTCGTACTGAAGCCTCTGTTAACCGCATCGATAACACCGATTTTCTGAACGTTCTTGCAGGCAGCTACGCAGCGTCTGCAGGCGATACACTTCTGAGGATCTCTCACGAGCGACGGGGAAGAAAGATCCATCGGCAGATCACATCTGCTGCCGTCAAATCTGATATCGGTGATATTGAGTTCATCTGCGAGAGTCTGCAATTCGCAGTTCTTGCTTCTCGCACACGTGAGACATTCTCTCTTGTGATTTGAAAGAAGAAGTTCAAGATTGACTCTTCTCGCTTCTTTTACAGCTGGTGAAGCAGTATAAATTTCATTGCCTTCCGCAACTGGATATACGCATGCCGCCTGGAGCGCCTTAGCGCCTTTGATTTCAACGATACACATTCTGCATGCGCCGATGGCATTGACATCCTTCAGATAACAGAGTGTGGGAATATCGATGCCGGCCTGCTTTGCAGCCTCTAATACGGTTGTGCCTTCAGGCACCTGTACCGCTTTTCCGTCTATCGTAATATTTACCATGCTCATTATTTCCTTCATCCTCCCTACGCTTCTTTGTAAATCGCCTTGAACGGACATTTTTCAATACATGCGCCGCATTTCAGGCACTTAGACTGATCGATTTCATAAGGAACTTTCTTTTCTCCTCTGATCGCCGTGGTCGGACATAATTTCGCGCAGATGCCACAGCTCTTGCAGATATCAGGATTGATCTTGATTTGAATGAGTTTTTTACAAACGCCTGCAGGACATTTCTTATCGACAACGTGTGCGATATATTCGTCTCTGAAGTATCTCAGAGTACTGAGAATAGGATTTGGCGCTGTCTGACCCAGACCGCAGAGTGCAGAAGCTTTGATATTCTTTGCCAGAGTTTCCAATTTATCGATATCTTCCAGTTCGCCTCTGCCTTCGGTAATCTTCTCGAGAATTTCCAGCATTCTCTTTGTGCCGATCCGGCATGGAGGACATTTTCCGCAGGATTCATCTACAGTAAACTCTAGGAAGAACTTTGCAATATCTACCATACAATCGTCTTCATCCATGACGATGAGACCGCCGGAGCCCATCATGGAACCTAATGCACTGAGGTCATCATATGTCATCGGCGTATCGAGATGTGTATAAGGGATACATCCGCCGGAAGGACCGCCTGTCTGAGCAGCCTTGAACTTCTTGCCGCCTGGAATACCGCCGCCGATATCGTAGATGACTTCTCTCAGGGTCGTACCCATCTCAATTTCCACGAGACCAGTGTTGACAATCTTACCGCCTACTGCGAATACCTTGGTACCCTTTGACTTTTCTGTACCCATAGAAGCAAACCATTCCGGGCCGTTGAGTATGATCTGACAGATATTTGCGTATGTTTCTACGTTGTTGAGCATCGAAGGTTTGCCGAAGATACCCTTGGAAGCAGGGAATGGAGGACGAGGACGAGGTTCGCCTCTCAGACCTTCGATGGAATTCATCAGAGCCGTTTCTTCGCCGCATACGAATGCGCCCGCACCGAGACGGAGACCGATATCAAATGAGAAACCGGTTCCGAAGATATTGTCACCCAACAGACCATATTCGTGAGCCTGCTCGATGGCGATATTCAGTCTCTTTACGGCTGTCGGATATTCTGCTCTTACATATATGTATCCCTGATTTGCTCCGATAGCATAACCGGCAATAGCCATTGCTTCCAGAACGGAATGTGGATCACCTTCCAGAATTGACCGGTCCATAAATGCGCCCGGGTCGCCTTCATCAGCATTGCATGCTACATATTTTACAGGGCCTTCCGAAGCCGCCGCAAAAGACCATTTCATTCCGGTAGGGAATCCTGCGCCACCGCGGCCTCTCAGACCGGAAGCTTTGATTACGTCGATAACTTCCTGCGGTGTCATCTCTGTCAGGACTTTACCGAGAGCCTGATAACCGTCAAATGCGATATATTCCGTAATGTCTTCCGGATTGATACGTCCGCAGTTTCTCAGAGCGACTCTCTTCTGTCTCGAGAAGAAGTCTGTATTTTCCAGACGTTTTCCTTCTGAATCGTAAGATTCCGTACCCTTACCGATGAGAAGACGTTCCACGATTCTTCCCTTGAGAAGATGTTCTTCCGCGATGACGTCGATATCTTTCGGAGTTACTTTAGCGTACATCGCGCCTTCCGGATATACAACGACGATCGGGCCTTCCGCACAGAGACCGAAACATCCGGTTTCTACAATCTGTACTTCATCGGCAATTCCCAGTTCTTTCAGCTTGTCAGCCAGCCGTTCTCTCAGTTTGTCCGAGTTGGAGGAAAGACATCCGGTACCTCCGCAGACTAAAACATGTGATCTTGCAATTTGCATGCTGTTCTCCTCCTTGATTAAAGATTTTCGTTGGCAACCGTATATTCAGTGACAGGCTGGCCGTTTACGATATGTTCCGCTACAACTCTTGCAACCTTCTCAGGGTTCATCTTGACATAAGTGACTTTGTTTCCTTCTTCGTCATAGACGTCCACCATAGGCTCAAGAACACACATACCCATACATCCGGTCATGCCGACAGTAACGTCGTTGATATTTCTCTTCTTGAGTTCTTCTGAAAAAGCATTCATCACAGGTCTTGCCCCTGCAGCGATGCCGCAGGTAGCCATACCTACTACAATTCTCTTATGTGCATGGCCATCTCTCATATTGATAGCATCGAGACTCTTTTTTCTGAGTTCAGCCAGTTCAGCTAATGATTTCATTTAGAATACCTCCAAATAATAATGTAATCTGCTCGTTTAACATATCCCGGATAAACGAAATAATCTCAATGTCGTTTATCGGAACGTCGCCGATCTGCTCTCTTACATCTTCTGTACGGAAAATATACTCCGATTCATCGTTTTTCAAAATCAGATGGAATTCCAGTTCGGGATGCCCCATAATCGAAGCCGTTATTGTATCCGCCACGTCGCCCAGCGGTTTTCTATCGATATGGTCGATCTGGAAAGTAGCCGTTGTCGTCGTTCCTTTGCCCAGTGCCGATTCGATTCGTACTTCACCTCCGGCCATCTGCGCCGCGTCCGTCAAAAGAGGAATCCCCAGACCCGCTTTCCGGGTCGTTCTCGTGGTGTAGAAGGGATCCGACACCTTTTTCAGGGTTTCGGGTGACATTCCCCATCCGTCATCTTTTACGTAAATCGTCAGCAGATTCTTTTTCTTCTCAGCAGAAATTCCCACCTCCACATAAGTGGAATCCACGACTACGGAATTCTGCATAATATCCATAAGATGCAGTGATAAATCAACCATTTTATTCGTTCATATATTTATCGCAGATGCTCTGGACATCAGCCTGAACGAGACGGCCGTAAACTTCACCGTTTACCATGACGACCGGAGCCAAACCGCAGGCGCCTACGCACCGGCATGCTTCAATACCGAACATTCCGTCATCGGTAACTTCTCCTGCCTTGATTCCCAGAGTGCTTTCGAATTTCTCCAGAATCTTTCCGGAGCCTTTTACATAGCAGGCAGTGCCGAGACAGACACTCACCGTATATTTACCCTTCGGCTGAGTGGAGAACTGGGTGTAGAAAGTGACGACCCCGTAAATTTCAGCCAAAGGAATGCCAAGACCCTCAGAAACGATCTTCTGCACTTCTACAGGAAGATAACCGAAATACTCCTGCACCTCATGCAGAGTCGGAATCAGTGCTCCCTGTGTATCCTTGTACTTGTCAATGATATCGTTGATCGCCTTACGCTGCCGATCAGTGATATCAAGCGCACGTCTGTTACTCATTCAATCATACCTCCTGTGAACATTTTAAATCTAAATCAAACTGTTTTGACACTCAGTTACCGTCCGCTCAGGAAACTCTTTCGCCGCTCTCTGAGCCGCATGTTTTCAGTGGCTCTCTGAGCAGATCTATTACGTCCTTCGCGCAGGTGATCTGTCTGTCTGTATCTATATAATTCTCTCTCTCGGAAATGTCCCACAGGTAATGGGCATCGGAACTGCAAAGAATACCGTAAGCCGAAAGCCCGGGATGCTCCTCGAGAAAAATTGACCTGTCGCAGTTTTTCGAGATCTCTATATTTTTTACAGGGAGATCTTCCGGTATCAGTCCCAGATTCGACAAAACGCTGTGAGAATCTCTGTCTACATGAGCCAGGATACATACGCCCCCCGCCTGTTCCGTCATTGCGAAGACTTCTTCAATAGTGAGAGATGAAGCTGTGATCAGCAGTTCCTCTACGACTCCCGTGATCTCATCCGATTCATCGAGAATGCGCTGCTCTCCGAAGATTTCCTCTCTGTTTTTAATACCGCTCATCCGGCTGCGCACTTCGTTCCGAACCGCCATCAGGCTTTCCGTATCTCCGAAGAGAACCACCACATGAATTTCCTCTGCCGTTTCGATCTCCATTCCCGGTACAACGATGATATCCCGCTTCGTTCCGATTCTCATCACCGCCTCTACGTTTTCCGAGGAGTTGTGATCTGTCACTGCAATGATATCGAGCCCTTTCAACAGAGCCATGTTTACCAGGTTATTGGGCGTCATGTCGTTATCCCCGCAGGGCGACAGCGCCGTGTGAATATGCAGGTCGTAATAATATTTCATCTTTTTGTATTTCCGTCATTCCGTCTGTATCATCAGCCCGTGAAGTTTCCAACAGGCTTCATATGTACTCATCGGTGTAGAAATGATATTGATATTTTCTTCCTCTGCTTTCTGTATCGTGGAATCGGGAACCGGTATGTCCTCAGGAATCAGGATACATGCAATATCCGCCAGCTGAGCTACGGCCACCACATTGAGATGCGTCAGCACGGTAATCCAGATACAGTCTTTTTCAGACATGGACATCACTCTGCTGAGCAGATCACACGTGTAAACCGTGGAAATTTCAGGATCTTTCACCAGATCTCCCGTCAGAACATTCATGGGCAGTTCTGCTACCGCCTGGCTGAGTTTCATCGCCGCCTCCTTTACACCTTGTCTTTCTCCGGATTATCGTCCACCGCTGTGTCCCCTTCTTTTTTTTCCGGTGACATCACAGGCGGCAGCATGCTTTCAAGCTCTACCATTTCCGTGGCCAGTCTACGCACCCGCTCTCTGAGCTTAAAGACACAGTCCGTAATCTTGGCTTCGCCCTTCACGATATCCTCCGCCAGCGCTTTACAGCTGGGAGCTCCACAGGCCCCACAATCAAGGCCTGGCATCTCTTCCGAGAGAATAGACAATTCCTCCAGTTTTTGCATCGCTTTCATGATATCCGTATCGAGAGCATGAATCGGCATGTGAACCAATTCTTTATCCCACAGATAATCGTGATAATCTACATTTCGCAATGGAAGTTCCTTAACCTGATACTTCCCTTTCGCCTCGTCTCTCATGGATTTCATTATTACCTGAGATACGTAGACGTTTTTGACCATCAGCGGGCCTCCCAGACACCCGCCTTTACATGCCAGCGCTTCGATGAAGTCGATGTCATCGAATTTATCGCTGTTTTCAATGGTTTCGAAAATATCCGCGGCGTCATGAATTCCGTCGACCGCGAGAAATTTATTGATAGAAAGAGCCAGACTCTCGCCTCCCGGATTCGGCCATCTGACGCCGAAAGCCGAAGCCACAGCCAGATCTTCCTCTTCGTCTTCCTCCAGTGCCTTGACTTCCGCACGGAGAAGCATGTATATGTCCTGAAAAGATATTATTCCATCGATATCGGAAGTATCACCTTTCAGAGGATGATACTTCGTATACATTTTAGCTGCACACGGCGTGATGAAAAAAATACCGATGTCTCTCGGATGCTTGCCGCTCTTTTTGATCGCGCGCTCCCGTGCCATGCCTGCAGCTACTTCCACCGGCGCCTGCAACGGAAGAAGATTATCCAGCAGATTGGGAAACTTCACCTGTATCAGCCGTACGATCGCCGGACATGCGGTGGAAATCACAGGTCCTTGACCTCTGTGATCCTTCAGATACTGTCTGGTAGCTTCGCTGACAGCCTCTGCGCCCACAGCTACTTCAAAGACATCGTCAAATCCCAGCTTCTTCAGCGCTGTGAGAAAATGATTTCTCGATCTCGCCGAACGATACTGACTGTACAGCGCCGGCGCAGGCAGCGCCACTCTATAGCTATACTGCTTGATTATCTCAAAATCATCTGTGATCGCTCTTTTTGCACTGTGAGGACAGGCTCTGATGCATTCTCCGCAGTCAATACAGCGCGATTTCATAATCATCGCTTTACCGTCATGTACCCGGATAGCCTCTGTCGGACAGCGTTTAATACAGTTTGTACAGCCCATGCACTTATCTTTTTCCAGTCTTACCGAATGGTAATACTTGTCTTCCATAGTGCTCACTTACCTTCCAAAACTAAAATCTTCTCAATATCGGTTCCGGCGCAGCATGCCGGATTCCTTTATTTCAAGTCATGACAGTTTAAATGTCATTCTGACCTTTGTTCCCTTTCCGGGAGCTGTTTCTATCTGAAGTTCATCCGCATTGCGGCTCATATTCGGCAGACCCATGCCCGCCCCGAATCCCAGCATCCTCACTTCCTCCGGAGCTGTAGAGTAACCTTCCTGCATGGCCAGTTCGAGATCGGCGATGCCTTTTCCCTCATCTGCAATAAGAACTTCCACCCGGTCAGGGTACAGATCTACCATCGCTTTGCCGCCTCCTCCGTGTATAAACGCATTAATTTCGGCTTCATACATCGCTACCGCTATACGTTTTATCACTTTCGGCGAAACGCCCAGCATACTGAGACTCTTTTTTACTTTGCTGGAAGCTTCGCCTGCGGCATTAAAATCATCTTTATCGATAACGCACTCAATATGCATTCCGCTTTCTGACAATGTCTCACCCCTCTGATCTTTCTGAAATAATATCCGGAAATGCCAGATTACCGCAGCTGTCCCGCTGTGAAACCTGCCTTATATAGTTTACCGCAGGCCTCAAACATCGTCAGAGGTGTTCTGAGTACCGTCACTCCTCTGTCTGCGGCCAGCTCCAGAATATTGGCCGGAATATTTTTATCCCTGACAAAAAGAACCGCGTAAACGTCCAGCATTTCCGCCGAACGGATCACCTGGGGATTGATCAGTCCTGTTATGATCAGACTGCCTTCTTCTGTATCCAGCATGACTTCACTCATGAGATCCGCAGCAACCGCCTTGGTAATATCCAGTTCATTGAAATTCTCGGCTCCGAAAAGTATTTCGGCATCTACCGTTTCCATGATTTTAGCAATATCCATCAAGTACTCCCGTCCGGAGCAAGTATTTCCGCTCCGCTATCACAACAACAGAAAAAATCAATCTCATTGCGCTGAGCTGCCACAGAAAAAATTTCCGTCTCTGTGAGGATTCAGAAAATTTTCTGCCGACAATATCCCATCGCGATTCATTATTAATAGCGCTTTACCTATCATCGATTCTAATACAAAAACGTGTGACTTGCAAATTCCTCGACTTTTGCGCCGAAGAACGGCTGTTATTTTTTATACAAGAAAACGCTGTGTATACACGCTTTATCGGAGTTTTACCATAAAAATTGTATACGGTTAACGAATTTAACCCTAAAATATATTTTAATTTTCAATTATTCGTTTGCTCTATTAGCCAGTACTCTTTCGGATGCGTTACTAAATTAACAATTCATTTTCTCCTAAATTCACTAAAAAATAAGGTCATTTTCTTATTTTCCCTGAATTTTTTTTTAATTTCCTCAATTTATAAGAATTTAAACAAAAAACACGAATTTCTGCCTAATTTTTATGTATTTTTGCATTTTATTTAAAACAGTTTCTCCTGAATGCGAAATTACAGGAAAAAATGCGTCGTCTTTCCTGATTACAGCAGATCGACGCAATTTTTCCATACACAATGGAGCAGACAACGGGTGCCTATATGTAATAACGACCGTTTACTCTCCTCTTTTTCTCATTTTTCTCCGCTTTATAGCTTTTCTGTGCCGTATCCGACGGATGATGGTAAAAAGAATTCCCAGCAGGAGGAGCACGACGACCAGAATGACGAAACCACTGAGCAGATGACTCAACAGTGTTGCTTCTTCCACATCTTCCGCAGCGAATACATCCAGTTGTGCCACCTGAACGTCATCTCTTGAAACGATCAATTTTCCGACTTTTTCGCCCTTTTTTACAGGGGCGGTAAGCACGTCACTTTCGATTTCAAATTTATAATCCGAAATATCCGCCGAAAACTTTTGATCTTCCATTCGCTCGACAGTAGCCACAGCGCTGTCATCTGTCACCACATCGACGAAAGGTTGTTTTCCGCCTTTCACCGTAGCCTTTCCCACCGGTTCTCCTGCCTCGATTCCCAGATCCAGCATTTTAAAGTTGTCGAATCCAAAATCGAGCAGCTGAATCATATCCGTATACAGGGATTCCGGCACGGAATGATAAACGACACCGATAAGTGTCATGCCGTCCCGCTCTGCCGCCGCGACAAGGCAACTCCCGGCTGCATTCGTATATCCCGTCTTGATTCCTAGAATTCCATCATATTTAAATGTACGCGTCACATCTCCGATCACAGCCTTATGCACATCATCATATAAAAGACGGTTTGAATTGTGAATCAGCCTCTCCTCCGGCTGAAGTTCCGTGGAAGGAATGGTATATTCGTATGTAGAGACAATCTTGCGGAATGTTTCATTTTTCATGGCTTCTTTGGCAAAAAGAGCCATATCCGCCGCAGTCGTCACGTGATTTTCATCGGGAAGACCGTTGGGATTGACAAAATGCGTGTTCTCCGCTCCCAGTTCCTTCGCCTTTTCATTCATCATATCCGCAAAGCTGTCCACATCTCCGGCACATGCCTCCGCCAGAGTGATGGCAGCGTCATTTGCGGAAGGAAGCATCATAGCGTAGAGGAGCTGTTCGACAGGCAGCTGTTCTCCCTCCAGCAGAAAAATTCTGCTTCCTTCTGTATACGCAGCATTGTGACTGACCGTACAGACGTCGTCGAGATCCATATTTTCAAGCGTGAGCAGCGCCGTCATCACTTTTGTGGTGCTGGCTGGATATACCTGCAGGTCTTTATATTTATCGTACAGAATTTCTCCCGTATCTGCATTGATCAATACTGCCGACTGGGCGACGATCTCCGGAAATTCTGTAACCGCTCCGTAAGCCGGAGCCGGCTGAAAGATACAGCTAAATATCAGCACTGTCGTCAGAATCAGACCGATACGTTTTTTTCTCATCATTTACCTCATTTTCCTGTCAGGAGCTCCGCAGCCGCTCTCCTCCGGCTGCAGGCAGTCTTAAGTATTACCGATAAAATGATTCTTTTCATAAACTCTCCGGTCTGCTGTATCTTACAGGTCTCTGAAAAAATGATCCGTCAGCAGATGTCCCTCTTCAAAACAGATTTTGCCCTGTCTTCCGCAGGCTTCTGTATACCGGTTTTCCCTCTGTCCGCTGTCTTTTCTGCTGTCATACAGGACATAAGGCACCGGTTCCGGTGAATGTGTCCGCAGGCACACCGGTGTCGGGTGATCCGGAAGCACCAGCAGACGGAAGTCTTCCCCGGTTGATTTCAGATAATCGGTTACAGGACGGACGATTTTCCGGTCGATCAGTTCGAGACTTTCGATTTTTTCCGTAACAGACCCCTGATGAGAACATTCATCCGGTGCCTCGAGATGGATATATACGAATTCGCTGCCTCTCCGGAAAGCATCGACAGCAGCCTGCGCTTTTCCTTCAAAATTGGTTCGGATCGTTCCGGTGGCGCCTTCCACATCGACAGATTCCAGGCCGGCACAGACAGCGATCCCTTTGATCAGATCAACCGCGGAGATCACCGTACCGCTGATTCCATATTTTTCCCGAAACGGTGTCAGCGACGGCTTTCTTCCCTGTCCCCAGATCCAAATCGTATTAGCGGGGTTGAGACCTCTTTCCATACGAGCCGTATTGACAGGATGATCTTTCAGAAGAGCATAACTCTTTTTCATCAGATCCGTGATATATCCGGAATCGTTCCCTTTGGGCAGATGCAGTCCCACTTTCTGATCCAGCACGTCGTGAGGCGGCGTCAGTTCGCAGTCCTCCGAACCGTTATGAACGATCATGGCGTGACGGTAACTCACTCCGGGATAGAAACGGATATTCTCCGTACCCAGGTTTTCATCTATAAAATATATGAGCTGTGCCGCTTCTTCATTCGAAATATCACCTGAGCTGTGGTCTTTTATGATCAGATCTTCATAATCGCCTTCTCCCGATACCGTAATCAGATTACAGCGAAAAGCCACATCGTCCGGGGACAGTTCGATTCCCATGCTGGCAGCTTCCAGAGGAGATCTTCCCGTATGATAAATCTCAGGCGCATAGCCCATGACGGACAGGTTTGCCACGTCGCTTCCCGGCGCCATGCCTTCGGGAACCGTCCTGACCATTCCCACTTCTCCGTGGGCTGCAAAGTCGTCGGTGCATTCCATTCTAGCGGCTTCCAGAGCTGTCTTGCCGCCGATCTCATCCATCGGTCTGCCGGCCGCACCGTCGGTGAGAATAACTAAGTATTTCATATCAAATTCACCTCTCAGGAATGATATATAAATGCCTTTTGCCGAAATTTTCTTTACTATTTTATCATAGTAGAGTATAATTGTGTACAAAATTATGAGATGAAAAAATTCACGAATCTTTCCGGCGTCGCCGGTCTTTTGTTTAATTATCCTTCGGCGGCGCGGTGCGCCTCAGTATCGCAATGCAATATAAATGGAGAAATGGAGAATAGAATTATGGACAGAGTATTCAATTTTTCGGCGGGACCGTCCTGCCTGCCTCTTGAAGTTCTGCAGCAGGCACAGACAGATCTCATCAACTACAAAGGCTGCGGCATGTCCGTCATGGAAATGAGTCACCGTTCCCGGGATTTTGAAGAGATTATTCAGACCGCTGAATCCGATCTCAGAGACCTCATGAATATACCGGACAATTATAAAGTCTTATTTCTACAGGGGGGCGGTACACTTCAGTTTTCCATGGTTCCTCTGAATCTGCTGCGCAACACGAAAAAAGCCGATTACATCGTCACCGGACAATGGGCGAAAAAGGCTGCAAAAGAGGCGCAGAAGTTCGGCGATATCCGCATCGCGGCCACATCTGAGCCGGATGTATATACCTACATTCCGAAGCTCGGCAGAGAGGATTTCCGCGAAGATGCGGATTATGTCTACATCACGACAAACAATACGATTTACGGCAGCCGCTACAACTACATCCCTGATACAGGAAATGTCATTCTGGCAGCCGATCAGTCATCCAACTTCCTGTCGGAAGTATATAATGTAGAAGATTTCGGACTCATCTTTGCCGGCGCCCAGAAAAATGTAGGACCTGCCGGTGTGACCATCGTCATCGTCAGAGAGGATCTCATCGGTCACTGTCCTGAAGACGCGCCGATCTATCTGGACTATAAAACGCATGCTGATAAGGGTTCCATGTATAACACCCCGCCATGTTTCTCCATCTATATGGCAGGTCTGACGTTCCAGTGGATAAAGAAACAGGGCGGCGTCCCTGCGATTCAGAAGCACAATGAAGAACAGGCATCTCTGCTCTACGATTTTATCGACAACAGTTCCTTCTACAACTGCCCGGTGGCTTTCGAAGACCGTTCTCTCATGAATGTCGTCTTCGTCACAGGAGATCAGGATCTCGACAAGAAATTCGTAGCTGAAGCAAAGACGCAGGGTCTCGTCAACCTGGCAGGCCACAGAACGGTAGGCGGCATGCGCGCCAGCATCTACAACGCAATGCCGGATGAAGGAGTACAGAAGCTGATCAGCTTCATGAAGAAATTTGAAACAGAAAACAAATAAATCATAAAAAGGAATATTAAAATGTATAAAATAGCAACTTTAAATAAAATTTCACCCGTAGGTCTTGCGGAATTCAGCGATCAGTACGAAATTATCGGTGAAACAGACAAAGCTGACGGTATTGTCGTCAGAAGCCAGAATATGAAAGAAATGACCTTTTCAGATGATCTCCTCTGCATTGCCAGAGCTGGCGTGGGCGTAAACAATATTCCCATCGACAAATGCACAGAAGCGGGAATCGCCGTGTTCAACACTCCCGGTGCAAACGCCAATGCGGTAAAGGAGATGATCATCGCCGCTATGCTGCTGGCTTCCAGAGATATTATCGGAGGATCCACCTGGTCTGCAGGCCTTACAGGAGATATCGCAAATCAGGTAGAAAAAGGAAAAAGCCAATTCAAAGGCTGTGAAATCATGGGAAAAACTCTGGGTGTCATCGGTCTTGGCGGAATCGGTGTACCTGTAGCTAACGCAGCATCTGCTCTGGGCATGAAAGTCTACGGTTATGATGCATATCTCTCCGTTAGAAATGCCCTGCACATCACCGATAAAGTCCATGTAGTGGAAAAGCTCGACGATATGCTTCCGGAATGTGATTTTCTCACCGTTCACGTCCATGCCAACGACTCTACCAACGGCATGATCAACGCTGACACCTTCTCAAAGATGAAAGACCACTCCGTACTTCTCAACTACGCCCGGGCTTCTATCGTGGACACACCGTCTCTCAAAGAAGCTCTGGAGAGCGGTAAATTGAGAAAATACGTAACAGACTTCCCGAATGAAGATATCTCAGGCCTGCCGAATGTCATCCTCACGCCTCATCTGGGAGCTTCCACCGTGGAAGCGGAAGACAACTGTGCTGTCATGGCCGTCGAACAGATGATGGATTACATCGAAAACGGAAATATCACAAATTCTGTCAATTTCCCGGCATGCAACATGGGTGTCTGTCAAAAGGCAAATCGGCTGGCACTGTTCCACAAGAACATTCCGAACACTATCGCACAGGTCACCAATGCTATCACGGAGCTGAATATCAGTGACATGATGAACAAAAGTCTCGGCGGCTATGCCTACACACTAATCGATCTCGATTCTCCGGTGAGTGCGAAAACCATCGAAGAACTGAACACGATCAATGGCCTGATCCGCGTGAGAGTTATCTAAAAAAATACCCGACGATAAATGCTCATCTCATGAGAAAGCAGACTGAATCTAGGGACATTACCGTTGAAAAATAAAAGAAACAGCCGAAAGTCATCACCGTGATGACTTTCGGCTGTTTCTTTTTTACCAAGGTCAAAAGTGGATGTGGATAGACCTTTAATATATCTGACTCTACCGTTGGCCATTTTTCCGCCGGTCATTATCATGTAAACTATAAAATATTGCTTTTGCCTGATACATCTGTCTATCCGCTTCATCTAACTGTTCTTCGATATTACAATGACTATCTCTCCATGATATGCCGACCGAAACGCTTATCCCATCTTTTTCCATATCCTTTTTCATTGCATCGATTGTTTCACGGAAAGCGTCTTTTTCTAATTCCGTATCTATGATCACAAATTCATCACCGCCTGTGCGGTAGCATCTTTCCCCAAACACACAGGCGATATAATTTGCTGTACGGCAAATCAGACTATCTCCGGTTCTATGTCCCTTCAGATCATTAACTTGCTTTAACCCGTTCAAGTCGATAACAGCCACACTCAGCCGCGAAGGTATTTCTTTTTCAAAGTTCTGAATATCAAGGTTAAATTTATTTCGATTGAACAGCCCGGTCAGTGAATCCTGAAAACTCAATTTTTCTAAAAGCTTAGTCTGTTCTTCAATCCTGCTTTTGTATTCGTCAATGCATTTATGGAGATATTCGTATGTGTGGCGTCCCATTTGCGTCGGAAAGCCGATATCCTGCTGTGTCATTTCGGAATACGGATTTGAGATATGAATATGGCAGCAACGGGGTATATCATTTTCCCAATGGAAAACAGTCGTAATACGCTGGTGTACACACAAATAGACATTCGTGGAGGGATCGGTGGCGATCCATGCTCTTCCGGTGCAAATATATACGTCCGGCGAAATATCAATTACATCGTATTCTTCGCCCCAGATGCTGCATTTGGGAACCATACCTGCAAATTGCCGAAAAATCGCGGAAATCGTTTCGGTTCCTACATTGTATTCATTTTCACCTGCGCCAATCCAACTCATCCTATCATCAAAATGTTCAATAATAGCTTCCACATCATTTTCGCAATAGTGTTTGTAAAGAAAAAAGCTGGTCAGTTCTCTGACAGTTTGTATTTTTTGATCTTTATCGAGAGATTGCGTCATCTATTATTCCTCCCTTTTGAGCAGCTTCTGATGGTACTAATATAGATACTGCAACAACATCTGAAATGAAAAAGTATCCTCTTCCAAAATATTCAAGTGCAATTTTGTATCCCCAAGGGAAGTGAGGGCTTCAAGAACCGAAAAACTTCAGCTCTAATATTGCCCTGTTCATTTAGAACGCAAAGCAGTGCAGCGAGATACGACGCCTTTATTGCCGTGACATTCGTCTGCTGTATAAACTGCCTCAGAATATGGCTGGTTCCGTGTCAGAAGAAATCCCGAACAAGGCCTATGATTAAAAAGGGAGGTTGTGTTTCGGCACAGCCTCCCTCCTTATTTAATTTATGGTGACAGGTTCATAAATTGTTCCTGTGGAATGACGGAAAATGCAGACGGGTATTTTTCTATTATACTGAATTTGAGGCACTCTCCATCATTATCTACTTTCTGGTGAGTTCTATCACAAAATCCCGGATCTTCATGAGACCGGAAAGAAGTGTTTCCTTGTCTGTTGCATATGCGATGCGGATAAAGCCATCCATTCCGAAAGCTGCCCCCGGTGCTACAGCGACATGCTTTTCATTGAGAAGCTTCATGGTAAAAGTCGCGCTGTAAGGCTGCTCTTCCTCATCAAACTTATCTCTGAGGCAGGATATGTCCAGAAAAAGATAGAACGCACCTTTGGGCTCGATAAAGGATACCTGCGGCAGTTCTTTCCTCAGAAATTCTACCGCTATTTCCATTCTCTCTCTGTAAGCGTCTACCATCATTGATGTGTAATCGCCGCATGTTCTGAGAGCTTCGACTCCCGCCCACTGCGATACCGTGGAAGGATGAGAGGTTATATGTCCCTGCAGAGATGTTATCGCTTTCGCGATTTCTTCCGACGTCGCCGTATATCCGATTCTCCATCCGGTCATGGGAATCGACTTGGATAATCCGTTGATGAGAATCGTCTGCTCCTTTGCTTCCGGAGATATGGATGCCATACTGACAAACTCATCGGCGAAACAGATCCGTTCATATACTTCGTCAGCCATGATATAAATACCTCGGCGCACGCACACTTCTGCGATATCTGACAATTCTTCCCCGGTATGAACCGTTCCCAAAGGATTGGACGGATTGCATAAAATCAGCATTTTCGTACGTTCCCCGGCATATTTTTCGATATCAGCCGCGGTAATTTTGAAATCGTTTTCTCTCTTCGTCTCCACGAATACCGGGATACCTCCGCAGATCTTGACGATCTCAGGATAGCTGACCCAGTACGGTACCGGAATCAACACCTCATCTTCCGGATTCAGCAGAGTCAGGCAGGTATTTGCGATGCACTGTTTCGCTCCATTCGATACGACAATCTGATCGATATTATAATGTACACCATTTTCCTCTTTCAGTTTGCGGCAGATCTGTTTTCTCAGCTCCACCAGTCCTGGCACCTTATCATATCTGGTCTTATTTGCTTCCATCGCCCGGACTGCGCCTTCTTTTGCAGCCTCCGGCGTATTGAAGTCAGGTTCTCCCACACTGAGGTTGATCACATCGATTCCTTCATCCATCATCGCGAGGACACGAGCATTGATAGACACCGTGCCTGAAGGAACGATATTCTTTACTCTGTCTGATAACATTTTCTTCCTCTACTTTTTCCATCCGAGAACGTCAGTGATTTTGTGAGAAACCATTCTTCTGATTGCGTCTCTTGCCGGTCCAAGATATTTTCTCGGATCAAAGTCAGCTGGATGCTCTGTCAGATAACGGCGGATTTCCGCTGTCATCGCCAGCCGCAGGTCGGTGTCGATATTGACTTTACAGATTCCATACTTGGTAGCAGTGCGAATCATCTCTTCCGGAACTCCCTGCGCGCCCGGAATCTGTCCACCATATTCGTTGCAACGCGCCACGAACTCAGGAAGTACTGTGGATGCTCCGTGGAGGACCAGCGGCGTATCCGGAATCAGCCGATGTATTTCCTGAAGTCTCTCAAAGTCCAGATACGGTTCCCCTTTGAATTTATAGGCGCCGTGGCTCGTTCCGATAGCGATGGCCAGAGAATCGACACCTGTACGCTCCACAAACTCTGCCGCTTCTGCCGGATCGGTAAATGTCGCAGAACGGGCATCGACGCTGATATTATCTTCGACTCCCGCCAGTTTTCCGAGTTCTGCTTCCACGACGACACCGTGGGCGTGAGCATATTCTACCACCTGCTTCGTCAGTGCGATATTCTCTTCAAACTCGTGTTTTGAACCATCGATCATGACAGAAGTAAACCCGCTATCGACACAGCTCTTACAGATCTCAAAATCTTCTCCGTGGTCCAGATGAAGAGCTATGTCGAGTCCAGTATCGAGAATCGCTGCTTCTACCAGTTTCATCAGATATGCTGGCTTCGCATATTTTCTCGCTCCCGCGGAAACCTGGAGAATCAGCGGAGCCTGCTCCTCCTTTACCGCATCTACAATTCCCTGGATGATTTCCATATTGTTTACATTGAACGCTCCCACCGCATAATCTGCATTGAGGGCCTTTTCAAACATTTCTTTCGTCGTAACAAGTGCCATAAGATCAACCTCCTTTTATACAGGTACAGCCGTTTCCAACTCAGCGGAACCGCCGTCCTTCTGCATCCGCCGGGACACAGTTCCGACATAATTTTACTATATTGCGGGAAATCTGTAAATAACAGCACCTTTCCGTTTTCTTGCCTGCCGGCAGGAAAGCTGATAAAATATAAGAATCCTGCAGATGTGAAACAGCATCTGCACATCACGAAGAATTCCATCCGGATCTTCAAAACACAGAGGTTTGAATATGAATAAGAATACAATTGACTGTGCAAAAGACAGCGTGATCGTTGCTGCTACCGGCAACCGTCACAAAATCATCGAAATCGAAGCTATTACAAAGCTTTTCGGTATGAATGTGATCCCGAAGAGTGAAACTTCCGCTGCGGAACTGGAAGTAGAAGAAACAGGAACCACTTTCGAGGAAAACTCCCGGATTAAAGCGGAAGCCATTATGAGAGCCACGGGTATGCCAGCTATTGCTGACGATTCCGGCCTGTCCGTCAGGGCGCTGGACGGAGCCCCGGGAGTTTACTCCGCCAGATTTGCCGGCGAAAATGCGTCCGATGAAGAAAATAATGAAAAACTTTTGAAACTGATGCAGAATGTCCCAGATGACCGCAGACAGGCCGAATTCGTATCGGTAATTACCCTGATATATCCCGACGGCCGCGTCTTCACCGCCCGGGGGGAATGTCCCGGAACGATCCGGCGCAGCCCGGAAGGCACAAACGGTTTCGGCTATGATCCTCTCTTTGAGCCCCGCGGATATTCTGTCACTTATGCGCAGCTATCGTCAGAAGAGAAAAACAGAATCAGCCACCGCGCAAAAGCCCTGGAAATGCTGAGACAGCAGCTGACATCGGAGGACTGAGATCTTGCGCAGAAAAATATTTTACAAATCCCTGTCACTGATAAAACGCCTTCAGGATCCCTACTATCAGGGAGCCGCGGCGGAACTGGGATTTTACTTCATATTTTCCATTGTGCCGATCATCACAATTCTGACTCAGATACTGGGCTACGCCGGTGTGACGGGTATCTTTTCCGATCTGCTGGATACCGCTTTTACCAGCAACGGTTTTCTCGCTTCCTTTTTGCGTTCTTTTGAGAATACACTTTCCGGCGGAATCAATCTGGTATTCATCATCGGTGCGCTTTGGGCTTCATCGAAAATCGAATTTTCTCTGATCCGTATTTCCAATTATACTTATAGAATCGACAACGGAAATCAGATCACCGGCTATTTTAAAGTGCGGCTTCGGGCAGTTCTGACTGTGGCGCTTCTGATTCTTCTGATCTTTATCAGCCTGCTGGTACTCGTATACGGAAATACCATCGCATCGCTGCTGACAGATACCCTCAGCGAATATTTCAACATCGATTTCCAGATCGATAAAATCTATCTGATTCTGCGCTGGCCTATTACATTCATCGTCTATTTCCTATTTATCGCGGTCAATTATACGATTCTTCCCAGCAAAAAAATTCCGTTGCGCCATACACTGCCGGGCAGTCTGTTCGCTTCCGTAGGCATCATTCTGCTGAGTATGGGATATCAGATTTATGTCTCATATTTTTCGACGATCAACCTGATTTACGGAAGTTTGGCGGCGATTATCGCCCTGCTTCTCTGGTTTTACTGGCTTAGCTACATTCTGCTGGTAGGCCTGATTCTAAACGCCGTTTGGTTTGACGATACCACCGGCACATAGTTGAAAGCGCCGTTCTTCGAGAAAACAAATCCTGATAAAAATCCCCGCGGCACTGCTTTTGATTTCAGAAGCAGTGCCGCGGGGATTTTATTTTCAGCGCACATAGAATGACATCCCGCGCAACCATTTAATATTGTATCCGTTCTTTAAAACCCGGACAGTCTGTACTGCCCTAAATCTCTCACAAACATCCTTTCCTGGACTTACAGGAAGAACACCAATGTGTCGATGATAAATACCGGAATGAGAATACATACAGACCATGCCATATATCCGAAGAAACTCGGCATTTTAATTTTATTTTCTTCAGAGATAGACTTGACCATGAAGTTCGGAGCATTACCGATATACGTATTCGCACCCATGAAGACAGCACCTGCGGAAATCGCCTCCAGCATCAGCTGTGATACCGAACCGACTGTCGTCTCGATACCTGCCTGGCCCAGCGCACCTGCAGTCTGGAGGAATACCAGATAGGTCGGCGTATTGTCCAGGAAGGAGGAGAGAATACCTGTACACCAGAACAGCTGCCACGGCTGATCGATGCCCAGTTCCCCACCGTGCACTTTCAGGAGAGCCAGCGCCGGAATCATCGTGATGAAGATACCGATGAAGAGCTTAGCCACTTCAGCGATCGGACCATAGCTGAATTCATTGAGTGCTCTTGTGGATTTTTTCGTGGTCTTAAGCGACAGGAAGCATGCCAAGAGAATTAGAACGATTTCAACGATCGTAGCATATGGGAACACGATAGCATCATAGATATGAACGCCTGCGCCATCCGCGAAGAAATCGAACATCTTCGGGAGCACGCCACTGGCGATAACGCCCAGAATGATCATCGCAATAAAGATGATGTTGTGAGCTCCTTCGATGCGGATCGGTTCTTTTGTCGAATTGCCCACCGCATCCTGCGGAGATCTCCCTGCTGCGATTTCTTTTTTATAGAAATAGCGGTCGATCAAAGCGAATACCACAAAGAGGATTACCATATTAAACAGCAGAATCGGCAGCAGATGGAACGTCCATGTGAAGGAAATACCTCTCTGGAATCCCATGAACAGCGGAGGATCTCCCAGCGGTGTCAGACATCCGCCCATATTGGCCACGAGGAAAATGAAGAATACGATAATGTGGACTTTCTTTTCTCTCCAGGCATTGGCGCGGATCACAGGTCTGATCAGGAGCATGGCAGCTCCGGTGGTTCCAATCCAGCTGGCCAGAACGGTGCCGATCAGCAGGAGAATTACGTTGACTTTTGTCGTACCCACAAGAGTTCCTTTCAGAGCGATGCCTCCGGCTACCACAAAGAGGCCAAGAAGCAACACGATAAACGGAACGTAGTCGAGGAGCACCGATTCAAGCAGTCTGTACAGAGCCTCTCCCGGGCCATATGCTACGGCGAACGGAATGACGAACACAGCTGACCATGCCAGAGCCACCCAAAGCATATTTTTCTCCCACCATTCCGGTTTTACGAGAGGAAATATGGCGATAGACAGCAGCATGCCCACAAACGGAATGATGCTCCAGACAGGCAGAGCCGCGCTGACAGCGTCGTGTGCAGCATGACCATCCGTACTGGCGAAGACTGCCGGCGCACTCAGAAGAAACAGACAGAGCGCACTCAAAAGCATTTTCATAATCTTTTTCATACTAAACACCCTTCTACAAACAATTGAGATAAGACCAAAAATAGAATGAATTGACAGCATTTGTCTCATTCAACTTCTATTTTAAAGCATTTTTTTCCCGTGTCAATCTTTTGTCCATCGATACTTTTTTAACTATAATTACCGATTAAAGTTGATTTTATATCCTTTCAGCCGAAAAAAATGCGGTGTTTCGTATAACCGACGAAACACCGCCACAGTCGGCTCTGTTGAAGCATCATGATTTTTCTATATGCTACTCTGTCAAGCCTCTGCTATTTTCTTCAAAACTTCCGTATCGATACCTGTAATTCCCGCGATAAACGGAATGTCCAGTTCTTTTTTCTGCCGCATCTGCATATAAATCGTAAGCCCCTGATCCTGAGTTATGACGCCATTCTCCATGCAGAAATTGATATAACATGCCGCATCCTCTACAGGACCGCTGCCGATATCGAGTTCCCCGTCAGGATCAAACCCTTTTATGATCTCATTGATCAGATCACAGAGAGCCAACCGCACTAGGCTGGCGCGCACATAATCTTCCGGTTCGATTGCCTTGAAAGCAAACTCGTTCTTATTCTCTATCTGGTAGATAGGAATTCCAGTAAAATATGCTATCTTGCTGTCCGCCATCGGTACATGGTTTTTGCCGTCAAACCACTTTTCTTTCTCTTCCGGCGTGATGATCTGGGCGACCGTGCAGAAATGAACAGCTTTCTCATATTTATTCTGGTCGACCTCGGGACTCCTTCCGGCAGCCGGATCAGTCTCCGGCATATTTCTGTAATCGCACAAAGATTTTCTGCACATCTGATCGATATTGATATATTTTACAACAGTTCTATAATTGCTGTTTTTTCTCTTCTTCTTTTTCGTATTTTTACCTGCCATAATTATTCGTCTTTCTTCCGTCTCTATCCGGCTCCGCCGGGGGATTTCATGTACATCTGTCGGCGCGGCCGATACAGAATTTTTAACCGTTTACTTTTTTTATTGCCTCAGCGATTTTAGCCGGAACCATACGGCATGCTTCTTCGCTGATAGCCGAAATAGCGATCCGTATTCCTCCTCCGATGGCGATGGCGAAAATATTCTCTTTCTGGAGTTCTTCATTGACAGCATCATCGTTTTCGCACGGAATCGTGATGAAGAATCCTGCGTTGAACGGACATGTCTTCAGCCCTGCCTCCTGTGCCGCTTCTGCAAAAGCCCTGCATCTCGCAGACAGAAGATCTTCGTATTTCTTTCTCTCTTCAAAGACTTTCTGAAGAAGCTTTTCATCCGCGAACACTTTAGCGATAGCTGCCTGGCCTGCTCTCACGGAGTTCGACCAGGAACCCCTGCTGGAAAAAGATGTAACCCTCTTGAATTCCGCCGCAATTTCCGGATTCTGCGTGATGCATAACATCGCTCCCGTACGGAGGCCATAGAAAGTGAATCCTTTCGACGCACTGAATCCGATCACCGTCAGGATATTATCCGGCATATTTCCGAATTTCGGAAGAAACTCTCTCGCTTTATCTGAATCTCCGGCAAAATCGATATAGGCGATATCGAGAAAGAACGTGATTTTCTTTCCAGGCACAGCACATTCTTTCAGCACATCGACAATTCTGTCCCACGTTTCATTGGAAGGACTGTAACCCGTCGGATTGTGCGCCGGTGCATTGAAAAGAATGACAATTCTGTCCTGTTCCTCCAGAATCTCCTTGATTTTTTCACGAAACGCATGGAAGTTAAACTGATCATTTTCATCAAACATCTCGTATGTCGAAATTCTGCGGCCGATCTCCGATGCGATGACCTGATACGGGCTCCAGTGCCAGTTGGAAGTCAGAACTCTGTCTCCCGGTCTTGAATAATTGGAAATCACATTCCGGATAGACCCCGTCCCGCCCGGCGTGGCACAGGCTTCGATATATCCCTCCGGCATATAATTGCCAAAAACGACCGTCTTTATGACATTGAGATATTCCGTCGTGCCTGCGATAGGCGCATATTCCGCAAATTCCTGCGGCGTCATACTCTTCAGAACGTCAACCATGGACGACAGGACGATAAGTTCGCCGTCATCGTCGAGAAGAGCTCCGATCGTAGCATTTACCACTTTATCTTTTCCATATTTTTCCACTGCTTTTTTCGCCAGCTGACTGATTCCGAAAATCTTGTCTTTACCGGTGATTTCCCGTCCGTTGCCCTCTGCAAAAATATATTCCATGTAAAATGCTCCTCTGTTTTATCTGACTTTAGAAATTACATACGATATTATATTATTTTGCATTTTCGTTATCAAGGCGAAAAAAGAATTTTCATCTGGCATACAAAAATTCCGGCCGAAAAGACGCGGCTTTTCCCGTATGTTTACCCGATATCGAGGCAAGAATAAGGATGGAGGTGGTACGAATTGAATAATCAAAACGATAAAAAGAACGGCTTTCTCAAATCGGCTGTATCGTTGAAAATCACAGTCAGCCTTCTCGCACTGTGTCTCATAGGCGGTCTGATGCTGTACGCCGTGACAAAAGCGGTGGAAAATACGTCTTCGACCGTTTCAGAAGTATCCTATGAAGATACCGACGGCTCTTATCCGCCGGATACGAGTGTCTCTGCTGAGATTCCCATAACGGACAGTCTCGAAAATCCGGATACATCAGACACGGCTGACGATGAGGCCGGCGACGGCAGCGGTCAGCAGGAGTCCGCCGGTATTCTTCCTGCAGAAGGGGAGATCATCCGTCCTTACAGCGGCGACAGCCTAATCTACTCTGAAACCCTGGAACAGTATGTCTGCCACAAAGCCATCGATATTCAGGCTCCGGCCGGCAGCCCTGTCTGCGCTGCAGCTGCCGGGACAGTGACTGAGACAGGAAAAGATGACCGCTACGGCTCTTACGTCCTGATCGCTCACGGAAACGGTCTGGAAAGCCGCTGCTGCTGTCTCGGCGACATCTCAGTTGCAGAAGGAGACGTGGTGAATAAAGGCGACACCATCGGCAGCGTCGGCGAAGATGCACTTTTTGAAAAAGCAGACGGTCCACACATTCACTTCGAGGTCAAAAAAGACGGCGAACTCACAAATCCGGACATCATCACAGGATGACAGGCTGAATGATCCGGCATCCGGACAGATAAAAATCACGCCGCAAAGAGGAATGTCCTTCCGGAGAAATCATCTCCTTTCAGGACATTCCTTTTTTCTCCATGTACTTCTTGCGAGTGGCCAATCCGCCCCTTATATGACGTTCCGCTTTGTTGTTGTCCAGCACATGTTTTACCTCCTGCGCCAGTACCGGATTCAGTTCTCTCAGCCGTTCGGTCAGATCCTTGTGTACCGTGGACTTGCTGATCTTGAAATGTTTTGCTGCGCCGCGCACTGTCGTCTGCGTCTCCAGCACATAAGCCGCCAGTTCAAGTACGCGTTCCTCAATATAATCCTTCATATATTCTTAACCCCTTTCGAGCCGGAAAAGTCTATAGGAAAATATATGCGGAAGATATTTGTGTTATGATATACAAAAAGGAGGGACAGTATGTACCTGACACGATTCGATTTTCCCGGCGAAAGCGCCGAAAATAACTACATAACCGGCTTCCGGTCCACCTGCTGGGATTCTTTTTATCCTTTCGGGATCTTCCCTCAGAGAGAACTGGAAAGCGTAACATTTGAACCCATCACCATTTTCTGCGGCGGGAACGGCTCCGGCAAGACGACGGCACTCAACGTCATCGCAGAAAAGCTGGGACTGCACAGAGATTCTCTCTTTAACCGCACATCCTTTTTCCGGACATTCACCGATATGTGCAGATGCAGCTTCAGCAGTTCAATCCCCTCAGGCAGCTGTATCATAACGAGTGACGACGTTTTCGACTATATGCTGGATATGCGCACCCTCAATGAAGGCATCGACGCGAAGAGAGAAGAACTCTTTTCAGAGTACACGGAAGCGAAATATTCAGGATTCCGGTTGACGTCTCTGAACGACTACGACCGGCTGAAAAAGACAAACGACGCCCGTCGCCTTTCGAAATCGGAATTCGCAAGATCAAGAGTCATGAAAAACATCAGAAGCCTCTCGAACGGAGAGAGCGCATTCTCTTATTTCGTGGAAAAAATTCAGGAAAACGCGCTCTATCTGCTGGATGAACCGGAAAACAGTCTCTCAGCGGAACGTCAAACGGAACTCGCCCGTTTTCTCGAAGATTCCGCCCGTTTTTTCGGCTGTCAGTTCATTCTGTCCACCCATTCACCATTTCTGCTCTCTCTTCGCGGAGCCAGGATCTACGATTTCGATGTCCGCCCTGTATCCGTATGCCGGTGGACCGAACTGAAAAACGTCCGGACATATTTCGACTTTTTTATGGAACACCGCGGGGAATTCGGGCAGTAAAAAAAGCAGTGTGCATCTGTCTCACACTGCTCTTGGCTTCAACGTTAATATATCTGCTCCGGTGCGGAAATCAGGGCGCCGCTGCCCCGGTCGCCGTCGAATCCTCCACGCCGGAATCCGGTCCGGTCAGTATCTGACTTTGCAGTAATAGATCGGATTTCCCCGGGAGGAAAATTTTTCTTCATATTCTGTCATATAATTCTTCGATTCGTACCCCGAAGCGTGAAGATCCTCCGAGTATTCTTCTTTCTTCAAGCCGTTGCGTTCAAACTCTTCCGAAGAAAACCGGAAAAGCGCTTCGTTGTCCGTTTTGAATTCCAGTGCACTTCCGGGCTTCATCACTCTTCCGTATCCCTTAAGATACCGCGTATGCGTCAGCCTTCGCTTTGCATGCCGCTCCTTCGGCCACGGATCACTGAAATTCAGATATATTCCGGAGAGCTCATCTTCCGCGAAGCAGTCGGTCACCTCTCTGATATACATGTTGGCGAAGATGAGATTCGGCGCTGCGGCGTATATGCTGCCTCCCTGCCCGTCCGGTTCCCCGGCCTTTTTCTCTGCAGGATTTTCTGTTTTTGCCATTTCATCGTCTATCTGCAATTTACATTTTTTATCTGTCTTTACGGCAAAAACACCCCGGTGTACGATTTCTTCAAAAGGCTTTTCGTTTCCCTCTTCCGAGCGCATCTCTTCCTCTGAAAACTCACAGAAAAAACGCGCCGCTTTCTGGAGCGCCCGGAGCATGACGCTGGCATTTCCCTCCACAGCGATGAAATTTCTCTGAGGAAAGGCTTTTGCCAGAGAGAGAATAAATTGTCCCTTTCCGCATCCCAGTTCCATATAGATAGGCTGATCTTTCCCGAAAAACTCGTGCCACTTTCCCTTCTGCTCTGCAGGATCGATCCGGACTCCTCCCGAATAGACACTCAGCTTTTCCTCCAGCCCTTTCAGCTTTCTCTGTCGCATATATTCAAATTATCCTTTCTGTCATCAAAATAAACCGGCTGCGGAAACTTTCCCCCATCCGGATAAAAAATTCGGATATCCGCTTCACGGTTCCGGAAAAGGGCCGTCAGAATTACAAACCCGAAAGAAATATCCCAAAAAGATAAGTTTCTGCCGCTATGGCTGCGGCAAAGAGAAGAAGCACAGCTGCCGCTGCCGCATCGCGCCTCTGCAGTTTCATCGTATGAAGCCGCGTCCTTCCTTCTCCTCCCCGGTAACAGCGCGCCTCCATCGCCATCGCCAGATCCTGCGCGATCCGGAAAGCCCCCACAAAAAGAGGCACCAGAAGCGGAATCATACTTCTCATGCGCTGAAAGAGATTTCCGCTCTCAAAATCGGCTCCCCGCGCCTGCTGCGCTTTCATGATCTTGTCCGCTTCCTGAATCAGCATCGGGATAAATCTCAGAGCGATAGACATCATGACAGCGATTTCATGAGAAGGAAATCCAAACTTGGAAAGCGGACTCAGAAGAGCTTCAAATCCGTCGGTAAGCTGCATGGGCTTCGTCGTATAGGTGAGAAGCGACGTGCCGAAGACTAGCATCAGAAGCCGGAATGCCATGAAAAACGCCTGCCTCAGTCCTTCTTCCGTAATCTTCAGCGGACCGGCGGCGACGAGTACGGTTCCGGGGTACAGAAACATATTGATGAGAAATGTAAGAATCAGAATGACTGCAATAGGTTTCATTCCTCTGACGATAAATTTCAGAGGGACGCCGGAAGCCGCGATGGTTCCGCCGACAAATACAGCAGCCACTGCATATCCGCCGAAATCCCGTATGCAAAACAACAGGATGATATAGACGATGACCGCCGTGATTTTCGTTCTCGGATCCAGCCGGTGAATCACGGAATCTCCCGGATAATACTGTCCCAGCGTGATATCTCTCAGCATCTCTCATCCTCCTGCCGCTCCTGACGGCGAAAATACTGCTCTACTGCATCGGCTGCCTCTTCCGCAGATAGAATCCCCGTCCCCACATCGATTCCTCTCTGTCTGAGACTCCAGACAAATTCCGCTCCGGACGGAAGCCCCAGACCTATCTGCTTCAACATACCGGGCTGGGAAAAAACTTCCTCCGGCGTTCCGCTGAGAACGAGAGTTCCCTGATCCATGACGAGAATCTTGTCACAGAGCCGTGCGGCGTCATCCATATTATGTGTGACAAGAATGACAGTCGTTCCTGTCGACTCTCTGATTCTGCAGATCATATCGAGAATTTCCCGGTGTGTCTGCGGATCAAGACCTGCTGTAGGTTCGTCGAGAATCAGAATTTCCGGACGCATCGCCAGGATACCCGCGATGGCAGCCCTCCGTTTCTGTCCTCCCGACAGATCGAAAGGAGATCTTCCTGCAAATTCATCATAAGGCAGGCCTGTCAGCGCCATGGCTTCTCTGACACGCTGTTCCTTCTCCTCTTCACTCAATCCCATATTTCCCGGTCCGTAGGCCACGTCTTTTGCAACCGTCTCTTCGAAAAGCTGATACTCCGGATACTGAAACACGAGTCCCGCTTTCCTGCGTACCTCTCTCATCGGCACGTTTCCGGATGTGATTTCGTACCCGTCTACGGTAATCTTTCCGGCCGCGGGCTTCAGCAGGCCGTTCAAATGCTGTATCAGCGTGGACTTTCCGGAACCGGTATGGCCGATGATCCCCGTAAAATCCCCGCGTTTTACGGAAAAAGAGACATCCCGGAGCGCATAAGTCTCCTCAGGCTGTCCCTTGCTGTATACATAGTCGACATGTTCCGCTTTCAGAATCATATCGCTCTCATCATGCGGTTCAGCTTCACCGGTCTCCGCCATTCCGGAGTCATCTCCCCGTTTCGCCTCCGGTCCAAAATCCGCTTCGCGCCCCGTCTTCGTTTTTTCCGGAGCACGGTCAGCCAGAAAAGAAACGAGACTGTCAGCCGTCAGAACGTCTCCAGGGATCTGCAATCCTTTCTTCCGCAGGCGCATGCAGATATCTGCCGCCGGAGGAAGTTCCATTCCCAGTTTCCGGAGTCTGTCTGCATCGGAAAAGACGCTTTCGGGTGTACCGTCCATGACGATCTGCCCGCATTCCATGATAATTACCCTGTCCGCTTCGGCCGCTTCCTCCATGAAGTGTGTGATCAGTATGACTGTGATTCCGTCGTCCCGGAGAGATTTTATGATTTTCATGACCTCGCTTCGTCCCCTGGGATCCAGCATCGCCGTCGGTTCATCGAAAATGATGCATTTCGGACGCATGGCGACCGTACCCGCTATGGCAACGCGCTGTTTCTGCCCTCCGGAGAGCATGTGAGGCGGTTTTTTCCGCAGATGATAGATATCGGTGCGTTTCATGGCGTCATCGATTCGCTGCCTGATCTCTTCCGGAGCAATTCCGAGATTTTCCGGACCGAAAGCCACATCGTCCTCCACCACCGCGGAGATCAGCTGATTATCGGGATTCTGAAAGACCATGCCGGCATTTCTGCGGATTTCCCAGACGAGTTCCTCCTGACGGGTATTCATGCCGCAGACGATCACGTCTCCCTCCAAGGGAGTGAGAAGAGCGTTCAGCTGCTTTGCGAGAGTCGACTTTCCCGAACCATTGCGCCCGAGAATCGCAGTAAAAGATCCTTCCCCGATATCGAGGCTGACACCATCCAGCGCCCGGAGAACCTCCGACTCTTCTTCCTGCGACAGATATTCAAAAGCCAGATTTTCGATATGAATGATATTTTTCACTTACCGCTCCTGTCGTCTTCCGGTGATTCTCCGTCCGGAACCTGATCCTGCCCTCTTCGGGATGCTATCATTTTCTGCTGCATCTGTCTGCTGACTTCCATCATCGTCTGAAAAACTTCCTCGGCATACCCGCCGTACTCTTCGCCTCCGAGACTTCTCACCCCGGACAGAATCTGCCGTTCACGTTCCGGATGAAAGACCGGAAGACTATTGTCAATTTTATATTCCGCCACACCTTTCACAAGTTCCATTCTGCTGCAGAACAGTTCCAGTATCTGGCGATCTATCCTGTCGATCTTTTCCCTTATTTCGTCAAGATTCACAGAGTTCCCTCCTGTTCCAAAATCATATCTGTGATGACAATCGCTGCCACCGCTTCCACCACCGGCACCGCGCGCACCGCAACACACGGATCGTGACGTCCTCTTACGCCCAATTCCGCATCTTCCATCCTGCGGTAATCGATGCTCCGCTGCGGTTTTCCGATGGACGGCGTCGGCTTGAAAGCCAGCCGGGCGATCACCGGCATACCGGAAGTGATTCCACCCAGAATTCCGCCGTGGTGATTCGTCTTCGTCTTTACGCTTCCGTCTCCGGCAATATAAAATTCATCGTTGTTTTCACTGCCCCGCATGGCTGATGCGGCGAAGCCGGCGCCGAATTCCACGCCTTTTACCGCGGGAATGCCGTAAAAACCGTACGCCATTCTGCCCTCCACCGTATCGAAAATCGGGGAGCCGATGCCCGCCGGCAGACCGAGGATTCCAATCTCCACGATTCCGCCTGCCGAATCCGCATCGAGCCGCGCTTCTTCGATGATTTCTTTCATTTTCTGTCCGCTTTCACCGCGTATCACGGGAAACTGCTTTTTTCCGGGCGCCAGAAGTTCCTCCGGCGTCAGAGCCACATCATCGTACCGGGCGTCCTCCACATTTCCGACAGATGCCAGATGAGCTCCGATGTATATACCGTTCTGCGCCAGATACTGAAGACACAGACCTCCGGCAAATACCAGGGGAGCCGTCAGGCGCGCCGAAAAATGGCCGCCGCCCCGAACATCGTTAAAGCCTCTGTACCGGATAAATCCCGTATAATCCGCATGTCCCGGACGCGCCACAGACTCCACATTTTTGTAATCCGATGAATGCTGGTCCCTGTTGGCGATGACACATGTCACCGGTGTACCGCAGGTCACTCCGTCTTTCACTCCGGACAGAATCTCAGGAAGATCGTCTTCTTTCCTGGGCGTTGACGTCTTGTCTCTGCCCGGTGCCCGGCGCTTCATGAAAGCCAGCAGTTCTTCCATATCGATCCTCACACCGGCAGGAAACCCGTCGATCACCGCTCCGATGCCTTTTCCGTGAGATTCGCCGAATACGGACACTTTTAATCTGTTACCTATCTGAGATGACATCTGCTCTTCCTCCCAGTCTTCTCCACTCATCAAAAAAATCAGGATAGCTCTTCTGAATCGCCTCCGCATCGCTGATAATCACCGGCTCCTCGCAGGAAAGCGCCGCAACCGCCATAGACATGACGATCCGGTGGTCATTGTAGCCGCTGACTCTGCACCCGCCTTTCATTTTTCCGCCGGTGACGAGGAGCTCATCCTCTTTCTCCTCTGCGGACACCCCCAGACGCGACAGACAGTCCGCCATGGCGGAAAGCCGGTCACATTCCTTGATACGCAGCCTCGATATATTGTAAAAGCGGCTGACGCCTTCCGCGCAGGCGGCCGCCGTCGCCAGAACCGGAATGACGTCCGGAATATCTCCGCCGTCCGCTTCCAGCGCTTTCAGAGGAAGCACGCGGCTCTCTCCTCCGGAATTTCCCGAAGTTCTGACGACGAGCTCCGGATACCTCCGGATGACTTGCGCTCCGAATTTCTCTATGATATCGACAGCTTCCCGGTCGCCCTGAGCGCTGTCTTCTCTCAGACCGGCAATCGTCAGTTCGGAACCACAGGCCGCGGCAGCCAGCCAGAACGCCGCCTGGGAATAATCGCCTTCCACCTCGACTTCCGCCGGAAGATAGCGCTGATTTCCCGGCACCCGGAACCCATATTCTGTCTCTTCGATCTCTATTCCAAATTCTCTGAGCATTTTCAGCGTCAGATGGATATACCCGATGGATTCCAGCTTTCCGCGTACCCGGATTTCACTGTCTCCCTCCAGCAGCGGCAGCGCGAACATGAGACCCGAAAAATACTGCGAGCTCACATTGCCGGGGAGTTCATAAATTCCTGGCTGCAGCCGGCCCTTTATATGAAACGGCAGCGAGTCTCTCCCCTGCGGAAGAAACTCGATCCCTCTTTTTTTCATCTCATCTGCCAGCGGCGTCATCGGGCGCTGCGGCAATTTTCCGCGTCCTTCAAAAGAAGCGTCTCTTCCCAGCGCTGCCGCGATAGGAAGTACAAACCGCAGAGTAGATCCGCTTTCGTTGCAGTCGAGCGATGCCGGATCCTCATCAGATCTTTCGCATCCGTTCCTTTCTCCGCTCATATTTCTCCGGATCCCGCGCACCGATACGGTTCTGCCGTCTCCGATTCTCTCGATTTCCGCCCCCAGAGCCGTCATACAGCCGATAGTAGCCTTCATGTCTTTCGATTCCGAAATTCCGTGTATTTCAGACTTTCCATCCGCCAGGGATGCGCAGATCAGAGCCCTGTGAGCCGCCGATTTCGACGGCGGAACCTGTACGATACCTTTCAGTTTACCCGGATAGACTTTTATATCCATAACAATTCCTGACCTTCCTCATTCTTATCACCCCCGGCTCGTTTTCTTTTATCTGCTTCCGATTTGCTCAGAGCATCAGCCGGCGGGATTTTATCTGTCTCCGCTTCTTTCTGCGGCTTCTGCGATCTCTTCTCCGCCCTTCAGAAAAGATTCCAGGCTGTTCAGTTTCATATCACATACAGAAGCCTTTCCGGCTCTTTCGATGTACACGAGACTTATGGAACCGCCGGAAGCTTTCTTGTCGCTGGCCGCCAGCCGGCAAAGTTCTCCCGTACCGCTGCCTTCGTATGACGTTTCAAACCCCTGTGCCGCTATGAGTCTCCTGAGCCGTTCATACGTTCCCGATTCTGTCATTCCGGCAGCCTCAGATGCGGCCGTAACCATCAGCATTCCCACAGCCACCGCCTTTCCGTGGCTGACGCGGTAATTCGAATCCTTTTCGATGGCATGAGCCATCGTATGTCCGAAATTCAGAATCTTCCTCAGCCCGCCTTCCTTTTCGTCTGCTTCGACGACTTCTCCTTTTATCTTTACGCAGCGACTGACAATGTCCGCCAGTCCGGATGAAATTCCGTTCCTTTCGATGAGTTCCAGGATACTTTCGTCACGGATGGCCCCCGTCTTTATGATTTCTGCGGTTCCGTCCAAAATCAGATCGTTATTTAACGTTTTGAAAGTATCTGTGTCGCAGATCACGAGAGAAGGCTGCCAGAAAGTTCCCATGAGATTCTTACCGGCCGCGATATTCACACCTGTCTTCCCTCCTACGGAAGAATCCACGGCTGCCAGCAGCGTCGTAGGAATCTGTACAAAATCGATTCCTCTCAGATAAACAGAAGCCGCAAAGCCGCACATGTCGCCTGCTACGCCGCCTCCCAGAGCCACTGCCGCATCCTTTCTCGACAGATGATGTTCCGACATAAAATCGATGAACGCCGCTGCCGTCCCGATATTTTTCGAATGCTCGCCAGCTGGAAACGTAAATCGACACGTTTCAAATCCCGCTTTGCGAAAGCTCTCTTCCGCAGCCTCTCCGTAAAGCCTGTCCGTCCGGGAATCAGAAAAAAAGGCCGCCTTTCTGCCCTTTAGCACACCGGCTGACATGGCGCCCGCTTCTTTCAGAATTCCCGGACCTATCTTCACATCATATCCTTTTCCCGCGTTTATTCTGATGGATTCTGTCATCTTTCCGCTCCCGTCTCTTCTGTATCTTTCACAACGACGATCTGTCGCTTATTTCTCCGATAAACAAACGGACTAATAAATATTCTATCATATTTATTAGTCCGTTTTCTCTTAATCTTGATGATATCGCCCTTAAAACCGTGAAAAAGACGTAAGTTTAGTCTGCCATCTCTTCCACCATGAATTTATGCATTTTGCTTATCTTCTTCATCGTCGCGTCGAACTGAGCCGGCGTAAGAGACTGTGGACCGTCGCAGAGGGCTTTTTTCGGATTATTGTGAACTTCTATAATCAAACCATCTGCACCTGCCGCCACTGCTGCTACGGAGAGAGGCTCAACGTACTGAACGATCCCGGTAGCATGGCTCGGATCGACAATTACCGGAAGATGAGTCTTTTCTCTCAAGACAGGTATTGCAGAAAGATCCAGCGTATTTCTCGTAGCCGTCTCAAAAGTACGGATTCCTCTTTCACACAGGATGACATTTTTATTGCCTCCCGCCATAATGTATTCCGCACTCATCAGCCATTCGTCGATGGTATTCGCCAGTCCTCTCTTCAGAAGAACCGGCTTGTCCTGTCTGCCCAGTACTTTCAGAAGCTCAAAATTCTGCATGTTCCGCGCGCCCACCTGAATGATGTCCACGTGTTCAAAGAGAGGAAGGTGGGAAGCGTTCATGATCTCTGTTACGATCGGCATTCCCGTCTCTTTTTTTGCTTCCAGAAGCAACTCGATTCCTTCTGCTCTCAGTCCCTGGAAAGCATAAGGCGACGTTCTCGGCTTGAAAGCTCCGCCTCTCAGCAGTGTAGCTCCCGATGCCTTGACCGCTTTTGCCACCTCTATGATCTGCTCTTCCGATTCCACAGAACACGGACCGGCGATCACCTGGAAATTTCCTCCTCCTATCTTGATTCCGCCGCCGATATCCACCACTGTAGGCTCCGGATGAAACTTTCTGTTTGCAGCCTTATACGGTTCCTGGATTCTCTTTACATCTTCCACGAAATCGAATCCTCTCAGGTCATCTTCCGCCAGCGATGCGGTGTCTCCGATGAGACCGAGAATCGTCATATGTTCGCCTTCCGTAACGCTGACCGTCACATTGAATGCATCCAGATATTCGATCATTTCCATTACGTCTGACTGACTCGTTCCGTCCTTTAAAATTACAACCATAACATCCTCCTTAAAAAGCCTTTCTGTGATAAGTTAAATCATTGCGCTTTTTCCAGGGAGCAAGCGGCTGAAACGCCGCTCCTCTATGAAAAAAAGCCATCCGATACAAATCGGATGGCTTAAAAATCGAGATTAACTTACGATATTTCAGTTATTTCCATGAGTTTGTATTCGTGGGGAAAGCTTTATATTTTATGTACGCAAAAGCGGCCTGTAAAGACTCTGTACAGACCAAAATAGCTGCCGTAATAAAAGCTGTTCCAAACCCGATTACACATAGTTGTTTACCTTCATATCCTAAAATTTATGTTTACTATACTACTTTAAAGTGACATTGTCAATATCTCCATGCGGAAAACCCGCACACTTTACGGAAATTGAACAAAAAACTGCTGCAGATATCATGTCTGCAGCAGTTTACTCTGTTACCGTATTTCGTTCCCGGTCTTATACTAATTCCAGGAATACCATTTCAGCGGTGTCGCCTCTTCTCTGGCCGAGTTTGAGAATTCTCGTGTATCCGCCGTTTCTTTCCGCATATTTCGGCGCGATGTTGTCGAAAAGTTCCGTTACAACGTCTTCGTCGTAAATATATGCCAGCGCCTGTCTTCTCGCGTGAAGATCACCACGCTTGCCCAACGTGATCATCTTTTCAGCCATTCTTCTTGTTTCCTTGGCTCTCGTAATCGTCGTAGTGATTCTGCCTTCTCTGAGAAGATCCGTAACCTGGTTTCTCAGCATCGCTTTTCTATGAGCCGTAGGTCTTCCAAGCTTTCTGTGTCCTTTCACTTGTGAGTCCCTCCTTCGCTTTAGTCTTCATTCGGTCTGAGACTGAGACCGAGTTCTTCCAGTTTGTGCTTAACCTCATCGAGTGATTTCTTACCGAGGTTTCTGACCTTCATCATGTCATCTTCCGATTTGTGGGTAAGTTCTTCGACGGTGTTAATATTCGCCCTCTTCAGGCAGTTAAACGATCTTACGGAAAGTTCCAGCTCTTCAATCGTCATCTCGAGAGCCTTTTCCTTCTGATCTTCTTCTTTTTCCACCATGATTTCGACGGAATCCATGCTGTCGGTGAGATCGATGAAGAGCTTCAGGTGCTCCTGCATGATCTTCGCGCCGATGGATACGCTTTCTTCGGGAGAAATGCTGCCGTCCGTCCAGATTTCCAGAATGAGTCTGTCGTAATCTGTAATCTGGCCTACACGTGTATTCTGTACTGTAAAGTTCACCTTTCTGGCAGGAGTATAAATGCTGTCCACCGGAATAACTGCGATCGGAGTGTTGTCCGTCTTATTCTGGTCAGCAGGTGTATAGCCTCGTCCGTTTGCCAGATTGATCTCCATTACTAATGTAGCATTTTCGTCGAGTGTTGCAATATGAAGCTCCGGATTGAAGATTTCAACATCGCTGTCGGAGATGATATCAGCAGCCGTGACCTCTTTCGGTCCCACAGCATTGATAATCGCTCTCTTAGGCGTGTCTCCGTTTAATCGAACCGAGAGTTTCTTCAGATTGAGGATGATCGCCGTCACATCTTCTTTAACGCCCGGTACGGTTGAGAACTCGTGAAGTATACCGTCGATTTTAATCGAAGTCACCGCTGCACCCGGTAAGGACGAGAGGAGAATTCTTCTCAGGCTATTGCCCAGAGTCGTGCCGTATCCTCTTTCAAGAGGCTCCACGATAAATTTTCCGTAGTTCTTATCTGTATCGGAATAGATACATTCTATTGTTGGTTTTTCGATTTCTATCACTCGAATACCTCCTTATATAACCCGCGAAATATGACGTTTTTTCTGACGAGCTCTATCATCTTGTCTACTACTTGGAGTACAATTCGACGATGAGATGTTCAGCGATAGGAACATCGATATCTTCTCTTGTAGGTAATGCAACGATCTTTCCTTCCAGCTTGTCAGTGTCGATCGTAACCCACTTCGGAGTCGTGATGATCATATCTCTGAGCTGCTTGAACTTAGGAGAATCCTTGCTCTTATCTTTTACAGTGATGACATCGCCTTCATTGAGTTCCATAGAAGGGATATTTGCTTTCTTGCCGTTAACATAAAAATGACCGTGGGAAACGAGCTGTCTTGCTTCTCTTCTCGTCGCCGCAAATCCCATTCTGTAAACGACGTTGTCGAATCTTCTCTCTAACATGAGGAGAAGGTTTACACCGGCAGAACCCGGTCTCTTGGCAGCCTTCTCATAAGTATTTCTGAACTGCTTTTCCAGCAGGCCGTATACGAACTTAACTTTCTGCTTTTCATTGAGCTGAACTGCATAGTTGCTCTTTTTTCTTCTGCCCTGATTAGGGTTTCTTCTGGACTGTTTGTCGATGCCCATGAATCCCGGTTCTATGCCGAGAGTTCTCGCTCTCTTGAGAACTGGCTGAGTATTCTTTGCCATTTACTATTCCTCCTTTTCTTCTGAAATATCGCCGTAATTACACTCTTCTTCTCTTCGGCGGTCTGCAGCCGTTGTGAGGAATAGGTGTGATGTCCTTGATCATGGTGATTTCGAGACCGGCTGTCTGGAGCGCTCTGATAGCAGCTTCTCTGCCGGAACCAGGACCCTTTACGTATACTTCTACTGTCTTGAGGCCGTGTTCCATAGCGCCTTTGGCAGCCACTTCGGCAGCACTCTGTGCAGCGAAAGGAGTGGATTTTCTGGATCCCTTGAAACCGAGGGAACCTGCGCTGGACCATGCCAGAGCATTGCCGCTCATGTCGGTCAGCGTTACGATTGTATTGTTGAAGGTAGCCTGGATATGAGCCTGACCGCGTTCAATATTTTTACGTTCTTTTCTCTTTTTTCTGACTGTCGTCTTCTTTACGGTTTTAGCCATTCTACTCTACCTCCTTTACTTTTTCTTTCTTCCTACAGTCTTTTTAGGACCTTTTCTCGTTCTTGCGTTTGTCTTGGTCTTCTGTCCTCTGACAGGGAGACCTCTTCTATGTCTAATGCCTCTGTAGCATCCGATTTCCATCAGTCGTTTGATATTCAGATTAACTTCTCTTCTGAGATCACCCTCTACGTGATACTCCGCATCGATAATCTTTCTGATCTTACCTACTTCTTCTTCTGTCAGATCTTTTACCCTTGTATCTGGGTTAATTCCTGCTTTAGATAAGATATCATTCGCTGTTGGTCTTCCTATGCCATAGATATAAGTGAGTCCGATCTCAACTCTCTTGTCGTTTGGTAAATCGACACCGGCTATACGAGCCATTCGCGTACACCTCTCTTTCTGCTTCCTTTCGATTATTTATCGAATTTCTGTTATAACTCGAAAATAGATTTTATCACATTTTCGTAGCTATGTCACCATAATTATGACATAATTTTAATATTTTTTCTCTTATATACAGTAATACCGCATCATGTCTGAAGCGGTATGTCCTGCCTGTATGATTTAACCCTGTGTCTGCTTATGTTTCGGGTTCTTGCAAATTACCATTACTTTGCCGTGTCTCTTGATAACCTTGCACTTTTCGCAAATCGGTTTTACTGAAGCTCTTACCTTCATTTTTCTGCCTCCTCTGCCTACTTTTCACGCCATGTGATTCTGCCTCTGGACAGATCATACGGGGATAATTCTACCTTAACTTTGTCACCCGGAAGGATTCTTATGAAATTCATCCTTATCTTTCCTGAAATATGAGCGAGCACTTCGAAGCCGTTATCCAATTTGACTTTAAACATCGCGTTTGGCTGAGCTTCCAACACAGTTCCAAATACTTCGATTACATCTTTTTTAGCCATAATTCTCCATCTCCTCCTGATTAGCTATAGTCAGCTGCAGCTTTTCTGACTTTTTCTAATTCTCTTTTCAGATCAATATTTTCAACTCTCTTTCCGGATGAAAGGACTTCCGCGATCGTCTCATTGATCCTGTTATATGGTTGCAGATGTTTCACTTTCTTTTTCTTGGGACTGTCATATTTTCTTCTGCCGCCGTCGGCTATCAGAACATATTCGTCATCCAGAACTCCCACTACGAAGAATATGTCGCCCTTATCGTGTCCGGCCTTGGATCTCACAATCTGTCCCGGCACCAGGCTGTTTCTAATAGTAGCCATAGTCGTCACCTTTATAAAAGCGTTATAACCTGCGGTTCCGCATCGGTAATAACGACTGTATTTTCATAATGTGCCGCGAGACTGCCGTCCGCCGTTACCGCTGTCCATTTGTCGGGCATCACATTGACTGCATAGGATCCTGCGCTGACCATGGGTTCGATGGCCAGGACCATACCTTTCTGAAGCTTCGGCCCTCTCCCCGGTCTTCCGTAATTCGGAACCGGCGGCTGCTCATGCATTTCTCTGCCCAATCCGTGACCCACATAGTCTCGGATCACCCCGAAACCGTTGGATTCGAGATGTGTCTGTATCGCATGGGACACGTCAGACAGGTAGTTGCCTTCCACACAGTACTTCAGGCCTTCGAAAAAGCTTTCTTCCGTGACCCGCACCAGTCTGGCAGCTTCCGGCGAAATCTCTCCGACGGGATAAGTGCGCGCCATATCGCTGTACCAGCCCTGGTAAACAGCGCCGGCGTCCACACTGACGATATCTCCTTCTTTCAGTTTGCGTTCCCTGGAAGGAATTCCGTGGACGATGACTTCGTTTACCGAAACGCACGCGCTGGCCGGAAAGCCGCCGTATCCCTTGAAGGCCGGTATCATACCGCCCTCCAGGATACGCTTTTCGACGAACTGATCGATATCGTGCGTCGAAATTCCCGGCTTTATAAAATCTCCCAGATCCCGGAGAATTTCTGCCGTGAGTTTAGCCGGTATTTTCATCATTTCAATTTCCGCGTCGGATTTTATGATGATCATCCCGATTATTCTCCCAGTATCTTGACGATATCGGAAAATACGCTGTCCAGAGCCTGATCACCGTTGATCGTCGCCAGCAATCCGGCTTTTTCATAATATTCTACCAGCGGAGCTGTCTGAGAACCGTACACGCTGATTCTGTTTTCGACGGTCTCTCTGTTGTCATCTGCTCTCTGATATACTTCGCCTCCGCAGACATCGCAGATGCCTTCTTTTGCGGTAGGCTTTGTATTGATATTGTATGTCGCGCCGCACGCCTTGCAGACCCGTCTGCCAGCGATACGTTCGATGAGCTTCGCAGGTTCTACGTCGATATTGATGACTTTCGTGATGGAAAGTTTCTTTTCAGCCATGATCTTATCGAGTTCTTCTGCCTGGAATACAGTTCTCGGGAATCCGTCCAGCATGAAGCCTTCCCTGCAGTCGTCCTGATTCAGTCGGTCTTTCACCAGATCTACCACCAGTTCATCCGGAACGAGTTCGCCTTTGTCCATATAGGACTTCGCCTTCTTGCCCAGTTCAGTGCCGCCTTTGATGTTGGCTCTGAAGATATCTCCTGTGGAAATCTGCGGAATATTGTATTTTTTAACGATAAGTTCTGCCTGAGTGCCTTTGCCGGCTCCCGGAGGTCCTAATAATACAATGTTTAACATGACCTTATCTCCTCTTTATTTCAGGAATCCCGAATAATTTCTCATGATGAGCTGTGACTCCAGCTGCTTCATCGTATCCAGCGCTACGCCGACTGCGATCAGCAGCGAGGTTCCGCCGAATCCGATTCCCAGCTGCGTAAAGCTGCCCAGGATATTCGGGAGGGTTGCGATCACCGCCAGGAAAATAGCTCCTGCGAAAGTGATTCTCGTCATAACCCTGCTTAAATATTCAACTGTGGATCTGCCCGGACGAATACCCGGGATAAATCCCCCGTTTGCTTTCATGTTGTCTGCTACTTCTACCGGATTGAATGTAATCGCAGTGTAGAAATAGGTGAAAAATATGATCAGCACGATGTTAATAATGGAGTAAATCCAAACACCGGGGCTGCCGCTCGGGGATAAATACTTCGTTACAAACTGAGTAAACCCGGATGCGGAATTCGTAAAATATGTGACAGTCAGCGGGAACTGCAGGATGGAAAGAGAGAAGATGACCGGAATTACGCCCGCCTGGTTAACTTTGAGCGGAATATGCGTATTCTGACCGCCGTACATTTTTCTTCCGACGACTCTCTTCGCATACTGTACAGGAATCTTTCTGGTGCCCTGCTGAACTTCGATGACGCCTACCACTACCGCGATAGCGAAGACCACGAAAATGATGACGCTGATAATGGAAACCGTGCCATCCTGAAGTTTGATGAACGTCTGATAGATTGCGCTCGGCATTCTGGCTACGATGCCGGCCATGATGATCAGAGAGATACCGTTTCCGATACCGTGTTCGTTGATCTGTTCACCCAGCCACATGAGGAACGCGGTTCCTGCCGTCAGTGTGATGACGACTACCGCAATCGAAAAGACGGATTTGTCTACGATTGCGTTGCGGAACAGTCCCACCGTCAGACCGATGGACTGAACCAGCGCCAGTACTACCGTGAGATATCTGGTATACTGTGCGATTTTTTTTCTGCCTTCAGTTCCTTCCTTTGAAAGAGCTTCGAGACGGGGGATAACCACCGTCATCAACTGAAGGATAATCGATGCCGTTACGTACGGCGTAATGCTCAGTGCAAAGATCGTGAAATTACTGAAAGACCCGCCGGAAAACATATCAAACAGGCCGAATAATCCCGATGCATTGCCGAAGTAGTCGCTGAGAACCGATCTGTCGATATTCGGAACGGGGATGCAGCATCCCAGTCTGAATATAACTAACATCAGGATTGTAAAGATTAATTTCTTCCTTATCTCCGGCACTTTAAACGCCTGTCCGAGCGACTTCAGAGCATTCATCAGATCACCTCTGCCTTTCCGCCGGCAGCTTCGATCTTCTCAATTGCAGCTTTACTGAATTTATTAGCTTTTACGGTTAATTTCTTTTCAAGATCTCCTTCTCCCAGAATCTTTACTCCGGCCTTAACCTGCTTTACCTTACCTTCCTTGACGAGGAGTTCCGGTGTGATTTCTGTTCCGTCTTCAAAACAGTTGAGGTCACTCACATTCATGACAGACCATTCTTTTCTGAAGATGTTCGTGAACCCTCTCTTCGGGATTCTTCTGTATAACGGCATCTGACCGCCTTCGAAGCCGAGTCTTACACCGCCGCCGCTTCTGGACTTCTGGCCGTTCATACCTCTGCCGCCAGTCTTACCCTGGCCGGTAGCCGTACCTCTGCCCTTTCTCTTCGTATTCTTAGTAGAACCGATTGGCTTGCTAAGTTCGTGCAGTTTCATCTGTTACACCTCCAATCCCTTTTTAGAGTTCTTCTACTTTTAAAAGATGCTTTACTTTCTCGATAGCTCCGCGCGTCTGCGGGCTGTCAGGAAGTTCAACGCTCTTATTTGTCTTCTTGAGTCCCAGTGCTTCTACCACTTTTCTCTGCTTCGGAGAAGTACCGATTGTGCTTCTGACTAATGTAACTTTCAGTTTTTCAGCCATTTCTTCTCCTCCTTATCCCAGAATTTCTTCTTTTGTCTTTCCTCTCAGTCTCGCAACCTGTTCTACAGTCTTGAGAGTGGAGAGGCTCTTGATTGTAGCCAATGCCATATTAACCGCGTTGTTGGATCCGATGGACTTCGCTCTGACATCCTTGATGCCCGCATGTTCGAGAACCATACGCACCGAACCACCGGCGATTACACCGGTACCAGGGGCAGCAGGCATGATGAGAACCTGACCTGCACCGAAAATACCCGTATTTCTATGAGGAACCGTCGTACCTACCATAGGAACTTCGATCATCTTCTTCTTAGCGTCGTCAGTAGCCTTTCTTACAGCTTCAGGGATTTCTGCAGCCTTGCCGAGGCCAACACCGACGTGACCTGCGCCGTCGCCGACGACAACAGTTACGCTGAATCTCATGTTACGACCGCCTTTTACCGTCTTTGCAACACGTCTGATGTTGACGATAGTTTCTTTGAACTCGGTCTTTGCATCAATTGCATTATTCCGCATGTTATCCTCCTCCTGTTAGAATTTTAATCCTGCTTCGCGGGCGCCGTCAGCTAATTCTTTCACCCTTCCGTGGAATAAGAATCCGCCTCTGTCGAAAGCGACTGTTTCGATTCCCTTTTCGATTGCTTTCTTTCCGACGCTTTCGCCGACCAGTTTTGCAGCTGCCTTGTTTCCGCCGTTAGCAGCTTCCGCTTTGATGTCCTTGTCTAAAGTGGATGCAGACACGATTGTGTTGCCCGTTGTGTCATCGATCACCTGTGCATAGATATTCTTTGCACTCTTAAACACGCAAAGTCTTGGTCTTTCAGGAGTTCCGGAGATATGCTTTCTTACTCTGGCATGTCTTGCCAGACGTTTTTCGTTCTTAGTAGCTTTTGCCATGTTTATTCACTCCTTTCTCTTTATTTCGCGCCTGATTTACCTTCTTTTCTGATGATCACTTCACCGGCATACTTCACGCCCTTGCCCTTGTATGGTTCAGGCTTTCTGTGTGCTCTGATAACTGCAGCGTAGTTGCCTACTTCTGCCTTATCGATGCCCTTAACTGTGATATCAGTCTGAGACGGAACTTCAGTCGTGATTCCTTCCGGATCTTTCATTTCGATCGGATGTGAATAACCCAGGTGTAAAATAAGGGTATCGCCCTTCTTTTCGGCTCTGTAACCTACACCTACCATTTCCAGCTTCTTTTCAAAGCCTTCGCTTACGCCGACGATCATATTGTGAATCAGCGTTCTGTACAGGCCGTGTGCAGATCTCTCTTCTTTAGAGTCTGCATCTCTCGTAACGATTACGTTGCCGTCCTCAATAGCGATATTTACTAATTTTTCATCGACCGGCTGCGAGAGTTCACCTTTCGGTCCCTTAACGGAAACGACTCCGTTTTCGAACTTAACCTCTACGCCGGCCGGGATTACTACAGGTTTCTTACCTATTCTTGACATTTTTCTTCCTCCCTACCAAACGTAACAGATTACTTCGCCGCCTACGCCTAACTGTCTTGCCTTCTTATCGCTGATAATGCCATTGGAAGTGGAAATAATAGCGATTCCGAGACCTCCTAATACTTTAGGAACTTCGTTTCTCTTAGCATAAACCTTGAGACCCGGCTTGGAAATCTTCTTGAGTCCGCTGATAACGCGTTCCTTATCAGCACCATATTTCATCGTTATTCTGATAACGCCCTGCTTGTTGTCGTCGATCACTTCGAAATCCGTAATGTAGCCTTCTTCTTTAAGGATTCCCGCGATGGCCTTCTTCATATTAGAAGCGGGAACGTCGACTGTCTTGTGACCTACAGTGTTGGCATTTCTGATTCTTGTGAGCATATCTGCTATAGGATCAGTCATTGTCATTTTAGAGTACCTCCTTTCCTCGGTTCAGCGGTTTACCAGCTTGCCTTTCTGACACCCGGGATTTCACCCTTATACGCCATTTCTCTGAAGCAGATACGGCAGATGCCGTACTTTCTCAGTACAGAATGTGGTCTTCCGCAAACCTTGCATCTTGTATATGCACGAGTAGAATACTTCGGTTTCTTCTGCTGCTTTACTTTGAGAGATGTCTTTGCCATGTTTCCCTCCTACTTTTCAAACGGCATGCCCAGCATTTCGAGGAGAGCCTGCGCCTCTTCGTCTGTCTTCGCCGTAGTTGTGAACGTAATATCCATACCCTTGATCTTATCGATCTTATCGTAATCGATTTCAGGGAAGATGAGCTGTTCTTTGACACCCATCGTATAATTTCCTCTGCCGTCGAAAGAATTCTTGCTTACGCCTTTGAAGTCTCTTACGCGCGGTAACGCGATATTGAAGAACTTATCTGCAAAAATATACATATTTTCGCCTCTCAGGGTAACCTTCGCGCCGATCGGCATACCTTCTCTCAGTTTGAAGTTTGCGATGGATTTCTTTGCCTTCGTCATGACAGGCTTCTGACCGCTGATAATGCCCAGTTCCTGAACTGCGGTTTCCAGCATTTTCTGGTTGTCCTTGATGCCGCCCAGACCCATATTGATTGTGATCTTTTCAAGTTTAGGGACTTCCATAGCGTTCTTATACTGAAATTTATCTTTTAAACCGTTGAATACGGTGTTCTTGTAATATTCTCTAAGTCTAGCTGCCAAAATTCTTTACCTCCTTTCCGGTCTGATATCTTAGTCGATCTTTTCGCCAGTCTTCTTGGAGACTCTGTACTTCTTACCGTCTTCGATAACATAACCGATTCTGGTAGGCGCTTTGGCCTTGCTGTCATAAAACATTACGTTGGACACGTCAATCGGTCCTTCCTGATGTTTGATTTCAGCAGGAGCTGTTCTCGTCTGCTTCGCATGCTTTGTCTGAACATTCACGCCTTCGACAACGACTTTATTTTCCTTCGGCATAGCCTTGATGACCTTGCCCTTCTTGCCCTTATCTTTTCCTGTGATAACGACAACCGTATCATCTTTTCTGATATGCATCTTCACACCTCCGCCTTAGAGTACTTCCGGCGCCAGGGACACGATCTTCATGTAGCCCTTGTCTCTCAGCTCTCTGGCTACTGGTCCGAAAATACGAGTTCCTACTGGAGTCTTGTCATCTTTAATGACAACAGCTGCGTTCTGGTCAAATTTAACGTAGCTTCCGTCCGGTCTTCTTACGCCGCTCTTGGAACGAACGATAACAGCTTTTACTACATCGCTCTTCTTTACAACGCCGCCTGGTGTTGCATCTTTAACAGCGCAAACAATAACGTCTCCAATATTTGCAACTTTATGGCCTGTGCCGCCCAAAACACGGATACATAATAATTCTTTTGCACCGGAATTGTCAGCCACTCTGAGCCTACTTTCTGTCTGGATCATTATGGTGTCTCCTTTCGCAGTTTATCTTACTTTTTCTACGATTTCGACAAGTCTCCATCTCTTGCTCTTGCTGAGAGGTCTCGTCTCCATGATTTTAACTGTATCACCGATGCTGCAAGTGTTTTCTTCGTCGTGTGCTCTGAACTTCTTCGTTCTCTTAACAGCCTTACCGTAAAGAGAATGTCTTACAAATTCTTCGACCGCAACAGTGATCGTCTTATCCATCTTATTGCTGACAACTACGCCGACCTTAGTCTTTCTGCTGTTTCTGTCCGACATGTTTTATCCTCCTTTCGGTTTACGCCTGTGCTTCGAGTTCTTTCTCTCTGATAACAGTCTTTACTCTGGCGATATCTTTTCTGACTTCCCTCATTTTTACAGGGTTTTCCAGCTGACCCGTAACGTGCTGAAATCTCAGATTGAATAATTCGTTTTTAAGCTTCAAAAGTTCGCTGTTGAGCTCAGCCGGTGTCATTTCTCTGATAGATTCGATTTTCATTTACGCTTCACCGCCCTCTTCTGAAATTTCCTTTACCATAAACTTGCACTTTACAGGGAGCTTGTGGGATGCGAGACGCATCGCCTCTCTCGCCTTTTCTTCCGGTACTCCGTCCAGCTCGAACATAACTCTGCCCGGCTTTACTACTGCTACCCAGTACTCAGGAGAACCTTTACCGGAACCCATTCGAACTTCTGCAGGTTTCTTAGTTACCGACTTATGAGGGAAGATTTTGATGTAAACCTTTCCGCCTCTCTTGATATATCTTGTCATTGCAATTCTGGCAGCTTCGATCTGATTGGAAGTGATCCAGCCGCATTCCTGTGCAACGAGTCCAAAAGAACCATATGTGATCGTGTTGCCCTTTGTTGCAACACCCTTCATTCTGCCTCTGTGCACTCTACGATGCTTTACTCTCTTTGGCATTAACATCGGTTCGTTCCTCCTTCCTTAAACGTTTCTATTCTTCCGTAGCAGGAGCTGCTTCCGCAGGTGCTTCTTCAACCTGAGGTGCCGCTTCTTCAACCTGTGCTGCTGCCGGTTCTTCTTTCTTGATCAGTTTTCTTCTCTGAATCGGCATAGCTTTCTTTTCTTCGAAACGGTTGTTATTTCTGTCTCTTCTGTCACGACGGTTGTTTCTGTCTCTTCTGTCGCCGTCCTGTCTTCTTCTGCCGCCCTTTCTGTCGGACTTGCCTGTATCCTCAGGAATCGGGCTTACCAGATCCTTGCCCAGAACTTCGCCCTGGTTAATCCATACCTTAACGCCGATCTTTCCGTAAGTCGTGTCAGCTTCTGCAAAACCGTAATCGATATTGGCTCTGATCGTATGAAGAGGAACATTACCTTCGCTGTACTTTTCGCTTCTTGCGATTTCAGCTCCGCCCAGACGGCCGGATAATACGACCTTGATGCCCTTGCTGCCGGCTTTCATCGTTCTGCCGATGGCCTGCTTCATCGCTCTTCTGAAAGCGATTCTTCTTTCCAGAGCCTGAGCGATGCTTTCTGCTGTAAGCTGTGCATCGAGTTCAGATCTTCTTACTTCAACGATATTGATGCTGATATTTTTCTTTGTCAGCTTTTCAAGGTCACCCTTGAGTTCATCGATGCCCGCACCAGATCTGCCGATGATCATACCCGGCTTGCCTGCGAGGATCGTCAGTCTCAGCTGATCATTGGCAGCTCTTTCGATGAGAATTCTCGAAATACCTGCCATATAGAGCTTTTTCTTTACATAGTCTCTGACTTTTTTGTCTTCAATGAGGAAATCAGAGAAATTATTTTTATCTGCGTACCACTTGGAATCCCAGTCCTGGATAACGCCCACTCTTAAACCATGTGGACTTACTTTCTGACCCATTAATAAACCTCCTGTTCAGACTATCTTTCTTTTAACGTAACGCCTACATGGCTCGTTCTCTTAAGGATAATTGAGGCTCTGCCCTGAGAACCCGGCTGAAATCTCTTCATCGTAGGTCCTTTGTTGGCAGAAATTTCCGCAACATATAATGCGTCCGGGTTCATATCGTGGTTGTTTTCCGCATTCGCAGCTGCGGACTTCACTACCTTTTCCACGATTTCAGATCCTTTTCCAGGTGTAAACTTTAATATCGTTAACGCTTCGCTCAAGTTCTTGCCTCTTACGAGATCGCAGACAGGCTTTAACTTGCTCGGAGACATCTTTACATACTTTGCAATGGCTTTAGCTTCCATCTATAGCCCTCCTTTCGGTGTTGTCCGTTAACCTCTTTTCGAAGATTTTTCTTTGTCCGCGTGACCTCTGTACGTTCTTGTCGGTGCGAATTCGCCGAGGCGGTGTCCTACCATATCTTCCGTGATATATACAGGGACATGCTTTCTGCCATCATGCACAGCGATTGTGTGACCAACCATCTGCGGGAAAATAGTTGACGGTCTTGACCATGTCTTTAATACTTTCTTTTCGTTTGCCGCATTGAGCTCTTCAATTCTGGCGAGTAACTTTTTGTTGACAAAAGGTCCTTTTTTTACTGATCTGCCCATGTTTCAATTCCTCCCTTCAACTATTTATCGTTGCGTCTCTTTACGATATACTTGTCAGACGCTTTGTTCTTCTTTCTCGTCTTGAGACCGAGAGCAGGCTTACCCCAAGGAGTAACAGGACCCTTACGTCCGATCGGAGCACGTCCTTCACCACCGCCGTGAGGGTGGTCATTCGGGTTCATTACGGAACCTCTTACCGTAGGTCTGATGCCCATGTGTCTCTTCTTGCCGGCCTTACCGATCTTGATATTTTCGTGGTCGAGGTTGCCGACTTCACCGATTGTCGCTCTGCATTCGATGCGGATTTTTCTCACTTCGCCGGACGGGAGTCTTACCTGTGCGTAATCCCCTTCCTTCGCCATCAGCTGTGCGCCGTTTCCTGCGGATCTTACCAGCTGAGCGCCTTTTCCAGGCTTGAGTTCGATGTTGTGAATGACCGTACCTACCGGAATGTTCTTCAGCGGAAGAGCATTTCCCGTCTTGATGTCGGCATCCGGTCCGGAAACGATCGTATCTCCGACATTCAGCTTGTTCGGAGCGATGATATATCTCTTTTCGCCGTCAGCGTAGAAGATGAGGGCGATATTTGCGCTTCTGTTCGGATCGTATTCGATGGCAGCAACTTTGCCCGGAATACCGTCCTTCATTCTCTTGAAGTCGATGATTCTGTACTTCGGTCTGTAACCGCCGCCTCTGTGTCTTACAGTAATCTTACCTCTGACATTTCTTCCGGAATGTTTCTTCAGAGTAACGGTAAGTGACTTTTCAGGTGTAGTCTTTGTGATTTCTTCAAACGCAGAAACCGTCATGCCTCTCTGACCCGGCGTGATCGGCTTATACTTCTTAATAGCCATCAGTCGTTTCCTCCTTTATAATCCCTGGAAGAATTCGATTTCCTTGCTGCCTTCCTTAAGCGTTACGATCGCTTTTTTGGAATCAGGAGTTCTTCCAACTGTTCTTCCCATTCTCTTTACTTTGCCCTTAACGTTCATGATGTTTACTTTTGCGATCTCGATTCCGAAGATTTCTTCGAGAGCAAGCTTTACTTCTGTCTTATTTGCGTCAGGAGCAACTTTAAATGTGTATTTTCTCATAGCCGCATCGTCCATGCTCTTTTCAGAGATGACCGGCTTTAAAATTACGTCGTAAGGGGTTTTCATTATGAATACACCTCCTGGATCTTTTCTACCGCGTCTTTCGTTACGATGAAGCTCGTAGCGTTGACGATTTCGTAAGTGTTCATAGCGGAAACGATAGATGTCTTAACGCCCGGAATGTTCGCTGCAGATCTCACTACGTTCTCGTTCTTTTCTGCCGTTACGATCAGCGCTTTCTTCGCAGCCTTCACGTTTTCCAGTACCTTGATCATTTCCTTCGTCTTCGGCTCGCTGAATTCAAGAGAGTCGATAACGATGATTTCATTTTCCTTTACCTTGGAAGAGAGAGCGGACTTGAGTGCCAGTCTCTTTACCTTCTTAGGAACGGAGTAGCTGTAATCTCTCGGCTTCGGTGCGAATACTACGCCGCCGCCGATGTGGCTCGGGGAAGTCAGGCTGCCCTGTCTGCCGCGGCCTGTGCCCTTCTGTCTGAACGGCTTTCTGCCGCCTCCTCTTACTTCGCCTCTCGTCTTTGCGGACTGAGTGCCCTGTCTCTGATTAGCGAGATAATTTTTTATTACTTCATGCACGGCGAATTCGTTGATTTCGATTCCGAAGATTTCATCTTTGAGTTCGATATCACCTACAGCTTCGCCTGCCATGTTAAGCATGGTTACTTTAGCCATTATTCTTTCCTCCTTCCGGGATTCTTACTGTTCCTGTCCTTTTACGGCATAACTGATTCTCAGGAGTCCGCCTTTGTTTCCTGGAACGGAACCCTTGACGAGAAGTACGTTTCTTTCCGGGATAACCTTTACGAGTTCGATGTTCTGTACCGTAACCGTTTCGCGTCCCATTCTGCCGGGACCGTCGTTACCCTTGAATACTCTGGAAGGATAAGTACCTGCTGCCAGACCGCCGGCAAGTCTCTTATGCTTTGAACCGTGACCCATAGGACCTCTGTGATGGCCGTGTCTCTTGATGTTGCCCTGTGTTCCCTTACCTTTGGAAACGCCTGTAACATCCAGCTTTTTGCCTGCTTCGAAGATCTCTACGGTAAATTCCTGATTGAGCTGATATTCGGAAGCATTTTCGACTCTTACTTCCTGGAGATACTTCTTAGGAGCTGCCTGAGCCTTTTCAAAATGACCCTTGAGCGGCTTCGTCACTCTGTGAGCCTTTTCATCCACGTAACCGATCTGTACGGCTTCATATCCGTCTGTCTCTGTCGTCTTGATCTGAGTTACGACGACCGGACCTGCTTCGATTACTGTTACAGGAATTGCAACGCCTGTTTCGGAAAAAATCTGAGTCATTCCGACTTTTTTTCCTAAAATAGTGTTCATTCTTTCTTTCCTCCTTTTACTCTTACAGCGGATTGCTTTGCGCAATCATACTAAGCGGAGACTTTTCTGCAGCGGGATTCTCTCTTTAGAAAACCCTTGCGTAAGTACGCCATCATTTGCGTTAAATACTGCAACTCTTCCGCAAACTGACGCACCCTCTTCGAAAAATCTATATAAATCTTAGTAACTAACTGTCTATAATTTAATTTCGATATCCACACCTGCAGGCATATCGAGTTTCATGAGAGCGTCCACTGTCTTCGGAGCCGGATTCAGGATGTCGATGAGTCTCTTGTGAGTTCTCTGTTCGAACTGTTCTCTGGAATCCTTATACTTGTGAACGGCTCTGAGGATCGTTACGACTTCCTTTTCCGTAGGGAGAGGAATCGGACCGGATACATCCGCGCCCGTCTTTTTCGCTGTTTCAACGATCTTCGCTGCGCTCTGATCCAATGCCTTGTGATCATACGCCTTTAATTTAATTCTGATTTTCTGACTGCTCATTCGCTTTCCTCCTTGATTTTCGTACGTTTTCGCTATTTCTGTACGAGGGACTTTCTTTTAACACCCATCCGGGTGTTTCATGTTTTCAGACCATAAAAAAATGATCCGCCATCCCTGCGCCCGTTTCTGTGAACGGACAATTCTCCGCAGGAATTATCTGATAGCTCAGTAACTTCCCGCTTCATCGCATCGCGTCTGGACGGTGAAACCCTTTAAATTCCAACGTTCTTTCGGATGGCTGTGTCCTTCAGAAGGGCATACCATTCCCTGAACACGCTCATTAAGTATACATGATGCACTACAATTTGGCAAGTATTATTTTCAATTTTCCTTTCATTTTTTCTCTTTTTTTCGGAGTTGAACCCTATTGTTTTCAACGCTTTCACGCCTTAATTTAATACACGCTTCCGTGTGTTTCAACTTATTAGGCATTATGTATACATTCATTTCCTATCTTCTCCATCCAATTAATTCTGTATTCCAATTTTTATAAATAGAGACATTTTTCAAATTACGGACTAAAGTGCAATATACATGTTAGAATACCAGTACAGCAAAACATCGCCTTTTTCTTTGTCAAATTCTATTCCTCAGATTCAGGCGGGCACAATTTACTTTTTAGAAGGAGATCTTCATATGATACAGACAGTCCAGATCGCAGCGGAATACCGGGAAGAATTGCTCTATCCCGCTGTCTGCCGCAGCTTTGACGATTTAAAGATAGAAGAAGACTTAACTCCCGGTATGCGAGTCGTGATCAAGCCCAATCTCGTCATGGCCAGGCGCCCGGAACACTCAGCCACAACGCATCCTGAGACAATCCGGTCTGTCGTCCGCTGGCTCCGGGAACGGGGTATCTCAGATATCATCATCGCCGAAAGCTCCGGCGGCCTGTATAACGACGAATATATGAGCCGCATCTACCGAACCTGTGGTATGACAGCACTGGAACCTGAAGCCCAGCTCAACAGAGATTTCACCTTCCGCACGATAAACTGCCCCGCCGGATTTTCAAACCGCAGCTTTCATATCATCACTCCTATCACGGAAGCTGACTATATCATAAATATCTGCAAACTTAAAACACATGCCATGACCGGATACTCCGGCGGCATCAAGAACCTGTTCGGAACGATTCCAGGACTGGAAAAACCTCAGCTTCACTATCGCTGGCCGGATATCGACGACTTTTCCCGTATGCTGCTGGAAGTCGCGCAGACTGTAAATCCACAGGTTACTGTCATCGACGCCATAGAGGCCATGGAGGGCAACGGTCCGACAGGCGGTACCACCAGGCCTGTACATCTTCTGCTGGCATCCAGAGATTTTTATACACAGGACTATTTTGCTGCACAGCTGATGGGGCTGGATCCCATGAAAATCTCCATGATACGTCAGGCAGTCGAAAAAGGACTGGCTCATCCCGATGACATCGAACTCAGAGGAGACAGCATTCCCGAAAATATCGCTCCATTCCGCCTCCCCGATACGAAATCTCTTACCTTCGCTGACAATCTGCCGGGATTTCTTCGCAAGCCTTTCATTTTTGCTGCATCTAAGCTGTTGAAATCTTATCCTCAACTCGTTCCGGATAACTGTATCGGCTGTGGCAAGTGCGCAGAAAGCTGTCCAGCTCATATCATCACAATACAAAATGGAAAGGCTCATTTCAGGAAACGCGGCTGTATTTCCTGCTTCTGCTGCCAGGAAATGTGTCCGGCAAAAGCCATATCCGTCCGCAAGGCGCTGTAAATGTGTATTTAATAGAAAAAACGGAGAAATACAGAACCTCTATAGCTCCGCGTTTCTCCGTTTTTATCAGGAATATCTGTTCTCAGGCTTTCTTTATTCCGAGCGCAAAAATCAACTCATTCATCTGTCGCACTAATCGCATTGCTTATTGGCGATTCGCTTTTTTATAGTATGTTATTGCGATTCAAAAAGAATATATGCCTCCTGCCTGCTTCTTTTCTGCATTTCATCCTTCGTCCACCGCCTTTTTCTGGTTTTCGATGAGTGATATAAGCTCTTTACGATCTTCCTCCGACAAGACAGTCCCACTCATTTCATCCAGATTTCCGTCTATTTTTCCGGTACGGCTCTCTATCCAGAACTCACCCCCCTTGCTCCTTATCACGATATCTGCCGGTGTTTCAAAATTCACCTGTTCCAGATTGAATGTCTGCTGGGCAATGAGCTGATTGATTTTTTCCGATGTCGTTCTGTCGCATATAATACTTTCTTTCACCGTTCCTTCCCATGCATTGAGAAGATCTACATACACTGTGCCTTCCTCCCAGTTCGTCTGATTGATGCTATTCTCCTTCATCCAGTCGCTCAATATTATACGGATATCTTCAATCGTTCGATACAGCGAAAGATACCTTTCCGCTGTTTTTTCGTCTTCCGGATAATATTCCACGTCTGAAGCCATCGCCAGAAAATATGTATATCCGTCCACAGAAGCGATCGTGTAGCCTGGCATAGGATAAGAGTAATCGACAGGGAGATTTCCCTCTGTCTTGTCGACGAAAAAGAGCATTCCCATTTTATCGTTTTCCGCATGCAACGTTTTCTCATAGACGACGATTCCGTCACCGGACTGTTCCCAGACATATTTTCCTTTCCAGCTGTCAGGCAAAAGCAGTGAAATGCCGGCGCCTTCGATTTCGATGGTATCCGGTTCATCATTGAGTGCAAAAGCTCCCAGCACAAAACTGCCTGTCATCAGAGCCGCTACTGCCGCTACTGCCAGCAGGCGGCGAAGCATGCGTTTTTTCCGTCCTCCGCGGAAACCGCTGGATTCGCGGTTCCCCGCTCCGAACTTTTCCGCCTGTTCGATCAGTCTGTCGTCGATATTCCCGATTCTTTCCGACATCTGCATTTCGTTCATTTTTTATCCCCCATTTATATTGATACAACGTGCTCTGCCATTTTCTGATTCCGGCTTCCCGGGCAGTCCAGGTTCTCGTATTCTTGCAGCCTTGTCCCATCATGTCGCAGCACGCCTGTCATACTGATGTTTATACTTATACTTCTACTCCCTCACCCTCCAGATATTCTCTCAGATTCTTCCTCATCCGGAACAGAATCGATGTCACTTTGCTCTGGCTGTATCCGGTTCGCCGACAGATATCATCGATGGAATCGAAATACCAGTAACGCCGCACAAAGATCACGCGCATCACCCTGTCCTGCTGCCAAAGAAAATCGCTGATCGCGCGTTCGACTGCCCTGCAGGACAATTCGTCTTCGACGGAATCTGCGCCGGATACACAGTCCCCCAGCTCCGACAGAGAATATACCGCTTCGGTACAGCGTTTATCCGCGGACAAATACGCATATCGCTTCAGAGCCAGATTACGCGTAATGCGTCCGATATAAGCGGAAAATCTCTGGGGTTTTTCCGGAGGAATCCGGTTCCAGGCACCCAACCATGTGTCGTTGACACATTCTTCAGAATCCTCAGTACTGCGAAGGATGTTTCCTGCGATATGGCGGCACATCCTCCCGTACTTCGCGTCTGTCTGCACGATAGCCTCCTCTGACCGCTCAAAATATAATTGTAAAATCTTATTGTCCTCCATCCCTTTTCTCCTCTGCAATTACATATCACATCGGCTCTGCGCAGTGCCTCCGCTGAAAAATGAATCACCGTCCGCCCCTGCATTCTGTTTCAGCGGCTTTCATCTATTAAGTACGATTTGCCGGTCCGGTATTGCATGAAAAAGCAAAAAATAAAAAATCTCCGGCAGTGAGAATTCCCGCTGCCGGAGGTTGTACCAACACTTCTCTTGGACACAGCCGCTGAAAAGAGATTTTATCTTTCACGGCTGCAACTTTATATACCTGGAGATTATCTGAGCTGTCTGAGCCCGGGTCACCGTTCCGCCCGGATTCAGCGCACCGTTTTCGTATCCATTTATAATTCCCTGTTCTACAGCCCAGCAAAGAGCCTCTTCTGCGTACTCTCCTGCGGCAAGTGCATCGCTGAACGAATTCAGATTTCCTCCCGTGTACGGAGAACCCGCATATCGGTAGAGCATCACCGCAAGCTGTTCTCTCGATATCTCCGCTGCAGGAACAAAATTTTCCTCATCACAGCCCTTTACGATGCCTTCCGCCGCCGACCAGATTACAGCCGGCGCATACCAGGCGTCCGCTGCAACATCGCGGAACGGGTTCTCAGCAGCTGGAGAAGGATTTCTTTTCAGATTAAAAAGGATCTGCGCAAACGCAGCGCGTGACAGACCGCTGTCCGGACAAAAATTTTCCTCGCCAACACCGTTCATCACACCGGCTTCCGTCACCTGCCTCACCGCATCAGCATACCAGACATCCGCTGCAACATCCTTATATCCGCAGACTGATTCGCCGGAACCGCCGGAGACCGCATGAAATGCGGCATTACTTATGAAGTTGAATTCGTCACGCTGATGCACTTTGTCCGTCAGCGTGTTTGCAAACAATACCACATCGAGTTCCGCACCGCCGGCTCCTTCGCCTTCATAAGAAATCGCCTGAACAGAGTCATTCACAAAGGCACTGTAGTTCTTGCCCGCTGCCGGCACAAACCCTTCCAGAAAGCCTTTTTCTCCGTCCAGTTTCACGAGAACGGAAGATCCTTCGGGAATTGCAGAAAAATATGCGGTGCCGTATCCGTATAGAATATCATCCCCTTCCGCGATATAGCTGGCATTGATCATCGTGTCTTCCGGATAAGTCACGTATGACAGCGCATTCATCCCTCCTCCGACAAAATTGCAGCGAAGACTGCCTTTAGGAAAGAGCTTTTCCGCGGAGAGAACCGCTTCTTCACCATAGCCCATATATGCGGTGCCCGACCTTACCGCCGCCAGCGCTTCCGCATCGAGAGCCGCCGAACCGATGATGAGATCTGCTTCGGAAGCGTCCTCTGTCACCTGAAATCCCAGAAGTTCCATAGCCTGACGATCGTAATTATATCCGTAAGCTCCGCTGACTAGAGAGGATCTGACAAAACCCGCCGTATCGTCAGCCGGCTTTCCGCTGATATAAATCCGGGGAGCCTTTTTTATTTTTTCCGCCTGAGGAGCTTCGGAAGCCTCGATTCCGATGCCGGTCACGACATACCGGGGATCGACGGATTTCCATGCCGCATAATCACAGAGAAAACTTCCCCTGTATTCGCCCTCCGTTATGAAAGATACCGATTCTCCGTTCTTCAGCAGCGAATTCACTGCGGCAGTGGAGTCCTCTGAAGCGTTCACAATGATAACCAGCGCATCTTCTATGCCGCGGAAGGCCGGTTTCACATCTTCGGCATAGATCTCATAATCCGCATAATCCATTCCGTCACCGCAGATCTTCCGGATGGCTTCGTACGCATCCGGGTCCGCGCAGACGTCCATGTCAAAGCCGCGGGTTCTGCTGAAAGCGGTGACTGCCTCGGAATAAAGCCTTGTCCATCCTGTGATGACAGTGCCGTCATAGAGCGCACAGTTTGCCACCGATCTTTTGGCCTGATACATCGAAACGACCATCGTGCCCTCCGGATAATCGGTGCCGCCATAAGAAAAGCTCTCTTCCGCGAGCTGCACCGTTACGCCATTGCGTACAAGCCATTCCATCATATCGTTTGCACCCTGAAGATTTCGCTGATTCTCAGCATCCAGCGGGATGATATAACATTCCGGATAAAAATTGCCGTTTTCCCCGTACACCGGCCGGAAGAGATGCGATTCGGCACCTTCCTTGTCATACTGGTCGCAGAACCAGACTCCCACTTCTTTGTTGGAATTTGCATTTGTGACACCTCTCAGAAAAATTTCGGTCTGAGCGGCGAGATAGGATTCTTTGTTTTCCGCGACATAATGCGACTGACCCAGCTGTCCGTATTCAGCAGCTTTCACCGCTTCGTCATCGTATGCCGGAAGCTCTATCGTATAGGCAACCGTGCCGTGAAGCATCGCATACTGCGGAGCATAGCCCGTGGACATATCATCCCACGGATCTGCCCATATCGTCTGTTCTCCTTCGCCCGTGTATTCCAGATAATCTCTCTGCGGTATCACATAACTGTTATACTTTCCGTTGTTGGCCACCGCAGCCGTTCCGAAAGCCTCGCCTCCGGTCATCAGATGCTCCGCCAGCAGATCATACTCGAAATTCGGTTCGTGAGGCGGAGTGCAGGGCTCGCACTGGAAGGACTCTATACTTCCGTGAATTTCCGCAAAGCTCACCGGATTCCACTGCGCGATGAGACGCGTCATATTCTGCGTTTCCGCCTGCGTCTGGAAAGTATTATCCCTGTTCAGATCTACACCGCCGGACGAAGTGCGGGTCATATACATGCGGCCTTCGGGATTTTCTTCTGGTACGATGATAAAAAAGACGTCATCCAGCAGTTCGTCTATATTCACAGTCACTTTTTCTATATTGTAATATTTTCCCAGATCTATTTTCCCTGATACTGGACTTCCTGTGCCGGCGTGAATATAGCCCAGATACGTCGCCGTATCTTTTACCAGTTCAGGAACTGCCACCGATCCCTTTTTTCCCGGATCTCCCATCTGTTCTGTCAGCTTTTCCCGGCCTTCTTCCGTGAATCCGGAGAGCCTGTCATAACAGATCTCACTGCTTCCTGCCGCTGCTTCTACCAGCATCTCTGCAAATCCGAGAATACTGTCGGGCGCAGCTGCCTCATTTGAGTGAACATTCGAATACATCACCGGAACCTGATAGTCATCCAGCTCGCCCTTTCTTATCTTCTCCAGAAGCGAAGCCGGATCATTTTCAGCTTCCTTCTGGATCGCCTTCCATCTGCGCACCGCATCTCTATCCTTTGCCACGATGAGATACGGCATATCGAGAGAGGTCAAGCCGTTATCCCCCTGGCTTTCTCCCATGGAAAAGCGCTCCACGTACAGATCTGTCTTATCGGCGGCCAGAGCCACAATCTCATCCATCCCTTCGCAGATTTCGGTCATGGTATGGAAATTGTCATAAGGAACGATTTTCAACGGCACATAGCCCAGTTCTGTCCCGTCAGCCTCGGCGCGCAGGAGAAAATATCCGCAGATATCCAGATATGCGCCGCCATTGCTGTGAGGTGCTCCGGTGCCGCCGTCCATGCTGTAAAAGTAGAGATTATTGCGAAATGTAAGCGTCAGATAAACGCTCCCCTCTTTCGTCTCAGCGCCAGTTGCCACTTCCTCAAACAGAGCGTTCCTGCCATCCATACAGATCAGGCTGTCCAGACTTCCGCCCTGCCAAGCGTTGGGGTATAAATCGGGATCGGTATATTCACTTTCTCCGTTCCGTACCAGCGACCATTCGGCGGTCTCCGCTGTTCGCTCAGCCTCCTCTTCTGTCATATCCACAGGAAGATATGCCCGAAAGACGCGCGAAGCAGAAAGAGAGACGATATCGTCTCCCCCGTCGCCTGAAATATTCACAAAACCGGCTTCCTTCTCCGCCGGCTGTCCCGCGTAAACCACAAAAACGGAACCACAGCATGAAACTACTGTCAGAACGATCACCATAATGACCACAGAAATACGCTTCGATGCCGCCATCGTTTTTTTCATATCCGTGTATTTCCTTTCTCAGTACAGAATTCGGTCTCTCTGACTTTCTTTTATGCGGCAGAATGATACGGAACATTTTCCGCACAGACACCCTGCCACTTCAGCAACAAGAATAGCACCCCGCCGCCTCGCTGTCAATAACGCGCCGCTCTTTCCGGTCCGTCCTCTATCTGGTCAGTTCTTCCATGAGTTCTTTCACCGTCGTCATCTCTTGAATATCTCCCACACGCGCGCCACAGAAGAAGAGTCCGTTTTCCCGGTCCCCTTTCACGGCATCGATAAGCGCCTGTGTGATGCAGTAATCCGCAGTCTTGGGATTGCATGCTTTCAGACAATTGAAACATCCGACGATCTTCTGGCTTCCGTCGCTCACCCTGCTGACAAACGCATTGTGCAGAGCGCGGCCCGGCATTCCCACAGGACTCTTGATGATCTCGATATCCTCATCCTTTGCTTCGATATACGCCCTCTTATATTCGGGACTCGCATCGCATTCTTCTGTAACCACGAACCGTGATGCCACCTGAACTCCGTCGCAGCCCAGCTCGATCTGATGTTTTACATCATCTGCACTGAAAATCCCGCCAGCGGAAAAGACAGGGATTTTTTTGCCATATTTTTCTTCAAATGATTCTTTCACCTTGAGAATCCCACGGATCTCCTCGTCGTAAGCCTCCATGTCGATCTGCTCCAGTTCCTCCGGCGAAAAACCCAGATGTCCTCCGGCGAGAGGTCCTTCGATTACGAGAAAATCGGCTGTTCTCTGAAATTTCCGGTCCCAGGATTTCAGAATTACTCTGGCGGACTTTGCTCCGGATACGATAGGCGCGATCAGAAGACTGCTTCCTTCCGCATCTTTCGGAAGAGATAGCGGCAGCCCCGCTCCGGATATCACCGCGTCAGCCCCCGCATCGGCACAGACTTTTACATAATCGCTGTACAGCTGCGTCACCGCCATGAGATTGACGCCGATCAGCCCGCGCCCGCCGGATATCTCCTTCGCGCGGCGAATATGTTCTTTCAGCGCCCTCAGATTGGCTCCTTCCGGATCTTTGCGGAAATCCGGCTCATCATAGCCCACCTGTGCAGCGGATATGACACCCATGCCCCCCTCACGGGCCACTGCTCCGGCCAGCCTGCTGCGACTGACGCCGATGCCCATTCCTCCCTGAATCACAGGAACTTCCAGAATCCGTTCTCCTATCGTTACAGACTGCAGCATCATTTTACTCCTTTTCCGCCGCTTCGCCCGCGTATGGCGTTCTAAACCGGCTTATCGTGCAGATTGCAAATCTTCTTTGCATTATTACTTTGATATTCAAAATTTATTTTACGCCATTTATAGAACCACGTCAAGTGTTTCTTCAAACGCTTTCAATATATTATATCCCATTCATCATGGTTTTTCAGACCATATCTGCAATTTTTCAGAGCATTTCCGCAGAAAAAAACCGGTGCAGACTGACGTCCGCACCGGTTTCTCTCTTTTCTGCGTTTTCCGCCCTCTCAGGCTTCCTGCGCCGTTATTATTCGATGATTTCCGTTACTACTCCGGATCCTACTGTTCTTCCGC
>JAHZHA010000033.1:0-80222 GCA_019420525.1 Bacillota bacterium
CGACTATGGACTCGGAATTTCGTTGGGTTAGAGATGTATCAAATCTGCAGATGAAGTGGGAAGCGACATCTGTGAAGCGGTATTCCCGGAAGAAGGATCCGGATGGGATATGGAAGCAAATGCTCTGGTGAAAAAAGATGGCATGAAGGATATTTCAAAGAAATTCCTGGATTGGGCGATCTCCGATAATATCATGAAAAAATATGCGGAAAATTATCCGATCGTCGCAACAGGTGTGGGCGATAATATTCCGGAAGGTTATTCCTCCAATCCGCTGGATCAGCTGATGGATAACATCGACTTCAATAAGGCCGCTCAGAACAGAGAAAGTATCCTCAAAGAATGGACCAACCGGTACGACGGCAAAAGTGAAGCGGAATAATAAGGAGTAAACTCAAATGAGTGTTGGTTTGAGAGTTGAAAATATCAGAAAGGTATACGACAAAAACATCGCCTTGAATGGTGTAAGCCTGGATATCAGACCCGGAGAATTCATCTGTCTGCTGGGGCCGTCCGGGTGCGGGAAGTCCTCTCTTCTTCGCATCATCGCAGGACTCGATCGGCCTACAGAAGGACGCGTATATATCAATGACAGAGATGTGACGAATCTTCCTCCCAACAGGAGAAATTTCGGAATCATGTTTCAGTCTTATGCGCTTTTTCCAAATCTGACGGCATTTGAAAATGTCGCTTACGGACTCAGGAATAAAAAAATAAAATCTCGCGATGTCAATGAGCGTGTAGACCGTCTGTTCGAGATGATTAAATTATCTCATGCAAAAAACAAACTGCCGGCACAGATGTCGGGCGGGGAGCAGCAGAGAGTTGCCCTCGCCCGTGCTCTTGCTACGGAACCTGATTTTCTTCTGCTGGATGAACCGCTTTCCGCTCTGGATGCAAAAGTCAGAGTTTCTCTGAGAAAGCAGATCTGTTCCATTCAGAGGGAGATGGGACTGACGACAATTATGGTCACCCACGATCAGGATGAAGCGCTGACTATGGCTGACAGAATCGTCGTCATGAATAAAGCCTCCGTGATGCAGAGCGGCACACCGGAGGAAATATACGAAAGACCTGACAGCCCCTTCGTAGCGGACTTTATCGGCTCTATCAATTTTATCGGCAGCGAACAGGATAATATCTATAAAACGGATGATGCGGATATTTCTGCAATCCGGCCCGAAAAAATCCACCTGAGCCGTCAGGCCGGAGAAAATTCGGTGACAGGGTCTGTTTCAGATGTTGAATTCCGCGGTTCGTTTTATCGGGTCAGTGTTGTCATCCGGCATGCCGCAAAAGAGGATTATAATATCTGCGTAGACGTTCCGTTTATGCAGGTGAAAAAGATGCAGCTGACGGAAGGCGAAAATGTGTATCTGAAGTTTCCGGAAGAAGAAATGCTTCATTTTCGGACTACGTAGAAGAGGGATGCTGTTATGGACAAAATCAGACAACGATTATCGGGATATACGGCCGAGGATTTTGTGAAAGGCGTCATGATCTACGGAGTGGCTGCATTTCTCGTATGTTTTATGGTGCTGCCGCTGTGCATGCTGTTTTCAAAGGCATTTCAGGACAAAGACGGGTCTTTCGCCGGACTTGCCAGATTTGTAGAATATTTTCAGAGTGAAACGCTGATCTATTCTATAGGTCATACCTTTTATATCGCCATCGTATCTACCGCCATTTCGGTGACGCTGGCATTTTTTTTCGCCTATTCTTTGAGCCGGAAAAATGTACCTGCCAAAGGGTTTTTCAGATATGTAGGAATGATTCCGATCTTTGCTCCCACTATGCTTCTGGGAATCGCGCTGATTTATCTTTTCGGCAATAAAGGAATCTTTACCGCTCTGGGATTTTCTGTACCATTGTATGGAAAAACAGGGATCATCATTGCAGAAAGTCTTTATTGTTTCCCGGTAGCGGTGACATTGCTGTCTGTTGCTTTTTCCGCTGCAGACAACCGCCTTTATGAAGCTGCTGAAACCATGGGGACTTCAGCAGTCAGAAAAATGTTTACGATCACGATCCCCAGTGTAAAATACGGTCTGATCAGTGCCGTTTTCGTCACATTTACTTATAGTTTCACTGATTTCGGAGCTCCTTCTGTAGTTGGAGGAAACTATAACGTTCTGGCCACTGATGTGTACAAGCAGGTGGTGGGACAACAGAATTTCAATATGGGAGCGGTAGTAGGAATCATACTGCTGTTTCCGGCTGTCGTTTCCTTTGCAGTAGATCGGATCATCAGCAGAAAACAGAGTTCCTCCATCAGTTCCAAAGCAGTACCTTATGTGATAAAGCCTCACAGACCGACGGATATTGCGGCTACGGTATTCTGTATCATTATCGCTCTGGCAGTGCTTCTGTTTTTTGCTGTGGCATTTTTCGCATCCGTCATTAAACTCTGGCCGTACGATCTGACTTTTACTCTGTCGAATTATGATCTCACGAAAGCAGCGTCAGGTGACGGGGCACAGGCTTTCCGAAATTCCGTGCTGATTTCAGTGATTTCCGCTCTGCTGGGGACGGCCATCACATTTATCGGTGCATATATGATCGAGACGAACCGCAAGTTCGGAAAGATAAGAAAAGCGACCTATTTTCTTTCCATCACACCGCTGGCGATACCGGGAACGGTCATCGGTCTCAGCTTTATCATGTTCTTCAATGCCAGTGAATTCCCTATCCCTTTCGCGGAGGGATACGTTCTGACGAATCCCTTTCACGGACTGTACGGTACGATATGGATTATCGTGCTGGCAAATATGATTCACTTTTATTCTGTCCCGTTTACTACGGCGACTACGGCGCTCAAAAGGCTTGATAAAGAATTTGAAACCGTGTCGGAATCTCTGGCTGTTCCGTTCTACAAGACGTTGTACCGGGTGACACTTCCACTGTGTCTGCCTGCGGTCTGGGAGATGATCGTCTATTTCTTTGTAAATTCTCTCGTTACCGTATCTGCAGTCGTCTTTCTCTATTCGCCTTCGGCCAAGATCGCTTCAGTAGTTATCGTCAATATGGAAGGAGCCGGGCAGACCGCTCCGGCGGCAGCCATGTGCATGCTGCTGTTGTTTATCAATCTGCTGGTCCGGTTCTGTTATGAATGCTTTGACCGTTTTGTATTCCGGAGGAGACAGGCGGCATATAGACTGGATTGAAAAATAATATCTGAAGGTTGCCGCCGGATTTCCCGTGGAGATCCGGCGGTATTTTGCTGTCTTATGTCGAAATTTGTATTATGAATTCTAGGTATTTTTTGCCGTTTTCCGCGTAAAATTAGATGAAAAGTAAATGCAGCGCGCATTTCAGTTTTCATGGTATTACTGCTGAAAAAATTCACGTAATCGGAGATTTCGGAATTTTCTTTATAACCCGTGCCGGTGCGGCGGGGTTTCAAGCTGGTAAACTTTAAGTAACGAGGAATCTAAAGGAGGTCACAATGGTAGAAGTATTAAAAGTGTCAGGAAAGTCGAATCCAAATTCAGTGGCGGGAGCCCTGGCAGGCGTTCTGAGAGAAAAAGGCGGAGCGGAGATTCAGGCCATCGGAGCGGGAGCCCTGAATCAGGCGGTAAAAGCAGTCGCCATCGCCAGAGGATTTGTGGCGCCGGGAGGAATCGATCTCGTCTGCGTTCCGGCATTTACGGATATCTTCATCGAAGGAGAAGAACGGACGGCGATCAAACTCATCATAGAACCGAGATAAATCAGGTTCGGCGCATGTGGAGAAACAGACGGAGGACAGAATCCTCTGCCTGTTTCTCTTTTTTTACCGGAGGACACGGTGGAGAAAACAGGCGCGGAACCCCGGCTGCTGCCGGAGGGGTTCCGGAGTTTCGAAAGGTCGCGACGCATGATTTGTGCCGCCGGCGCATATGAAATAGAAGGAAGATACAGCGCGGAGGATACGAAAGACTGAAAATCAGGGAGGTCTGAGGATGAATACATATGATATCAGAAACAAAGAGGTCATCAATATATATGACGGGCGGAGCCTCGGTTTTGTGGAAGATGTGGAGCTGAATCTGGAGAAGGGAACCATCGAAGCCATCATCATACCGGCGGAACGGGGGTTTATGGGGCTGTTTCCCCGGGGTGAGGATCTGGTCATCCGCTGGCGCGACATCAAGCGCATCGGCGACGATGTGATTCTGGTCGACTTCTCCGGCGTCAGAGACGGCCAGTATCTGTACGAGAGCGGCGGCGCTTCCGGAGACAGATACGACTGACTCCGCAGCGGGCGGCGAATACGGCGGTGCCGGAAACTTGTCACATCCTCTTGAAAGGATACCACTACATATAGTATAATTTATCCGGAAAATAAGGAAAATTGCTACTATTTACAGGAGGAATGAGGATGAAGTGCCCTTTTTGCGACAATGCCGACACACGTGTCATCGATTCGCGCCCCACGGATGAGGGACAGGTGATAAGGCGGAGAAGAGCATGCGACAAGTGCAAGAAGCGCTTTACCACATATGAAAAAGTGGAAGAAATCATGTTCATGGTGGTAAAAAAAGACGGAAGCCGTGAGCTTTTCAATCGTTCAAAGGTCAGAAACGGCATCGTGAACGCATGCAAAAAACGTCCCGTCACGACAGAGCAGATCGAAAAAATCGTAGACGATATCGAGCGCGGACTCAATAACATGATGGAAAAGGAGATCCCCAGCACGGTCATCGGCGAAGTCATTCTTGACAACTTAAAAGAGCTCGACGAAGTGGCGTACGTCAGATTTGCGTCGGTTTACCGTCAGTTTGAAGATGTCGACACTTTTATTCAGGAGATCGAAAAGCTGAATCACAAGAAAAAATGACGGACCGCGGGCCCATCTGAAAAGGAACGAAAAATGGGAAAAGAGATATTCACAATAGAAAAAACGGAGAGCGGAGCCGTATTTCTTAAAATAGATCCGCTGGACAGCCGCTATCCGGTAAAGACTTTTTTTACATCAAAAAACGGAGGCTGCAGCGAAGGAAGCTTCGCTTCACTAAATATGGGATTTGCCACCGGCGACCGCCGGGAAGCGGTGGAGGAGAACAGACGGAGGATTTTCGACTTCATCGGAGAGCCCGGTTACTGTGAAGCCGTGCCGTATCAGGTTCACCGGGCGGAGATCGCCTGCATCCGCAGCGACGGCGGGCGGCTGATTCCGGAGGGCGGAGGAGATCCGGACAACATACTCAGACAGGAAGCCGGGGAAGGAGAAAAGCGGGGATGCCGCCTCTCCTTTTCTGATACCGATGCGCTGGTCACAGATGCGCGCAATGTGATTCTGACCAGTCTCCATGCGGACTGCATACCCGTATGGCTGTACGATCCGGTCAGACACGCGGCGGGACTGGCTCATGCAGGATGGCGCGGCACCAGAGCGGACATCGCAGCCCTGACCGCGGAAAAAATGTGCAGCGAGTTCGGCTGCCGGCGCGAAGATATCCAGGCATTCATCGGACCGGGGATTTCCCGCTGCTGCTTTGAAACGGGACCCGAAGTGGCAGAAGAATTTGCCGAGATGATCGGACAAGATCTGTTTTACGGAAACGACGGAAAGTTCTGCATTGACGACGGAAACGGAAAATATCATCTCGATCTGAAAAATATCAACCGGTATCTTCTGGAACGGGCGGGAATCGTTCAGATCGCGTCGACGGAGTACTGCACCTGCTGCAGCCGGGAGCTGTTTTACTCCTACCGCAGAGAAAAAGGCGTCACCGGCCGGATGTGCGCCGGCATCGTGCTGCTTTGACCGGACGCACCGGCCTCACGGTATGTGCGTCCTGCCGGGGACATGGAAACACAGAAATACAATAATGAAGAAAAAAGAGAAGGGAAACAGATAGAAATATGGAAAAACTGAGTATAGCCATCGACGGCACCAGCGGATCAGGCAAGAGTACGGCTGCCAAAAATGTAGCGAAAGCTCTGGGAATCGAATACATCGATACCGGCGCCATGTACCGGGCGGCAGCGTACAAAGCGCTGTCTCTGGGCGTGCCGGCGGACGACGAAGAGGCGGTGGGAAGAATGCTGGAAGATACGGACATCGACTTCGTCGGCGGAAATATTATTCTGGACGGAGAAAATGTCAACGACAGAATCCGCACGCTGGAAATATCCGAAGCGGCTTCCCGGATCTCAAAACTGGCCAGCTGCAGAGAAAAACTGGTGAATATCCAGAGAAAAATCGCCGCTGCCAGGAGCGTCGTCATGGACGGCAGAGATATCGGAACAAATGTACTTCCTCAGGCATCCCACAAATTTTACGTGACGGCTTCTCTCGAAGCGAGAACGGAGCGGCGTCTCAAAGAACTCCTGGAAAAGGGCGAAAATGCCACGTATGAGAGCGTTTTCCAGGATCTGAAAGAACGCGATCACAGCGATATGACGAGAAAACTGAATCCCCTCGTCCGCGCGGAAGATGCAGTCTTCATCAGCACGGACGAATACGGGATCGAAGAGACGACAGAAAAAATCCTCTCTTATATCAAATCATAAATATTATCGAATAAAAGAAAAAAACTAAAATCTGTGCACAAAGAGGCCGCTTCCCAGTTTCGGTTCAAACCAGGTGGATTTCGGAGGCATGACGAGACCCGCGTCAGCGATTTTCATGATCTCCTCCACGCTGACCGGATACATGGCGAAAGCGGCCTTCATTTCTCCGCTGTCAACCCGGCGCTTCAGTTCTTCGCCGCCTTTTACGCCGCCTTCAAAGCTGATCCGGCTGTCGGTTTTCGGATCGGTGATGCCGAGAACCGGGGCGAGAATACGGTCCTGGAGATAAGAGACATCGAGATCCTTGACGGGATCAGTAGAACCCCCTTTTTCCGGAGAGTCTGCCGTTTTTTCTGCGCCGTCTTCTCTGAATGTGAGAAGATACCATTTTCCGTCGAGATACAGGGTGCAGGTGTGCTTCTTTTTGGGAAGAGTTTCCCGGGTTCCGCAGTCGGCAATCGTACAGACATCGGCGATCCGGCTGAGAAATTCCTCGGTACTGAGACCGTTGAGATCGCGGATCAGACGGTTGTAACTGTATACTTTCAGCTGGTCGGCCGGAAAAGATACCGCCATGAAACGGTTGAATTCTTCCGTGCCGTCGTAATGCGCCGCGGCTTCCCGCCTCTTTCTGCCCACTTTTGCAGCAGAAGCGGTGCGATGATGTCCGTCGGCGATGTAGAGCTCGGAAAGGCCGGAAAAGAGTTCCTTCAGCCGGACGATATCGGCGTCGTTTCTGACGGGCCAGAGGCGGTGGCGCACTCCGGAACAGTCGTTTACATCGTATTCCGGAGCCTCGGATTCCGTAATCCTGTTTATGACGGCAGAGATATCCGGATTGCTGCGGAAGAAAAAGAAAACGGGTTCCGTATCGGCGCTGCACGTCTCGAAGTGGCGGATGCGGTCCAGTTCCTTTTCCGTCCGGGTGACTTCATGGCGTTTGATGACACCGTTTTCGTAATCATCGATGGAAGAACATCCGACGATGCCGGTCTGAGAACGTCCGTCCATAGTTTCGCTGTAAATATAGTAGCAGGGCTTTTCGTCGGTAAAATACGCACCGTCTTTTTCGAGTCTGTTCAGATTTTCCGCTCCCTTGTGGTATACCGCTTCGCTGTAGGGATCCTCTTCCGGAAGATCGGCCTCTGCACGGATGACGCGCATGAAGCTGTAAGGACTTTCCCCTGCGATTTTTTCCGCTTCCTGACGCGTCACAACGTCGTAGGGAGGACAGAGGGCCGCCTGCGCCAGCTCGGCACGCGGCCGGAGAGCGCGGAATGGTTCAAAACATGTCATTGTTCTTTTTACCTCACTTATCTTTTCTGACCTTTCTGAAAAAATCATCTGTATAATCAGTAAATATTATGGCATAGACTGCTGCGTTTGTGTAGAAAATATTTGATATGAAGAATGTAAATCGTATGAAAAAGAGACTGTATCTGACGATGGCGCTTTTTGCCGCAGCTCTGGCGCTTCTCGCGGTGAGGATCGGTTTTCTGCAGCTCTACGGAGACGAACCTCTGGCTGTTATGGCAGAGGGACAGTACCTGACGGAACTGACGGAAGCAGCGCAGCGGGCCGGGATTTTCGACCGGTACGGCAGAGAGATTACCGGGGGAACGACGTATGCCTATTACTGTATCCCGGAAGATATCAGTCAACAGGAAAGCGACGGGAGCGAAGAAGAAGACGGTGAGAGCGTCAGCGGTGCAGATCTGCTGGAAAGACTGGGCTGTCATCAGGTGCGCGGATATGAAAGCGGATTCTGCGTCTGGAAAGGAGAATACAGCGAGAGCGATCAGGCGCGGATCGAAAAAGAGTACGGAGCCCTGACTGTGCTGAAAAAAGAACGATACTCCGACAGTCAGCCGGCGGTGCACCTCATCGGGTACACGGCGGATACCGGAGAGAACGGAGAAGAGGAAGGCCAGTGCGGACTGGAAAAAATGTACGACGAACGTCTCTCGGAAGGAACCGTGCGGAAGTATCTGACCAGAGATGCGACAGGCAGAATCCTCATGGGAAACGGCGCGGTTTCTGACAGCGAGATCAGCGAAATGTTTCAGACGACCATCGATCTCGATCTGCAGAAAAAAGCAGAAGAACTCCTGGAGGAGAGCGGCAGGCCGGGGGCTGTCGCGGTCAGCAGCGTGAAAACGGGAGAATTACTGGCCTGTGCCTCTTCTCCCTCATATAATCCCAACGACCTCGGTGCCTATCTCGACAGCAGTGAGAGTGTGCTGACCGACCGAGTCTGTTCGGGCACCTATCCGCCGGGTTCTGTATTTAAACTGGTGGTGGCTGCTGCGGCGATAGAGGCGGGCATCGCCGACGAGGACAGCGTCTTTGAATGCACCGGGAGCATAGAGACAGGAGGCGTCACCGTGGGCTGCTCCACCGGAGGAGAAGAGGGACACGGAAAAATCACACTCCGGGAGGCGTTGGCTGATTCCTGCAACTGCGCTTTTATTCAGCTGGGAATGGAGACGGGCGGACAGCGCATCATTGAGATGGCGGAAGCCATGGGACTGGGAGAAGACGTATGTCCTCAGCTCAGCGAAAATACCGGATATCTCCCGGAGAGTGCGGAAGAATGCGGTATCGCCAATCTGTCCATCGGACAAGGGACGATTCTCGTCACGCCTCTGCAGATCACATCGCTGATGAACTGCATCGCCTCCGGCGGCATCCGCCAGCCTCTGAAAATTCTCATGCCGGAGACAGAACAGGATCTGACGAAATACGGAGTATGTCCCGATATCGTCAGGGAAAACGAGAAAAAAGCGGGCGGCAAAACGAGAGTCATATCGGAAGAGACCGCGGAATCTCTACTTTCCATGATGAATGACACCGTCCGGACGGGTACGGCAGAGTCCATCTCGGAATATACGGATGAGCTTCCGGGCGGAAAGACGGGTTCTGCCCAGAGTGTCATGTCGGGCAGCACGGTAGTTCACGGCTGGTTCAGCGGATTTTTCCCTCAGGACGATCCGGAATATGTCATCACCGTATTTCTGGAAGACGGCGGAGGAGGGAGCGCCTGCCTTCCGACGGCAGGAGGAATCGTCAGATATCTCAGCGGAGAAGAATAGAAGAAAAAAGCTGTGCGGCAGCAGATAAAAAGCGAAGAGGCGAAGTCCGGGAGACTTCGCCTCTTCGCTTTCAGATTTAAATGCTGCAATAATAAATATTTAACTGAGAAGGAAAATAATCATGAAAGGCATCGATTATTTTTCGTTAGACATAGCCCGATTTGATTTTACTAGTTAAAATTAATCAAACTAAATCTAATTTAATTAAATGATAATATAATACATAGTTCTTGTCAAGTGAAAACAAATAAAAAACACATAATTTCATAACAGAAAAACAGTATGCCTAAAAATATTTGTACTTTCGTTTTCCCGAAAAGAATGGTAATATATAATCTAAGTTTGTTCATGTAAAATTACGATTATACAGCAGGAAAAGGAAAAATTATGAAAAAAAGAAAAATATTAAGATTTGCATCGATTGTGCTTGCGGCAGCGATGCTGATGACTCTAGCCGGCTGCGGCGATCAGAAAACGTCATCGGGAACCGTCGATTACAGCGTGGGACTCAACGATGACGGCACGCTGAAAGATATCAATCCGGCGGATTACGTGACGATCGCCGAATACAAGACCATCGAGATTCCGCAGGATGAGATTGCGGTGAGCGATGAGGATCTGCAGGAGGCCGTCGATAATCTTCTCAGTCAGTATCCTGAAACGGTTCAGGTGACTGACCGCGCGGTGGCAGACGGCGATTCCGTAAATATCGATTATGTGGGAAGTGTTGACGGCGAAGAATTTGAAGGCGGCAGTACTAACGGCGCCGGCACGACGGTGACCATCGGCGAGACACAGTATATCGATGACTTCCTTGAGCAGCTCATCGGCCACAAGCCGGGTGAGACGTTCGATATCAACGTCACATTCCCGGATGACTACGGTCAGGAAAACTTAAACGGAAAAGATGCTGTGTTCAAGACCACCATCAACTACATCGAAGAGAGCAATACGCCGGAGCTGACAGATGCTTTCGTTACGGAAAATCTCCAGGAAACCTACGGATATACGTCTGCAGCGGATACGAAAGCAAAACTGACTGAAGAATTGAAATCGGTCAATACGGAAAACTATATTTACGACTATATGCTGGAGAAATCCGAATTCAAAGAACTTCCGAAAGATGTTGTGGAAGAGCAGATGGATCTCCGGGTTCAGGCCATCGAACAGCAGATGGAATATTCGGGAATCGCCATGGAGGATTATCTGAAAGAATACGACTTTGAAGATGAAGACGCTTTCCGCGAATCTTTCAGGGAAGACTGCGAAGAACTGGTAAAGATGTATATGATCTGCCAGATCGTCTATGAAAATGAAAATCTTGAAGTGACGGACGATGATCTTCAGGAGATTTTCGGCACAGAGGATATTTCCGAAATGGTCGAATATTACGGAGAAGGATATACCAACCGGATCGGTATGAACAATGTCGCGCTGGATTATCTTCTCGAAAATGTAACCGTAAAATAAAAAAGAATATGTATAGAAAACCCCCGGAGAAGCTGTCAGACAGGACACTTCCTCCGGGGGGTTTTTCGCGCTCCGCAGAAGAAATTTTCTTCCGGACGGACGGGATTATACCACCATAACTGCCATGGACTTAAAGACGCAATAAACCGTATCGCCAAGTTTGAAATCGAGTTCCTGTACGGAACGTTTCGTGACGTTTACCGTAAGCGGGACACCGATATTCACGACGAGACGGTAATTATTGTCCATCTCTTCCATGCCTGTGATAATGCCTTCGATATTGTTTCTCGCACTGCACACCAGCAGCTCTCTGCTGAGGATGATGTCTTCCGCCTTGATGGCAACTTTTGCAGAACCTTCCATGTCGGTAGTGACGGAGATATACACGTCGCCGGTGGAACCGATAATCTTCGCAAACTTTTCTCCGTCGATGGTCACGATCTCGGCTTCGTAAGAATTGTCGGACTGCTTCGACTGCATGAGATACGTCCGCAGCTGTGACTCTGTGATGCGCAGGCTGCGCCCGATTCTGTGGGCGGAAATTTCACCGCGCTTGATCATCTCATAGATCGTGTATTTTGACAGTTTAAGCTTCTGAGCGATTTCCTCAGGCGTATATAATATTTCGTCTCGCATATTTCACCTCTTGAAAAACAAGCATTCCGAAACAGGAATACTTTTCACAGATAAATGTAACAAAGAATATATGTTAATATGCATTTTGTTACATATAATGAATTTTGATTTAATCTGTAGAATATTATAACAATAAAATCAAATTATTACAAGCAAAAGGGCGCGAAACAAATTGAATTTCGTTAGCTTTAACAGGACAGATTGCGTTTTTTTTCGACATTTCGCCTGTACAAGAGGCATTATAGTGCAAAAAAAAGTTGACATACCAAAAGAATTTAACATATAATCGTAAAGAATATAGGGGAATTGGAAAAGATTTACTGTTTCTGCCGAGAAATGAACACAGATTGTACAGTAAGGAGAAAGAAAATGAAGAAAACCTATATACTCACCGTCCTGCTTTTGATGCTGATGCTTTTTCTCGCCGGCTGCGGCAGTACGGATTCCGGTCAGGCCTCATCCGGTTCGTCGGAGCCTTCTGCTGAGATGACAGAGATGCAGTCATCCTCTTCTGAAGAGCAGCTGCCGGAATCGATGGAGCAGACCGTGGAAGTCTTTGTCCCTTCTTCGATGACGCTGGCTATGAACGATCTGATCGAAGCGTATAAGGCACAGTCCGGCATCGGAAAAATCGTGGCAAACTACTCGGATTCGTCGTCCCTCAGCGATCAGATCCGCAACAATGCGGATTGTGATATTTTCATCTGCGAAGATCCGGCAATTCTCGATCAGCTGGCATCGGAAAATCTTCTGGAGCCTGACAGCAGAGCGGCCTTTTCCGACCGTGAGATAGTGCTCATTGTACCGCAGAAAGAAGACAGCATAACAAAAGAAGCGAAAGCATTCTACGACTTCTTGATATCGGAGGAAGCTGTTGAGATCATGAGCACGTCTTACGATACGGAGACGTCAGCAGGACAGACACAGACGGCAAATTAAAAAGAATACCTTATTTTTCCCGGTTCGCAGGAACCGGGAATTTTTTATCATTAAATATACGATGCATACAGAATATGAGATTTCTTGAGTTGAAAAAGGAAAATGTATGATAAAATAAAACAAAAAGATGGAACCGGATCTGCAGTCTTAAAAGTGCCGGCGGCAGATATGGATTTCAGTGCAGGTTGCGGACGTGAAAAGGTTCGAGACATATTTTGCCCATACTTCGCGTTCCGTGGGAGATGGAATAATATACAGCGCAGAGATTGTGTTATTATTGTACATGCAATTGAACATGCAAAGGAATTTTGATAAAAATGCGCAAGAAATGTGGAAGAGAAGCAGTGATTGGCTACAGCAGCCTGATGGACCGTCCGGATGTGAGAAAAGAGAGCGACGAAGAATTCTACAGGGAGCAGGTGATTCCGCTTTACAAGGACCTGTACCTGTTTCTGCGCGCTTATGTGGACGATGCGGAAGCGGCAAAAGATATCGCTCAGATCACGATGGAACGCGCGTGGAAGAAAATCCATCAGCTGAAGAAGAGAGAACGTGTCAAATCATGGCTCTTTCAGATCGCCAGAAATGTATCCTCGACGTATTATACTTCAAAACAGACCATGGTCATCTGCAATGATTATGATCCGGAATCGGATATGAGAAGAATAACCGATACGGAGACCGATGTGCTTCAGATGATCCTGGATAAAGAGCGCATGTATCTGATTCTGAAAGCTCTGGACCGTATCGATCCGAAATACAAGACGGTGCTTCAGCTCTGGGCGCTGGGCGATCTGACACAGAAAGAGATAGCGGAAGTTCTGAATATCAATTATAATACTGCAAGGATCTACGTTGTAAGGGGGCTCAAAGCGCTGAAGAAAGAATATTTTAAACTGGAGAGGGGGATATGGTCCGATGAACGATGACAAAAAGCTGTCCGAAATAGAAGAACAGCTGAAAGAGGGATTCAGAGATGCATTTGACGAATATCTGAAAAAAAAGGGCGAAACGATTCCGGAACCGGATTTTTCCTTTCTGAACGAGCCAAAAGAAAAAAAGGATCACCGTTTTCTTTATCGTTTCGGAACGGTGGCGGTATGCGTCATCCTGATCTTCGTCACATCCAGTGGAATGGCCGTCTGGATGAACTCCGAGGCGGCGCACGCCATGAAATTCAACCTCGAAAAGACGTTTCACAGGATTACCGACGGATTTTTCTCCACCGATGAAAACGAGAGCGGGAATATTTCAGAAAATGAAATATCTATCACCATCGACAGCATGGACGACATCGACGACGCCATCGCTTTTATGCCTGACCTGCCTGTGCCGGAATATATACCCGAGGGATTTGAGCTGGAGGAGCTGAAAGTTTCGAAGTTTGTGAACGGGAGTAATGTATCGCAGTATAATTTTGTTAAGGATAAAAATAAAATTATAATCAGTATAAATAATGTTGAATCAGATAGTATGGATGCTGGTATAATGATGAAAGCAGAGGAAATAGTGTTGCCTGATCGTACAATATACTGTTATAAAGATGGATTATATAATTCGTATGGAGCAAGTTTTATAGAAAAGTCACAGTTGATAGATGTAAAGGGAAATATCGATAAAGATATGATAATTAAGATTGTTTCCAATATAGATATAAAATAATAAATATTAATATAATGTGCTCCACTTAAATATACAAATGGAGCACATTTAATATAAGAGTGAAATTAAAGTTTTTATATTAACGTGTTAAGGTTTTATATATTGTCGCTGTTGTTTCTTTTCCATTATATTTTTCGGTGAGTTCAATTTTAATACGGTAGTTTTTACTTGAACTTATAGGAAAACTACACAGATGTTTGATATATGATTGGTTATAGACAGTAAGTGTAGATGGAAGAACACCCGAAACATTTGAATAAGATATTGAACCGAGTGGTGCAGACTGAAGAGTGATTTTTGATGTGATGGAAGACGCCATTACTGTACTGCTGACATAAGCATCGACATTTCCTTTTATACTGCTGACAGCATCAAAAGAAACAGCATAAGTTGCTAACGTCATCGGCTGCGCAGTCATCTCTCCCTCCGCATAAGCTGCGCTGCCCAGAGCAGGGATCATCAGCAAAACGATCATTAAAACGACGAGTATTCTAGAGAATTTGCTGTTTTTGGTTTTCATTTTGTGTTCCTTTCTTTTTGTAAAAATATAACTTACTTGATATATAGACAACCCTTTTATCCGTTTTGTTTCAAAAAAGTGAAAAAAACATTGTTTTTTTATTTCATATGCAAAATATTTGCGTATGCTGTTTTCACAGTGTTAAAATTGTATTGGAAAATATGGAAATTTTGTGAAAACATCTGAGAAAATGCCGGCATGAGCGGAAAGAGCCGGAGAGACCGGAAAAACGATGCGAAAATGGATCGAGGTAACGTATGGGCAGACTGGACGACGAAGAAATCTTCAAAAAGAATATTGCCGTTTTCTACAGGGATATCTACCGGTTTGTAAGGTCTCTTACTGGGGACGGACCGGCGGCCGAGGATATCACGCAGAACATCATGGAGCGTGCGTGGCGGAATATACACAGATTGAAGAACAGGAAGCGCGCCAGATCGTGGCTCTTCCATGCGGCAAAAATAGAAGCGGACGACTATCTGCGGGCAAAGCGCATGGAGTTTTCCTTCGAGGAGATGGAATCCGATCTTTCAACGGAACTGCTGGCAGAGGAAACGAAAGATCTTCTCGAGATTCTTCTCAACAAAGAGCAGTCGGATCAGGTCGTCGCCGCTCTCGGTCTCCTTTCTCCCAGGTATCAGCAGGTGGTGAAGCTGTGGGCGATGGGGAATCTGAGTCAGCGGGACATCGCGAAAGTCATGGGAATGAACCGCAATACCGTGCGGATCTGCCTGAGGAGGGGCCTCAAAGCGTTCCGCAAGGCATATGCTTCTCTGAACGATGAGGAGGAAAAACGGTAACTATGCACAGGATGCTGCCGGAGGGCGGCATCTTTTTTATTCGAATTTCAGTTTGCCTGTCAATTTTCACATCATTTTCACATTTCCCTCTGAAAATCATATCTTTTCATCACATGAGAGGAGTAAAATGTTGAACCGTAGTACGAATTTATACATTTTTATATTTAGATCGAAGGGAAGGTGTACTTGAATGATTGAGGTGAGTCATCTCACAAAGAAGTACGGCGATACCGCAGCGGTCAGCGATCTGAGTTTCAGGGTCGAAAAAGGGGAAATCTACGGATTCCTCGGACCCAACGGAGCGGGAAAGTCGACCACGATGAATATCATCACGGGCTACATCGCAGCGACAGAAGGCGAAGTGAGCATCAACGGATACGATATTCTGCGGGATGCCGGAAAAGCGAAGTCGATGATCGGCTATCTGCCGGAAATACCGCCGCTTTATACGGATATGACCGTCAGAGAATACCTGATGTTTGCAGCGGAGCTGAAGGGCATCACCCGGGACGAACGTCTGGCAGCCGTGGAGTCCGCGGAAAACACCGTGCAGATCGGTGATGTTTCAGCGAGGCTGATCAAAAATCTTTCAAAGGGTTATCGCCAGAGAGTGGGATTCACTCAGGCGATTCTGGGACTTCCCGAAGTTCTGATTCTGGATGAACCTACGGCGGGACTCGATCCGAAGCAGATTATCGAAGTCAGGGATCTGATCCGGGAACTGGGAAAGAGCCACACGATCATACTGAGTTCCCATATTCTGTCTGAGGTCAGCGCGGTCTGCGACAAAATCATGATTATTTCTCACGGAAAGCTGGTGGCCTGCGACACGCCGGAAAATCTCATGGAACTTATGCATCCGATGGTCACCCTGAAAATTCAGGTGAAAGGCGACAGACAGACCGTGGAAAATGTCCTTTCCGGCCTCGCGGGCATCAGCAGCTGGAAGGTCGGCGAATCTGCGGAGGACGGTGTCTTCACAGCAGAAGTACAGTATGAACACGGCGAAGAGATCCGGGATGCGGCGGCCTTGGCGTTTGCGGAGGCGAAATGTCTCGTAGTCGGCCTCAGTGAGGAAAGCGCTTCGCTGGAGGACGTCTTCCTGGAGCTGACGGAATCCGATCAGGAGTCCGCAGAACAGATGGCAGATGCAGCAGAAAAGACGGAGAATTCCGTGCCGGAAGAAGAATCTGCGGAAGACGAAGCAGCCGGAGATTCCGATGCGGAAGAAAATGTGCCGGAAGAGAAAGCGCAAGACAGCGCAGAACCGGATGACACTGCAGAAAGCGGCTCCGGAGAAGCGGGAGAGGAGGAAAAGAATGAAAGCCATATTTAAGAGAGAATTCAGATCCTTCTTTCACAATATGACCGGTCCAGTTTTTATGGCGGCGATTTTCGTGTTTATGGGAATTTATTTCGTAGCCTATAACATGGTCCAGGGGTATCCGTATTTCACCGCGGCTATGTCGGGCATGTCGTTTATCATGCTGTTGGCCGTCCCGATTCTCACCATGCGCAGCTTTGCAGAAGAGCGCAAGACAAAGACGGATCAGCTTTTGCTGACGTCTCCCGTCTCGGTGACGAAGATCGTGCTGGGAAAATATGCGGCGATGCTGGCTGTTTTCGGAATCTGTATGCTGATAGCCTGTATTCTGCCGATCGTCATTCATTTTTACGGAGGCGGATCGATTCTGGCGGATTATTCTGCAATTCTGGGATTCTTTCTTCTGGGAGCGGCGTATATCGCCATCGGTATGTTTGTATCGTCTCTTACGGAAAGTCAGATTATCTCGGCGGTGGCTACGTTCTGTATCCTGCTGCTGCTCCAGCTGATCGACGGAATTTCGACGATCCTCCCTTCCGGAGCAGTCGGATCTTACGTGTGCTTCTTCCTGCTGATTCTGATTCTGGCGGTTCTTCTCTACGCCATGACGAAAAATGTCGTCATCTCCGCCGGAGCCGGTGTAATCGCGGAAATTATTCTTACTATTATATTCTTTATTAAAAAGAGCGTATTCGGCGGCGTGTTCGGGGATTTTGTCACATCTCTCTCTCTGATTGCCAGATATGACAGTCTGCTGAATCTGACTCTTGATTTCTCTGTATTCATCTATTATCTTACCGTGGCGGCAGTCTTCTGTTTCCTGACGGTTCAGATGATCCAGAAGCGCAGATGGAGTTAGGGGGTGACGGAACATGAAAAAAATCAATCTGAAAGAAACGGGTTCCGGCCTGAAAGAGTCTTTCCGCACGAAGAATGTCCGGTTCGGCTCCTACAGTTCCGCGTTGATCGCCATCGTGATCGCGGTGGCGGTGGTGTTCAATCTGGTGATCAGTCAGATACCGGAGAAATATGTCTCTTTTGACCTTTCCCCGGGAAAACTCTACACCATCGGAGAAAAAACGGAGAAACTGCTGGACTCCCTGGACGAAGACGTGACGATTACCGTCCTTGCGGAGGAGTCCGCCGCGGACACCACGCTGTCGAAGCTTCTGGACCGGTATGAAGACGAATCGAAATATATTCACGTGGAATATGCGGATCCTGCTGTGGATCTCGATCTGGCTCAGAAGTACAGCACTTCGACTCAGAACAGTATCGTCGTCAGCTGCGGAAGCAGAGAAACGGTCATAGATTACAGCAATATTTATGTCAGTGATTATTCCAGTTATTATACGACAGGGTCCTACAGCACGTCTTTTGACGGTGAAGGACAGATCACCAGCGCGGTGGCCAACGTGACGTCGGATGATATTCCGATGGCATATACGCTCACCGGTCACGGTGAATCTTCCGCGGGAAGCTCGCTCTCTTCGCTGCTGACGAAGCAGAATATTTCGCTTCAGGATCTCAATCTGATGACCAGCGGCGGCATTCCGGAAGACTGCGACTGTCTGATTATCAGCGCACCGACGACAGATCTGAGCGCCGACGAAGCCGACCAGATCATCGAATGGCTGGACGGCGGCGGTAAAGCCGTCATCACCGCCAATTATACGGAGACGGAGCTGACGAATTTCAACCGTGTCCTGTCGGCGTACGGAATGAGCATCGACCGTGGCATTGTCATGGAAGGTTCCAATCATTATTATCAGTATCCGATCTATGTGATCCCGAATATCGAAGACGGTGATATCACATCGGATCTCGTCAGCGAGAAAGCCAATATTCTCCTGCCGCAGACGATGAGTATTCAGAAGACGGAGACAGAAGGGGTCACTGTGACGGATCTCCTGACTTCTTCAGACAGCTCATATGCGAAGACAGTTTCCGACGGAAAACTTTCCACATATGAAAAGGAAAGCGGCGATGCGGAAGGTCCGTTTGCACTGGCATGCCTGGCGGAAAAGACGTCCGCAAGCTCCGATGATGCCGAAGAATCCGATTCTGATGATGCGGTGTCGGATACAGAGGAAGATAGCGATGATACAACTGCTGACACAGAGGAAAGCGGTGATGCGGATGCGGAAGATACCGAAACGGACACGGAAGAATCTTCCGGAGGTCAGGTCATTCTGATTGCCGCCGGAACGATTACAGACGAAAGCATCATAAGCGGACTTCCGGTGGCAAATCTGGACTTCTATATGAACTGTCTGGGAAGCCTCTGCGGAGATGAGGAAAGTGCCGGAAATATCTCTATCGATGCGAAATCCGTAGATGCGGAATATCTGACGGTGACCGCGATGCAGGCCAATATCTGGCTCATCGTGACGGTGATACTGATTCCTCTCGCCATACTGGTTCTGGGGTTTGTAATCTGGCTCAGAAGAAGAAAGAAATAATGTAATAATCAGGAGGCCCGAAAATGAGCAGACAGGAAAGAAGAATGAGCGGCGCGTTTATTTTGCTGCTATTGATGTTAGTTTTAGCCGTTCTGATTGCACTCTACTTTCTCATAGGGTATTTAAACGAAAAATCTTTACAACAGGATGAAGACAGCAGTCTGATACCGGAATTTGCAGGAATAGATCTGGATAATGTGGATACGTTCAGCTACGATTACGACGGTACGCTTCAGACGTTCCTGAAGTCCGGAGATGAGTGGAACTATGCAGAGGATGAAAGCATTCAGCTGGATTCCGGTCTGGTGGATTCCATGCTGCAGGTTCTGGAAAATCTCAGCTATGAAAAGATCGTGGATGATTCTCTCGTCACATCTTCCAAATACGGTTTTGACGATCCTGAGATGACGATAACACTCAGCCTGTCAGACGGCACACAGAAAATTCTCTATATCGGAAGTCAGAATCCTATGGTAGGTCAGTATTATGCCGTGGCAGAAGGAGGCAGCAATATTTACACCGTGGATTCACAGATCGTGGATGCGTTCCTTCCTGTATCAGAGTTGGAGGCAGCAGAAGATACGGAAGAAGAGGACGATGAGGATACGGCGGAGTCCGGCGGAACAGAAGATGACAGTTCCGATTCCTCTTCATCGGCAGATGAAGGAACGGACGACGCAGCAGAGTAAAGCGGAAACAGTTCTGATATGGAAAAATGGAAATGAGAATGGAAAAGGAATAACGTTCTGAAAAGGGGAAGGGAATTATTCATATGCAGCGGCAGGCGCAGGCCGACAGCACGTTTCTGTGGCTGCCATAACAAAAAAAGGATGCCGTGCGGTTCAGAAGACTGCACGGTATCCTTTTTTTTTCGATGTTGCACAGACGAGGCGATTGGATTACTGGTCCATTGAAGTGAAGAGGTTTTATTTATTATGATAGTCATAAAGAGAGCTGTTTATCGGGTAAGAAACGGAGGACCGCAGGATGTTCAGGGAGAAAATACGTGAGAATGAACAAATCGCAAAAAAGACGGTAAAAGACAGCGTTTTCACTTCTTTGTTCAGGGAAAAGAAATACCTTCTTCAGCTTTATCGATCGCTTCATCCGGAAGACACGGAGACGACAGAAGAGGACCTGGCAGACATCACGATTAAAAATATTCTCGTGGACGGAATCTACAACGATCTGGGATTTATTGCGGCGGACCGGCTCATGATTTTAGTCGAGGCGCAGTCGACCCGGACGATGAATATTGTGGTGAGAGCATTTCTGTATCTGGCAAAGAGCTGGCAGGATTATATAGACAAAGAAAATATGGATCTTTACGGCAGCAAAAAAGTAAAGCTGCCGAAACCGGAGCTATACGTTATCTTCACGGGAGAACGGACAGACAAACCGGACGTCATATCGCTTACAGATGAATTCTTTCCGGGAGAAGGACGTTTTGTCGACATCAGGACAGAAATGATTTACGGAGACGATGCCTGGCGGGAACTTGAATCGGGAGAGGAAAAGAGATATGATATTATCAGTCAATACATACTTTTCTCAAAGATTTATGACCGACAGCGTAAACTGTACGGCAGAACGCGAAAAACTGTCACAGAGACGATCCGTATCTGCGAAAGCAGGGATGTGTTAAAGGAATATCTGAAAAGCCGGAAAAAGGAGGTTGTTGACATTATGATGACGTTATTCGATGAAGAACGTATTCTTCAGATTCATGTCGATAACAAAATAAAGGAGAACACGGAGAAAGTAAAAAAGGACATGGTGAAGCAGATGCTGAAAGCAGGTTATTCCGTGGAAGAAATCGCGAAAATAGTCGGGCTGCAGGAGGACGAAATCCGCCATATCGGGGAAGAACAGGATGAAGCGGTGTAATGACATGAAGCGGAGCTTTTCCGGTTCTATCGCAGACCGGAAATCTGAAGAGAAAATATGGAAAATACGGAAAGACCGCGCTGTACTTCTTCGGATTGCGCGGTCTTCATTCTTATTTTTAAAACGAGCGTTTTTCCGCCTGGCGCGTACCGTCAGGCGTTTTTCATATATTATTCCGCAGGACAGCCCAGAGCTTCAAACAGCTCGCCGGCAGTCTCTTTTACGAGTTCGCTGTCTTCCGGGGCTCCGGTGACAAGCAGCACGGTTCCGTCTACTCTCAGGTAATACCCGTAATATGCTTCTGTGCCGGAAGCGGTATCCGCAGGAACATTTTCCTCATAATAGGCAAAATTGGAGCCCGGGCGCAGCCTGGCGATATGCGGATTCGAAGCGGAATCTCCGGAACTTCCGGATTCCTCAAATATGAGGCGTTCCGCTTCTTCCGGCGAAGATGCTTTCATGAAGATGATATTCAGCCGGTCATTGTCCGTGACTGCAGCGGATTCGTATGTGAGCAGGTCGGTGAGATCTGTCACTTCTCCGTAGGCCGATGCGGCCGTCTTGAAATCGCTCAGAGACGGGGCGGTATATCCGGTATCGTCGGATGACGTACCGGCTGTGCCGCTGTCTGAAACTTCTGCGCTGACAGAGGAAGAACTGCCGCCGCTGCCGTCGGTTTTATCAGAAGAGCATGCGGAAAAGAGAAGCAGCGCTGCCATCAGCAGAAACAGAGGAAGCAGAACTCTCAGCAGGAAATGCCGGCCTTTTTCCCGGGAAATCATGCTGCGATATTTTTTTTCATTCATGTGTGATAATCCTCCTTTTTTTCATTGTACCACAAATAGAGAGCCGACGCCGGATTTAACATGTGCGCCGGGCGAGTATGAAGTTGACGACGGCCGCGGCACAGATGATGATATAGCCTGCGATGCTGAGCATATCCGGAACCTGGGAGAATATCAGGAGACTCCAGAGGGTGGAAAAGATGATCTGTGTATAGTCGTAGATCGAGATTTCGCTGGCCGGCGCATAAAAATATGCGGCTGTGATGGTGAACTGACCGCCTGCCGCCGCCAGCCCCGCCAGCAGAAGCATCACCAGCTGCTGGACCGTCATGGGAGCGTAGTCGGCGATCATGAAAGGCAGGCAGAAGAGACAGGAAAAAGCAGAGAAGAAAAAGACCACAAAGGGACCGCGTTCTCCTCGTTTTCCGAGATAGCGCACCGCGGTGTAAGCGGCTCCTGCGCCGAAACCTCCCAGCAGGCCGATGAGAGAGGGAATGAATTCCATGTTGGAAAACGTCGGCCGGATGATGAAGAGTGAACCGGCGAATGCGGCTATGACGGCTCCTATCTGAAAAGACCGGGTCTTTTCTCTGAGAAAAATCATGCTGCACAATATGACGAAAAACGGCGACATTTTATTGAGCATGCTGGCATCGGAGAGCACCAGATGATCCACGGCATAAAAATTGCACAGAATTCCCAGAGTTCCGAAGACAGAACGGAGAATCAGAAAGGGAAGATTTTTCTTCTGGAAAGAAAAGCCCTGACCGCTCCGCACGAGAATGACGGTGGCGAAGATCGCTGCGATGAAATTCCGGAAAAAACTCTTCTGTATGGCCGGCAGATCGCCGGAGAGTTTGACGAAGAGACTCATCAGAGAGAAAAAGAATGCGGAAGCGATGATCAGAATGATTCCTTTATATTGCTGTTTCATACGGACAATAACCTCCTGTCATAATATTATCTGTAAATCTGCGGAGCAGAAATGTATGAAAAACGGGTGACGCGTCGGGATGTCAGACGGTATTCTGTCCGATTCGTCCGGTTGCTGCGCCGGCAGTATTTTACCACAAAGAAAGCCTTCTGTGATAAAATTACACGGAAGTATGTACCGTAAAGCAAAGGAGTATTCCATGAAATTCATCCATCTGTCCGATCTGCATCTGGGGAAAAAACTGTACGAGTATTCCATGATTCGTGATCAGGAATATATTCTGGATCAGATTCTCGGCATCATAGACAGCAGCGGAGCGGAAGGCGTACTGATCGCCGGGGACATTTACGACAAGACGGTGCCGTCTGCGGAAGCCGTCATGCTGTTCGACCGCTTTCTGACCGGCCTGGGAGAGAGAAATCTCCGTGTCTTTATTATCAGCGGAAATCACGATTCCAGAGAGCGCCTGGCCTTCGGATCGGAAATCATGAGCCGCAGCGGTATCCATCTGTCTCCCGTATTTTCCGGGGAGATCCGGCCGGTGACCCTCAGAGACGAATACGGTCCTCTGAACGTATGGATGATGCCGTTTCTGCGGCCTGCAGACGTGAGACATTTTTTTCCGGAGGAGAAGATCGGAAATTACAACGATGCCATCCGGACTGTCATCGGCAATATCCGGCTGGATGAAAAGCAGAGAAACCTGATGGTGGCCCATCAGTTTGTCACAGGAGCTTACCGCAGCGATTCGGAAGATATCACCGTGGGTGGCCTGGACAATATCGACGGCGCACTTTTTGCACCGTTCGATTACACCGCGCTGGGGCATATTCACTCTCCGCAGAAAATAACGGGGGCAGAGGCGCGGTACTGCGGCTCGCCGCTGAAATATTCCTTTTCGGAAGCGGGACAGCAGAAGTCGGTACTGCTGGTGGATATGAGGGAAAAAGGCGATCTGGAGATCCGGGAGATCCCTCTGAAGCCTCTGCGCGAGATGAGAGAAATCCGGGGAAGCTATGACGAACTCACCAGCCGGAAAAATTATGAGAATACGGACACCGAGGCATATATTCACGTGACTCTGACAGATGACGGAGATATTCACGACGCCATCGGCCGGTTACGGACGATCTATCCCAATATCATGCTGCTGGATTACGCCGGCCGGCGCACCGGAACCGGCCGGGAGGCAGAGGATTTCCGTCCGGAAGAAAAATCCGGAACCGATTATTTCGTGGAACTGTTTGAGATTCAGAATGGCCGCCAGCCGGATGAGGAGGAGCGGCAGATCATAGCCGAAGCGTTTGAAACAGAGAAGGAGGTGGAATGAGATGAGGCCTCTCAGACTGACGATGTCGGCTTTCGGTCCGTATGCGGGCACGGAAACCGTGGATTTTGAAAAATTCGGAGAGGGCGGCATCTACCTGATCACGGGCGATACGGGCGCCGGAAAGACGACGATCTTCGACGCTGTTATGTTCGCGCTTTACGGGGAGGCCAGCGGAACGGCCCGGGATGCCTCCATGCTCAGGAGCAAATACGCCTCCGCCGATACGCCCACTTATGCGGAACTGGTATTTTTTTACAACGGTCAGGAGTATACGGTGAAACGCAGCCCGGAATACAGGCGTCCGAAAAAGAGAAGCGGCGGTTTTACGACACAGAAAGCGGAAGCAGAGCTGCGTTTTTCCGACGGACGCCCTCCCGTGACGGGACTGAAAGATGTCAGCGAAGCGGTGGTGCGTCTCATCGGTGTAGACGCCAGGCAGTTTTCCCAGATCGCCATGATCGCTCAGGGGGATTTTCTGAAGCTGCTACTGGCGAAGACACCGGAGCGGAGCGCTATTTTCCGGGAAATCTTCCGTACGGGAATTTATACGTCTGTTCAGGAAGAACTGAAATCCAGGGCGTCGGAACTCGGAAGCAGGATGGATTCTCTGAAAAACAGGATTCTCCAGGAAATCGGGGGAGTCGTTTTCGCTCCGGAATCTCCTCATCAGGAGAAGCTGCAGCAGCTGAAAGAGACAGAAAGCACGGCATCTGCAGATGAAGTGCTAAAACTCATCGGGACGGAAGTGACAGAAGACGAAGAAAGAGTGAAGCGTCTGTCGGAGGAGACGGAAGCGGCAGACCGGCGTCTGAATCAGCTTAACAATCTTCTGGGGCGCGCGGAAGAGCGCAGAAAAGCGGAGACGGCTCTGAAGGCGGAGACGGAAGCGCTGCTGAAAAATGAAGAACTTCTGAAAGAAGCGGAAATCGTCCGGGAGAAAAAACGGGAGCAGATGCCCGATGCGGAGAAAACCGACCGGGAGATCGCCGCGGCGGAAGAACAGGCACAGCGGTGCAGGAAGATTGCCGAATGGAAGGAAAAAATCGGCGCTCTGGAAAAAGAGGCACAGCGGCTGGAAAGAGAGAACAGAGAAATCTCCGTTCAGCTGGACGAAACAGAAGAACTCAGAAAAGCCGCTGCGGCGGAGGCGGAGCTTCTGAAAGATGCGGACGTGCGTCTCATTTCGATACAAAACGAATGGAAAGAACTGGAAAATAGGATTTCGGAACTCGGCAGGCTGGACGAACTGATCCGGCGCTGTACCCGGGCAGAAAAAGAACTCATGACCTGTACTGAGGAATACCGGACCGCGTCGGAGGAGAGCCGCAGACTGGGAGCCGGATATGCGGAGATGGAACAGCTCTTTTTCGACGGACAGGCGGGCATTCTGTCCGCGAGGCTGAAAGAAGGAATCCCCTGTCCCGTCTGCGGTTCGACGCATCATCCTTCCCCTGCGGCGAAGCCGGAAGACGTGCCGACGGAATCTCAGCTGAAAGAGAACCGGAAGCTGGCAGAGGAGGCGGCTGAAAAGATGCGTCTTTTAAGCGGCCGGACAGCTGAGAAGCGCGGAAATTTCGAAGCTCTGAGAGATCAGTGCATTCAGACGGCAGCGGAGATGGAATACTTTCCGGCGGCATCCGCAGAGACGGGTGGAAACCATGAAAAAGGCAATTCAGAAGAAAGCGCAGATTTTCTGAGGGAAACGGCGCTTCAGGCGGAGAGACTGGATGAAATTCTGAGAGAAGAACGGGAAGAAATTCTTCGGAAAGTCCGGGAAGCGGAAGCTGCAGCGGAACGGCGGGCCGGTCTGGAAAAGAAACTTCCGGAACTGGTTGCCAGGAAAGAAAAATATATGCGCGATCTGCAGAATGTGGCGGAAGCTCTGGCGGCGTGCGGTGCGGAATCACGGGCGGCACAGGCGGAAATACAGAAAATTTCCGGCGGTCTGGTATTTTCCGGCGCAGAAGAGGCGGAAGAGACGGCCCGCAGGTTGAGAGCGGAAAAAAAGGCTGCAGAGGAAGCGCTGCGAAAAGCAGAGGAGGATTACGCCGCTCTGAAAAGCGTAAAAGAGAAAAAAGAAGCCGTGACAGAAGCTCTGAAAGATCAGCTGAGAGAACCTTTCAACGGTGATCCTTCAGAACTCGCTGAGGAAAAGAAAGAGCTGGACGAAAAAAAGCGCCTGTCTTCCGGGGAACAGATCGCCATCCGCGCCAGGATGGAACAGAACCATAAGGCTGCGGAACGACTGCAGCAGCTGGTGGATGAGAGCCGTGAGACAGAGAAAAAATGGTCACGGATGAAACTCCTTGCGGATACCGCCGGGGGAACCCTTTCGGGGCGAGAAAAAATTACGCTGGAGACGTACGTTCAGACAGCCTTTTTTGACAGGATTCTTCGCAGGGCAAACTCCCGGCTGATGAAGATGACAGGGGGACAGTACGATCTGATTCGCAGAAAATCATCGGAAAGCCTCAGAAGTCAGAGCGGACTCGAACTCGACGTCATCGATCACTATAACGATACCGTGCGCAGCGTGAACACTCTCTCGGGGGGTGAAGCCTTCAAAGCCTCTCTTTCTCTGGCGCTGGGCCTTTCGGATGAAATTCAGTCTTCCGCAGGCGGCATCCGGCTGGACGCCATGTTTATCGATGAAGGATTCGGCTCTCTCGACGACGAATCGCTCCGGCAGGCGCTGCGGGTGTTGAACAGTCTCTCAGAGGGGAGCCGCACCGTAGGCATCATATCGCATGTGCCTCAGCTAAAGACGAGCATTGACCGGCAGATCATCGTCACAAAGACGAGAACAGGAGGAAGTTCCGTTACGATTCAGCTGTAAAATCCGGCCGTCCGCAAAGCTGTGGGGACACCTTGACAAGCGAAAAAAATTGGCGGATAATGCTTCATACAGAACCCCTGACGAACAGGAGGAGGTGGGATAATGAAACAGTGTATGGATTCCGATAATCTGCATCGGCGTTTAAAGAAGATCATCGGTCAGGTGCAGGCCATCGACCGCATGATAGATGAAGATATTCCCTGCGAAGACATTCTCGCACAGATTAATGCCGCAAAATCGGCGCTTCACAAAGCAGGACAGGTGATCCTGGAGGGGCATATCCGTCACTGCGTGCGGGACGGCATCGAGCACGGAGATGCGGAACAGACCATCGCGAAATTCACGAAAGCCGTGGAGCGGTTCGCGAATATGAACTGAGATTTGAGACACAGAGTCAGAGTGCCGGAATCCCGGCGTCCGCCGTTGAACGGACATCGGGATTCCGGTTTTTCTTTTTAATTGACAACCTATACCCCTATAGGTATAATGCCATTGTAACAGTGTGTTAAATGAAAGGAGGAAGCTGTCGTGGAACGACTGGAAAAAATACTCGAGTGGGGAGGAATCAGACGGGATGCGGTATTTCTTGTGATTTCTGCAGCCGCACTGGTTCTCAGCATTTTTCACGTCACACCGGCCGGATTCGATTTTGCCTGGGTGGCGATTATCCTGTGCGGAGTTCCCATCATACTGGAGGCGGTACACGGGCTGGTGACAGCCTTTGATATCAAGGCGGACGTTCTCGTCTCTCTGGCTCTCATCGCTTCTCTCATCATCGGAGAGACTTTCGCCGCGGGAGAAGTGGCGTTCATCATGCAGCTGGGCGCCATGCTGGAAGATCTCACCGTTTCAAAAGCCAGGGCGGGGATCGAAAAGCTGGTTCACCTGACACCGAGAACCGCCCGGAAGCTGGAGGACGGAAACGAGACGGTGATTCCCGCGGAGCAGGTAAAGGCGGGAGATATCCTGCGGGTCCTGCCGGGAGAGACGATTCCGGCGGACGGCGTGATTCTGTCGGGAAAGACTTCCGTCGATCAGGCGGTGATGACGGGTGAATCGCTTCCCGTAGATAAGGAAGAGGGGGATTCCGTCTTCAGCGGCACGGTAAATCAGTTTGGAGCTTTCGAGATGAGGACGGAAAAGGACGGCGACGACAGTTCGATTCAGCGAATGATCCGGCTGGTGCAGTCGGCGGATGCCGGAAAAGCGAAAATCGTGGGAATTGCGGATCGCTGGGCTACATGGATCGTCGTCATCGCTCTGACGTCCGCAGTCTTGACATGGCTCATCACAGGGGAAATCATCCGTGCCGTTACGATATTAGTCGTATTCTGTCCGTGCGCTCTCGTTCTGGCTACTCCTACGGCCATCATGGCAGCTATCGGCAACGCCACGAAGCACGGATTCCTCGTCAGGGAAGGTGACGCTTTGGAGCGGCTGTCGGCGGTGTCGCACATCACATTTGACAAGACCGGTACTCTCACCAGAGGAACGCCGGAAGTCGTCGCAGTGGAAAATACCAGCAGCGATTTTTCGGAGGAAGAACTGTACCGTTTGCTGACCGCGGCGGAACTCCGGTCCGAACATCCGCTGGGCAAGGCTGTGGTCAGCTCGTATAAAAAACGTTATGACGGTGAGATTCCTCAGCCGCAGCAGTTTGAGATGATACCGGGACGCGGCGTATGCGCCGGAGCGGATGGAATGACGATCCTGGCCGGAAATCCGGAATTGTTCGCTCAAAACGGAATGGCCGTGCCGGAAGAGGTAAAAAAAGAAGCGGAAAATTATCTGAAAAAAGGCTGTACTGTCATCTATATCGCGGTGGACGGAAAACCGGCCGGCTTTGCGGCTCTGTCGGATACGCTGCGTCCGGAGGCGGAGACGGCTATCGCCGAAATCCGGGCGGCGGGAATCAGTCCGGTCCTTTTGACAGGTGATCATGAAAGCGCAGCCGGATACATAGCGGGAAAGCTCGGCATCGAAGAGGTCTATGCGGAATGTCTGCCGGAGGAAAAACTGCGGCGCATCGAAAACTATCAGAACGAAGGCAAAAACGTGTGTATGGTGGGCGACGGAATCAATGATGCCCCGGCGCTGAAAAAATCTTATGTCGGAATCGCCATGGGAGGAGTCGGAAGTGATATCGCGGTGGATGCTGCTGACATCGCGCTGATAAATGACAGAATCGGAGAACTGCCTCATCTGCTGCGCCTGTCTAAAAGGATGATGTTCACGATACGCTGCAATCTGACGTTTTCCATGACGCTGAACTTTGTGGCTATCGTGCTGGCCATCACGGGAATTCTCAATCCTGTCGTCGGAGCGCTGGTCCACAATGCCGGCTCCGTTATCGTCATCGTCAATTCCGCATTCCTTCTGGGCTGGGGAAAAAGAAAAACAATTTGCTGAAATGACCGTAAGATGATGACTGCAGCTGTCAGACCGCCGGTGCTCCGTCCGGAGGGAACACGTCTCTTTTTTCCTGTCTCGACATGTAAATACGGATAGTATATAATGTTCGGAGAGAATTATTATCAGGAATGACAGGAGATTTTCTGCAATATGGCCATAAAAAGAGACTACAGCAAATCGCAGCTGAATCAGAATTTCGTGGCAAAAAACACAAAATTCAGATTCCGGTGCACACAGTGCGGCGAATGCTGCAGAAATGTAAAAAAAGAGGACAAAATTCTTCTTTCTGCCGTGGATATTTACAGAGCGGCGAAGTATCTTAATCTGGAAATACAGGAGTTCATCGGGAATTACTGCGATCTGGTACCCGGCGGCGAATCCATGCTGCCGCTGCTGGTGATGAAGGAACATCTCGACGGAAGCTGTATCTTTCTGAAGAAAGGCAAATGTACGATTTATGACGTCAAGCCGATTCCATGTTCCATGTTTCCTCTGGGACGCATGATGTTTCTCAATGATGTGACACAGGAACACGAATTTCATTACTATCTCGAGGAATTTGACTGTGCTGCGGCAAAAGATACGGACGTCGTCGTTCAGGACTGGCTCGACCGGTTTGAAATCGAAAAGTATGACGAATGTGTCAAACTTTACAAGCGGCTCGGAAGTGTCTGTTCCCGTCTCATGCATGAGGCGAAAAGTCTGCAGGAACAGCAGGAGATGTTTCAGACGGCGTTTTTTCTGATGTATGTCAAATACGACACAGGGGAAGAGCTTCTGCCTCAGCTGGCGCAGAATCTGGCCTTTATCCAGAGCATACATCCTGAGAACGGCTTCGTCAAAAACTGAGATATATGACAAGATAACCGGACAATCCGATGAGTAACCGGGAGAAAGGAGAATATCATGAAATACGTATCACTGACAGAAGAAATCAGCAGCACATCTTATCCGGGCAGAGGAATCGTTATCGGCCGCTCGGAAGACGGCAGCAAAGCGGTAACTGCATACTTCATCATGGGAAGAAGTGAAAACAGCAGAAACCGCATTTTTGTCGAGGACGGGGAAGGCATCCGTACAGAAGCCTATGATCCGTCGAAACTCAGCGATCCAAGCCTGATCATTTACGCTCCGGTTCGCGTTCTGGGCAACAAGACGATCGTCACCAACGGAGATCAGACTGACACGATCTACGATCTGATGAACCAGCAGCAGACTTTCGAACAGGCTCTCCGCACGAGAGAGTTCGAGCCGGATGCGCCGAACTACACGCCGAGAATCAGCGGCATCATGAAGGTTGACAGCGGAAAATACAATTTCGCTATGTCGATTCTGAAGAGCGATATCGATCATCCGGAATCCTGCAACCGCTATACATTTGCTTACGAAGAACCGAAAGCCGGCACTGCACGCTATATCCACACTTATGTAGGAGACGGCAATCCGCTTCCGTCCTACGAAGGCGAACCGACACCGGTTAAAATCAGCGGTGGCATCGATGAATTCACACAGAGCGTATGGCAGGCTCTCGATGAAGATAATAAAGTCTCTCTCTTTGTCCGCTACATCGATATCGAGACAGGAGAATACGAAACGCGAATCGTCAACAAAAATGTATAAATTCTTGAAATAACTTGACATCATTCCGTCGGTACGCTATCATTATCCCGATAAGAGGGAGTAGCTGACGCCCGCTGTTTAGGCGGTTGCGTGTGCGATGACGTCAATCCCGACAGAGTTTTATTCTCTGTCCGTGTCGTAATGAAACAGCAAGACTTTTATTGTACATAGTTCATTGTGCAATAAAAGTCTTTTTTTATTACCCGAAAAAGGAAAAAATTTCCTGCACGATGGATTGTCCGAAAACTCTGCTATTGTAATAAGGGAGGAAAGATTATGAAGCCATACTATCAGATGGACTCGGATGAGGTTCGACACCAGATTAACGGGTCGGCCGACCCTTTGAGTCCTGAACAGGTCAGGGTGAATCAGGAAAAGTACGGCCCCAACGAACTGGTGGAAGGCAAGAAAAAGAGCGTGCCGGTCATTTTCCTGGAGCAGTTCAAGGATTTTCTCGTCATCATACTGATCATCGCAGCCATTGTCTCAGGATTTCTCGGCGACTTCGAGAGTACGCTGGTAATCCTGGTCGTCATCACTATCAATGCGATTCTGGGAACTGTACAGACAGTGAAAGCCGAAAAATCGCTGGACAGTCTGAAACAGATGTCGGCGCCTACGGCAAAGGTTCTTCGTGACGGGGTAGTCGTGGAGATTCCGGGTAGAGAAGTCACAGTAGGTGACGAGGTACATCTCGAAGCGGGAGACTGTATTCCTGCAGACGGCCGGATTATTCAAAACGCCAGTCTGAAGGTGGATGAAAGTGCCCTGACAGGTGAAAGCCTCGGCGTGGAAAAGGACGAAGAGGCTATCGAAGGGGAAGTTCCTCTGGGAGACCGGAAGAATATGGTCTTTTCAGGAAGCTTTGTTACTTACGGAAGAGGTTCGTTTATCGTAACGGACATCGGTATGCAGACTGAGATGGGAAAAATCGCTCAGCTGCTGAAGACGACTTCCGAAAAGAAGACTCCTCTTCAGATCAACCTCGACAAATTCGGTCAGAAACTGTCGATTCTCATTCTCGTATTCTGCGGACTGCTGTTCGGAATCAATGTCCTTCAGGGAGCGTCAGTGGGCGATTCCTTCATGTTCGCCATCGCTCTGGCCGTGGCAGCCATTCCGGAAGCGCTCAGTTCCATCGTGACCATCGTGCTGTCTTTCGGAACGCAGAAGATGGCAAAAGAAGGCGCAATTATAAGAAAACTGCAGGCGGTGGAAGGTCTGGGAAGCGTATCTGTCATCTGTTCGGACAAGACGGGCACGCTGACGCAGAACAAAATGACGGTGGAATATTACTATACCGAGGGCAGTGTGATTCCGGCCGCAGAAATCGACGTGAATGTGCCCGTACAGAAACAGATGCTCCGGTACAGCATTCTCTGCAACGACTCCACCAATATTAACGGGGAAGAGATCGGCGATCCGACGGAGACGGCGATGATCAATCTGGGCGACGACCTGGGGGTACCGGCACAGAGAGTGAGAGAAGCGTATCCGCGACTGTCCGAAGTGCCGTTTGACAGTGACAGAAAGCTCATGTCCACGTTCCATCAGCTGAAGGACGGCTATACGATGGTGACGAAAGGAGCTGTGGATGTACTGTTGCGCAGCACGTCTGCGATCCAGAAAGAGGGACGGCCGGTGCCGGTTACAGAAGAAGATGTCCGCAGCATCGAAGCACAGAACATGGAATTTTCCCGGCAGGGGTTAAGGGTATTGGGAGTTGCATATAGAAAATTCGATGCGGAACAGGCCATCAGTACGGAAGATGAAAAAGACTTCACATTCCTGGGTCTCATCGCGATGATGGATCCGCCGCGGACAGAATCGAAAGCCGCCGTTGCGGAATGTATTCAGGCGGGCATACGTCCTGTGATGATCACGGGAGACCATAAGGTGACGGCGTCTGCCATCGCAAAGCGGATCGGGATTCTGCAGGACGAATCAGAAGCCTGTGAGGGCGCTGTAATCGACAGCATGGACGATGAAGAACTGAAAGAATTCGTCGAAGGCATTTCGGTTTATGCCCGGGTTTCTCCGGAACACAAGATCCGGATCGTCAGAGCGTGGCAGGACAAAGGCAATGTGGTAGCAATGACGGGTGACGGCGTCAATGATGCTCCGGCTCTGAAGCAGGCGGATATCGGCGTGGCAATGGGCATCACGGGAAGTGAAGTATCGAAAGATGCGGCATCCATGGTGCTGACAGACGATAATTTTGCCACTATCGTCAAAGCAGTGGAAAACGGCAGAAACATTTATGCCAACATCAAAAATTCCATTCTGTTCCTGCTGTCCGGTAATTTCGGCGGCATTCTGGCGGTTCTCTACGCTGCGATAGCAGGGTTGCCGGTTCCTTTCGCTCCGGTACACCTCCTCTTTATCAACCTGCTGACAGACAGTCTGCCAGCCATCGCATTGGGACTGGAGCCTCACTCCAGAGAGGTGATGAAAGAAAAACCTCGTCCGCTGAACGAATCGATCCTGACGAAGAATTTCCTCAGCAGAGTGGGAATCGAGGGTCTGTGCATTGCGGCGGTTACCGTCGTGGCTTTCTGTCTGGGATATTACAGCGAAGGTTCTCTGTTGGGAAGTACCATGGCCTTCGGAACGCTGTGCATCTCCAGACTGCTTCACGGATTCAACTGCAAGTCGGAGGCGCCGGTTCTGTTTAAAAAGCGCTTTTTCAACAACCGCTATCTCTTCGGAGCCTTTTTCACAGGCTTCCTTCTGATCAATCTCGTACTGGCGGTTCCGGCTCTGCACGAACTGTTCAAAGTGCAGACGCTGAATATCACACAGCTGCTCACCGTCTGGGGTCTGGCTCTCGTCAGCCTGGCGGTAATCCAGATTCTCAAGGGAATCCGCGTCCTGATCAGAAAATCGAAAAAAGCCTGATATATGGGGCTTTTTTCCGGATTATGTTTTTTAAAAAATGCATAATTTTTTGTTGACATTTGTATACGATATGCTATTCTGTATACAGAGCAAAGGAGTTCGAGGGCATAGGCCCGAGGACTCCTTTTTTGTTATTCGATACTGTGATTTTCTTCATGGCCATGAAAGAGTTTTTACAGCGGAATTTTAGGAGGAAGATAGAATGATAAATGCAGGCAACACAGCTTTTCTTTTAATCTCTGTCACTTTTGTTTTCCTGATGACGCCCGGACTCGCGTTTTTCTACGGAGGACTGGCCAGAAGGAAAAACGTATTGAACACAATGATGACATCCATTTTTATCATCGGTCTGGCGTCCATCATGTGGGTGCTGATCGGTTATTCCCTTTCGTTTTCCGGAGATGTCGGCGGAATCGTGGGAACGCTGCAGGCCGTAGGTCTGAAGGGAATCGGCCTGGACCCGGGTCAGTATTCTGACTCCGTACCGGCGCTGCTCTTCGCCGCCTTTCAGATGATGTTCGCCATCATCACTCCGGCGCTGATTACGGGCGCCGTGGCGGGAAGAATGAAATTCAAGGCTCTTTTCTTCTTTATCGCGCTCTGGTCGCTGATCGTATATTATCCGATGGCTCACATGGTATGGGGAGCAGGCGGATTCCTGGCGGAGATCGGATCGGTTGACTTCGCAGGCGGAAATGTGGTTCACATCAGCTCCGGCGTTTCGGGTCTCGTTCTAGCGCTCATTCTCGGAAAGCGCAGCGGTTACGGACAGATTTCACTGAGACCGCACAACGCGCCTTTCGTCGTTCTCGGAGCATTCCTGCTCTGGTTCGGATGGTTCGGATTTAATGCCGGAAGTGCGCTGGCCGCAGACGGACTGGCGGTTCATGCTCTGATGACGACAAATACTTCTGCAGCTGCAGGTATGCTCTCCTGGATGCTCATCGACGTGATCAAGACGGGACGTCCGACGGTCATAGGCGCCTGCACCGGCGGCGTCATCGGCCTGGTGGCCATCACGCCGGGAGCCGGATTCGTTCCGGTATGGAGCTCCATCATCATCGGCCTGGCGGTCAGCCCGATCTGTTATTTTGCGGTATCCGTCCTTAAGAAAAAATTTGGCTACGACGACGCGCTGGACGCTTTCGGATGCCACGGCATCGGCGGCATCTGGGGAGGTATCGCCACAGGTATTTTCACAGACAGTTCCATCAATCCGGTGGCCCGCTGGGACGGACTGATTTTCGGAGATTATCATCTCTTCCTGGCGCAGATCGCCGGCATCGCGGTGACGATCGTCGTCTCCGTCGCAGGTACACTGATCTGTGCGGGAATCGTACGCATGTTCACGAAGCTCAGAGTGGAGGAATACGACGAAAAGATCGGCCTGGATATGTCGGAACACGGGGAATCGGCTTATCCTTCTTTCAATGGTCTCGACTGATGGGAGAGACGGCAAAAATGAACAGAATTCTGGATGCAGTGGGAGATGCGCCCGTGAGGTATGTGACACAATGTGTTGCTGGGCGGCGCTTCGACCGATCAGAGAGGTGGAATGAAACGATATGAAAAAGATAGAAGCGATCATCAGAGAAGAAAAGATGCAGGAGGTGCTGGACGCGCTCATCGCAGCGGAAATCACCGGCATTACCGTTTATCAGGTGATGGGATGCGGTACGCAGAGAGGTTGTGTCGGGGTTGTAAGAGGACAGAAGATCTACACGCAGCTGCTGCCGAAAATCAAGCTGGAAATCGTGGTTTCCGACGAGGAATGGGAAAAGACGGCGGTAGATGCCATAATGAAATCCGCATATACGGGACATTACGGAGACGGAAAGATTTTTGTTTCCGATCTGGACGAAGTTATCCGGATCCGTACCGGTGAGCGCGATTACGAAGCGATCAACGATTCTAAGGTGGAAGAATAAAAAGTAGAAAAATCAGAAGCCGAAAAGAGAGAATCATTGGCTGAAAAACTGAAGACAATGAAATGACAGGACGGCTTTTCCGGCGCAGAGCGGGGAAAGCCGTCTTGTACCTATTTGAGAGGGTCAGGCAATATGGAGCGCTGACCCTCATATGATATTATCGCAGCGGAATCGGCGGAATCGTCCGTATCGGAGCACGAAACTGCCAGACGGTCTGCCGGTATGCATCTATACGAGTTTTGTCGTCCATTTCGTACAGTCCCAGACGTCGGTGGCAAGACCGCTGTAGAATTCCGGTTCGTGGCAGACCATCAGAATGCTCCCTTTGTATTCCGACAGAGCGCGGAAAAGCTCGTCCTTTGCGTCCTGATCGAGATGGTTTGTGGGCTCGTCCAGCAGGAGAACGTTGGAGGGACGGTTGATCAGCTTGCAGAGGCGGACTTTCGCCTGCTCACCGCCGCTGAGGACGCGTATCTGACTCTCGATGTGCTTCGTGGTCAGTCCGCATTTTGCCAGCGCGGAACGGACTTCAAACTGAGAATAAGATGGGAATTCTTTCCATATTTCTTCGATGCATGTAGTGGTGATGCCCTGCTCTGTCTCCTGCTCAAAATATCCGATGTCCAGGAAATCTCCCTGTTCCACGGAGCCCGAAACCGGAGGGATGAGTCCCAGCAGGCTGCGGAGGAGCGTCGTCTTTCCGATGCCGTTGGCGCCTGTCAGAACGATCTTCTGGCCCCGTTCCATTTCGATATTGAGCGGTATGCTGAGAGGATCTCCATAGCCGATGACGAGATCTTTCGTAGTGAAAATATAGCGGCCCGGCGTTCTGGATGTCTGAAAACGGAATTCAGGTTTCGGTTTTTCCGCAGCCAGTTCGATGAGATCCATCTTGTCCAGCTTCTTCTGACGCGACATGGCCATATTCCTGGTGGCCACCCTGGCCTTGTTACGGGCTACGAAGTCTTTCAGATCGGCGATTTCTCTCTGCTGTCTGTCGTAAGCGGCTTTCAACTGGGCGCGTCTGACTTCACGGACTTTCATGAATTCGTCGTAGTCGCCTACATAACGGGTGAATTCCTGATTTTCCATGTGGTAGATGATGTTGATGACGCTGTTGAGAAACGGGATGTCATGTGAGATCAGGATAAATGCATTTTCGTATTCGTTCAGATAGCGTTTGAGCCATTCGATATGCTGTTCGTCCAGGTAATTTGTAGGCTCGTCCAGGAGCAGAATATCCGGCTTTTCCAACAGCAGTTTTCCGAGAAGGACTTTGGTACGCTGCCCGCCGGAGAGTTCGGTGACGTCGCGGTCGATGCCGATATCCGCCAGACCGAGAGCCCGGGCGACTTCATCAACTTTGGAATCGATGAGGTAGAAATCGTGATTCGTCAGCATGTCCTGAATCACACCCAGTTCTTCCATATAGGCTTCCATCTGTGTTTCATCAGCTTCGGCCATCTGATCGCAGATTTCCGTCATCCGCTCTTCCATTTCGAAGAGGCGGGAGAAGGCAGAGGTGAGAACGTCACGGATCGTCATACCTTTTTTCAGTTCCGTATGCTGGTCCAGATAACCGATGCGGACGTTCTTCGCCCATTCGATTTTTCCTTCGTCGGGCTGAAGTTTTCCGGTGATGATGTTCATAAAAGTCGATTTACCCTCGCCGTTGGCTCCGATGAGACCGATGTGTTCGCCTTTGAGGAGCCGGAAAGATACGTCGTTGAAAATCGCACGGTCGCCGAAACCGTGGGAGAGATGTTCTACGGTTATGATACTCATTCTTCTGTTTCTCCTTTATATTGTATCTCTGAAACTGATACCGCCGTGTCCGGAGAATCCGGGAATACGTGGCGGATGATGTATTCCGCTGATTTTATTTCTGCTCTGCGCAGGCGCATCCGGAAAAGCGGATGCGCGTTTTCCGCAGACTTTTTAAAGTGTATCATCACATCTGCTTTCAAGTAAAGCAAATAATGTGGAAAGGAGTCAATTCATGAGTCTGTCGCTTCTTCTGACTACGATTCTGCTGGGTTATCCTCTGATTTTCATGCCGTCCTATATTTCCGAGGGAAATTCTTTTCCGAAGCCTCTCAGCGCCGAAGAGGAGGCGGAGTATATAAAGCGGCTCGTGGACGGTGATCCGGAGGCCAGAAATGTTCTGGTGGAGCGCAATCTGCGGCTTGTGGCTCATATCGCAAAGAAATATTCCAATACTGGAATCGATCCGGACGATATCATTTCCATCGGCACCATCGGACTGATGAAATCCATCGAGACTTTCAAGCCGGGGAAAAGCGTACGGCTGGGCACGTATGCGGCACGCTGTGTGGAAAACGAAATTCTGATGTGGCTGAGAAAATCGAAGAAGGAGAGGGCGGAAATCTCCATCAATGAGCCGATCGGTTCCGACCGGGAAGGCAACGAAATCAGCTTCAACGATATCCTGGGTACCGACGGCAGCGAGATCTCGGAGAATATCGAAAAAAACGCCCGGAATAAGGAGCTGTATGATGCGGTGGAAAACCGGCTGAAGGAGAGAGAGCGTTTTGTGCTCATCAAGCGCTACGGACTGTTCAATCAGAAGAGTATGACACAGCAGGAGGTGGCCGACGAACTTCACATCAGCCGGTCGTATGTGTCGAGAATCGAAAAAAAGGCCATCGGCAAGCTGAGAGAATGCTTTAATCTGTATGACTGATATTTTTCCGTTTTTCTGACTGAGATGAGAGAACGCGGTGAATAATGAATTATGAAGAAACTCTGAAAATTTTATAATATATGATTTCATTTATTGTTAAGAGTATTGAATGATGTTAAAATTGTTATAACTGACCGGGTAATCGATTTTTTAGACAATCCGAAGAGAGCAAGACAAGAGGTTAAGACATATGAAAAGACGCATCATTCTGGCTTCCGGATCGCCGAGGCGTGCAGATATACTCAGAGAGCACGGAATCGCTTTTGAGGTGAGAGCGGCAGACGTCGACGAGCATCTCGAAGACGGTACAGATCCCGCATCTGCATGTATGTATCTGGCTCTGAAGAAAGCGCTGGCGGTAAGAGAAACGGAGAACGCAGGTTTGATTATCGCTGCGGACACCGTCGTGGTACACGGCGGCCGCATTCTCGGAAAACCTGCTGATGAGAAAGATGCGTTTGATACTCTGAAAAGGCTGAAAAACGATGTCCATTCCGTCATGACAGGCGTCGCCATCTGCGATGCCGAAAGCGAAAACACGAGTGTATTCTGCGAGAAAACACGCGTGTTTTTCAGTGATTATACGGAAGAGGACATTCGCGGATATATAGCTACGGGAGAACCGGCGGATAAAGCCGGATCCTATGCAATTCAGGGCGGTTGGTCGAAATTCGTAAAAAAAATCGAAGGAGACTATTCCAATGTCGTGGGACTTCCATGGAAACGGCTTGCCGAAGAGCTGGATAAATTCGGCGGATAAGGCACAGCGTTTCCTCAACATATGCAGTCTGACGATGAATGAAAAATTATATTTCCATCAAAGATCTGCCTGCGCAGGAGAGACCGAGAGAGCGTCTGCTGAAGCACGGCGCTTCTTCCCTTTCCAACGCAGAGCTCATCGCGGTCCTTCTGGGCGGCGGTACGGCGGGTTCTTCTGCTGTCAATCTGGCGGAAAAGATCCTGTCCATCGATTCGAGCGGCATCTGCGTGCTCAATGACTGTGTTCCGGAGGAACTTTACCGGATCGACGGCGTCGGACCGGCCAGGGCAGCCTGTCTGCTGGCGGCTGCAGAGCTGGGACGCCGGCTTCACGCGGAACCGAAACATAAAAGGATCAATATTTCTTCACCGGCCAGCATAGCAGCTCTTTTCATGAGCGATATGCGGGGGCTGAGGAAGGAAAATTTCAAAGTTCTGCTGCTCAACGCAAAAAATGAGATTATCATGACGGACGATGTTTCTGTGGGTTCGCTGATGAGCGCACCGGCACATCCCCGGGAAGTATTTTCCGGTGCTCTGCGCAGAGGAGCCGCCAGTGTAATTCTCGTACATAATCATCCGAGCGGCAATCCCGCTCCAAGCAGAGACGATTTTCTGCTCACCGAACGGCTGGTACAGGCCGGAGATATCCTGGGAATTCATGTTCTGGATCATATCATTATCGGTGACGGCGAGTATGCCAGCATGAAGGAGCTGGGAGAAATCTGATTCGGATCTCAGTATCAATTTCAACACATTAAAATATAAGCGCGTAAACGGCGCGATATACAAAGGAGAAAAGAAGTATTATGGGACTGGGCATTTTCAAACAGGATATCGGTATCGATCTCGGTACTGCAAATACGCTGATATACATCAAGGGCAAAGGCATCGTCCTGGACGAGGCCTCTGTCATCGCCTACAATAAAAATACAAAAAAAGTGATCGCAGTAGGAAACGAGGCAAAAAGTATGATCGGAGCGGCTCCTCCTCATATCAGTGTGGTAAGACCGCTTCAGGACGGTGTAATATCCGATTTCGGAATGACCAGTATGATGCTGAAATCATTCATCAGCAGAGTTGTTCCGACTTCCTCTTTCTTCACTTCCGTCCGTGTCGTCATCGGTGTGCCTTCAGGTGTTACTGAGGTTGAGAAGCGTGCAGTAGAAGAGGTTACACGTCAAATGGGGGCGAAGGAAGTTTACATTATGGAAGAACCTATGGCAGCAGCTATCGGCGTAGGTCTTGACGTGGATTCTCCTACCGGCTGTATGATCACCGATATCGGCGGTGGTACGGCTGACATCGCCATCATTTCTCTGGGAGGTATTGTGACCAGCACGTCGCTGAAGATGGCAGGAGACAAGATGAATGAAGCGATCATCAACTATATCCGCAAAATGTATGGGCTTCTCATCGGTGAAAAGATGGCGGAAAAGGTCAAGATCGCTATCGGCTGTGCTTATGTGGATGACAATGATCCGGATTGGGTTTTGAAATCGAATATCAGCGGAAGAGATCTGGTGACAGGTCTTCCGAAAACTATCGAAGTATCCTCCAAGGATATCTGCGCAGCCCTCGAAGAAGCTGTCATGGAAATCGTGGAAGGCGTAAAAGCCACTCTCGAAACGGCACCGCCTGAACTTGCGGCAGATATCATAAACAAGGGCATGGTTCTCGCCGGCGGTGGTTCTCTCCTCAGAGGTCTGGATATTCTCATCGAAAGAGAAACTGGTATCGCTACTAGTATTGCGGAAAATGCGTCGGAGGCAGTAGCTATGGGCACAGGTCTGAGTCTCCAGAATATGGAAAATATTATGACGCATGTCAGAGCAAAAAATCCATATGCAAATGTAAATACAAACAACAGTGCGTATTAGTCCGGAACGTCTTTTCAGCACAGTGACAGGAGTATTTATATGAACTGGATAAAAGAGCATATAAAGCTTGTAATTATAATGATCGTCATCATTTGTTTGGTGACGATTATTGTCATATCTTCTTATAATCTCGGATGGATCTCACTGCCCGGCCAGGTAGCTCAGTCTGGTGCGGCAGCGGCGGAAGAGCCGCTGACCGATGCCAGCAGTGGGATAAAAGATGGAATCACTGGTATTTTTGGATTCCGCAGCCTTCAGAAAGAAAATTACGAGCTGAAAAAAGAAGTCGAGGATCTGCGGCAGCAGCTCACAGAAGCGCAGCTGACGGAACAGGAACTCCAGCAGCTCAGAGAGCTTTCTCAGAGTCTCAATTATGCGGATTATGACGATGAGTACCAACGTGTGACTGCAGATGTAATCGCAGTGGACGGATCGAATCTTTTCAATATCTTTACCATAAATGTGGGAAAGAATGACGGAATCAGCGCGGGAAGTATCGTGGTCAACGAAGATGGCCTGGTGGGAAAAGTCGTTACCGTCGGAAAGAGTTGGTCAAAGGTGTTGGGCATCGTGGACGCCAGCGATTCTGTAAGTTTTACTCTTCTGCGTGATCCGGAAGTGATCGGTGTCCTCTCCGGAGATGGAGAAGGCGGTCTGTCGGGATATCTCTTCGACGAAGAAAAGTCGCTGAATAAAGGTGATATTCTCATCACGTCCGGAATGAGTCTCTATCCTGCTGGCATCGTCATCGGAAAGGTTTCGTCCGTGGAATATGACGAAAGCAGCAAGGAAAAGAAGATCAGCGTAGAATCTCAGGTAAACTTTAAAGCAATCAGACGAGTTACGGTTCTGATCAGTCAGTAGCGGAGAATAAGAAAATGGGCAAACTTAAGTTATTTTTTCTTTATCTGGTGTCATTTCTACTGCAGTGTACCGTACTGAATGCTCTGAATGTATTCGGAACGACACCGAATATCCTGCTGATGCTGACGGTCATATATTCCTTTTTCTTTAAAGATTTTGACGGGATTGTTTTCAGCATTTTGTTCGGCCTGATTCAGGATGCGTTTTTCGGACAGGTGATCGGAATTTCAGCACTGATTTATTTCGCTGCGGGTATGCTGCTGAAGCTGATACGCAGTGGAGTTTACAGGGATAACAAACTGCTTCTCATTCTGGTGACGGCCGCTACCACATTGTTTTATACTGTGGCTTACTGGGCGCTCAACAGCATGATGCTTCAGGCAGACATGAGTATTCTTTACTGGCTTAAGAGCGTTCCCGTCTCCATCGTATGGAATTATATCGTTCTGCTGATTCTTCTTCCGATTGCCAGAAAAAGACGCGGGTTTACGATATGATAATTCAGGGGGAAAAATATGAGATTTTGGCTGAGCGACAGACATAATCAGATAAAAATCTTTTTTTTCGTACTCATGATCCTTCTGGGCGGTCGCCTTTTCTACCTGACTGTAATACAGGGACAAGTCTGGGCGGAGCGAGCGGAGAATCTCAGTACGAAGACGGTTTATACGTCAGCGCCGAGGGGAGAGATCAGAGACCGGTACGGAAGACTGCTGGCCGGCAACGAGGTGAGTTATACTGTAAATCTCGTGGCCGCGGAGGTGGATGAGGACCAGATCAATACGGTTGCCCTCAACCTGCTGAATCTGCTGGAAAAAAACGGCGAAAAATACAACGATGATTTTCCTATCGTCATCGATGAGAACGGTGATTATTATTATACTTATGAACAGGAAATCGAAGAATGGCTCAGCAGTCAGAATCTGCGCACCGATCTGACAGCGCAGGAAGCTTTCGACGCGATCTGTGAGAGAGAAGGTGTCGATACCAGCATGGACAAGTACGAGGCGCAGTCGATTCTTCAGAATACTTATAACATCTATCCGCCGATTTCCGTCAAAAAAATGGAATATACGCAGAATCTCGAGCTGACATCTTTTCTTCAGAGCTTTAATTTGAAGAAAGATGAGGATGATTCGAATTTGTCCGCGGAGGACGCTTTTGAAGCGCTGAGAGAAAAATATGAGATTGACGAATCTTATTCCGATGAAGAAGCGCGGAAGATTCTCATCATACGCAATGCGCTGAAGAGTCTCGGTTATTCCAGTTATCTGCCGGCGGAGATCGCTACCGGAGTCAGCGAACAGACGATCATCACTCTCGAAGAAAAGTCATATCTCTATCCGGGAGTTGAGATCGGAAGGGAATACGTCAGGACGTATCCAAACGGAGAGACTGCATGCCATATCCTGGGTTATCTCGGAAAGATTTCGGAGTCGCAGCAGGCGGAGTATCTGAGAAAAGGATATACTTCTACCGACCTCATCGGCAAAGAGGGCATCGAAAGTTATTATGAGAGTGTGCTCAAGGGCAAAGACGGCGAAAAACTGATCCAGGTCAATGCAAAGGGAGAACAGGTCGATGTGATCAGCGATACAGATCCAGAGCCGGGTGATGACGTATATCTCACTATCGACCTGGAGCTGCAGAAGACGGCGGAAGAAGCGCTGCAGCAGGCGCTGCAGAAGATCAGTGCCGGCGGTACATTCGTCAGCGAATACGGAAATTACGGCTACAGCAAAGCTTACCGCAATGCCAACGTAGGGGCGGCGGTTGCAGTGGATGTTAAGACAGGAGAAGTCCTGGCACTGGCAAATAATCCTGGATACGATCCGAATCTGTTTGCTACAGGCATTTCCAACGAAGACTGGGAGATGCTGCAGGGAGAAAATCCGAGAGATCCACTTTCTCCGCTTCCTCTTTATAATGTAGCGACGATGACTTCGATCCAGCCGGGATCGACATTCAAACCGGTTACTGCACTGGCTGCCCTGAATGCAGGATGGAATCCAAATACGCAGCTCTATGACAACGGCTATATCGACATCGGAGGCGGAAGGACTTTCGGCTGCTGGATCTGGAACAACAGCAAGGGCAGACACGGATGGCTCGACATGAAGAGGGCCCTGGAAGTGTCGTGTAACTATTATTTCGCCGATCTCGGCGCAGGCTATGATTTTTATAACCAGCGGAGTCTGAATATCGACATGAATATCGGAAAAGTCATGGAGTATGCGGAAAAACTGGGCCTGGGCCAGAAGACAGGCATCGAACTTGCCGAGTCTGCGGTGGGAGTTCCTTCGGAAGAGGCAAAACTTGCTACCACAAAATGGAGCCTTAAAAATACGCTGATTTCTTCGGCTTCCAAATATTTTACAGAGGAACTCACAAGTGACAGTGCCAAATTAGAAGAGACGGTAGATGAAATCGTCAGTTGGGCGGAAGAAGATCTGAGCCGCAGCGAACTCTATGAGAGATTGAGCGAGATGTCGGTTCAGGAAAATCAGCTGAATACGCTCACAGATGAAATCAGAAGCAATTATTTTTCCGTGGCAAAATGGACACAGGGCGATGCGATGAACCTTTCCATCGGTCAGGGAGAAAATGCATATACACCGCTGCAGATGGCGCGGTACGTGGCGACAGTGGCCAACGGCGGAACACTGTATGATCTGACACTGACAAAAGCTATATCGGGCGAGATGGAGCAGGAAGAAAACAACAGTACAAAAGTTGAGAATACCAATGAAGATGCCTGGGCTGTCGTGAGAGAGGGCATGTATCTCGTGGCAAACGGCAGCGAAGGTTCGGCGAGATCCTTATTTGCCAACTTCCCTTACGATGTGGGCGCGAAGACAGGAACCGCACAGAAATCCGGAAAAGTCAATCCGCCGGATGAGGTGGAGTATATCAGGGAACATCTGAGCGGTATCGCACCGGGCCTCACTTTTGAGGAAGTGGAGGAAGAGATGCACAGGCTGCTGACAGAGGAGTCAAATATATACAAATCCGAAAGCAGCGCGGTGCGGCAGGCTGTCATCAATCTGACCGACGGGGAAGTGACGACGGAACGGATCGACGCTTACAAGAGCACATACGATAATTTTGCATGGTTTGTCGCTTTTGCACCTGTAGAAGATCCCCAGATCGCGGTGGCAGTTCTGATTTTCCAGGGTGGTTCCGGCGGTTACGCGGGACCGGTGGCCAGGGAAATCATCGGAAAATATATGGAACTTCAGGAAGTATACAGTGATCATTCTTCGGGAATGTCATATACGGACTGAATCAGATAAAATCGAGTAAACGGGAGAAAAAACTTATGTGCAGGATAACAGCTATCACATCGGGAAAGGGCGGAACGGGAAAGACGATGTTTGCGGTGAATCTGGCATCGTGTCTGGCGATGAGCGGATCAAAAGTACTGCTCATCGACATGAACAGCGGATTTCGCAACATCGATATCTGCCTGGGGCTGGAAAACCAGATCGTATATGATATTGCGGATGTAGTGAACGGAATCTGCACCATAAAGAAGGCGCTTATCAGAGACAGGCGATTCTCGGCTCTCTACCTTCTTTCAGCATCTCAGATTCCCGAAAAAGCCCAGATCCGGCCTGCGCATATGAAAAAACTGTGTGAAAAGCTGGGAGAGAAATTCGATCATATTATAATCGATACACCCCACGGCATCGGGGAAGACTGGAAAACGTCTGTCGCTCCTGCCGATCATGCTGTGATCATCATGACACAGGAATATGTATCTCTTCGGGATACGGATTCGGTCAGCCGCTGTCTGACATCTTCCGGAATCCGCAGTATTTCGGCTGTCATCAACCGCGTCCGTCCGGATTGCGGCGGCGGAAATTCCGTATTCCCGTCGATGTCTGAGATCGCTGAGTCTTTGCGTTTCCCGGTGTGCGGCATCATTCAGGAAGACGAAAACATCCACGTTTCCATGAACAGCGGAGTGCCCGTGGTGTGCAAAAAAGATTCTTATATTGCGAAGAACTTTGTAAATATCATTCAGAGGATTTCCGAATTGTACTAAAAGTTTCTGTTTCACAATCTGAGGCAGAAAGCTCCCACCGGAAAAATGAGGCTTTGTTTTTCCGGTGGGAGCTTTTTCTTTTCATGAAAACAGACGATTTTATGTGCGAAACTGGAAATGAAATACGGTATTTTGTGCACAAAGCACAAACTTGACAGAAGGGATATGGAAATAGATAGTCGATTCCGTCATCCTGACTCACAATATTATATAAAACAACAAATTATTTGTATGCGTTGAAAATCGTTGCAAAACGGCCGTGATGCATATACAATAAAAATATAAGGGATAGGCTGTTTTGACCGGTGTCAGGCCTGTGTACATTCAGCCGGAACTGTAAAGGAAAGGAGCACATATGTTTTTTTTCGATAAAGAGATGTATGAAAAAGGACTTGATCTTCAGAAAAATATGATGGATCAGTACATCGACGCGGTAAATAATTTTACCGATTATTTTCAGGGTGGATCAAAGAACGAAGGAAAAAAACAGACATCTAAGAATACCGCAGAAAACCTGTTTAAAAATGCGGAGACGATCAATGATTTTCTGACAAAGACTTACCGTGAGGCGTGGAAAAAGTGGTCTGAAGTCTGGCCTACGACGGAAATGTACCGTACTGATGCGTTTAACGATTCGATTCCTCTGATGGGCAGATTTTTTGATTCTATGTCCGTCTATGCGAAACTCTACGATTTCTGGAAAGAGCTTGCAGATGAGACAGAACTCAATCTCGACGATCCGATCGGTATGGCGAGAGAGTATGCCGGAAAATCAGAAGAAATGATGGATTTTCTCATGGAGACATTCCTTAAGCCGGTAATGGCAGAAGATATGTATTCCATGATCAATTCTTATACAGAGATGGGAAAGACGGCAGGCTTGACTTTCGGAGACTTTATGAGTCCATGGGTGGAGAAGAGAGATGAATTTATCGATTGCATCCGCAAAGCGTCGGTAGGTGACAAAAACGGATATATCAGATATGCCGCACTTATTACGGATGCATATCAGAATTCTTTTGGAAAACTGCTGCAGACCAGTGGCGTGGGAATCGGAAAGGACAAAGCTGCGCTTAATCTTCAGATGCTGGATTCCTATATGCGCATGATGCTCAGTTCTTTTGAACTCGCTGTCAACATTCAGAGCATTCTGAGAGATGCCAATACCGAACTTTGGGAAGAATTCAAAAAGATGCTGGAAGATCCTGAAAAGGAGATAACATTTAAAGACTATTACGATCTTTGGATCAAAGTCAATTCCAAGGCGATTAATGATTTTTATTTCACCGATGAATTCGCGGAATTTTTCGGTGAATACGCAAACAATGCCTATGACTTCAAGGTGAAATCTGACGAATTTATGGAAAGCGTGCTGTCAGCGTTCCCGGTTCCTACAAATTCTGAGATGAAGAGTCTTTACAAGACTGTCTACGATCTTCGCAAGGAAGTTCGCGATCTCAAAAAAGAAATCGGCCGTTTGAAGAAGAATACGGAGGTGCAGTAGGATGGTAAAGTTTGATTATAAAGGTTCCGCAGAATACGTCGCCGATTACATGAACGGCGTTGCTCAGGGCATAGAAAATATGATCAACATGACGGCGGACAGAATCCGTACCGGAGAACTGGAAAAAGATCCGGTACTTTCCATCGGCAAGATGACTCTTTATCGTTACAGACCTCTGGTCGATGAGGCAGATCTTCTCGAAACGCCGATGCTCATCACCTACGCTCTGGTAAACAAGCAGTATATGATGGATCTTCAGCCTGACCGTTCTGTGATCAAATCGTTTCTCGAAAAAGGCATCGACACATATATCATCGACTGGGGCTATCCTTCGAAAGAAGATATGTATCTGACAATGGAAGACCACATCGAATGGTATATGAACGATTGTGTGGATTATATCATCGAAGCTTCCGGTCAGCCTCAGATCACTCTTTTGGGTGTATGCCAGGGTGGTACTTTCAGCACGATTTATACCGCGCTCCATCCGGAAAAGATCAAGAATTTTGTGGCAATGGTGGCACCGATCGATTTCAGTATTGATGACGGACTGCTCTTCAAATGGAGCCGCCATTTCTCCGTAGACAAAATGGTTGACGCTTACGGAAATGTTCCGGCTGATCTGATGAATGCCACTTTCGTCCTGCTGAAACCTTTTGAACTTCTGGTAGATAAATATGTCGGATTCGGTGCAGGAATGTCAGATCCGGCTTACTTGGAAAACTTTATGCGTACAGAAAACTGGATCTTTGACAGTCCGGATCAGGAAGGCGAGACGCTCCGCCAGTTTGTAAACGATCTGTATGTGGACAATAAACTGATCAAGGGAGAACTCGTCATAGGCGGAAAAGAAGTTCATCTGGAAAATATCGAGTGCCCGCTGCTGGTGGTCTGCGCGAAGTACGATCATCTGGTACCTCCAAATTCCACGAAGCCGCTTCTCGATCTGGTTTCCAGCACGGATAAGGATTTCCATATGTTCGATGTGGGTCATGTAGGAATCTATATCAGCCCGCAGAGTAAAAATACGATTGCACCGGTAATCGGAAACTGGATTTCGGAGAGGAGCTGAGTCAGCAATGGGTAAGGATTCTGTAACGTATGACGAGATCGAGGTCGGAGCCAAGGCGTCGTTCTCAAAGACGATCAGCGAAAGCGATGTATATCAGTTTGCAGGTATTACGGGAGATTTCAACGAACTGCATGTCAATCAGGTAGCAGCGGAATCTTCGCTCTTCAAGTCGAGAGTCGTTCACGGCTGTCTGGCGGACAGTCTGGTCAGCACGGTTCTAGGTATGAAATATCCGGGTAAGGGCACGATTTTTCTTGAAAAGAGCGTTTCCTATGTAAAACCTGTCTATATCGGTGATACGATCACCTGTGAGATTACCGTAGCGGAGAAGAGAGAAAAGGGCAGAGTGCTTTTTAATGCCTCCTATTACAATCAGGATGGCGTAGAAGTTATCAAAGGTACAGCTCTCGTTCTTGCACCTCGCGGATAAAAATAATCTGTATGTTATAACAATAAAAAACAGAGAGCGGATTTATCGATTTTCCGCTCTCTGTTTTTACTTCTTTCAGAACTTTATTTGAGATCTCCGTTTTCGGAATTTTTCGTGCCGAAAGTCTGCCTGGCACGTGATTTTTACCGCTGATGCGGGGCAAAACCCGTTTGTTTAGAAGTTTATCACCTTGCTTCTCAGACCGACGCTGATGATAATGCCTAGCGCGATCAGATTCATGATGACAGATGTACCGCCGGAACTGATAAACGGAAGAGTGATACCTGTAACAGGCATGATACCCATAGTCATTCCGATGTTTTCGAAGATCTGGAAGAAAAACATGGCCCCCAGTCCCATGACGATCAGGTAACCGTAAGTATCTTTCGTCCGCTCTGCGATGCGGATGATCCGGTACATGAAGAATGCATAGAGTGCGATGACGATGCCTCCTCCCAGAAATCCAAGCTCTTCACAGATAACTGCAAAGATGAAATCGGATTCTGCAACAGGCAGAAAATCCAGCGCTTTCTGTTCTCCCTTAAAGAGACCTTTTCCGAGAAATCCGCCGGAACCGATGGAAATCTTTGAGTTCCAGACCTGATAATTGGCGTCGATGCTCAGATCATTGGGATGGAGAAAAGCGTCGATTCTGGCGCGCTGATGATCCTGCATGAAGAGATAAGCGACTGGAACGCTGGCGCATGCCGCAGCTGCGCAGCCCCAGTAGATTTTTCGATTGACTCCCGCTGCGTAAATCATGACGATCATCATAAAAAAGACGACGAGAGCGTTTCCCATGTCTTCGATGAGAATGAGACCTATGAGCGGAGCGGCTACGAGAACCGCTTTCACCAGTCCTTTGAAATACATCAGCTCCTCCGAGTGGTCTGTGAGATATTTCGCGAAAATCAGGACGAAAGCGATTTTCACGATCTCGCAGGGCTGGATTGTGGTGACGCCGAGATTGAGCCATGCCCTGGAACCGTACTTCGACACACCGAGAGGCGTGTACAGGAGCAACATGCAAAGCACGGAAATGGCATATAGAATTTTTGTCATTCCGCGGTACTGGGCATAGTCGATCTGAAGCATGACAAAGATGGCGATGAAGCCGATGATGTAAGCTGCGAACTGGATGATGACATCTCTCGTAATCTGCAGCGAATCGTCATACACGGTGCTTTCTATCATGATAATGCTGATCACCGCAAAAAAGACCGGAAGGGTCAGAAGCATGCGATCCGCATTTTTGAATAAGTCTTTTAAGTAATTGATTCCCTGCACCTCCCTTGAAACCTTGACATTTCAGTGCAAACATTATAATATAATTGAGATACATATATCAATATGTAATTCGTTTTATGCTTATATTTTTAACGTTATTTCCGCGCTGATACAAAAGGCGCACAAAAAGTGACCGGAAATTTCCGATCCCGGAGCCGGGAGGAAAAATTTTCGGAAGCAAATAAGATCGAACTGTTGTTCTATCAAAAGTATCGAGACACTGAGGAGGTGTTTTTACCATAAACCCGATCATTATCACAGTTTTGGTTGCGGCAGTTGCTCTGGTCATCGGTATTCTGGCAGGCTATGTCGTCAGGAAATCGGTGGGCGAAAAGGCTATCGGTTCCGCCGAGCAGCGGGCATCCAATATCATTCTCGACGCAGAGAATCAGGCTGAGACGATCAAAAAAGAGATCACGATCGAAGCCAAGGAAGACGCTCACAGAATGCGGAGCGACGTCGAACGCGAGGTCAGAAACCGCAGAAATGAAATGGACCGGCTGGAGAAGCGTCTGATTTCGAAGGAAGAATCTATCGATAAAAAATTAGAGAATATCGAAAAAAAAGAGGCAGGTATTGAGAAAAAAGAAGAAAGCATAGCGAATACAGAACACAGACTTGCCGAGAAAGAAGCGGAACTCGACAGCTTTATCGAAAGACAGCTGCACGAATTGGAGCGTGTTTCGGGATACACGGCGGAAGAAGCAAAAGCTCTTCTTTTGTCAAATCTCGAAAAAGAAATCCGTCACGATGCATCTGTCATGATCAAAGAGATCGAGTCGAGAGCGAAGGACGAGGCGGACAAGAAAGCGAAAGAGATTATCACAGGTGCTATTCAGCGCTGTGCGGCCGATCAGGTGGCGGAATCCACGGTATCCGTCGTTAATCTTCCGAACGACGAGATGAAAGGCCGTATTATCGGACGTGAAGGCCGGAATATCAGAGCAATCGAAACGGCTACCGGCGTCGATCTGATCATCGACGATACACCGGAAGCCGTCATTCTTTCGAGTTTCGATCCCGTGCGCAGAGAAGTAGCGCGGATCTGTCTCGAAAAACTCATCATCGACGGAAGAATTCATCCGGCGAGGATCGAAGAGACCGTGGAAAAGGCGGAAAGAGAAGTGAATCAGTCCATCAAGGAAGCGGGAGAACAGGCTACTTTTGACGTAGGCATACATAATCTCCATCCGGAACTGGTCAAGCTGCTGGGCCGTCTCAAATACAGGACGAGTTACGGACAGAATGTTCTTCAGCATTCCGTGGAAGTGGCTCATCTGGCAGGACTTATGGCATCCGAGCTGGGACTCGATCCGAAGCTGGCCAAGAGAGCGGGACTGCTCCACGATATCGGTAAATCCATCGACCATGAAGTAGAAGGTACGCATGTGGATATCGGCATCGATCTGCTCCGCAAATACAAAGAGTCGGAGACTGTAATTTCCGGCATGGCGGCTCATCACGGTGACTACGAGGCAAAGAGCCTGGAAGCCGTTCTCGTGGCAGCGGCCGATGCGCTTTCCGCTGCAAGACCGGGAGCGAGACGTGAGACTCTCGAGACGTATATCAACCGCCTGCAGAAACTGGAAGAAATCGCGAACACGACACCTGGAGTCGAAAAATCTTACGCGATTCAGGCCGGTCGTGAAATCAGGATTATCGCCAGACCGGAAGAAAAATCGGATGACGATATTCCTCTCCTCGCAAGAGAGATCAGCAAAAAGATCGAAAGCGAACTTCAGTATCCGGGTCAGATCAAGGTCAATGTGATACGGGAGACGCGGGCCATCGAGTATGCGAAATAGAAACGCCGGGAAGGTCCGCTTCCTCACAGAGAACGCGGAATACGGCAGAGAGAGGATCTGAAAGAATCCCGAAACTGAAATACGGGCTGTCTCATATCGGGACAGCCCGTTTTACCGTCCGGAATCTGTGTGTGCAGAGATTCCGGAAGACGGGTATTCTCTGTCACACATTTTTCCGCCCGGTATATTTTCTGAATCGATAATTATCATGACAGGAGGGTTAATGTCATGTCAATCTATCTGGACAACAGCGCTACGACTGCGCAGCGAAGGGAAGTCACAGAGGCCATGATCTCTGCGGCCGAAAATACTTATGGAAATCCGTCCTCTCTGCATCGCATGGGCATAGAGGCGGAAAAGCTGGTAAAAGCCTCCAGAAGGACGATTGCGGCGTCTCTGGGCGTGTCAGAGGAAGAGATCTTCTTCACATCCGGGGGCACCGAATCGGACAATACAGCGATTTTCGGAGCCTGCTCGGCGCTGAAGCGGTCGGGTTCACATATCATAACGACGGCTATCGAGCATCCGGCAGTTCTCGAAAGCTGTAAAAAACTGGAAGAAGAGGGGTACCGCGTCACCCGGCTTCAGCCGGACGAATACGGTGTCGTCAGCGCTGAAAAGGTAAAAGATGCGCTGCAGGACGATACGATTCTCGTGGCGGTGATGCATGTCAACAATGAAACCGGTGCAGTTCAGCCGGTGGAGGAGATCGGCGCACTGCTGGCGGATCGTGAACATGTGATGTTTCACTGCGATACCGTGCAGAGTTTCGGCAAAATGCCGGTTCCGGTACGGTCGGCGGGAATCGGTTCGCTGGCGGTCAGCGGTCACAAGTTCCACGGGCCGAAAGGGATGGGAATTCTTTTTGTTGACCATAACAGGAGAATCGTTCCCCTGATGCGCGGCGGCGGACAGGAGCACGGTCTGCGGTCAGGTACGGAAAACGTGCCAGGCATCGCCGGGATGGCGGAAGCTGTAAGACTGGCTTATGACGAGATGGAGCAGAAACTGGTGTATGTGGACGGGCTGAGAAACCGCCTCATGAACGGAATCCTCAGTGAAATTCCCGATGTGAAGATCAACGGTCCCGCTGACAGCGGAGTCGGCGCGAAGGGCACTCTCAGATGCCTGCCATATATTCTCAATGTCAGTTTCAGAGGTACGAGAGCCGAGGTTCTCCTTCACATGCTGGAGCAGTCCGGCATTTACGTTTCGACGGGTTCCGCCTGCTCGGCCAGATCAAAAAAGCCGGGAAGCCATGTGCTGCGGGCCATGGGACTGAGTGACGAAGAGATTGAAGGAGCTGTGCGGTTCAGCTTTTCGTATCTGAATACGCCGGAAGAGATGGACTTTGTCCTGGATAAACTGAAGGAAGCTGTCGCCCGGAACAGAAAAATGCTGAAGCTGGCGGGCAAATCATCGAAGCGCAGATAAAACCACAGAAAGACAGAAAAGAGAAGCTATCGGCGGACGAGCCGGAGAATGCCGGCGATACAGGAGCAGAAGAATGAACAGAGAAAAGAATACATTTATCGTCAGGTGCGGGGAAATCGCTCTCAAAGGCATGAACAAGCCGTACTTTGAACGCGTTCTGCTGGAGCGCATAAGGAAAAATCTGAAAAAATACGAGGCGACGGAGGCGAACCGAAGAGAAGGACTGATTTTCGTCAAAGCGCCGGTGAAATATGACGCGGATGAAGTGATAAAGGATATTTCGAAGGTTTTCGGTGTGGCCTCCGTGAGTCATGCCGCTGAAGTCGAATCGGATCTCGATGCGATTTACGAAGCTGCGGGCGAATATATGGATGATCTCATGAAGACGAGGAATATCCGGACATTCAAAGTGGAAGCAAAGAGAGCCGACAAAACGTTTCCGGTGGAATCGCCGGAGATCGCAAAGCGCGTGGGCGGAGCGGTGCTGAAACATTGCAGGGTTCTGAAGGTCGACGTTCATCATCCGGACTGTGTGCTGTATGTCAATGTGCGTCACGGATATACCTACATCTACGCCGACAAGATAAAAGGATTCGGCGGCCTGCCGCTGGGAACCAACGGAAAGGGACTCGTTCTTCTTTCCGGAGGCATCGATAGTCCGGTAGCGGCGTGGATGATGGCAAAGCGGGGAATGGTGATCGAAGCCGTTCATTTCCATTCGTATCCGTACACCAGCGAGAGAGCACAGGAAAAAGTCTTCGATCTGGTGCGCATTCTGGCATCCTACTGCGGCAGGATCAGGGTACATTCTGTAAATCTACTGGAGATTCAGGAGGCTATCGGAGAAAAATGTCCGGAAGATGAGATGACGATTCTTTCCCGCCGTTTCATGATGATGATCGCGCAGCGGGTGGCGGAGGAGAATGGCTGTGATATGCTGATTACCGGTGAGAATATCGGCCAGGTTGCCAGTCAGACGGCTCAGGGGCTCGTGGTTACCGACAACGCGGTTTCCATGCCGGTAATGCGCCCGCTGATCGCCATGGACAAGGTGGACATCATGGATCTGGCGCAGAAAATCGGAACGTACGAGACGTCGATTCAGCCTTTCGAGGACTGTTGTACCGTCTTTCTTCCGAAGCATCCCGTGACGAAGCCGCGGCTTGAGAATATTCTGAAATCAGAGTCTCTCCTCGACAAGGAGGCGCTGATCGAAGCGGCGCTCGGAACGAAAGAGACGAAAGTGATTCTGCCGGAATAAAGAGAAGCAGGTGAAGGCACGACTTATTTGCGGCAGTCTGCGCGGCGGAACAGAAAAGAAACAGGCCGGAATCCGGCAGAATATATGAGCGATTCAGATATGCACTTCCCCGGAACAGGGATTTCATTTCAGAAAAGATGTGAAATCTCCGGGAAAGTGCATATTTTCTGCGCTCTTTTTCGGTTGACACAGACAGTATCGTGTCATAAAATAGACGTGGATTTTGTTTTATAATAAAACATTTTGGCTATCAAAACAAATTTGGACTGCGACCGGAGGGTGCCGGCGCCTGCCTGCGGATGATGCGCACAGCGGCGCGGAGTCTCAGTGCGGCTAAGAAGCGCAGTCCGGGAAGATATGTGAAAGGAAGGACTCAGGTTATGAGCAAACAGACGGATCTGCAGGCGCTGAAGGAGAAGATGAGCCTTGGCGGCGGGCAGGATCTCATCGATATACAGCATAAAAAAGGAAAGCTGACGGCCCGCGAGCGCCTGGAGCTTCTCTTCGATAAAGGCAGTTTCATCGAGACCGATTCATTTATGATTCATCGGTGTACGAATTTCGGTATGGAAAAAAATCATTATGCGGGAGACGGCGTCGTCACAGGATATGGTACGGTGGATGGAAGGCTTGTCTGCGCTTACGCTCAGGATTTCACGGTTTTGGGAGGATCTCTGGGAGAAGTCCACGCTCAGAAGATCGCAAACATTCAGGAAAAGGCGCTGAAATGCGGTGCGCCTGTCGTCGGTATGAACGATTCCGGCGGCGCGCGGATTCAGGAGGGAGTAAACGCGCTTTCCGGCTATGGAAAGATTTTTTACAACAATACGCAGTCATCAGGTGTAATTCCTCAGATTTCCGTCATCATGGGACCGTGCGCCGGAGGAGCCGTATATTCTCCGGCCATCACCGATTACATCTTCATGGTGGAAGGAACCAGCCAGATGTTTATCACGGGTCCTGCGGTAATCAAAACGGTGACAGGAGAAGATGTCACAGCGGAACGTCTGGGAGGTGCGGTCACGCATAATACGGAGAGCGGCGCGGCGCATTTTGCAGATAAGACGGACGAAGAAGCGATCGCTCACGTCAGAGAGCTTCTCAGCTATATTCCGTCAAATAATGCGCAGAATCCGCCGGTATATGAATCCTCCGACGACATCAACCGCATGATTCCTGAGGCGGCCGATATCGTTCCCGAATCTATGAACCGCGCTTACGATATGTACGATGTGATCCGCGCTGTGGCAGATGACGGCGAATATTTCGACATCATGAAGGATTTTGCGAAAAATGTGATCACCTGCTATATCCGTATCGGCGGATCCACGGTTGGCGTGGTGGCAAATCAGCCGAAGTATTTCGCGGGATGTCTCGATATCAACGGCTCAGACAAAGCGGCGCGTTTCGTGCGTCTCTGCGATGCATTCAACGTTCCGATTCTCGTGCTGGAAGATGTGCCGGGATTTCTGCCGGGTACGGAGCAGGAGCACGGCGGAATCATACGCCACGGTGCCAAGCTGCTGTATGCTTTCTGCGAAGCGACCGTTCCGAAAGTATCGGTCATACTGAGAAAGGCTTACGGCGGCGCATATATCGCCATGAATTCCAAAGAGACAGGAGCTGATTTCGTCTTCGCGTGGCCTACGGCGGAAATCGCTGTCATGGGAGCGGACGGAGCGGCCAATATCGTATTCGGACCGGAAATTCGCGCGGCGGAAGACCCGGCAGCGGTGAAAAAAGAAAAAGTAGACGAATACAACGAAAAATTCTCCAATCCTTACCGTGCCGCCGAGATGGGATATGTGGACGACGTCATCGACCCGGCTTCCACACGTCAGAGAGTGGCGGCAGCTTTTGAGATGCTGGCTTCGAAGCGGGAAAGCAGACCGAAGAAGAAGCACGGAAATATTCCGCTGTAGGGAAGTTGAAAGGTGAGGATATGGAACTGGAGTACAATCTCATAGAGAAATTTGCCGATCCGGATCTCATGATGCAGATGTCTGTGGCCGATAAGCTGAAAGCCACGGCGGTGACAGGACTGATGGGACTCAGCGTCACATTTATCGTGCTCATCGCACTGATGCTGATCATCACTCTTCTGAGGAAACAGATCGGCCGTTATGAAATGAATTCGGAGTACCGGCGTCAGGTACAGCGCGCCAGAAAGCTGCGGCGCGCAAAGCTGTACAAACGGCAGGAGGAGGAACGCCACGGCTTTGAGACGGTGGAACAGACGGTGAGAGGCGTTCACCCTCAGGGATGCGCAGGGTTAAATCGTTCTGCCGAGACGGATGACTTTCCGGACGAGGAGACTGTTGCCGCAATTATGGCCGCAGTCTGTGCATATGAGGGCCGTCCGGCGGATCAGATAAGAATAAGGAAAATCGCACGCAGACCGTACGAGGAAGCCGCGTGGAAAGCCGGAGCCGATCAGTCCGGCGAGAATGAAGGATGGAGGATTTAGATGAAACGATACAGCATTAAAGTAAACGGCAGACTGTTCGACGTGGAAGTCGAAGAAGTGACCGGGGAAAAGGCAGAAACTGCTGCGACTTCCGTGGATGTGGCGCAGTCCTCAGGAAAAAGTGAAAGCGATGCGGTGCAGTCCGGATCATCTGAGGAACAGAATACGGCAGAAAAAGAAACAGCTGCCGCTGTTCACAGAGCGCGGACGCCAAAGACGCCGAAAATAAAAGAAGAACCCGTCCGGATTCCGGAGGGAGTATCTTCACAGGAGGATTCTCTGACATCTCCGATGCCGGGAACGGTTCTGAAGATATGTGTCAGTCCGGGAGACGAGGTCTACGCAGGAGAAACGCTCATCATTCTCGAGGCCATGAAGATGGAAAACGAGATTAATTCACACAAGACGGGAAAGATCGGAATGATCGCAGTAAAAGAAGGCGACGCGGTAAACACCGGCGACGTTCTGCTGACAGTGGAGTGACGGGGAGTCAGATATGGTAACAGATGTATTTAAAGATTTTTTTCTGAGTACCGGCCTGCTGAATCTGGATCTGAAGAGTTTTACGATGATCGTCGTGGCGCTGATCTTTATCTATCTCGCCATCAAGAAGGGATTTGAGCCGCTGCTGCTGGTACCCATCGGCTTCGGCATGCTGCTGTCGAATATTCCGCTTACGGGTATTTTTGACGCTCCGGCAGGTGATGCGGCAGGCGGCCTGTTCTATTATTTCTATAAGCTGGATGAAATCGGAATTCTGCCGCCTCTGGTCTTCATGGGCATAGGGGCGATGACCGACTTTTCTCCGCTGCTCGCCAGTCCGAAATCGCTCCTTCTCGGAGCAGCGGCACAGTTCGGTATTTTTATCACTTTTGCCGGAGCTTCAGCCAGCGGATTTTTCTCCGCACAACAGGCGTCCGCCATCGGAATCATCGGCGGAGCTGACGGCCCGACGGCCATTCTGGTAGCGCTGAAACTGGCGCCGGAACTTCTGGGTGCCATCGCGGTCTGCGCTTATTCCTATATGGCGCTGATTCCGATTATACAGCCGCCGATCATGCGGCTTCTCACCACAGAAAAGGAGCGGTCCATCCGCATGGATCCGCCGCGTCAGGTGAGCAAAAATGAAAAGATTTTGTTCCCGATCGTATCGACGATCGTAACCGTCATTCTTCTGCCGTCGGCAGCATCGCTGATCGGTATGCTGATGATGGGAAATCTGCTGAGAGAGAGCGGCGTTACGGGAAGACTTTCGGAGACAGCGCAGAATGCTCTGATCAATATCGTCACGATTCTTCTGGGCCTGTCCGTGGGCGCATCGGCCAGGGCGGATCTTTTCCTGAGAAAGGATACACTTTTCATTCTGGTGCTGGGTATTGTGGCTTTCGCCGGAGGAACGGCAGGAGGCGTCATCTTCGCGAAGATCATGAACCTCTTCAGCAAGAAAAAGATCAATCCTCTCATCGGAGCGGCAGGCGTATCGGCAGTACCTATGGCAGCGCGTGTTGCGCATAAGGAAGGCCAGCGCGTGGATCCCAACAATTACCTGCTGATGCATGCTATGGGACCGAATGTGGCAGGCGTCATCGGATCTGCTGTAGTAGCGGGTATTTTCCTGAATCTGTTCGGCTGAGTTTACCGGAATGCGGATGGAAAGAAAACAGAATATCTCGAAATAAAAAGCGCGAATCAAAAGACGGATTCCGGGGATGTATTTCACAATCCCGGAAAACTGTCTTCATACAGAGGCGGGCGGCGGAAGCCGTCCGCTTTTTTTGTCCTGTTGACGAATTATTCTGATTGAAGAAAAAAGTATCACACCGTTTTCTATGAGAGAACTGGCCTGCAGACTGAAAATGCGGCATCTTCGTACAGAATGCCGGCAGTCTGCGTCTGAGCGAAAATAGAAAAAAGATGAATATTACAAAACTTGATTCAAACGAAAGACACGAGTCCTGGATTCGTGTCTTTTCTTTTTTTGTATAAAACAATTTATTTCGGAGGAGCACGGATTAAAAAAGAAAGCTGCATGTATAATCAGGCGTCAGGACCCGGAAAATAAGGAAGAAATTATTAATTTCGGAGGAAAAGGAGAACAGAGATATGAAAGAAAGAATCACGGAGCGCGACATCAGAGAGTTCTGCGCTCATCTTCAGGAAAATGAGAAGAGCGGCGGAACCGTGCAGAAGTATCTGCGGGATCTGCTGGCTTTCCGGAGATATGTGGGACCGGATGTCGTTACAAAAGAAAGTGTAAAAAAATGGAAAGAATTTCTGCTGGACAGGGGTTATGCGGTATCTACGGTAAATTCGATGCTGACGGCAGTCAACCGCTTTCTGAGATTTTCCGGTATGGAAGCGTGTTGTGTCCGCCGGCTGAGACACCAGAAGCTGATCTTCAGCGATGAAAAACGGGAGCTGACGCGGAAAGAGTATTTCCGGCTGCTGAATACGGCGGAAAAACAGGGGAAACGGCGGCTGAGTCTGGTGATGCAGACGATCTGCTCCACGGGAATCCGCGTGTCGGAGTTGAAATATATTACGGTGCAGTCACTGAAGTCCGGGAGATCCGAAGTGAAATGTAAGGGAAAGATCAGGGTGATTTTTCTTCCGGCGAAACTCCGGCAGAAGCTGAAAGAATACTGCCGGAAACAGGATGTTCAGAACGGTCCCGTGTTCGTGACGAAAGGAGGGCGGGAACTCGACCGATCAAACATCTGGAGAGAGATGAAGAAACTGTGTGAAACGGCGGGAGTTGCCCACACAAAAGTTTTTCCGCACAATCTCCGTCATCTTTTTGCGAAAATTTTTTATTCAGCGGAAAAGGATATCGCGAAGCTGGCCGATCTGCTGGGACACAGCAGCATCGAGACCACGCGGATTTATGTGAGAGAAAGCGGAACGGAGCATGGAAGAAAAATGGAACGTCTGCATCTTCTGTTGTGAAAATAGAAGAAAATAAAAAAACAACAAAATTGTCATTTTGTTGTTACCGGAATTTAAAACAGCTCATTTGAAACGGAAAGCGAGTTTCGATTGTTACATAACGAGCCAGCGTGACAGAAAAATCTTCATGGAAATGCCGGCTACAATATGCTCTCCGTAAAATATTTTCTATTTAATTATAACTTATGATCCGGCGTTTGTGTTGTAATTTTTTATCCCGAATACGAATTTGAAAACAGGCATGACAAAAAATCCGAAGAATTCCAGTATCTTCGGAATTTTGTCATGTCTTTTTTTTCTGAAAAAATTTCTTTCCTCTTTTACATCCTCCTGAAAAAAGAACTGATCTACGGATTGTAACAACAAAATGACAATTTTGTTGTTGCCTTTGTTCCAGGCGATATCAGGAGATGATGCATTTATGAAAAAAGATATGGAGCCGTACAGGGAGTCAGCCGAATTATCTGAAGCGACAGAAGAGATGAGAATAACGCAGACCACAGAATTGACGGCAGATATCTTACGGTCATTTTTCCTGTTTCTGGAAGAGAAAAAACGCAGCGACGGGACGCGAGAACTGTACGAGAGAGCTGTGAAAATGCTCGTCGATTTTCTTCCCGACGGGCGGACGCTGGACAGCAAAATTCTCGAGCAGTGGAAACAGTATCTGATCGACTCCGGATATGCTCTGAGAACTATCAATTCGAGAATTTCTGCGCTGAACAGTCTGATGAAATTTATCGGTCGAAGAGATCTTCAGCTGTCTCCTCTGACACTGCCGGAAACGGAGATACAGCCGGAGTTGACGAGGAGGGAATATCTCCGTCTTCTGAATGCGGCAAAGCTGAAGGGAAACGAGCGCACCTATTTCATCATAAAGACGATCTGCTGCGGAGGAATTCACGTTCAGGAAATTCCCGAGATTACGGTGGAAGTCGTGAAAACAGATCTGTTTCCCGGGCGTCGGGCGGAGAAACAGAGACTGCATCTTCCGTCCGTTTTAAAAAAAGATCTTCTGGATTACGCGGAACGTCAGGGGATCAGATCCGGACATCTTTTCGTCACAAAATACGGTACCCCCGTCAGCAGAACGAATATAAACAACAGCATACGGCGTCTGTGCAAAGACGCACAGGTCGATGCCGAGAAATGCAATTCTCAGTGTCTTCTGAAGCTGAGGAAACGCACGTTTGAGGAAATTCAGAACAGCATCTCTCTTCTGGTGGAGCAGGCCCACGACCGGATCCTGGAACAGGAGGAAATCGCTGCGGGATGGGAGTGAAGCCCGGGAAGCCGGAAGTTTGGAGATAGAAAAAATGAAATCGATAAAGGAGGGAGAGATATGCGGAATCTATTTTTGCGGAACCGGATTCGTGCAGATCCCCGGGGATGAAAGGAAAAAAGAAAAGAGTCTGTTGAAATCCGATTATAAAAAACGGAATACAGGCTGAAAAAGAAAAAACCCCTTTGAAATGAGGAGGATTAGTTATGAAAAAACGATTGTTATCTGTAATACTGGCGTTGTGTATGATTATTACAATGACGCCGGCTGCAGCGTTTGCGACGGGTGGAGGTGACGCTTCAACGGGTTCGGAAGTTGCTGAAAATGTGCAGTTAGATAAAACAGCAACTGACCTCGAGAATGACCAGACGGAGGTGACGCTGACCGTCGGCGCAACACAAACCACAACAGCGGCTGACGTTGTGTTTGTGCTGGACAAGTCGACCAGCATAAATGTAAAAAACGAAGCATTGGCAATGCTGGATGAACTGAAGGATTATACGACAGACAATAATCTGCAGGTGAATGTCGGCGTTGTCACTTTCAACAGGGTTGCCAATAATGAAGGATACAACCTTGATCTGACTGAGTTAAATGATGATAGTTATCAAGAGATTGCAGGCATTTTTGCAAAAGATCTTTCAGGTGGTACTAATATTGAAGCTGGTATCCGTGCCGGCATGGCGATGCTTGAGAAGAATACCGATGTCTTGCCAGAAAACAAGCATCTGGTGCTGGTAACGGATGGTGTGACTTACCTTTGGGGCACAGGAGATAATCCCCAGACAATGTATGTCCAGTTTGAAGGAGCAGATAATGCAACCCAAATTTGGAGCAGCAACAGTACTGCTGCCAGTGTGATTGATAAAGATTTCTTTAAGATCACACAATTGGATTATGTAAAGTCGTTTGCAAATCCGGCTCAATGGATGCAGGATAATGTGGAATTGACAGATGTTATAAATACATATCAAACGAATCAGGACACCAATCCTGAAAGATATGTTTCTATCGAAAAAAATACCAAATATACTTCTAATGATGCTGCGATTTATATGGCTGGAAAGGCATGGAAGGAGGCCGCGAATGCAGGATATCAGCTATATGCGTTTGCATCTGATAAATATGCAAAAGGCACAGACGCCGACTTAAACAAAGAAGGCTATTATCCATGGGCATCTGCATTTATCGGTAACTTGGATGCGATAGGTGGTTTCTCCTCCATCTTTGACGAAGATGACCCGAATGATTATTCCGGCATGTTCGATGGTGTGAAAAATACAGTTCTGTATGAAATCATGAGCGGCTACATCAATGATGTAATTGGCGATGATTTCTATCTGACAGATGCAGCTGGCATCTCGGCGGGCACCTTTGAGCTTACAGCAGGCGGTGCAAAGCAGGCAGCCAGTGTTGATTCTGCAGATTCTAATGTGGTTAACTTCGGTTCTCCCGATGAATCCGACGTCTATCCATATGTTTTGACGTATTATCCGAATGGAAAGGCTTCAGATTCCCGCGAGCAGTTTGATCTTGCGATCAATGTACCAGTCGAAAGCACTAAACCCCTCAAACTGACCTATAATCTGACGCTGAAGAATAAAGAAACCGCTTCCGGAATGTATTCTGTTCCCACCAATGAAGAGGCAACTCTGACGTATACTCCCACCATTGGCAATGAGACCAGCGAAGAATTCCCTGTTCCGGATGTGACTTACACGGTCAATGATATTCCGGTTACACCTCCTTCCTGGGATATTTCAAAGTCCAAGACGGCAACCAATCTGGACGCCAATTATGAGTCCGATGTGACGCTGGCGCTGCCTGCGGCGGATTATGAGCGGACGATGGATGTCGTGTTCGTCATCGACGATACCCACGCCGGTTCCACGATCTTTGAAGATGCGGTCAATACTTTGCTCAATGAGCTGGCCGAAAAAGACACCATGGATATAAATGTGGGGATCGTTGCATTTGACGCAGTTTCCCGCGATTGGCTGAGTGCAACCAGCAGTGGGAAATACAGTGGACTGGTTGATTTAAAGGATGACGACGCCTTGACAGCGCTTGAGACGGCTGTATCCACGCAGCTCAACTATGATGGGACTGGATACACAATGAAAGTTGGCGGCACCAATACCGAATGGGCTGTTGACATGGCACAGGACATGCTTGCCGAGGGTTCCGGTGAGGAAAAATACCTCATCATGTTCAGCGATCTTTACGGTTATATTTACCGTGGGGATCTGACAATCGATGGCACAACGTATTCGAATGTGCCGGTAAGCAAGCGCATCGGTCAATGGGATCAGGGGTCCATGTCTATGGGAACTCAGTACACGACTTTCGCAGATGCGTATACAAACAGAACAGCGAGTGATACGACACCGGACGGCTTCTTCCGTGACTCTTCCTGGGTCAACTACTGGAGCATATACGGCAATGTTTCAGTGGTACCTGTTAATACGATTGCTGACAAATATCAGGTTGGTTCCGGTACATTCTCCGGCTTTGAAAAATCCCTGTGTCTGACCTATGATAATCTGAAAGAGGCTGCTCGGACAGCGCATGTTATCGTGGTTAATAACAGCTTTCCAATCGGTGATGCGCCTACGGCCAGATCGATGGTACAGGAAATGCTTGACAGGCTGGAAAAAGAAGATGGCACGGTTAAGACTTACCGGTATCAGACGGGCAGTGCCGATGGTGCGTTGTCCGGTGAGGCGGCAGCAGGCGTATTTGACGGAATCCGTGAGGATTTGGTGCAGCTGGTAGATGCCGGATCTGAGGTCGTGGATGTTATCGGAAAAGGTGAGGACGGAAACGGCATAGCCTATGATTTTGATTTTATCAATGATATTTCGAACTTGAAACTCACCGTAAATGGAAGCGACTTGAACGTAGAGTCCATTGAATCTCAGGATGATGCGACTGCAAGCTATGGCTTTGGTAAAACTGAGGCAGGCGGTTATCAATTTGTCCTTAACTATTACCAGAACGGTACGGCGACTCAGTCCGGTGAACATTTCGTATGGAAGATCAATGTTCCCGTCACCAAGGATGCTCCGGTCCAGCTGACCTACTCCGTAAAGCTGACAAATCCGCAGACTTCACCTGGAACATACGGAAAGTACGATGCAGACGGCAGCGAGAACTATGATGGTTTGCTGACTAACAATTCGGCTACTCTGTATCCTGTTGATTCGAACGGAGAAGATGGAATGGAGGAAGTATTTGCCCAACCGACAGTTTCTTATGAGGTAACAGGTCCCATCGAAATTTCTCCGGCGGATATTACCATTTACATGGGTGGTGCCGGTTATGAAGGTACAGTGAATGAAAGTGGGGAACTTGGGGATGATGGACAGATTATTTCTGAAAATGGCTTTCCGGAACCTGGTTTTATCATTACTCTGCCTGAGACATTAAAAGATATTGATATAGACGATCTTCAACTGCAGTACAAAGACGGAGAGACCGAATACAATTGGAAATTTGAAATGTATGGGCCGGGAGAACATGAGGTATACCGTATTGTGCCATCAGAGGGAACTGCGAAACGTCCTGTACGTATGCAGTTCACAAAAACGGTGGATAGTGAGGAAATCACTATCGACAAGGATGAATTTACCTTTGAAGAAAATCTGAATGAGACTCTTACGATGAAAGTTTATGGTGAGGGGATTGAAGAGGAAAAAGTAAGATTTATTTATAATGGTAAAGAATATCCGATAACTGTCGGAGAAGGAGAGCTTACTGTCCGTGGAACGACTGGTAACGTACAGTACGGTCAGTTGAATCAGGAGATCAATGAAAGTGATCCAGGTTTGTCTGCACCGGAAGATACGCTTTATTACATCAACGGAAGTGCTGTTCAGGTTGAGACTGCAGGTGAGAACAAAGCGGATATCGCTCTTTTGTTTGACGATATCATTGAGAATGGTTCCGGTGAGGAAAATACTCAGCTTCTCCAGGATCGCGCAGATGAAGTTCTGAAAGAATCGGATGTTCTGACGGGCAGCGGTACTCGTCACTATGAATCAAAATATCTTGATCTGGTAGACACAAATAACGGCAATGCCTGGCTCAGTTCAAGCGAACCGGTAACTGTTTACTGGCCGCTTCCGGATAATACCACTGAAAATACTAAATTTGAGATTCTTCATTTTACAGGTATGCATCGTGAAATGGGAACAGACTATATAGCCGATGCCATTGAAAACTGCGTTATTGAAACTGTGGAAATCAAAGAAGTGACAGACTCACATATTGTATTTGACGTTGATCCGCTTGAAATGAATGAAGAAGGAAATATTACGAGCGGAGGTTTTTCACCGTTTATGCTGATCTGGGAGACGGAAGAGAGCTCCGGCGGCGGTGGCGGCGGTAGTTCTACGCCGGAACTGAACAAAGAAGATCATTTTGCATACATCATCGGATATCCGGTAGATTACAGAACAGGAGAAGCGACAGAGGATAAGAGTCTCTGGCCGGTGAAGCCGCAGAATAATATTACCAGAGCGGAAGTTGCCACTATTTTCTTCCGTATGCTCACAGATGAAAGCCGCAGTGAATACTGGAAGCAGTCGAATTCGTATTCAGATGTGGACGGAGAAGCGTGGTACAATAATGCTGTATCCACGCTGTCAAATGCGGGCATTCTCACTGGTTATGAGGATGGGTCTTTCCGTCCGAATGATCCGATCAGTCGTGCGGAATTTGCAACTATATCGGCCAGATTCAGCGATGTGGAATTCGACGGAAGCAATAATTTCAGTGATGTTCCGGACAGCTACTGGGCGGCAAAATATATCGCGCTGGCAGAATATCTGGGATGGATCGACGGTTATCCTGACGGAACGTTTAAACCAGATCAGAATATCACACGTGCAGAATCCATGAAGCTGGTAAATGAAGTACTTGATCGTACGCCGGATGCAGATCAGATGCTCGATGAAATGATCAAATGGCCGGATAATGACGAGAACGCATGGTACTATGCAGATGTTCAGGAAGCTACGAATTCTCACGAATATCAGCGCAAAGACAGCAACTCCTCTGAAAAGTGGACATCTATTCTTGAAGTTCGCGACTGGGCGGAACTGGAACGCCAATGGTCTGACGCAAATTCATCGGAAAATCCCGGAAATGTAATGCGTTAAATCAGAAGGGTATGATCAAAAAAATTGAATATCTGAAATTTTGGAAGCCGAAGAGAAACATGCTGATTCTCTTCGGCTTTTCGTTTGAGATCCTTCTCTTTCTTCAGAGCAGAAATCGGGTAAGACGCGCAAACCTGCGGATTTTCACGGAATCTGTCGCGTATATGCTGTCTCTCCGCGTTTTCACAGGCGGTATAATTTTCTGCGAAAGGGGAGAATTTGTTTTGAAAAACGCGATTTATGATTTTACAGAAGATATTCTCATCGTGAGCCTGTGCGGTGAGATCGATCACCACAATGCGGCGTCGCTGCGCCGGGAGATCGACGAATCTATGACGGCCTTTCATGCGAAGAATCTGATTCTCGACTATTCGGACGTGTCGTTTATGGACAGCTCCGGAATCGGACTGGCCATGGGAAGGTATAACAAAGTAAAAGAACTTTCCGGCTCCATCGTCATCGTTCCCGGAAGCCCATATGTAAGCCGTGTTCTGGGACTTTCCGGCCTTTTCGGCATCATACCGAAGACCTCGTCGAAGAGCAGCGCGCTGGAATACATCTACGGGAAAGGAGGAAAGAAGAATGAGAACGGAAAACTCATTTAAAATTTCGTTTGACAGCCGGTCGGAAAACGAGGGATTCGCCAGAAGTGTCGTGGGAGCATTTCTTCTGCCTCTCGATCCGGTGGTGGAAGAAGTGGTGGAAATCAAGACGGCGGTGTCGGAAGCCGTGAGCAATTCGGTGATCCACGGTTACCGTGGGGAAGAAGGCATCATCTGGATGGAGTGCGAATATTCCACCGAGGGAAAGGTACGGATTTCCATTCGCGATGAAGGGGTGGGAATACCCGACGTGGAGCAGGCCATGGAACCCCTGTATACCACGAATACAGACGGAGAACGTTCCGGTATGGGATTTACCGTCATGGAGAGCTTTACAGACCGGCTGACGGTAAAATCGGAGCCGGGAAAAGGCACCGAGGTCGTCATGGTCAAAAAACTGGATGTCGGCTATGAAGAATGACATTGAGAAAGAAAAGCGTCTCGATACATATCGGCTGATCGCGGCGGCGCAGCAGGGTGATGAAGCATCCCGGGAGCGCCTGGTACGGGAAAATGCTGGACTTGTCAGCGTAAGTGCCAGAAAGTTTTCGGGAGGGGCTTACGAATATGAAGACCTGATGCAGATCGGATATCTCGGGCTCCTGAAAGCCATCGACCGTTTCGATCCACAGTTTGAAGTGATGTTTTCCACCTATGCGGTTCCCATGATCATGGGAGAGATACGGAGATATCTGCGGGATGACGGCCGCATCAAGATGAGCCGCCAGCTGAAGCAGGACGTGCGGCTGCTGAAAACAGCAGAGGAGGCCTTTATGCACGATCACGGACGGAGTCCGCGCATCGGGGAACTGGCGGAAATTCTGAAGAAGACGCCGGAAGAAGTCTCGGAGATCCTGGAAGCCAAAAACACTCTCTGCGGCATCGTCAGTCTGGACGGAGATGTTTTTAACGATACGGTGACGGTACCGCGCCAGTTTGTCAGCGACCGGGACGAAGCTGACCGCCTGGATCTGAAAAACGGAATCGGCTGCCTGGACGAACGGGAGCGGCAGGTTATCATTCTCCGGTATTTTGAAGATATGACGCAGCAGCAGACGGGACAGCAACTGGGCATTTCTCAGGTACAGGTTTCCCGGATTGAGAAAAAAGTCCTGAAAAAGCTGAGATCAAATCTAATTGTTGAAGATGATGAAAATATGTAGCCAAATAAAATAAAAGATGCTAAAATGTAACTGTATATTTTGTATATGAAAAATGGTTGGCTCTGAATATTATATATTACAGGAGGTTGTTATGGATTTCAGGTTGACAAGTGAACAGGAAGCTCTCAGAAAAAAGGCTGCGGATTTCGCAAAAGAGTATGTAGAGCCGGTTGCGGCTGAGCTGGACGAAAAAGCCGAATTCCCTTATGAAAATGTGAAGAGAATGGCAGATCTCGGTTTCCTCGGCCTGCCGATTCCGAAAGAATATGAAGGCGGCGGTACAGATTATGTCTCTTATGCTCTCGTAGTGGAGGAGATCGCCAAGATCTGTGCGTCGACAGCCATTATCGTATCTGCCAACACATCGCTGGCAGGCGGTCCGATCCTCAGATACGGTACAGAAGAGCAAAAGAAGAAGTTCCTCCCGGATCTGGCATCCGGAAGAAAGATCGGCGCATTTTGTCTTACCGAACCTGATGCGGGCACCGATGCGTCTAGACAGAAAGCGACAGCGGTGGACATGGGAGATCACTACGTCCTCAACGCTCATAAGAAGTTCATAACAAACGGCGGTCTGGCAGGCACTTACATCGTATTTGCCATGACGGACAAAAGCAAGGGCAATGCCGGCATTTCCACATTTATCGTAGACGGCGCTTCCGAGGGCATCCGCAGAGGCAAGCTGGAAAAGAAAATGGGAATCCGCGCTTCCCAGACGGCGGAGATGCACTTTGAAAATGTCATCGTTCCGAAAGAAAACCTTCTGGGCGAGCTGGGACAGGGCTTCAGCATCGCCATGGGTACGCTGGACGGCGGAAGAATCGGCGTTGCAGCGCAGTCGCTGGGTATCGCGCAGGGAGCTTATGACCGCATGATCGATTACATGATGGAAAGAGAACAGTTCGGCGTCACGTTATCCCGTTTCGACACGCTGAGATTTGAAGTCGCCAGAATCAGAATGCAGCTGGAATCCGCGAGACTGTTGGTATACAGAGCGGCAGACAACAAGGATAAAGGTCTGCCTTATACGGCTGAGGCAGCTATGGCGAAGCTGGCAGCTTCTGAAGCGGCTGTCGATATCACGAGAAAGTCGATTCAGTTCCACGGCGGATACGGTTATATGGCGGACCGTCCGATCGAAAGAATGTACAGAGATGCGAAGATCACGGAGATTTACGAGGGAACTTCCCAGGTACAGCAGATGGTCATCGCTGCCGATACGTTCGCGCCTAAGAAAAAATAGAGCGGTCGGAGACAATACATAAAAAAACAATAGAACAACAGCTTCCCTGACGGGAAGTACAGGAGGGCGGTCCGGAAGCCGTGTGGTACGGTTTTCGGATCGCCCTCCTTTTCCGTCTGCAGCAGACCGCAAGATGGGAAACGGTGAGGAGAGAGGAAAGAAGCATTTTTACAGCTTTCAAGCTATACAGCCGGCCCGCCCGCGTGGTACAATGGATCGGCGGGCGATACACATATCGCTTCATTATCGAATCTATGAAACAGGAGGATATCACATTGCTGCATAAGCCGGAAGAATCACAGATTACAGACGACGTATGGGTATACGCCGAATATACGCCGGAAAAGCTGCATAACGTTTCCAGCGAAGTTCTGGGCGCTGCCCGGACACTGGCCGACCGGACGGGCGGAGCGGTATGCGCAGTCATCATAGGAAACGGCGTAAAAAAATACGGACGTGAGCTCATCGAGTACGGAGCTGACCGGGTTTACGTCGTGGACGATGCGATTTACGAAAATTACAACAACGAATTATATACGAGGACGCTGGAAAAGCTGGTGAAACGTTATCATCCGCGGATTTTTCTGTTCGGTTCGGTCTTCGACCGGCGCGATCTGGCGCCGCGGCTTGCAGCCAGACTGGAGACGGGGATAATTTCCGAGTGCAGCAGGATCTATTTCGATGAAAATGGAAAGCTCTCTGCCGACAAGACGTCTTTCGGGGGCAATTTTCTCGGAAAAATCGTCTTTGCCGATGAAGAAAAAATGGCGATTATCACGGCGCGTCCCGGAGTTCTGGAAGGCAGCCGGCGTCCGGAACGCAGCGGCGAGATTATCGACGTCCGGCCACAGGCGGGTCCGGAAGATATGATGACACAGATCCGGGAGGTTGCGAAAGCGGCTAAAAAGGCGGTGGCTCTGACAGACGCGGATATCATCGTTTCGGGAGGACGCGGCGTAGGCGGACCGGAAGGGTTTGATATCATTTACAAGCTGGCTGACCGGCTCAACGGCGTGGTGGGAGCGTCCCGCGTTGCCGTGGATCTGGGCTGGATCGATTTCGAACATCAGGTGGGTCAGGCAGGCGCTACGGTCAAGCCGAAGATTTACATCGCCTGCGGTATTTCCGGAGCCACGCAGCACATCGTGGGCATGTGGGAGTCCGATATCGTGATCGCAATCAATATTCACCGGTATGCGGCCATTTTCAACTTTGCGGATTACGGCATCGTGGGCGATCTGTTTGAAGTCATCCCGAAGCTGCTGGAGGAACTGGACAAATAATTGCGAATTAGAGGAAAGCATTTCCAAAGCCAGAATGCCGAGGGATGCTTTCTTTGTATTTCTGCTCAGGCAGGTGTGACGGAATGCGGAAAAATATATGTGACGAAGCAGACCTCAGATAGAAGGTCAAGGTGGAATAGAAAGGAGGAAAGAAGATTCATGAGTTACAGCAGCGAAATGGAGACAGAAGCGAAGTGGGCAGAAATCGACCTGGACGCTCTGACATATAATATGAAGAATATCAGGCAAAAGGTGGGAGAAAAAGTGAAGATCTGCGCTGTCGTGAAAGCTAATGCTTACGGACATTCCGTGGAGGATCTGGCGGAAATCATGAAAGAGGCCGGCGCGGATCAATTCGCCGTATCGAGTCTGGATGAGGCTCTGGAGCTGCGCCAGTACGAGCCGGATACCGATATTCTCGTTCTGGGAAATATTCCCTACGGGACGGAGGAAATTTCCGTGGAGGCAGATCTGCAGCACGCGGTGACATCGCTGGAAAAGGCCCGTCTCCTGTCGGAGGCGGCAGTGAAGACGGGACGGACCGTGCGCATACATATCAAAGCGGATACAGGGATGACGCGCATCGGCCTCTCTCCCGACGACGAAGGAGCCGACGAAGCAGCGGCCATCGCAGCTCTGCCCGGCGTACGGATCGAAGGTCTGTTCACTCATTTTGCCACGGCGGATGAGAGAGATAAAACGCGGGCGGTCCGTCAGCACCGGCGTTTTCTGGAATTCTCAGAAAAACTGCATGAGAGAGGCATCCATCCGGAGATCGTACATGCGGCAAACAGCGCAGCCATTATGGAGATGCCGGAGACGTATCACGACATGGTGCGTCCGGGGATCATCCTCTACGGCATTTATCCCTCCGCGGAGTGCGACAGAGATCAGCTGGATCTCCGCCCGGTGATGTCTTTCAAGACTCGCATCGTTCACGTGAAAACACTGAAGGAGGAGCGCGAGATCAGCTACGGAGGACATTATACTTCGGCGCCGGGAGATCAGATCGGAACGATTGCAGCCGGATATGCCGACGGCTATACCCGTGCCCAGAGCGGCCGGGCGGAGGTGCTCTTCCGGGGAAAGCGCGTGAAAGTTCTGGGAAACATCTGCATGGATCAGTGCATGATCGATCTCAACGGTTTTGAAGACGTAAAAATCGGAGAGGAAGTCGTCCTTTTCGGCCGGCAGGGAGACGAATACATTTCAGCCGATGAAGTGGGAGAGCGGTACCACACTATCGGATATGAGGTAGTCTGCGCTGTGAACCGCCGGGTACCCCGCTTTTTTATCCGGCAGGGCAGAGTGGTAAATAAAAGAAATTACCTGGAAAAATAATCCAGAGAAGCGGTTGGGTTCCGTTGGATATCCTTAGATGTTTTTTAGACTTTTTGGAGAAAAAGTGCGGAAAAAATATGAAAAAAAGGCAAAATGTCGAATAAAATTCGGCGAAATTGCCTTTGTGAAACGATTATTACTGGACATCGTGGAGATTGGATGATATAATCTGCCCGTACGTTAAAACAACATACGTTCCGAAGAGAGGAAGAAAGATATGGCAAAGAAGCTTTTATCTGTGTGGCTTTCATTGACGATCTTAATTTTCTCTTCAATTTCTATTTATGCGGATGAAGTCATTCAGGGTGATTATTTTCTGAAAAACATTGTCATTAACGGGGAAAACATAGTCAACTATGAACTTAGTAATCCATTTTTCCTATACAATGACCGCATTTATGTTCCGATGAATTCGGAAGTCGGAAATATCATGGGGTTTGAGGCGGAAATGGATAACGAAAGCCGCACACTGAAAATTTTGAAGACTGATCCTGTGCAGAAGAACCTGACCGAAAGGAGCGTGAAAAACAATCTGGAAGAGGTTCAGACGACTGTCCGCAGGGATATAAAAGTCGTCCTGTATCAGGAAGCTCAAAACGGGGATGCAAGCTTGACGAATGAACAGGCAAATGTAACAGGGGAAAACGAAGATACAGTGATATCCGTTCCGAATCTCACTGTGTCTCAGATTGATCTCATGGGGCAACCTGTACTGGTAAAGGATACAATAGTGTATGTTCCGCTTAACGCAATCGTTTCGTATGAACCGTCCGGATGGTCGTCGTATTACGAAAACTATTCGGGTGTGTATATCAGTACTGATGATGAAATAGACGCCGCGTCCTATTTCAGGGCAGCCGATTCCGCTTCCATCGAAGGAAGGGCTGCTTATATCGTGCACATCAATCCGAATGTGTCGATGAACGAAGCGGCGAACATGGTTCGCTACTTCGACGCTTACGGCAAAATCTACGGTGTGGACCCGAAGCTGCTGATGGCTGTTGCACAGTGTGAAAGCACATATTATACGGGAATTCTGAATTCCAGCAACTGTGCAGGGCTGATGCAGATCAAACTTTCCACCGGAGCGGCTTATGGATTTTCAAAGGCCCAGCTGCTTCAGATGAAGCCGAATATTCAGATGGGGTCGATATATCTCGGCCAGGCGCTGACCACTTTCAACGGAGACAGAGTGAAAGCTCTCTCTTCGTACAACTGGGGGATCGGCAGCGTTCAGAAAGGATCGTACAATACGAAGTACGCTGAGAAGGTGCTTTCGAAGTACGACCGGATCAATTCGTTTCTGACATCGGAAGGATATCTTTAAAACGGAAAAAGAAGCGTGCTGTCAGCATGCCGGCCGGAACTCAGGTTCCGGAGGAAATCCGGCAGAAATGCCGTTTCCACAGGGGGATTCCGCTGTCCTCACCGGGCAGAACGAAAAATGACAATTATTATGAATGATATGAGCACGACCGCGGGCTGATCTCAGAATCGGCCGGCATAAAAAATTGCTATAAATAGAAATGGAAAAACGAGCCGCCGGATTGGGAAAGCGGCTCGTTTTTTTTCGTCCGGATCGGGGCAGTGATGGAAAATGTATCTTGTGAGACGGATTTATCGTGCCGGATGTCTGTCTCGTACAGAACCTTGACGGGGGTCGGAAATCAAATTAAAATGAAAAAAACGAAGCCGTATGCTGAGTCAGGTTTCCGGTAACTCTCTTTTTGCCTATTTTCTGACGGGCTTGAAATTCTGCTGACGGGAGGAAGAAAAATATGATCAGACTGATCGCCCTTGACCTGGATGATACATTGCTCATGCCGGACTGCACCGTTCCGGAGGATACTCTGGATGTACTGCGGAAAGCGGATGAGAGAGGAGCCAGAATTGTAATCGCCACCGGGCGGATCTTTCCGTCGGCGAAAATGTATGCGGAGCTGCTGGGCACGGACTGCCCGGTGATCTGCTACAACGGAGCGATGATCCGCAGCGCCGGCGGAGAGACGTTGTATTCTGAGATGCTCCATCCGGATATCCTGCGGCGCATGGCTGTGTTCTGCAGAGAGCGGGGACTCTACCTGCAGCTGTACGATGAGGACGATATCGTGGTAGAAGAGATCTGCGAGGCCACCTTGATCGATCCCGATGCGAAAGTGACAAAGATCCGGGAGGCGGGAGATCTGACACGGGCGGAACTGAATCCGTCGCCGAAGATGATGATTCTCGACGATCCGGAACGGATACCGGAAATCCGGTCAGAGGCGCAGGCGCTGTTCGGGGAGGAACTCTATCTGGCTCAGTCGAAAGATTACCTTCTGGAGATGATGCCTGCGGGTGTCTCCAAACGGGAAACGCTGAGGCGCTTTGCGGAAAGTCTGGGAATCCGGAGGGAGGAAGTCATGGCATGCGGAGACAATACGAACGATCTGGAGATGGTGGAATGGGCCGGACTGGGTGTTGCCGTGGCCAATGCCGTGCCGGAGCTGAAAGCGAAAGCGGATTACGCGGCGGAAAGTGAGAGATCGGAAGGCGTTGCCGAAGCGGTGAGAAAGTTCGTACTGATCTGAAAAACGAGAGGAAGGAGATGATTGCGGTGAATCCGGCTGTAAAAGCAGGGCGTCCCTGTCTGGAAGGCCTCAGGGCTGATCTTCACATGCACAGCCATTTTTCTGACGGAAGCGATTCCGCAGAGAAACTGGCGGAGAAAATATACGGAGAAGGAATTTCCGTCTTTGCGCTGACAGACCACGACACGGCTGACGGATGCGCAGCGGTGCAGAAGGCGGTGAAAGAGATCTGCCCGGAGGTTCACTTTATTCCCGGCATCGAATTCTCCTGCAAGACCGGGGCGGGAAAGTGTCATATTCTCGGCTACGGCTGCGATACCGGACATCCCGCTTTTCTCGATGCCGTGGAAGAAGGCAGAAAGATGCGCCGGGAAAATCTGAAAAAGAGGCTTGATACTCTGGAGCATAAGGACGGGATTCCGTTTACGGAGGCGGAAAAGGAATATCTGTATTCACTTCCCGCCGCCGGCAAGCCGCATATCGCGGAAATACTGGTAAAAAAAGGAATCGTTTCGGAAATCTCTCAGGGAATCGAAAAATATCTGAAGGGCAGCAGAACGGGAAGCGACCGGATTTCCGCGGAGACGGCGGTGCATGCCATTGCAGCTTCCGGCGGGATTCCAGTCTGGGCCCACCCCCTGGGCGGAGAAGGAGAAAAGCGTCCGGCGGAAGGTGAATTTGAACGTCAGCTGGAGGTGCTCCTCTCTTTCGGCATCCGGGGTCTGGAGTGCTATTATTCCCGCTACAGTGCCGGAGAATCTTCTTTTCTGAGGCGGCAGGCGGAGCATCACGGCCTGCTTGTCAGCGGCGGCAGCGATTATCACGGCAGCAGAAAAAATATCGAACCGGGCTGTCTGAACTGTCAGGGACAGCAGATCGGAGCAGAACGTCTGACTATACTCAGAAAACTGTTGTGATTCTTCGGAGGTGATGATATGGAACTTCGCGTTCTCAATTATTTTCTGGCCGTGGCCAGGGAAGAAAACTTCACAAAAGCGGCTGCCGTTCTTCACGTGACGCAGCCGACTCTTTCCAGACAGATCGCAGATCTGGAACGCGAGCTGGGAGTCAGACTGTTTGTCCGCAGTAATCACAGCATCGTTCTGACGGAAGACGGCATGATTCTGAAGCGCAGAGCGCAGGAGATTCTTTCTCTGGCGGAAAAGACAAAACGCGACTTCATGCAGAAGAAAGACGATCTTTCCGGAACGGTCTGTATCGGCAGCGGCGAATTTCTGTCGACAGAGTGTCTGGCGGAGATCATCGAAAAATTTCACAGAAAATATCCCGATGTGAAATTCGAGCTTTACAGCGGAAATGCGGACAACATCCGAGACTATATCGAGAGAGGCTTCCTTGACCTCGGTCTGATGTCGGAGCCTGTGGATATGAGAAAGTACAATTTTGTGAATATGCCGGAGAAGGAGCAGTGGGGCGTGTTGGTTCCCATGGATTCTCCGCTTTCGCAGAGAGAAGAAATCCGTCCGAAGGATCTGGAAGGAATGTCACTCATCACCGCCACCGGCGATTTCAACCAGAGCCGTATCGGAAAATGGCTGGGAGATTACAGGGACCGTGTGAATCCGGTGGCTTCCGGAAATCTTCTGTACAACGGAGCTATGCTGGCGAGAGCGGGCGTCGGCCTGATGGTGGGCATCCGGCTCAGCTGCGCTTACGACGGTCTCAGATTCATTCCTTTCGCTCCTGCTCTGGAGCTTTCCACGGCTGTCGCGTGGAAGAAGGAACAAGTGTTCTCGCCGGCCGTTTCGGAATTTATCGATTTTGCCCAAGAATACTTAAAAGGCATAACTTATGATGAGCTATAAGCATTGGATATTTTAAATCAAAGGATATATAGTAAAGATGTTCCGAACAGGAGCATCTTTATTTTTTATCTCAGGAAAGGATCGGAAAGATGACAATCGATGAAGCGAGCGAACGGTACAATATCCCCGTGAGCATTCTGCGCGAGTATGAAAGCTGGGGTCTGTGCGGTGAGGTAAAGAAGGTGATGGGAGCGTGGCAGTACGACAAAAGCGATCTCGAAAAGCTGAGCGTCATCATGACACTGCACGATGTCGGCTTTGAAAACGGGGAAGTGGAGGCGTACATGCGTCTGCTGCTGAGCGGGGCATCCACAGAAGAGGAACGCATGAGGATGCTTCGGAAAAGGAGAGAGGGAACCCTCGATGAAATCCGTTTCAGGGAACGTCAGTTGGACCGGCTGGATTATCTCCGGTATGAAATACAGAAAGCTCAGAAGAAAAAGAGAAAGGCGGAAGACAGCGATGAAATATGAAGATTACGGAGAATTTGAGAAAGTGAATATATTCCGTAAGGGAGATCCCAATGAAGCTTATGCGCAGTATTTTACGGGGCAGTCTTTTCTGAATCCCCTTACCGATCCGGATAAGACAGCCGTTTTTCTGGCGAATGTGACGTTTGAGCCAGGCTGCCGGAACAACTGGCATATCCATCATGCGGCGGAAGGCGGCGGGCAGCTGCTCATCTGCACGGCGGGAGAAGGATGGTATCAGGAGGAGGGCAGACCGCCTGTATCCCTGAGCGCCGGAACGGTGATCACTATTCCGCCGGAAGTAAAGCACTGGCACGGAGCGAAAAAGGACAGCTGGTTCTCCCACATCGCCGCGGAGGTTCCCGGAAAAGATACGTCGAATGAATGGTGTGAACCGGTAAGCGATGAAGAGTATGACAGACTGGAGGAAAGATAAAATGAGCAGAACACTGGTAGCATATTTTTCAGCCAGCGGGGTTACGGCAAAGGCGGCCCGCAGACTGGCAGAGGCGGCAGGAGCCGATCTGTTTGAAATCCGGCCGGTGACCCCTTATTCTTCCCGGGATCTCGACTGGACTGATAAAAAGAGCAGAAGCTCTGCGGAGATGAAAGATCCTTCTTCACGGCCGGAGATCGCGGAAAAAATGCAGGGAATGGAGGAATACGACACGGTGTTCGTAGGATTTCCCATCTGGTGGTATACGGCTCCGCAGATCGTAAAAACATTTCTGGAAAGTTATGATTTTTCGGGAAAGACACTCATACCTTTCGCTACTTCCGGAGGCAGCGGTATGGGAAGGACGACAGAAGAGCTGAAAGCCGTCTGTCCGGATGCGGAATGGAAGAACGGAAAGATGATGAACCGGATTTCGGACGGAGAACTGAAAAAATGGGCGGATCAGGCTGTCGGAAGCGTCCGGCGGTAACAGGAGGAGAATAGAATGAAATTACATGATCTGCATAAGACAGACCCTGAATTTGCAGAACGCTTTGAATATTTTGCTTTTGACGAAGTCGTAAATGATGAAGATCAGAAGTTCCCTGAGCGCATTCGATGGATGGTGGTGCTGGCCGCTCTGACGGGGTGCGGCGGCACGGACGCATACAGGCAGATGCTGCCGGAAGCCCTTGACAGCGGCATCACACCGGAGACCGTGAAAGAAATCGTCTATCAGGCAGTGGATTATCTGGGATACGGCAGAGTGCTGCCGTTTCTGGAGGCCACTAACGGAATATTGCAGGAGAGAGGTGTCGGCCTTCCGCTGGAGGGACAGGCCACGACGACTCTCGCCGACCGGCTGGAAAAAGGGGTAGAGGCGCAGGCGGAGATTTTCGGACCGCAGATGAAAGAAGCCTGGAAGAGCGGAACTGTCAATCGCTGGCTGGCCTCCAACTGTTTCGGCGATTATTATACCCGCAGAGGCCTTACACTTGCCGAACGGGAGCTGATCACATTCTGCTTCCTGATGGCCCAGGGAGGATGTGAACCGCAGCTGACGGCTCACTGCAAAGGCAACATGAACGTGGGAAACGACAGAGAATTTCTCATGAGAGCGGCGGCACAGTGCGTGCCGTATATCGGATATCCGCGGGTGCTGAACGCGCTGAACTGCATCGGGAATGCGGCGGAACTTATGGAGAAAAAGTGAAATAGGATCTTTCCGGGGGTTAAAGCAAAGAAAGGGACGTCCGCCTCGTACGGGATACGTACGGGGCGAACGTCCCTGTTGTTTACTTGTCATAAATATATGTATGAAATGCCTGAAGCAGGACGTCGACGGTGGCTTCAATCCGATCTGAAAACAGATATTTTGCGTGACTGTTGTAGAGAAGAAACATGACGGCTGACAGATTGCTCAGGGTTCTGGGATCGCATACAGAAGTATCCCGGCCCAGCAGTTTCAGCACTCTCGTGAAATATTCCTCCTGAAAAGACTGGAATTTTTCCCACTGCTGTTCTCCGACTTTCTGCTGAACGTAAGTTGCATCCTCAAATGTGGCGAAATGCATGCTGTTTTTGAAAATATCCCGGTAAAGAGCCCCGATCTCTTCTGAAGTATAACCCTGTTCCACCGCTTCTTTTAATCTGATATAGTTTTTTTTCCATCTGCCATGCTAAGGCATCGAGAAAGAAAGTCTCCTTTGAGGGGAACAGAACGTAAAAATAACCTTTTGATGCCCCGATCATTTTGACCAGCTGGTCAACGGTTACATTCTTATATCCTTTTTCCATAATGATCTTCAGGCCGTTATCCAAGAGAAATTTTCGATGTGATTCCTTTTCTTCTTCTGAAAATATTTTAGGCATATATGACCTCCTGAAAACTGGATTGCGGCAGGACATCTGAGCTGCCAGCTGATATTATACAATACAATTTAAGTTATGAACAGAAAAACAGTCTGAAAATACCCCGGGAGATACCGTTGCGTTCTTTAAAATTTTCTTGTTTCCTTCAATATTCGGTCGAAATGAGTGCGAAAAACTGATATAATATCATGGCTAATGTAATAAATACGGCAGTTTCGAATAAACGTTTCGAATTTATATAGTTATGCCGGCAGATTCAGGAGGAAAACATGGTAAGACGAATCTTCGTTGAAAAGAAAAAGGGCTTTGACGTCGAAGCGCAGGGACTCTGCGAAGACATCAGAGAAAACCTCGGCATCAGGGGACTGACGGATGTCCGCGTTCTCAACAGATACGATATGGACGGCCTCAGCGACGAACTCTACCGCAAGTCAGTTTTTGACGTCTTTGCGGAACCTGCTGTCGATACGGTCGCAGA
>JAHZHA010000033.1:80232-90214 GCA_019420525.1 Bacillota bacterium
TGTCGGATGCGGCTTTCGTGTTCGCTTCGGAATATCTTCCGGGACAGTATGACCAGCGAGCGGATTCGGCAGCTCAGTGCATTCAGCTCATCAGCATGGAGCAGAAGCCTGAGGTGAAGTTCTCCAGAGTGATCGCGCTTTACGGCGACATCACACCGGCGGAGGCAGATGCGGTGAAGCACTACTGTATCAACCCGGTGGATTCTCAGGAATCTTCCATGGACATGCCTGAAACCATCGCTATCGCGGCAGATGTGCCGGAAGACGTAAAAATCGTGGAAGGCTTCCGTGAGATGAGCGACGACGAGCTCCGCGCTTACCGGGCGGAGATGGGATTCGCCATGAGCGAGGAGGATCTCCTCTTTGTGAGAAAGCATTATTCCGAAGATCTGATGCGGGATCCTACCGTGACAGAACTCAGAGTCATCGATACTTACTGGTCTGACCACTGCAGACATACGACATTTTCCACGAAGATCACCGATGTGAAATTCAGCGATGATAAATATTCTCAGCTTCTGAAAAAGGCTTATGAGAGATATCTTGAGATCAGAGACGAGGTGTACGGCGAGCGCATCGCGGAAAAGGACATCACGCTGATGGATCTGGCCGTCATCGGAACGAAGTACATCAAGAAGCTGGGACTGGCGGATGATCTGGATGAATCAGAAGAAATCAACGCCTGCAGCATCAACGTGAAGGCTGTCATCGACGGAAAAGAAGAAGACTGGCTGGTCATGTTCAAAAATGAGACGCACAATCATCCGACGGAAATCGAACCTTTCGGCGGCGCTGCTACATGTCTGGGCGGCGCGATCCGCGATCCGCTCTCCGGCCGTGTCTATGTCTATCAGGCTATGCGTGTGACGGGATGTGCAGATCCGCGGACGAGCATCGCCGATACCCTGGCGGGCAAGCTTCCGCAGAGAAAAATAACGACGGGTGCAGCTCACGGCTACAGTTCCTACGGAAATCAGATCGGCATCGCCACCGGCAAGGTTACCGAGGTCTATGACGAAGGATATGTGGCGAAGAGAATGGAAGTAGGGGCCGTCATCGGCGCAGCTCCGAAGGCAAACGTCGTCAGAGAGAGACCGGCTCCGGGTGACAGGATTATCCTGGTAGGCGGCAGGACGGGACGCGACGGCTGCGGCGGCGCCACAGGCTCTTCAAAAGAACATACACAGGAATCGATTCTCACCTGCGGAGCGGAAGTTCAGAAAGGTAATCCGCCTGTGGAGAGAAATCTGCAGAGATTGTTCCGGAGAAATGAAGTTTCCACACTGATCAAGCGCTGCAACGATTTCGGCGCCGGTGGCGTATCAGTAGCCATCGGTGAATTGGCCGACAGCCTGGACATCAATCTCGATCTGGTTCCGAAAAAGTACGAGGGACTCGACGGTACGGAACTGGCCATCTCCGAATCCCAGGAGAGAATGGCAGTCGTCGTAAAAGCGGAAGATACGGAAAAATTTATCGCTTACGCTCAGGAAGAAAATCTGGAGGCGGTGGCTGTGGCGGAAGTCACGGATACCGGGAGTGTCAGAATGTACTGGAGAGGAAAGTGCATTCTCGATCTGAAGAGATCTTTCCTGGATACCAACGGCGTGAAGCAGAAGACGACGGTGGACGTGGAGGAAAACCGCGAATTTGCCGTGCCTGCACCGGAAAAGAAGCCGCTGGCGGATTATCTGAAAGAACTGGGCAATGCCAGCCAGAAGGGACTGACGGAGAGGTTCGACAGCACCATCGGGGCAGGTTCTGTTCTCATGCCGCTGGGAGGGCGCTATCAGCTGTCTCCTGCTGCTGGCATGGCGGCCAAGCTGCCCGTGACGGAAGGTACTACGGATACAGCTACGCTGATGACGTTCGGCTATAATCCGGCGGTATCCAAGCGCAGTCCGTTCCACGGAGCGATTCACGCGGTAGTCGATTCCGCGACGAAGATCGTGGCGCTGGGCGGAGATTACAGAAAGGCGAGACTCTCTTTCCAGGAATATTTTGAAAAGCTGGGAACTGATCCGAAGAGATGGGGAAAGCCTTTCGGCGCGCTTCTGGGAGGACTTACGGCTCAGGCTGAGCTGAAGATCCCTGCCATCGGCGGCAAAGACAGTATGTCGGGAACATTTATGGACATCGATGTACCGCCTACGCTGATCTCTTTCGCAGTTGCGCCGGCAGAGGCGGACAAGGTCGTCTCCACGGAATTCAAGAAAGCTGGAAGCACGCTGGTTCACATTTACCAGAATACGGATGAATCGGGAGTCATCGACTTTGAACAGTACAGGAAAAATATGGAAAGAGTTATCAGACTCTCCGGTGAGAAGAAGATTCTCTCCATGAATCCTGTCGGAAATGGCGGCATCTTTGTGACTGTCTGCGAGATGGCAGCCGGCAACAAGATCGGTGCGGTCATCGAGAAGAAAGAGGGCGAAGAGCTCCACCGCATCGAAACGGGCGCACTTATCGCAGAAATCGATGCTTCGGAAGATGCGGTAGCCCTGTTTGACGGCATCAGCTTTGAAATTATCGGAAAGACGGCAGATTCCGGCGAAATCGAAATCGCTGCCGAAGGAGAAAAGATCTCCGTCGAAGAGATGATCCGGGCGTGGACGGAACCTCTGGAGTCCGTATTCCCGACGAAAGCAAAAGAAGACAGCCGTACGATCACGGCATTCTCCTGCACAGAGAGAAGCACCGCTTCTCCAGCCGTCAAAATCGCCAGACCGAAGGTCTTCATTCCGGTATTCCCGGGCACCAACTGCGAAATGGACAGCAGACGTGCCTTTGAGAGAGCCGGCGGCGATGTGGAGATGCAGATTCTCGCCAATCTGACGCCTGCGGTTCTCGACGAGTCGATCCGCCAGATGGTGAAGAAGATCAAAGAGAGCCAGATCATTATGATTCCGGGCGGATTCAGCGGCGGCGATGAGCCGGACGGTTCCGCCAAATTCATCACGGCGGTATTCCGCAATCCTGCTGTCTCGGAAGCGGTTACAGAGCTTCTGGAAAAGAGAGACGGCCTGATGCTGGGTATCTGCAACGGATTCCAGGCGCTCATCAAACTGGGTCTCGTACCTTACGGAAAAATCGTCGAAGCGAAAGAAGACGCTCCGACTCTCACATACAACAGCATAGGAAGACACGCGTCGTGTCTTGTCAATACGAGAATCGCGTCAGTCAAATCGCCTTGGCTGGCAGGTACTGAAGTCGGCGATATTCATACGATTCCTGTCTCTCACGGAGAGGGAAGGTTCATCGCACCGGATGGTCTCATCGAAGAACTGGCGAAAAACGGACAGATCGCTACACAGTACGTGGATCCGGAGGGCAGACCGACTTCGGACATCCGCTTCAATCCGAACAATTCCAATCAGGCCATCGAGGGAATCCTCTCTCCTGACGGAAGAATCTTCGGAAAGATGGGGCATTCGGAACGAATTGGCGAAAATCTCTACCGCAACGTTCCGGGCAATTTCGACCAGAAGCTCTTCGAGTCGGGCATCGGTTATTTCAAGTAAAAGACAACGGACTGCGTGACTGAAATACCGACAGGCATCCGGGATTTCACGGGAAATCCCGGATGCAGTTTGTCGTTTTCAGAAAAGTGCAGATAAGGATATAAAAATGGAAAGGAAGGATAAAATGAAAGTCGGAATCGTCATGGGAAGCAAATCCGATTATCCGGTAGTCGAACGGACAGAAAAAATTCTGGCGGAATTCGGCGTTGATTTTGAGACGAGAATCATTTCCGCTCACAGAACGCCGCTGACCGCTATGGATTTCGCATCGAAAGCGGAGGAAAACGGCATCGAGGTCATCATCGCAGCGGCGGGTAAAGCCGCTCATCTGGGAGGTGTGCTGGCGGCCTTCACACCGCTGCCGGTCATCGGACTTCCGGTGAAATCCTCCACGCTGACGGGTCTGGATTCACTTCTGTCCATCGTTCAGATGCCGAAAGGCGTTCCCGTCGCTACGGTAGCCATCGACGGCGCGGAAAATGCAGGTATTCTGGCGGTTCAGATGCTCTCTTTAAAGTATCCGGAACTGAGACAGGCGATGAAAGACTACAAAGCGAAGATGGAGCGTGAAGTGGCTGCAGCCGACGCGGAATTTCAGAAATAAGCGGAAATCCGGAAAAAACGGAATTTTCAGATGAATCATATGCAGGATGCCCCCGGCAGGGGAGCGGAAAGGAAGAGAAAAAATGCAGAAATTAGAACAGCTCTATGAAGGAAAAGCAAAGAAAGTATTTAAGACAGATGATCCGAAACTTTACATCGTGGACTACAAGGACGACGCCACGGCTTTCAACGGTGAAAAGAAGGGTACCATCGCATCCAAAGGAGTTGTAAACAATAAAATGTCGGCGATTATCTTCCAGCAGCTGGAAGAAGCAGGCGTTCCGACTCATCTGGTAAAACTCCTCAGCGACAGAGAAACTCTCGTAAAGGCGGTAAAAATCCTTCCGCTGGAAGTCATCATCCGCAATGTGGCGGCAGGCTCTTTCTCTCAGAGATACGGAGTGGAAGAAGGAAGAGAACTGGCCAAGACGGTTCTGGAATTCTCCTATAAAAACGACGATCTCGGCGATCCTCTCATCAATGACGATCACATTCTGGCGCTGGAACTGGCTACACCGGAACAGTTGGCTGCAGTGAGAAAATATGCTTTTATGGTAAATGACTTCCTGAAGGACTTCTTCCTGAAGAGCGATCTCAGACTCATCGACTTCAAGATCGAATTCGGTTTATACGACGGAGAAGTCATCCTGGCAGACGAAATTTCTCCTGACACATGCCGCCTTTGGGATGTTCATACCGGTGAAAAGATGGATAAGGACAGATTCAGAAGAGATCTGGGCAACGTGGAAGAGACATATCAGGAAGTACTGAAGAGAGTCGAAGAAAACGAGCAGGCATAATCCAGACGGACCGGGCTTTCCGCAGGAAGCCGGAGGCGAAGAGGAAAGTCCGGTCCGGCGCTTTACTTGAAAGGAACGATAAAGGAAACATCTATGAACGAAAACAAAGAATGGCTGACGGAACTGATGGATGACGACAAGTTCCACGACGAATGCGGTGTCATCGGAATTTCTTCTCCGGGCGCTCAGAATATCGCAAAAGACGTATATTTCGGTCTTCATTCCCTGCAGCACAGAGGGCAGGAGAGCGCCGGAATCGCATCCAATATGTTCGGAAACATCAACTGTTATAAAAATATGGGACTCGTTCAGGAAGTATTCAGCGATGACATCATGAATACTCTGCCGGGCGATATCTGCATCGGTCATGTCAGATATTCCACAGCGGGACAGAGCCACGCGACGAATTCCCAGCCTCTCGTCGTCTATTCCAAGATGGGTTCTCTGGCCCTCGCGCACAACGGCACACTGGTCAACGCTACGGTACTCAGAGAGAAGATGCAGGATGAGGGATACATCTTCCAGACTTCCACGGACTCTGAGATTATCGCCGCTCTCATCGCTCAGAATCTCAGAGAAGGAAGCGTCGAAACCGCGGTGGCAAAGGTGGCAAATATCGTCAAAGGATCTTTTGCACTCGTCATCACTACGGGAGACAAGCTCCTGGGCGTGCGGGACGCCAACGGCATCCGTCCGCTGTGCATCGGACGCACGAAATCAGGTTACGTTCTGGCCTCCGAGAGCTGTGTATTCCCTCTCCAGGGAGCGGAATTCGTACGGGATGTGGAACCTGGAGAGATCGTCATCATCCAGAACAACGAACTGCGTTCTATCAGATTCAACGAAAACTGCCCGAAAAAAGTATGCTCTTTCGAATACGTATACTTTGCGAGAACTGACAGCCGTATGGACGGCAGAAGCGTATATCATTCCCGCAGAGAAGCCGGCAGAATTCTGGCACGCGAAAGCGGTGTGGAAGCAGATCTCGTCATCGCGGTTCCCGATTCCGGTACTGTGGCAGCCATCGGCTATGCGGAAGAATCCGGAATTCCTTTCGGAGAAGGTCTCGTCAAGAACAGATATGTGGGCAGAACGTTTATCCAGCCGACACAGGAGATGCGCGAACTGGGCGTCCGGATGAAGCTGAATGTCCTGGAAGAAAATGTAAGAGGAAAGCGCATCATCATGATCGACGACTCCATCGTTAGAGGAACTACCAGCGGCAAGATCGTCAAGCTGCTGAAAGATGCAGGAGCCGCCGAGGTTCACGTGCGCATCAGTTCTCCACCGGTCATGTATTCCTGCTATCTCGGAATCGATACGCCGGACAGAAAGAATCTGATGGCAGCCAATTATTCCGTCGAGGAGATCTGCAGACATATCGGTGCGGATTCTCTGGCGTTTATAAGCATCGACGGCCTCAAAGAATGCATCGGGTTCGGAGATGCTATCTGCGACGCATGCTTCACAGGAAATTATCCAGTGGAACTCTCCGATGTGGACTATGCAGCGGAGCACGAAGAAGCTGCCAGCAAGAGAGATTTTATCTTCGAATACGACTGATTTCCGCAGAGGTAATCAGCGCTTTCGCAAATATGTAAATCGGTAAAATACATGATTAAGAAAGGATTTTTTAACATGGGAGATAAACTGACATATAAAGACGCCGGCGTGGATACAAAAGAAGGCGGAAGAGCCGTTGAACTGATGAAAGATCATGTGAAGAGAACGTTTGACGAAAATGTTCTGACCGGTCTCGGAAGTTTCGGAAGCATGTATCAGCTGAATTTGGCGGAGATCGGAGAGCCTGTTCTCGTTTCGGGAACGGACGGTGTGGGAACGAAGCTGAAGATCGCATTCCTGATGGACAAACACGATACGGTGGGTCAGGACTGCGTTGCGATGTGCGTCAACGACATCATCTGTCAGGGAGCGGTTCCTCTTTTCTTCCTGGATTACATCGCTACAGGCAAGGTTCAGGCGGAGAAGATCGCCGATATCGTAAAGGGCATCGCCGATGGCTGTGTGCTTTCCGAATGCTCCCTGGTGGGCGGTGAGACGGCGGAAATGCCATCTTTCTACAGCGATGACGAATATGATATGGCCGGCTTTGCGGTAGGAATTGCAGATAAGAAGCACATCATCGACGGAAGCAAGGTGGCCGAAGGTGATGTTCTCATCGGACTCCCTTCCAGCGGTATTCACAGCAACGGCTATTCGCTGGTGAGAAAGGTATTCTTCGACAAAATGGATATGGACGTAGCCGATTATGTGGAAGAACTGGGAACGACTCTCGGAGATGCGCTGATCACGCCGACCCGGATTTATGTCAAAGCCTGCAAGGCGCTTTTCGGAAAATACGATATTCACGGAATCGTACATATGACAGGAGGCGGATTTTATGAGAATATTCCGCGGATCATCCCGGAGGGACTGGGTGCTGAAATCGAAACGGGCACTTGGGAAGTTCCTGAGATCTTCCGGTATATCAAGAAATGCGGAAACATCGACGCGAAAGAGATGTTTTCCACATTCAACATGGGAATTGGCATGATCTTTGCCGTCAGCCCTGTAGATGTGGAAGGCGTTATGGCCGTTCTGGCGGCTGCCGGTGAAAAACCGAATATTATCGGAAAAATCTCTGCAAAGGAAGGCATCTCGATCATCAACGACGGGGAAGTATTATAAAGAGGTTTCAAATGAAAAATATATCAGTGCTCGTTTCCGGCGGAGGAACGAATCTGCAGGCTGTCATCGACAATGTGGAAAACGGATTCATCGAAAATGCCAGAGTCGTTCAGGTAATTTCCAGCAAAGAGGATGCGTATGCCTTGACGAGAGCAGCGAATCACAACATAAAAGGTGTCTATATCGGGAAAAAGAATTATCCGGATATGGACGAACGTACGGATGCTATCATCCGTGCCTTGGATGATGAAAAGACAGATCTCGTTATTTTAGCGGGATATATGAGCGTTCTGCAGCCGAAGCTCATCGAAGCATACAGAAACAAAATCATCAATATTCATCCGTCTCTGATTCCGAAATACTGCGGCAAGGGTTTCTACGGACATTTCGTCCACGAAGCCGTGTTGGCTGGTGGAGAGACGGAATCCGGAGCTACCGTTCATTTCGTGGACGAAGGTGTCGACACGGGCAGAATTCTCATTCAGGAAAAAGTGCCGGTGCTTCCGGATGACACACCGGATACACTGGCAGCAAGAGTTCTCGAAGTGGAACATAAGATTCTGCCGCTGGCCGCGAAAAAGTTCTGCAGCGGCGAGCTGGACGATCTTTAATCCGCGGATATTCGCATCTGGAGGTACTTCAAAATGAAAATATTAGTCGTAGGTAGCGGCGGCAGAGAGCATGCTATCGCGTGGAAGCTGGCGGAAAGTAAAAAAGTGGACAAGATCTACTGCGCTCCGGGCAATGCCGGGATCGCATCGGTTGCGGAATGCGTTCCCGTAAAAGCGGAAGATCTGGAAGGAATCCGTGATTTCTGCGTGGAAAAGAAAATCGATATGGCGGTAATCGGACCGGAAGTGCCGCTCTCCATGGGTATTACCGATCTTCTGAACGATGCGGGAATCCGCGTCTTCGGGCCGGACAAAAAGTGCTCTCAGTTGGAGGGAAGCAAATCCTTTACGAAAGCGTTTTTGACGAGACATAATATCCCTACGGCGGGATACAGAGAATATACAGATAAGGAAGCTCTGAAAAAAGATATCGGTATCTTCGGTTATCCGATGGTATTAAAAGCGGACGGACTGGCTGCCGGGAAAGGAGTCGTTCTGGCCGAAAACTACGAAGAGGCGGAAAGAGCCATCGAAGAGATGATGGGAGACAGAATCTTCGGCGACGCGGCGGATCGTATCGTGGTGGAAGAATGTCTCCGGGGAATCGAAGCGTCCATGCTCTGTTTCGTAGACGGCAAGACGATCGTGCCGATGGAATCCGCTCAGGATTACAAGAGAATTTTCGACGGAGACAAAGGGCCGAACACCGGCGGCATGGGGACGTATTCGCCGAGTCTGATTTTCAACGATGAACTGAAAAAGGAAATCGACGAAAAGATTCTCCAGCCGACGATCCGCGGGTTTATCGAAGACGGTCTCGACTTCCACGGCGTTCTTTTCATCGGTCTCATGATCGGCGAAGACGGCCCGAAGGTCATCGAGTTCAACAATCGTTTTGGCGATCCGGAGACCCAGTCGGTTCTCATGCGTCTTGAAACAGATCTGGCGGATATCTTCGATGCCTGCATCGACGGAACGCTGGATCAGATCGATATCCGGTGGAGCGACCGCAGAGCGGTCTGCGTCGTACTGGCATCCGGGGGATATCCGGGAAGTTACGAAAAAGGCAAAGTCATTTACGGACTTGACGATGTAGATGATGATATTGTCGTTTTCCATGCCGGAACCGCGATGAAAGACGGAAAGATCGTTACCAGCGGAGGACGCGTTCTGGGCGTTACCGCAGTAGGAGCGACGAATGACGAAGCGCGGGCGAAAGCTTTTGCCAATGTCGAAAAGATCACCTTTGAAGGCGTTCAGTACAGAAAGGATATCGGAAAGATTAACCGATAGATATTATGGTAAACTTAAAAACTGAACGCGATTAAAAGCGAAAAAAACAGAAACGGACAGCGGCGCCGCGGGCAGGAGAGAGTAGTTTTCTCCGTCTGACGGCGCCTTTTTTCAGAAGAGACAGGAGAGAGCGTTTTATGGGAGAAAAAGAATATTGGAGAGCCGGAAATATGCTCTATCCGCTGCCGGCTGTGATGGTAAGCTGCCAGAGAGGAGACGAAAAGCCGAATATCATCACGGTTGCGTGGACGGGTACCATCTGCAGTGATCCGGCAATGGTATATATTTCCGTCAGGCCGGAGCGTTATTCCTACAGCATCATCAGAGAATCGGGGGAGTTCGTCATCAATCTGACGACAGAAAAGCTGGCACGGGCGACGGATATCTGCGGTGTAAAATCGGGACGCGATATCGACAAATTCAGAGAGATGAATCTGACGCCTGTTCCGTCCAAATACGTCGCGGC
>JAHZHA010000034.1:0-18718 GCA_019420525.1 Bacillota bacterium
CTCGTCGGGCTCATAACCCGAAGGTCGTAGGTTCAAATCCTGCCCCCGCAACCAGGTATGATGACTGTGTCTGCAGATAGACTGCTGGCACAGTTTTTTTATTGTCCGGAGATCTTGTACCCCCCTTTGACTTATAAATCGACAGTCGGTTTCGATCATCGGGGAATTATTTCTGCAGATGAAAGAAGAGAGCTTTCATCGGATGAAGGGAAATGTGATATAATAAAACAATAAACGAGATTCAGGGGGATCTGCATGCAGAATCAGCAGGCAAGGAGGTACATTATGAGCAACCGTATAATAACTATCAGCCGAGAATTCGGAAGCGGCGGCCGCACGATAGGAAAGATGGCGGCAAAGCGTCTGGGAATCCGGTGTTACGATAACGAACTGATACAAAAAATCGCACAGGAGAGCGGATTCGTGGAAGAATATATCCGTGAAGAAGGGGAGCACGCTCCTCAGGGTAATTGGCTGGCCTCTTCCTTTATCGGCTGGAACTGGAATGGCCCTACGAATCAAGATCGGCTCTGGACGATTCAGAGAAATATCATTCTGGATCTGGCGGAATCGGAGTCCTGTGTGATCGTGGGAAGATGCGCGGATTTTATTCTGCGGGACAAAAACTGTCTCACGGTGTTTATTCATTCCAGTATGGAAAAGCGCGCGCTGCGGATCGTCAACGAATATGGTGAGCGCAGTGAATCCCCGGAGCAGCGCCTGAAGAATAAAGATAAGCGCCGTGCGGCATATTACCGTTTTTATACCGATATGAAATGGGGGAAGGCCCAGAATTATCATATCGCACTGGACAGCGGAGAGCTCGGCCTGGAAAAATGCACGGATATCATCTGCAGTCTCTACTGAGATTTCGCCGTGTGACATGGAAAAGTATTATGAAGCGCTGAAAAGGTGTCCGCTGTTCGAGGGGATGGAAAAACAGGAACTTTTTGTCCTTCTCGACTGTCTCAGCGTACGGCGTACGGCGGTTTCCCGTGGAGACACTGTAATCCGGGAGGGAGATCCGGCGGAGTCCGTAGGAATCGTGCTGTCGGGCAGAGTACAGATCATTCGTCACGATTACAGCGGAAAGCGGAGTATTCTGGGGGATGCAGGGCCTTCCGAACTGTTCGCAGAGGTATTTGCCTGTGCCGGAGTGGCTTCGCTGCCTGTCAGTGCAGTTGCCGTTTCGGACAGTGAGATTCTTCTGGCAGATTTCAGAAGGATTATCGATGTCTGCAGCAGTGCCTGCCGTTTTCACACAGAGCTGATCCGGAGACTGCTCAGGATCGTCGCGGAAAAAAATCTGTTGCTGAACCGGAAAATCGAGATCATTTCGAAACGCACGATCCGGGAAAGGCTGATGGTCTATCTGTCGCTGCAGGCGGAAAAAAGCGGCAGTCGAGAGTTCACGATACCTTATGACAGGCAGGGGCTGGCAGATTATCTGGGCGTGGAGCGCAGCGCCATGTCGGCGGAAATCAGCAGTCTGAGAAAAGAAGGCGTAATAGAATGTGTGAAAAATAGATTCAGGCTCCTTTAGTTTCGGAGTCTCGCTGCGGAGTCGCAGAACAGGCGTGAAAGGAAAATGCACACAATAAAAAAACGCAGGGTATATCGGAAGTTTATTCCGGCACGCTCTGCGTTTTTTATTTTTCGACGTGCTATTTCAGCGGTTGTCGATTTTTTCGGGATAGAGATCGTGATACATCAGACGCCGGGCTGCCGTCTCTTCCCACGGCGTACCCGGCTTGCCGTAGTTGCAATAGGGGTCGATGGAAATGCCGCCCCGTGGCGTAAATTTTCCCCATACTTCGATATATTTCGGGTCCATCAGGCGGATCAAGTCTTTCATGATGATGTTGACGCAGTCTTCGTGGAAGTCTCCATGATTTCTGAAACTAAAGAGATAGAGTTTCAGCGACTTGCTCTCCACCATACGGATATCCGGCACATAGGAGATGGTGATCGTCGCGAAATCCGGCTGTCCCGTGATGGGGCACAGGCTGGTGAATTCCGGACAGTTGAATTTAACGAAGTAATCGTTGTCCTGATGTTTGTTGATGAATGTTTCAAGGAGTTCCGGCGCGTAATCGTCGGGGTATTTCGTTCCCTGATTTCCGAGAAGGGTGATGCCTTCCTTTTCTTTTTCGTTTCTTCCTGTCATATATTTTTTCCTCTGTCGTTCGATATTTTCTGAATCCGGCGTTTCGGACGCCTTGAAGAGAGTATCTCAGATCCGGTTCGGACAACCGCGCCGCCATTCTCAGCGATACGGCTGAATGCGGGCTGTCAGTGCAGGATCATCCCGGAAACGGCCATGAAGAGTGGAGGTATATGTCTTCGCATTCGATTTCCGGATACCTCTTGCACTCATGCAGCTGTGTTTGCCGCTGATCAGAACGGCTACATCGGGAGACTGCGTGATTTTCTGTATGATTTCTGCGATATCGGCGCCGATGCGTTCCTGCAGCTGGAGACGCTTCGATACCATGTCGGCGATTCTGGCGATTTTACTCAGTCCGATGACTCTTCCGCCCGCCGGAACGTAGGCTACCGTCACTTTCATATCGTACATGAGCGCCAGATGATGTTCGCAGTAACTGAATATCTCGATATCGCGCACGATGACCATGTCCTGACCGGATTCACAGAATTCGCTTTCCTCTTCGAATGTCTTGCAGAACATATCGGCGATTTCATCGTTGGTGTAATTCATTCCTTCGAACATTTCCGCGTACATGCGGGCTACACGGGCCGGAGTATCTTTCAGCCCTTCTCTTCGGGGATCGTCGCCGAGGGCGGTGAGGATTCCCAGAATATGTTTTTCGATGGCTTCCTGATCGATTGCCATGTATCATTCCTCCTTCTGTCGTTTTCCTACGGCGTTTTATCGTTTCAGACGCCGCGTTTCTGCGGATCCCAGATCAGTTTATGTATCTGAAGCCGCAGGGCGACATCATTGATGCAGTTGTCTTTCATAAATTCCACGATATCGGCGGGTTCGATTTTTCCGAAAACCGGACTGATATGGACGGTGCATCTGTCCGTGAGATCATATGCGCGGATGACGGTGATCGCACGTTCCAGATCTTCTGTATTTCCGGCTACGAATTTCACCGTGTCAGAGGGGGTCAGAAGCCCGAAATTGGAGACGCGCATCATGATTTCCATTCCGCTGGACGGCAGTTTGTAGTCAAGTGTGAATGCCGGGCGTTTCTCCAAGTCTGTCAGCGGGGCGATATCAGCGGAACCGTTGGTCTCAATTTCCACCCGGATCCGGCTGTCGGTATTGAGAAGTTCGATCAGCGGACGGATGTTTTTCTGAAGAAGCGGTTCGCCGCCGGTGAGCGTTACGTTTCTGACACCACTGATCCGGACGGCGTCGAAGATCTCTTCCGCTGTCATTTCAGTATACGGCGTGTCGGGTTCGTTAACCCAGGCGGTGTCGCAATAGCTGCAGCTGAGATTGCAGCCCGGAAATCTGATGAAATAGGCGAGTTCTCCCGAACGCCGCCCTTCACCGTTAATGCTGATAAAATGCTCTGCTATTCTGTATTTATCCATCTTCATTCATCCCTTTTCCCTTTCTGCTTCCGTACGTCCGGAAGCGGTGAATCCGCGCCATTTCATATCGTGAAATACTTTTTTGCCGGCATATTCCGGAACCGGCAGCAGATCAATCTGTCACCTCTGAGGAGGTGTGTAAGATGCGCAGTTGCCGGGTGTCTCATAGACGGTTGCTTCCAGCACATTCCAGCCTTTTCTCATCATCCGGTCGCAGAAGTATTTTGCAAAATTCTCTGCAGTAGGGCGGAATTCGGTCTGGACGATCAGGAAATTTTCTTCGGTGAGGGCTTCCATGGTCTTCGGACGCAGGGAATCTCTCTCGACGATCAGCCTGTGGTCGAGGGCTTCCGTCTCCGATCTGAGATCCCGTTTGAGATCACCGAAGTCGGCCACCATACCCCGGGTCTGCGGATCTTCGCTGAGACTTTCTCCACCGGCGGTGATGACGACTTTCCATCTGTGACCGTGGATGTTTGCGCACTTTCCGTCGTAATCCTTGAGGAAATGAGCCGAATCGAAACTTTCGTTTGCTGTGATTTTGTACATATTCTTAACCTCAAAATAAAAAGGCGTCCGCTGAGGGACGCCTGCAGAAACATAATCGGAAGCCGCCGTGCCGCAGCCGGGGCGGCGGAAATTATCCGCAAGGTCCGAGTTTTGTTTTGCGACAGGATGGTACCAATGAACTGTCGGAGATATTCTGTATGTATCCTGTTATCCATCATATATCACGGAGAGGCCGGTGTCAAACGTTACTCGGCCCGGGTACCGTGATTCTCAGGCGACGGCATGGGTTTAATGTTCCGCCGGTATACGCGGCTGAAAAGGTAAAATGCGCAGGTCAGCGAGAATATCTCGGCAAATGGGAAAGAAATCCAGACACCGGTGACATCCAGGAACCTTGAGAAGAACCATGCAGCCGGCAGAACGCAGATAAACTGACGCAGCAGTGTCATGATAAGACTGTATGTACCGAAACCGAGAGCCTGGAAAAGTGTGGAGAACACGATGCCGAAGGCCGCCGGAATGAAGCAAAGACTGAGGAGTCTCATGGCAGATGTACCCATCTGCATCATTTCGTCGGATTCGCTGAAGATAGACATGATCTGTGATGGGAACATCTGGAAGATAATGAATCCAACGACCATAATACATACCGCTGTGATCAGAGACAGCTTCAGCGTCTTCAGCAGACGTTCCTTATTCTTTGCCCCGTAATTGTATCCCATGATCGGCGTGGAGCCCTGATTGAGTCCGAAAACCGGCATGAATACGAAGGACTGGATTCTGAAGTAGACACCCAGGACGGATACCGCCGTCTCGGAGAAGCCGATGAGGATGATGTTGAGGAACACATTGACCACGGACGGAATCGCCTGCATTACCATACCCGGCAGGGCAACCGCATAGATGTCTTTGATGGTTTTCAGTGAGAAACGGAATTTCCGGAAAGATACTTTTACATCGTGCTCTTTCAAGAAGAAGAAGCAGCAGATGATCGTCATGCCTACCAGCTGTCCTATGACTGTGGCGATGGCTGCACCTTTGACTCCCATAGCAGGAAATCCGAGAAGTCCGAAGATGAGAATCGGATCCAACACGATGTTGACGATACAGCCGGCCATGTTCGATGTCATCGGTATGATCATATTTCCGGTGGACTGGAGTATTTTTTCACAGACCATCTGGACGAATACGAAACAGGAGACACCGGTGACCACGTTGCTGTAGTCCATCGCCTGCCCTACCAGATCCGGTTCATCGGAGAAAGTCGTGTAGAACAGCTCTGAGAAGACCAGTGTGAATATCAGGAAAATCAGCCAGTTGAAAATGGCAAGGATGAAACCGTGAGAAGCTGCTGAATTGGCTTCGTCGAATCTCTTTTCCCCCAGACGTCTGGCGATGAGGGAGTTGATACCGATACCGGTGCCGACGCCGATGGCGACGATGAGCATTTGGATAGGGAATACGAGAGTGACGGCAGCCAGGGCTCTTTCGCCTATCTGGGCTACATAGATACTGTCTACAATATTATATACCGCCTGAAGAGTCATGGAGCAGATCGCCGGAACCGCCATGCTGAAGAGCAGCTTCGGGATCGGCATCACACCCATTTTGTTTTCCGGCAGTGTCGGAGAACCCGACGGCCGGCCGATGGCTTTTTCTGACATATTATCATCTCCAATCTGCCGCTGACGCAGGCGGCTGTGTACCTGAGAAAAAAGTGCGGGCGTCAGACACACTTTTTGTTTTCTACTTTGTGACTTCGACGGACGTCTTCCGAAATGATTGACCGTATAATAAAATGCAGATCTAACAAAATGTCAGAATCTGCACGGGCTATTATAGCATTATGAGCACAGGTATACAATACGGCAGACGATATTTGACGAAAAATTTGTCATTGACATGTGCAAACATCTGAACTAAAATGAAAACAGAGTGCAGATACCGCACGAAGGGGTACACCACCGCGGGTGTAAGTCTTCGTGCGTTTTTTTGTAATCGGATACCGGTAAGGCCTTTGGCGGAACGGATGCCGGTGTGGAAAGGAGCCTGACATGGCAGTGATCAACGGAAAAAATGAACCGGAAGCAGACGGAAGAAAGCTGTCGGAATATCTGGAGGAAAAAGGGTATTCTCAGATCCGTATTGCGGTGGAGTGCGACGGGGAAATCGTGCCAAAGAGCAGTTACGCCGACAAGGTGATCCGGGACGGAGAAATCATCGAGATTGTCAGTTTTGTAGGAGGAGGCTGAATACGGGATACCGGATACAAGGGATACCGGAAAACAGAACGGAGAAGAAATGAATTACACATTGGAGGATATCTTCCGCGCTCTCGATCTGCGGCACACCCGCCAGGTCCGGGAAAAGCTGTGGAACGCGCGGGTGGGCATCGGCGGAATCGGAGGCCTGGGATCGCATACGGCGCTGGCGCTGGCGAGAGCCGGCATCGGGCATCTGCATATCGTGGATGATGATGAGGTTGATCTCTCAAATATCAACCGTCAGGCGTATTTTCTGAGTCAGGTGGGAAAAAAGAAAACCGATGCGCTTATCGAGATCATTCGCAACATCAATCCGTATATCGAGGTGAAAGCCGACTGCTGCAGAGTCACGGAGGAAAACATACCGGAACTCTTCCGGGAAGACAGAATCATCTGTGAGGCTTTTGACCTGGCGGAAAACAAGGCGGCTTTCGTCAACGGTGTTCTGACGGGACTGCCGGAAGCCACGGTGGTCAGCGGCAGCGGAATGGCGGGATGGGGAGATACAAATCAGATCCGCACCCGCAGGGTCACGAAACATCTGTACATCTGCGGAGATGAGAACAGCGGCCTTGAGTCCGGTCTGCAGCTGACAGCGCCCAGGGTGATGGCCTGTGCGGCGCATCAGGCGAATGCGGTTCTGCGGCTGATTCTCGGAGAGGAGTAAGAGACGGATGCGGAGAGTACAGCTGTCACACGGAAAGCGGCGGGATCGTATCGGATGACGGATGAAAAATGCGGTGCGCGCGGGGCGTTCCGCAGGGATGAATACAGAGAAAGGAAAAGAATATGACGAATGGTGAAGACAGGCTTATAATCGGCGGTCATGAATTTTCTTCCCGGTTTATTCTCGGATCGGGAAAATATGATGTGGAGCTGATCCGGGCAGCTGTGGAATGCGCAGGTGCGGAGATGATCACACTGGCTCTCCGCAGGATCAATTCGGCGGGAGACGGAAACATTCTCGATCACATTCCGGAAGGTGTGACGCTGCTGCCAAACACGTCGGGTGCGCGCAATGCGGAGGAAGCGGTGCGCATCGCCCGGCTGGCAAGAGAGGCAGGATGCGGGGATTTTGTGAAAATCGAAGTGATACGGGATTCCAGATATCTGCTTCCCGACAATTACGAGACGGTGAAGGCCACAGAGATTCTGGCTTCGGAGGGTTTCGTGGTGATGCCGTATATGTATCCTGATCTCAATACGGCCAGAGATCTTCAGAATGCGGGTGCGGCGGCCGTGATGCCGCTGGCGGCGCCCATCGGCTCCAATAAGGGGCTGAGTACGAAAGATTTTATTCAGATCCTCATCGATGAGATCGATCTGCCTGTTATCGTGGATGCCGGAATCGGACGTCCGTCTCAGGCGTGTGAGGTTATGGAGATGGGTGCGGCTGCGGTGATGGCCAATACCGCTATAGCCACGGCAGGAGATATTCCGGCCATGGCTCTGGCTTTCCGCAAAGCGATCGAAGCCGGAAGAAGCGCATATCTGGCAGGCATGGGCAGAATTCTGCCGAAGGGTGCCGCCGCATCTTCTCCGCTGACGGGCTTTCTCGCCGACTGAAAGGAGTGTCTGTAATGGAAGAGAGGAAGGATATCAAAAAGGTTCCGGCAAATCACATGGAATACCTGCCCGATATGGAGATTCTCGAGGATTCCGATCTGATGGAACGAGTGCTCAAAGCGACAGAGGAGTATCATCCGGAACGTTTTACCGGGGAAGATGTGCGCACTGCTCTGGGAAAGGACACGCTGTCTCCTTACGATTTCGGAGCTCTGCTTTCCCCTGCAGCACAGCCTTTTCTGGAGGAGATGGCGCAGAGAGCGCAGCTGGAGACGCGGAAGCACTTCGGGAATTCGGTCTATATGTTCACGCCGCTGTATATCGCCAACTACTGCGAGAATTACTGTATTTACTGCGGATTCAACTGTCACAATAAGATAAGGCGGGCAAAACTGGATTTTCAGCAGATCGAGCAGGAGATGAAGGCCATCGCGGATACGGGTCTGGAGGAGATTCTGATTCTCACGGGCGAAAGCCGCAAGATGTCAGACGTGAAGTATATCGGTGAGGCCTGCAGAATCGCGAAAAAATATTTCCGGCTCATCGGCCTGGAGATTTATCCGGTGAATTCCGACGAGTACGCGTATCTCCACGAATGCGGCGCCGATTTCGTCACGGTCTTTCAGGAGACGTATGATCCGGATAAATATGAGACGCTTCATCTGGGCGGGCACAAGAGAGTCTTTCCGTACCGGTTCAACGCGCAGGAGAGGGCTGTGCGGGGCGGTATGAGAGGCGTGGGCTTTGCGGCGCTTCTGGGACTGTCCGACTTCAGAAAGGACGCCTTTGCCACGGGCATGCATGCCAGCCTGCTGCAGAAGAAATATCCTCACGCGGAGATCGCTTTCTCCTGCCCGCGTCTGAGACCGACCATCAACCACGATGAGATCAATCCGAAAGACGTCCACGAGACACAGCTTCTGCAGGTAATCGCGGCTTACCGGATTTTCATGCCTTTCGCCGGCATTACGATATCCACGAGAGAGGGGCAGCGTTTCCGCGACAATGTCATCGGCATCGCGGCCACGAAGATCTCAGCAGGCGTCAGCACGGGAATCGGCAGCCACGTGGAAGAAATCGAAGAAAAGGGAGACGAACAGTTTGTAATCTCCGACGGACGGACGGTAGACGAGGTGCGTCAGGCCATCCGCAGCAGAGGACTTCAGCCGGTGATGAATGATTATGTCTATGTATAGAGAGGCGGGGCGCGGTGCAGCAGACGGGAAAGCCGAAAAAACGGAGAGAGAAGGAGGTTTCCGGAAGGAGCGCGATTTCCGGATTATCGCTGTTACGAACCGTTGGCTTTCCAGAGGGGAATATTTTTCCCGCATCGGAAAGATCGCGGCTTCCGGAGTAGATGCTGTCATCGTCAGAGAAAAAGATATGACAGAAGCGGCTTACGAGGAACTTGCAGGCCGCGTCATGGAGATCTGCGCCGGAGCCGGAGTCGGCTGCATTCTTCACACCTATGCGGAAGCGGCGCGCCGGCTCGGCTGCGGTATGCTTCATCTTCCGCTTCCCGTTCTGAAGCAGATGCGGCAGGATGAGAAAAAAACAGCGGGTGGACAGACCGGCATTCTCAGCTCGTTTCACACGATAGGCGCTTCGGTGCATTCTCCTGTGGAGGCTGCGGAGGCGGAAGAGCTGGGAGCGGATTATGTGACAGCGGGTCACGTGTTTGCGACGGACTGCAAAAAGGGTGCGGAACCTCGGGGACTCGGCTTTCTGAGGAAGACGGTGAACGCAGTGTCCATACCGGTTTTCGCCATCGGCGGCATCTCGTCGGAAAATATCGGCTCCGTAAGAGAGGCAGGAGCCGCCGGGGCGTGCATCATGTCTCAGATGATGAAGGGAAGTTTTTATGAGTAAGAAAGGATCCTGTGAAACTTGCACCTATTATATCTACGATGCGGAATACGATACGTATTTCTGCGACATCAGCCTGGATGAGGACGAGATGTACCGTTTTCTGACGGATACATTCCGGGACTGTCCGTATTATCTCCTTTACGACGAATACAAGATCGTATCGAAACAGAACTGAGAGGCCGCTGTCGGCAGAGGGCAGCAGGCATACGCTGCGGAAAGCGGGCAGCCGGCCGATGAGAAGAGAACGTCGGCAGACGAGCAGAAATTAAAAAAAGAACGGTGAAGATATAAAGCAGATCTGTATCAGGGCGGACTGGTGATCGGCAGAGATTACCGGTCTGCCTTTTTGTATTTTTCAGTGCATTCCGGCATTTTATTAAAAATTTCTTATAATATCCCAAATACGATTGACGTTAAGAAAATGTAAAGCTAAAATAAGTCTGATCTTATGTGATTTACAATTATTTTACAGCGATTAGCGATTTTTGATCTCGCGGCCTTTTTGTGAGATTCCCGGAAAGTTCCGGCGGCACTGGAATAGAAATATAAAGTGTGCGGAAATCTTTCCGGAGGACGGAGAGACTGAATAAGAAGAATTCATAAAATATATCAGTTGGTTCAGCTCGGAATACAGGGGTTAACCGAGGGGGTACAGAAATGGAAAATTCGATTTGGAAAAAGACGTGTACGAGGATCAGGCAGGTTCGGGAGAGAATAAGAAAAGCATATGGAAAAGTTTTCCATAAACCGACGGCATTTCTCCGCAGGATTACGGAGAAGCCCCTGGCGCGTATAAGAAAATGGGAGGAACGTCCGTTTCTCTTTACAGTGGGACTGGGACTCCTGCTCTATCTCATCATCGAGATGCTCAGCAGGCGTTCCGTCATTCAGGGAGCGGCGTACCTCGTTCAGCATCCGCTGCTTTTCCTTTACAATTCGCTGATCGTCATCGTCACTCTGTCGGTGGCGCTTCTGTTCCGGAGAAAGGAATTCGTCTATTCCCTGGTATCTATCATATGGCTGGGGCTAGGCATTACGAACTGTGTGCTGCTGGGATTCCGCACCACACCGCTGAATGCCATGGATTTCAGGACGTTCAAGAATGTCATGGGTATCGTCACCGTATACTTTACAAAGACACAGATCGCCATGATCGCGGCTGGTGTCGCCGTTATGGCGTGCATCATCGCACTGATTTTCGTCAAGTCACCGAAAATCAAGCGCAGTCCGGCGAGAGCACTGGCATCCATCGCAGTGCTGGGCGTTACGCTGTCTGCGGCCACTACGTTTTCCGTGTCTTCCGGATCTCTGGCCACGACGTTCCATAATATTCAGGATGCGTACAAGGATTACGGATTCGCTTACTGCTTCGCGTGCAGCGTAGTGGACCGGGGAATTTCCGAGCCGGATGATTACAGCGAGGATAGTATTCAGGCCATCGTGGATGAGATCAATCAGGCCGGCGGAAACGCTGAGGCTGTCAGATCGGAAAATGCCACGGAAGAGACGCCGAATATCGTATTCCTGCAGATGGAGTCATTTTTTGACGTCAATCATCTGAAGGATGTTACATTCTCGGAAAATCCGGTGCCGAATTTCACGGAGATGAAAGAAAACTATACGTCCGGATGGCTGACGACGCCTTCCTTCGGAGCCGGCACGGCCAATACGGAATTCGAAGTGCTGTCGGGCATGAGTCTGGAGTATTTCGGACCGGGCGAATATCCGTTTACGACGATCATGCGGGAAACTACATCCGAATCGGTGGCTTATGACCTCAAGGATTACGGTTATTCCACTCATGCGATACATAATCATACAGGCAAATTCTACGGACGTTATCTCGTCTATCCGAATCTGGGATTCGACTCCTATACTTCTGTGGAATACATGCAGAATGTGGAGCGGAATCCTCTGGACTGGGCGGAGGATAAATGCCTGACCGAAGAGATAAAGAAAGCGATGGATTCCACGGACGAGCAGGATTTCGTCTTTGCTGTATCGGTGCAGGGACACGGCAAATATCCGACCGAACAGATCGACCCGGATCAGACGATTACCGTTTCGGGATTCAACGAAGAGGAAGCTGTGGGCTTTGAATATTATGTCAATCAGATTCATGAGATGGATGAGTTTCTGGGAGATGTGACAGATATGCTGGAGGACAGCGGTGAACCGTGTGTTCTCGTGGTATATGGAGATCACCTGCCTAAATTCTCGTTCGAACCGGAAGATCTGGAAAATGAGAATATATATCAGACGGAATATGTCGTATGGAACAATTTCGGAATGGAAAAGAAGGATAAAGATCTGAAGACGTATCAGCTCTATTCCTATGTGATGGATCAGCTCGACATGCATAACGGAATCATCACGTCTCTCCATCAGAAACTGGAAGGAAGCAGCAATTACTACAGTTCTCTGCATGCGCTCCAGTATGATATTCTCTACGGAGAGTCATACTGCTACGGCGGTGTGAAGCCTTTCGTTCCGACCGATATGCAGATGGGCATCGATCCGATCACGATCAGCGATATCGGCGTTTCGGGAGATGTTCTGTACATCACGGGAGAAAACTTTACTTCAGCCAGCAAGATTTTCATCAACGGAGATCAGGTGAAGACGACATTTATCAATTCCGGCCGCATCGAGGCGGAGGAAGGTGATTCCATCGACGAAGATGATGAGATCGAGGTCATTCAAATGAGCAGTCAGAAGACGCACCTCAGTTCCACAGGTGTATGGATCTGGAAAGAGAACGGCGCGGTAAGAGCGTCGGATGAGATTATCGACGGAAATGACGCTATCATGTCGGAAATCAGCGACGAAGAACTGCAGGCTGATATCCGAGAGGACGGAGCAGAAAGCAAATAGAAAAGAAGAGAGAATACAGACGGAAGATGTATCCGTCTTAAACAGAAAGCGCCCGCCGGCAGCTGGACACAGCTGCCGGCGGGCGCTTTCTGTTTAAATACTAAACGTACTTTTTCATGAACTGCAATGCATTTTTTTCGAGCCGACTGACCTGGGCCTGGGAAATTCCGATCTCATCGGCTACTTCCGTCTGGGTCTTTCCGTCGAAAAATCTTCTGCTGAGAATACGACGTTCTCTCGGGTTGAGCCGTGACATGGCTTCCGAAAGAGAAATGCCTGCCATCCATCTCTCGTCTGTATTTTTCGTATCTTTGATCTGATCCATGATGAACACGGTATCGCCGTTATCTCGAAATACGGGCTCATATAGGGAGATGGTATCCTGAATGGAATCGAGAGCTCTCACCACATCCTCCCGGGGAGATCCGACTTCCGCGGCGATTTCCTCTACAGAGGGATCTCTCTGCAGACGTCGGAGCAGTTCTTCACGGGCGCGCAGCGCCCGATAGGCCAGATCTCTGAGCGAACGGCTGACACGCATGGAGGTGTTATCTCTGAGATAGCGCCTCACTTCACCTATAATCATCGGGATGAAGGGAAGAAGGAGAGGAAACGGCCCGCAGCAATTCGCAGACGACTGACGTCAAGGGAATGTTGTGGACGAAACCTCTGAGGGCTAGATCTGAGGTACAGCTGCCGAGCCGTTTACTGTCAGATTGTCAGAAAGTGTTTTCAGGAGTGCATCATTTCCGAATGTGGCAAATGCGATGATCTTCCATCCTGTTTCATCTATGTACGTGTAAATGATACTGTCATCAGGCTGTCCAGCAATATTCATTACACCTGTAGTGCGGTACGCTTTCCGAGAGCCGAATTTGACCATGGAGGAACGGGCATCGGAAAATGCAATACCGTCATCGGCAAAAATTTCGGTAAGCATAGAATTGAGATCTGCTGCGGAGATAGCGGTGACATCGTAATCGGAAGGATAATTCTCAGGGTGTGTACTGAGATAGATGAAAGAATCGCTTCCAGCAAAAGAGGTATCCCCGTTATCGGATATGTCGGCGGCATCCTGCGGCAGAGCTACAGTTACCGACGGCTCATCGCTCCACACGTATTTTTTCATGAGGGTGACATTTTTCCTTTCGGAAGGAATCGCTACCCGAGAGATGATGGCTGCAGCCTCGGAACGCCTGATGGAGCTGTCCGGCAGGAATGTGCCGTAGATGTCGCTGCCTGTGAGGACACCGGCTCTGTAAAGCATCAGGATTTCGTCTTTATAAGGGCTGCCTGCGATGTCGGGAATGTTCGCGATATCATTGACCGCTGTCAGTTCAGATGCGGGAAGCGCTCTGGAGAAAATTGCGGCCATCTGTTCCCTCGTGACAGCTGTATTGTAATCGCTGAATTCTCCGGCGGAGATCATGCCGTTTTCCAAGGCATAATCGACATAAGGCTGGTACCATGGCTGTCCGTTCTGGAGTGTTGAAGAGCCGGACGCATAAATCTCATGGACGCGGTCAGCCATGACGAGTGCCTGAGCTACCGTGAGACTTCCTTCAGGATCGAAGCTGGAAGACGTGACGCCTTTCATCAGGCCATATTCGAAACACGTTCTGACGGAAGAGGCTGCCCAGTGCGAGGAAGGCACATCCTGGAACGTACCGCTGTAAGAGGCAGAGGCTTTGAAATTGCTCATGCTGTTTTCCGCTGCAAATGCCGGAACGGCTGCGGAAAGAACGAGACAAAGCGACAGAACCGCTGAAATAATTCTTCTTTTCATTTTCTTGTCCTTTCTGTGTGGAAAAAATCGATTAACCAATCTAAGTATAACACAGTCTACTTCGGGTTTTCCGTATTTTTCCACGGAAGAAAAGGTGTGATAAAAAAGAGGTTATACCGTTATCTTATACTTTCAAGGAGGCCGGTTTTCGATTATAATATAATCTTACAGTGTGGCATGCACTCTGAAAAACGCAAGGCATACGCTTGCAGCAGTGCTGTTTTTTCTGTAAACTGACTTGGGACGGAGATGTAAAATGAATTATCGTAAAAATGTTTATGAATATCTGCAGGATACCGCGGCGAAATATCCCGGAAGGACAGCTTTTTCCGATGAAAAGAAAGTATATACTTTTTCGGAACTGCTCCGGACATCCCGCGCCGCAGGAACATATCTGGCACGCAGGTACGGCTGTATTTCCCGGCCGGTTGCGGTGGCGGCGGAACGTTCGTCTGATACGATCGCGGCGTTCATGGGTGTTCTGGCTTCAGGCAATTACTATGTACCGGTAGACGTTGACATGCCCCGCAGCAGAATGGAGCGCATACTCAGAAAGGTGCGTCCTGTGTGTTTTCTGATACCGGAAGCACAGCGCGGAAAGCTGAAAGATTTGGAAGAGATCTGCCCGTTTGTGACAGAAGAGCAGGCTTTTTCCTCCGGGGAGGATGAAGAGCTTCTCAATGCCCTGAGAGGCGGTGTGCTGGACATCGATCCAGCATATGTGATCTTTACGTCGGGCTCTACGGGTTTTCCGAAAGGTATCGTCATTTCTCACCGTTCGGTGATCGACTTCACGGAATGGATGGGAGAAACGTTTCATTTTACGGAAGACGATATCTTCGGAAACCAGGCGCCGTTTTATTTTGACCTTTCAGTGAAAGACATTTATCAGACGCTGAGAAACGGTGCATCCTGCTATATTTTTCCAAGAAAATTCTTTTTGTTTCCGAAACTGCTTCTGCAGTTTGCGCAGGAAAAAAAGATTACGGCTTTCGTATGGGCGACGTCTGCTTTTCATCTGGTGGCAAATTCCGGGGCTCTGAGCCGTGTGGCGCCTTCATCGCTCAGGACGGTGATACTCGGAGGGGAAGCCCTTCAGGCAAAGCAGCTGAATATCTGGCGCAGAGCGCTGCCGGACGTGGAGTATGTCAATCTTTATGGACCTACGGAGGTGACAGTCGACTGCACTTATTACCGCATCGACCGGGAATTCAGCGACAGCGAGATGATTCCCGTGGGGAAGGCCTGTGAAAACAAACAGATTCTCCTTCTGAATGACGAAATGCAGCCGTCGGCTCCGGGAGAGCCGGGTGAGATATGCGTCCGGGGCATCGGTCTGGCGCTGGGATATTACGGCGATGAGGAAAAGACGAGGCAGTCTTTTATCCAGAATCCTCTGAATCCGGATTACAGAGATCTGATTTACCGCACCGGCGACATCGGTGTAGCTGGGGAAGATGGTATGATCTATTTCCGATCACGCAAGGATGGTCAGGTCAAGCATATGGGCTACCGCATCGAGTTCGGCGAGATCGAGACGGCACTGAATTCTTTGCAGGGGGTGCGGGAGGCCGTCTGCATTTTCGATGAGGAAAGGGACAGGATCGTGGCGTATTATTCGGGCAGCGCGCAGTCCGGCGAGATTCTTAAGTCGCTGGAAACGCTTGTACCGAAATATATGTTTCCGAATGTTTTTTACAGGCTGGATGCTCTTCCGAGAGGCGCCAACGGCAAGGCTGACCGGCCGGAACTGAAAAAGAGGTATCTGAGTGGAGAAAGCAGCTGATTACAGAAGTCTTTCGAGACTGGTGATGGCTCATATCAAACCGGGAGTCATTACAAATAATTTTATGGAAAAAAGAGATTATCTCTCCGAGATAGAACGGGGCACCCTGTATTATGAGACCTGGAAGGGAGGGCTCCTGCTTCTGCGGAGGCGCAGGGGCTTTTCACGGTTGAATTATTATCTCACCGGCCCGGACGTTCTTCCGGAGCTTCCGGAAAGGGAAACTCTGGTGACGGAACACGTCTTCCGTCCCGGAGACGACGGAAAAGAGATATATGATTTTCTGAACAGACTTGGATTTGAAGCGCTCTTTCAGCGGGCGCGCTTTGTGAGAGAAGAAGACGGCGGAAAAGTGCCGGAATACGACGGCGGAAAAGTGAAAAATGGAGGAAGTGGAGCGGAGACGGCATCTGCGGAAGATGCGGAAGACATATATGAGCTTCTGGTTTCCTGCTTCAGTCCGGAAACCGGCTGCCTGCCGGAAAGAGACGAATTGCCGGCGCTGGCGGAAGAGGGACGTATCATCTGTGCCCGGGATGAAAGCGGAGGTATAGCCGGAATTCTTCACTTCAAATCTGCAAAAAAAACGTGGGAGATCCGCCATCTGGCCGTGTCGGAGGAGATGCGGGGCCTGGGAATTGCCGGCGGCATGGCGGAGATGTGTTTCCGGCTCAACGTGGGAAAGACAGGACTCGTCTGGGCACGAAAGGATTACGCGCCGGCGGTCGGTTTTTATCGGAATACCGGCTATCGTCCTGACGGCTGGACGTCCGCCGTGATGCGCAGAAGCGGGACAGAGCGGTGACGCGGCGGATAAGGGCAACGCGCTGAAACCGGCAGAAAAAACAGATCTCTGCTGAAGCGGTGTATCAATAGTATAAATTACTTCAGACGAAGAAAGGAAAACAATCATGGATAAGTTAATCGAAATACTCAGCGAAATCTGTCCGAATGTGGACTTTGAACATGAAAAGGCGCTCATCGACGACGGTCTCATCGATTCTTTTGAAATCGTGTCGATCGTAGCCGAGATTATGGATAATTTTAAAGTGGAGCTCGATGTGGACGATCTCATGCCGGAGAATTTCAACTCCGTGGAAGCCATGATGCAGCTCATCGAAGAGCGCAGAGGATAATTCATGTCTTTTACATCAGGCCAATTTATTCTGCTGGTAGCCGCGTCGGTCATACTGTATTATCGGGTTCCCAAGAGATTTCAGTGGATCGTTCTGCTGGGTGCAAACTATGTCTTTTACCTGTGCGGAGGTATCCTGCTTACGGGTTATCTCATCGCTGCCACGGTATGTACGTATGCCGCCGGCCTGACTCTGGAGAAGCTCAACGCTCAGAAGGGAACGGCGGATAAGGATGTCCTGAAACGGAAGAAACGAGCTGTTGTTGCTGCTGCTCTGATTTTCAACTTCGGCATGCTCTATGTGGTGAAGTATCTGGACGGTACGATTCAGATGATCGGTCAGATAACGGGAAAGACAATGCCGGAAATCGACATTCTGGTACCACTGGGAATCTCATATTATATCTTCCAGTCCTGCGGTTATGTCATCGACTGCTACAGGGGAAAATATGCGGTGGAACACAATATCGGCCACTATGCGCTGTTTGTCTCCTTTTATCCCCAGATGGTACAGGGTCCCATCAGCCGGTTCCGTGATCTGGGCGGTCAGCTGACGGCTCAGAGAGAACTCGACTTCGAAAATCTGCGCAGCGGCATCCAGCTGGTGCTCTGGGGGTATTTTAAGAAACTGGTCATCGCTGACAGAGCCGGCGTTCTGGTCAATACCGTGGTAGACGGCTACAGCGGCTACAGCGGCAGCATTATCGCAATGGCGGTCTTCTTTTACTGCATTCAGCTGTACTGCGATTTTTCCGGCGGCATCGATACCGCCCGGGGAGTGGCGCGCATGTTCGGAGTAGATCTGGCGGAAAACTTCCGCAGACCGATATTCGCCGATTCTGTGGCCGATTACTGGCGAAGATGGCATATTACGCTTGGATCCTGGATGAGAGATTATGTCTTCTACCCGATCTCTCTGTCGAAGCCTTTTATGAAGCTGGGCAAGTTCAGCAGAAAGCATTTCAGCGGCATGTTCGGAAAGATCCTGCCTACGTCGCTGGCTACATTTATCGTCTATCTCATCATCGGAATCTGGCACGGATCCGATCCGAAATATATCGTCTACGGTTTCTGGAACGGTATCATAATAACGGCCTCCCTGTTGCTGGAGCAGACTTTCGAACGTTTCTGCAGGAAGCTGGGAATCGACCGGAAAAGCACAGGCTGGCGCATTTTCCGCATTGCCAGGACATGCGTGCTGATTTTTATCGGCAGATATCTGACGAGAGCGGAGTCTTTCGGAGATGCGCTGGCTATGCTGAAGAAGACGGTTTTGGATTTCCAGCCGGGAGCGCTGCTGGATGGCACCGTCATGCAGCTGGGCGTGACCGCGATGGACTATCTCGTAATTTTCGCCGGGG
>JAHZHA010000034.1:18728-37777 GCA_019420525.1 Bacillota bacterium
TCATGCTGACAGTCGAATTCTTTCAGGAACGGGGCGTTTCCGTACGTGAGGCTCTGGCACAGAAGAGTGCGCCCGTCCAGTATCTGGGGATTCTTCTGCCTGTAGCTGCCGTGCTGGTGCTGGGCGTCTGGATTAAAGGAGATGTGTCCGTGGGATTCATCTACATGCAGTTTTAAGGAGAGGAGGAGAAACCATGTCGGCAAAAAAATGGCTCGTTTCATTTATCCTCACCGTGTTCGGACTGTTTGTGCTGCTGGGTGCGTTCAATGTCACCGTGGATCCCTTCGGTGTTTTCGGCGACCGGTTGTTTTCCTGGTATTCCTACGACATGACGCTCAATCCCAGGGCGGCGAAGATCGCATATCTCGATGAGAACCATGAAAAATACGATTCCTACATCATAGGCTGTTCATCCACCAGCTCATATCCCGTTGACCGCCTGAACGAGTATTACGATGCCAGCTTTTACAATATGATCATGTACGGCGCCGATATGCTGGACGTGGAGAAGGAAAGCCGCTATATCATCGAAAATTACGAGTGTAAAAATCTCATCGTCAGCGTATATATCGACAATGCACTCCATTACGATGAAGAGGAGGATCCTCTGAAATATTCCGTTCACGGAAAGACAGAGTCCGGAGGTATTCTGCAGGAGCTGACGTATTATCTGCGCTATCTGAAGGCGGAACCGACGTATGCCATCGACAAGCTGCGGTCTCTTCAGAAAGATACATATCTGAATCAGGCATTCGATGTATTTAACGCTGAGACTGGCGCTTATGACAAAACGAAGAGAGATGCGGAGCGGATCTCTGACAGGGAGTCTTATCTTCAGGCTTATCCGGAATTTGCGGCTTATCCGCAGACGTCACCGGAGATGACGGAAATCGGGCCAACGGCGGAGAGTCTGGCGCGGATACGGGATCTCTGCGAGGAAAACGGCATAAATTTCACTGTTGTAATGGCGCCGGTCTACTGGGACTATTTTAACGACTTTGCGAAAGAGGAAGTTCTGGAGTTTTATACGGCTCTGGCGGAAGTCACGGATTTCTGGGATTTTTCCATGAGTTCTGTGAGTTACGAGATGCGTTATTTTTATGATGCCACTCATTTCCGCAACTGTGTTGGCGACATGGCTCTGGCACGTATGGCGGGAGATGACAGCATTTATGTGCCGGAGGATTTCGGTCAGCTAGTAACGAAAGACAATGTGGAAGAGGCGGTAGACGATCTCTATACTCACAGCGCTCTTTCGAACCAGGAGATTTCTGCCTGCGTTCCGGTGCTGCTTTATCATGAAATCGATCCGGCAGCCGACGGAAGCAACGGCGCCGTGATATCACCGGAAACTTTCGAGAATCATATCAGAGCGCTGGCAGAAAACGGATATACCGCTGTCTCGCCCGAAGAGCTGACAGCCTACGTGGAACACGGCGGAACCCTGCCGGAAAAGCCGGTACTCATCACCTTCGACGACGGATACCAGAGTAATTACGATTACGCTTATCCGGTACTGAAAAAGTACGGCATGAAAGCGACGATTTTCGTCATCGGCTCTTCAGCTGGAAAAGATGAGTACAAGGATACCGGACAGCCCATCATTCCGCATTTCGGAGCGGAAGAGGCGCGGGAAATGACGGATTCCGGCCTGATCTCCATTCAGAGTCACACATATGATCTGCATCAGGCTGCGGCATATGAGACGGGTACGGTCCGGGAGAATATGGCGCCGCTGCCCGGCGAAGACGAATGGGATTATGCGGACATGCTGGCAGATGATACGGAAAAAGAAAGGCAGCTGATCCTCTCGCTTACCGGAGAAGAACCGTTTGCTCTGGCTTATCCGGAAGGTAGGTATACCGAACTGACGACGTCGGTTCTGGTGCAGCTCGGCGTAAAGATCACATTTACCACTCAGCCGGGCGGAAATACTGTGATCAGAGGACTGCCGCAGAGTCTCCTGGAAATGAACCGTTATACAATGTACGAGGATACGACGGCGGAGCAGATGCTGGAATATCTTTCAGTAAATTAAAGCTGAAGATGAAAACATATATCCAACATTACGGAACCGGCAAATAGTTTGATATTTGAGTTAAAATGAAAAAGGAATGAAAATGATATCATTTTCATTCCTTTTTCATTTTATTTTTTCACTCCGCCGCTGCGCAGAAGACAGTTCTGCCCCCACACTCTCCTGTGATCAGCATGCGGTCTCCGTCACGCTGTGTACGGATTACGGCGGTATCTCCCAGACGAAGTTCATGCCGGTATTGGATGGATATGCCGCGGATTTCCGGCAAACGGGGGCCGGCAGGCTCGTCTGTCAGATATGCGGCGATTCTGTCGGCGTAGATGGTGTTGTTCACATGACCGTTGTCATCGATTTCTTCTGGAAGGACCGTCCAGCGGAAGGATGGTTCCGCTGTCGCGATCGGGATGTATTTTTCCGGTTTCAGCTCATCGCCCGTAATCACAGGTTCCATGATGATTCCCGCTTTTTCCGGAGGGAAGATGCTGCGGGTTTCCAGACTGATGAGCGCCCAGTCGGTGACTGCCCGGATCAGGAGTCTTCCCAGCTGATCTTCGATCCGACAATGACGTGGCAGAAAAGTGAAGCGCGTTTTTCCGGGCCAGGTGCTGAGCTTGAGTCTGTCCCCGGAACGGGGAACCGAGTGAAACTGGACTCTGTGGCTGGCGACGATCCAGAGAGCGCCGCTTTTCAAAACTTTCCGGCGGGTATGGCCCAGAAAACTACCGTGAGCAGCAGCTGCTATTTCCAGCATATGAAAGACGTCTCCAGGGGTGCAGGACTCTCCGAAAGCCCGCAGTCTGCTTTCTGCCGTGATTTCCATTGTAAAGATTTCCATTTTATATTTTACCTCATATGATTCTTGCGTACGTGCCTGCGGGGGGGAAAATCCATGCCGCTATTTTCCAGAGGATTCTGCCGCTTTGAGATTCTTCAGCCTTTCGACGGCCCGGCAGGCTTCGGAAATTTCCTCTTGGAGTCTTTTTGCTTCGGGCAGGACGGCGGTGAGATCGGGGTCAAGGCTCCGGATGGGGCGCAGGTATTCTGTCAGACGGTCAGCCGTCTCCGAGACGCGGACGGCTCCGATGCCGGCGGCTGTTCCTTTCAGCGTGTGAACGGCGCGGAATGCAGCTTCTGCATCCTGATTCCGGACAGCTTCCAGAAAGAGGACACAGTTTTTGTCTTCAGCGAAGCGGTAAAGGTATTTTAGATAGATTTTTTCTTTTCCCATAAGACGGCTCAGAGCAGCCTGTGCGTCGATACCGCCGTCAATGAGAATACGGATTTCTCTGTCGGTCATTCAGTCTGTCCTTTCCGGCGCGGCTGCGCCTGTTTTCTCCTGGATGAGAAGAAGATCGCTGCGGCGCTCAGCAGCGTAAAAATGATGAAGGAGATGCGCATGGCGAAGAGGATCGATTCCTCCGGCGCGTGTTCCAGCGTTACATTTCCGACGGTGACCGCCATGACTGCTGTGACGACGGCCATGCTGAGTGTATGGCCGATGGAGCGGCTCGTGGCGGTAACGGAGGACGCTACGCCGTAGTCTTTCCTGTCCACACATGACATGATGGCATTTGTATTCGGAGAGGAAAACAGTGCGAAACCTATTCCAATGACTACGAGCGCTGCAATAAAGAGAGGCATCGGATAGCGGTCACTGATAAAGATGAACGCGAAGATGCCTGCAGCTGAGATGGCCATTCCGGCGGAGGCTAGAAGAAACGGCGAATAGCGGTCCGAAAGTCTTCCTGCGGCAGGTGATAGAATCGTCTGAAAGACCGGACTGGTGATGAGGATCAGGCCGGCGGTCTGAGAATCGAAGCCCGCCACTGTCTGCAGATAGATCGAGAGCAGATAACTGACCGCGTAAGATGCGCCGTAGTTCAGGAGCGCGGCGATATTTGAGAAAGAGAAGACGATATTCTTCCGGAACATATCGGGATCGATCAGAGGGTCTTCTGTTCTGTTTTCCCTGCGCAGAAAGAGGACCAGCAGAAGAATGCCAGCGGGGAGAAGCAACTTTGCCAGGGTGCCTGTAACGAAAGAGGAAAAACCGTACATGGTACACGCCAGTGCAGAGGTGTAGAGAATGCATCCCGGCAGATCTGTCCGGACAGCAGCGCTTTTTTTTCCGGGCGCATTCGCCTTTTCCACGGAGGAAGGCACATCCGGCTCCTGCAGCCTGAAAAAGGACAGAAGAGCGATGGATGCCGCCAGTGCTGTGGTGACGTAAAAAATGGAGCGCCATCCGAAATTATGATTCAGTATGCCTCCAAGAACTGGTCCCAGAGAGAGCCCGAGATATGTCGCGGAAACGGAGAAACCCAGCATTTTTCCCCGCATTTCGGGAGGAAAGGAAGCGGTGAGGATTGCGACGTTTGTGGAAAAGATCATGGCAGCGCCTGCACCCTGCAGGAGCCGGAAAGCGATGATGGTCTGAATGTTCCAGGACATCGAACACAGGAGAGCGAAAATGGTAAAAACGATCTGACCTGCCACCAGAACGCGTTTTTTTCCGTAAAGATCGGCAATGCGCCCGAAGGGGACAGAGAGTGAAGCGGAGGACAGGATATAGCCCGTGACGATCCAGCCTACGCTGACGGCTCCAGCGTGAAATTCGCTGCTGATGGCTGGAACAGAGAGATTCAGTGCGCTGCCGGTGAATGTGGTGAGAAAGGCGGTCATCATGACAACGATGAGAAGAGGCCGTTTCGACACAACTTTTGTTTCCGTCTGTTTTATTTCGGTAGGTTCAGTCATTTTTCGTCTCCTTCAGATTTTTCTGCTCCGCACCGCCTTTGCTGACGGTGTGCGGAATACGCATGCTTTATGCAATTTATTATACGCCACACAGAGCATAAAAATAAATGAAAATCCGGCGAAAAACCGGTGACGGGTATATTTCTGAAAATTTTCTGCAGTATTATTGTCCTATTATTCGTTTTAAATAGGCGGGGCATGTGCTATAATTCTTCTGATACGGCGATTCAGAGCGTATTTTGCAGAAATTTGTTATTGCATCTGTTTTTTTCCATCACTTTCAGCTGTGCTGCATTATGGAAATTTTCAGATCATTCGATGAAGAAGGAGCAGACAATGTATTTTAATTATCTGGAAAAAGCGGATCCGGAAATTGCCTCGGTAATAAAAAAAGAGATGGGCAGACAGGAGAGTAAGATCGAGCTCATCGCTTCGGAAAATTTTGTCAGCAGAGCCGTTATGGAGGCGATGGGCAGCGCGCTGACGAATAAATATGCAGAAGGATATCCAGGCAAGCGCTATTACGGCGGATGTGAATTTGTGGATCAGGCTGAGACGCTGGCCATCGAGAGACTGAAAGCTCTCTTCGGGGCAGAGCACGCCAATGTGCAGCCTCACAGCGGTGCGAATGCGAATACCGCGGTCTATCAGGCCGTCCTGGAATACGGCGACACGGTCATGGGCATGGATCTCTCAAACGGCGGACATCTCACTCACGGCTCCCCGGTCAATTATTCCGGTAGATCTTATCACTTCGTATCCTATGGCCTCAATCCGGAAACGGGAATGATCGATTTCGACAATGTGAGAGAACTGGCTCTCAAGCACAGACCGAAACTCATCGTGGCGGGTGCCAGCGCGTATCCGAGAACGGTGGAAACAGATAAATTCCGCGAGATCGCAGACGAAATCGGTGCGATCCTCATGGTGGATATGGCGCATATCGCAGGTCTGGTAGCAGCCGGCTGTCATCCGAATCCGGTGGAATATGCGGATATCGTTACGACGACGACTCACAAGACGCTGAGAGGTCCGAGAGGCGGCGCGATTCTCTGCAGAGAAGAATATGCGAAAGCTATCGACAAGGCAATTTTCCCGGGCACACAGGGAGGCCCGCTGATGCATGTCATCGCGGCAAAGGCGGTTTGCTTCAAGGAAGCTGCAACGCCGGAGTTCAAGCGCGATATGGAACAGGTCGTCAGAAACGCGAAAGTTCTGGCTGACGGTCTGATGCAGAGAGGATTCGATCTCGTATCCGGCGGAACGGACAACCATCTGATGCTGGTCAATCTGGTAAACAAAGGATTAACGGGCAAGCAGGCAGAAAAACTGCTGGATGAGGCCAATATCACCACAAACAAGAACGCTGTTCCGAACGATCCTCAGAGCCCGTTTGTAACCAGCGGTATCCGTTTGGGAACTCCGGCAATGACGACGCGCGGATTCAAAGAAGAAGATGCTGAGAAGACTGCGGAAGCCATCGCTCTCGTTCTGGATCATCCGGAAGATTCCTCTTATCTCGAAGAAGCAAAGGCTATCGTAAAAGAACTCTGCGAAAAACATCCGCTGTATCTTTAGTCTGCAGATTATGAAGCTGCAGGCAGTGTGCAGCCTGAAACAGATAGTATGTATTTTTCGTCTGCCCTGCGATACGGCTGTATCACAGGGCGGTTCTTTCGTTCAGCAGTTTTTCGTTTTTTATGAGCTGTTGAATGAATAACAGAATCCGCCGAATGTACGCGATTCGGAAATTCTACGGGCGGAAAATAGGAAAAGGAGCCGATATGGAAAAACTGAAAGAAAGATGGCGGGGGGTTCTTCTCTGCCTCATCATTGCGGTGCCGTCCGCTTATCTTGGAAATATGTTTCCGATTATAGGAGGACCCGTCATCGCCATCATCGCGGGGATGATCCTCACGCAAATTCTGAAAGATAAAACGAAGATGAATGCGGGAATCACATTTACGTCAAAAAAGATTCTTCAGTACGCCGTCATTCTTCTGGGCTTTGGTCTGAATCTCTCAGTGATTTTTCAGACTGGAAAACAATCTCTGCCGATCATCGTGTCGACGATAGCGGCCTCTCTCATCATCTCATATATTCTGTACCATCTGATGAAGATTCCCTCCAGAATTTCCGTTCTGATCGGCGTCGGATCATCGATCTGCGGTGGTTCTGCCATAGCGGCGGCGGCGCCCGTCATCGGCGCGGACGATGAAGAAGTAGCGCAGTCCATTTCCGTCATCTTCTTCTTTAATGTTCTGGCCGCCATCATTTTTCCATCTTTGGGTGCTCATGTTCTGGGATTCAGCCCGGATCCGGAAGCTTTCGGCATTTTTGCGGGAACGGCGGTCAACGACACATCTTCCGTAACGGCGGCAGCTTCTACCTGGGATTCCATGTTCGATCTGGGCTCTCAGACGCTGGACAAGGCCGTTACCGTCAAGCTGACGAGAACGCTGGCCATCATACCGATCACACTGGCGCTGGCATTGTGGAGAGCAAAAAAGGAAAAGAGCAGCGATGGTGCGAAAGTAAGTATGAAATCAATCTTCCCGTTCTTTATTCTCTATTTCGTCGGAGCATCCGTCATTACGACTGTATTCCAGTACATGATTTCGGCCGGAATCATCGCCGGAACGGCTGCGACGGTGATTCTGGGATTTTTCTCACTGATGAAACAGGTGAGTAAATTCTTTATCGTGATGGCAATGGCTGCAATAGGTCTCAATACGGATATCGTGAAGCTGGTCAGATCCGGAGGAAAGCCTATCTTCATGGGTCTCTGCTGCTGGATCGGGATCTCCCTTACGAGTCTCGGAATGCAGCACGTCATGGGTATCTGGTAAATCAAAACGGATATATTTTTCGCAATATGACACGGGGACGCGGAACCGGCATTTTTTCTGCCGGCTCCGCGCCCCCGTTTTGTGCCATCTGTTTCCGGATTGCGGAATATACATATCGCCGGAGATCGCTCAGAGATCGCTTGAAATGTTAATGCGGCTTCCCGTATTAGAGAAATCTTCCGGTTTTTTCATAGGATTCATGCGGAGAAGGTCGTCTGTCGGAATGTCGAAGCGGAGGGAGAGACTGTCGAGGCTGTCATTTTTGCGTATGACGTAGCGTTGATTTTCCGGAGAATTGCAGAAGTGATCGCCGTACGGAATGGTGAGCGTCAGACCTGTGAGATCTTCTGACAGATCTACGGAAGAATTGCTGTAATGAAGGGCGCTGAAGCAGATGCCGAATTTCTTCAGGATATCTGTCAGCGTTTCACCCTGTTCCACGCGGTAGAGAATGCCATCTGGCATAGTATCCGAGACAAAAGGCCGGAAAAGCGGATCTGAGTGCGACTGCTCTGTTACAGACATGGTATCGAGGTTTGTCGTTTCGGAAGGCTGCATCTGAAGGTCAGAATCTCTTATATCGGAGATGTCGGAAGCGGAAGAATCAGAAATCCCGTGGTCTGCAGTCATTTCGGCGTAGACAGCGGAAGATCCGGCATCTGGGTTTTCCTTCGCCTGTGTTTCAGAATCAGTTGCCGCTCGCGTATCTGAAACGGTTCTATTTCCTCCGGTATGTCCCAGTGCATTCATAACGGCAGCGCCGGTGGAAGGCTGAGCTGGCTTTGTGGAATCTGTGGATTCAGCAATTTGAGATTGAGATTCTGATGGAGAGGCACTGGCGGATTCTGTGTGTGCAGTATCCGACTGCACTGTCCGCGGCATGATCGGAACGCCGCCGGAACCCTGCTGGGGCGGACGTGTCTGCCCTGAAGAGCCTGGACGCTGGTTTTGCTGATTTCCTGGAGCGGAAGGAGTTCCAGGTCTCTGTCCGCCTGGCATAGAAGGCGTTCCGGGTTTCTGTCCGCCTGGAGCGGAAGGTCTTCCGGGTCTCTGGCTGCCGGGATTCTGTAGCTCTCCATTTCGGGGCGGGATACAGAGTTTCATGCCGATGTGCATATTGTACGGATCCACATCGCTGTTGGCTGCCATGAGGCTCTCCAGGCTGATTCCGAAATTTTTTGCGATGCGGTAGAGCGTATCGCCTTCCCGTATGACATAATATCCGGCGCAGCTGCTGCCGGATTCTGTGCCTGCTGCGGGCGGAATACAGATCTCTGTACCGGGTTTCACATTATACGGATTTGTGATTCCGTTGAGCGCCATCAGACGTCCGTAATCCACGCCGTATCTGCGGGCGATGCGGTAGAGTGTTTCGCCGGCGGCTACTTTGTGAACGGCGGAACACACGGGCTTTTTTAAATTCGGTTCTCTGTTTTTCATTTTATAACATCACTCCTTTGAATTTATACTATTTAAAATGCATGTACGTTGTGATAAAATAGATGGAAATTTTGCAAGGAAAATGTCTGTGAGGTAAGAGAGATGAATTTGGACAGATTTTTATATTACGAAAACATTCGCACTGACGAAATCGTCAGAACTGCAGTGGAACTGGCCACAAAGGCGAAAGCAGGAATGCCGGCGGAAAGCGGAGACGTTTCCGCATATTATGACGTGCAGCGCCGCATCCTGAAAGAAGTCCGGACAGCGGATACCGAGGGGACTTACTGGGAGAATTACATCTTCCGGCTGACGGCGGAGAGTGAGAATCATTTCAGCCTCAGCGCCGAAAGAGGAGAGACAGATGAGATTACGGAAATGCTCGTTCAGGGAGATCTGTCCATGATCCGCGATCTTCTGAACCTCGACTGGGAGGCGGTGGCGAATGCCTTTGATCCGTCGCGGCCGTGCGCGTGCCGGTTGACTCCTCCTATCGAAGAAGATGACAGAACATATCTGATCCGCGAGGCGCTCTCTTCCAGACTGACTCCAGAGGAATCTGTCAGAAAGCTCGAAAATTATTATGGAAAATATCTCTGCGGTATCATCGGCAAGTACAGAGCTTTTCTCTGGAATGGAAGCCTGAAAGGGATAAAGGATCACGATCCTGTCACATTTGATGATCTCATCGGCTACGATGTCCAGCAGCAGCTGCTGATCCGCAATACAAACGTCTTCGTTTCGGGCGGCAGAGCCAACAACGTCCTGCTCTACGGAGACAAGGGAACCGGCAAGTCATCCAGCGTTAAGGCTCTCCTCAATCATTTTGCCTACAGAGGACTGCGGATGATCAGCGTGCCGAAAGCCCGGATTTTCGACATTACAAAGATTATGGACATGGTGGCGGACAGAGGATGCTGCTTCATCATATTCATCGACGACCTGTCTTTCGAATCCACGGAAATCGAGTACAAACACTTTAAATCGGTTCTGGAGGGCGGCGTGGAGGTTCAGCCGAAGAATGTCCTCGTCTACGTGACATCCAACCGCAGAAATCTCGTCAAAGAGACGTGGACTGACAGAAATTCCCAGGACGGCGAAATCTTTGCGCAGGACGGAATTCAGGAACGCCAGTCGCTGGCAGACCGGTTCGGACTGACCATCACATTTTACGCGCCGGACAGAGAACTCTATTCGGAGATCGTCAAATCCCTGGCGGAAAAAGAGGGGCTGGAGCTCAGCGACCGCCAGCTGATGGAAGAGGCAAATAAATGGGATATGCGCCAGACCAGCCGTTCCGGACGTTCCGCCAAACAGTTCATCACGCACATATCAGGCATTTATTCGGAAAAAGAAGAGTAGTTTCGGGAATGAAGCTATTCCGTGCCTTTTTGCATCCGCGTTTTTTTCGGGTGACGGAAAATTGCGGCAAAAAATTATACGGAACCGGCGTTTAAGACAAAAAAAGAAGGGGATATTATAATCGATGAGTTCAATAATCAGCTACATACTGGGAAGATTAATCATTCTTCCGGGGATTATTATAGGTTTGTCATTTCACGAGTTCGCTCACGCAAAGGCGTCCGATCTGCTGGGGGATCCCACACCGAGACTCCAGGGCAGAACATCCCTCAATCCGGTGGCTCACATCGATCCGGTGGGGTTTCTGCTTCTGCTGCTCATCGGTTTCGGCTGGGGACGGCCGGTTCAGATCGATCCGCGGTATTACAGACACCGCAGGAGAGATGAGCTGATCGTATCTCTCGCCGGCGTGACGATGAATCTGCTGATCGCCGTGGCGGCGGCGGGCATCATGCGGCTTGCGTACGAGGCCGCCGGCGCGCCGTTCTTTCTGGGTACTTCAGCTGGAAATATCGTCTGGAGCATTCTTCAGGGCGCCGTTTCCATCAATCTCGTTTTAATGTTTTTTAACCTGATCCCTCTGCCGCCTCTCGACGGCTTCGGCATCATCACACAGATTTTCAGGCTCGACAGAAAACCGTGGTATACCCGGTTTTATCAGCTGGGACCGATGTTCCTGATGATTATCATTCTGTTTCAGCTGACATCTTATGTGATATCGCCGGCTGTATCATGGACTTATTCATTGATTATGGGCATATTTTTTTGATCGTCTTTATTGATCATCATAAATATAGTGAATGCGACGGACTGATGTCCAGTGGGCACAGTCTTTCCGCAACAGCGAGGAGATGATATCTATGGATTTTGAAAAGTTCACCGAAAAAGCGCAGTCAGCTATTGTCGACTGTCAGAACTATGCGATTTCCGAGGGACATCAGCAGCTGGACGGCGAACACTTGCATCTGGCTCTGGTACGCCAGGATCAGGGGCTGATCGGCCGTCTGCTGGATTACATGGGTGTCCCGAAGGAAAATGTTGCCGGAGAACTGGAACAGGAACTGTCCAAGCTGCCTAAAGTTCAGGGCGGACAGCTTTACGCATCCCAGAGGTTCAACAGGCTTCTGATGGATGCTGAGAAGAAGGCTCAGGAATTTAAAGATGAATTTGTAAGCGTCGAACATCTGTACCTGGCGCTTTTAGATGAAAAGAACACGCCGAGCGCAGCGATTTTCAAACGTTACGGTATTACGAAGGACAGATTTCTCCAGGAGTTGTCGAAGGTCAGAGGAAATCAGCGCATAACCAGCTCCAATCCGGAGGACGGATATGAAGCTCTGACGAAATACGGCCGCGATCTGGTAGAGGACGCCAGATCCGGCAAGCTGGATCCCGTCATCGGCCGTGACGCGGAGATACGTCACACGATTCAGATTCTGTCCAGAAGGACGAAAAACAATCCGGTGCTCATCGGCGAACCGGGCGTCGGCAAGACGGCAGTCGTGGAGGGCCTGGCCCAGCGTATCCTCAACGGAGACGTGCCGGAGGGACTGAAGGACAAGACGATCTTCGCGCTGGATATGGGTGCGCTGATCGCCGGAGCAAAATTCAGAGGCGAATTTGAAGAACGTCTGAAAGCTGTCCTCAACGAGATCGAAAAGTCGGAAGGCAGGATCATCCTCTTCATCGACGAAATCCACACCATTGTGGGAGCCGGAAAGACAGAAGGCTCCATGGATGCCGGCAATCTTCTGAAGCCGAAGCTGGCCAGAGGCGAACTTCACTGTATCGGAGCCACTACACTTGACGAATATCGGCAGAATATCGAGAAAGACAAGGCGCTGGAGAGACGTTTCCAGAAGGTGCTCGTAGACCAGCCTACCGTAGAAGATACGATTTCCATCCTGCGTGGCCTCAAGCAGAGATTTGAGATCCACCACGGCGTAAGAATCACGGACAATGCGCTGATCGCCTGCGCTACGCTGTCCGACCGTTATATCAGCGACCGTTTCCTGCCGGACAAGGCTATCGACCTGATGGATGAAGCGGCTTCCCTGATCCGTATGGAAATCGATTCCATGCCTGCAGAACTCGACGAGATCTCCCGCAAGATCATGCAGCTGGAGATCGAAAAACAGGCGCTGGGAAAAGAAGACGATTCCGCTTCCCAGGCGCGTATGGCAAATATCGAAAAAGAACTCTCCGATCTGAAAGAGAAAAACGACGCCATGCGTCTCCAGTGGGAACAGGAAAAGAGAGAAATCAGCGCTTCCAAGGAGATCAAGCAGCGCATCGAAGATGTCAAGCTCCAGATGGAGGAAGCCGAACGTAACTACAATCTTGATCAGCTGGCAAAGCTGAAGTACGGCGAACTTCCCGCATTGGAACAGCAGCTGAAAGAAGCAAAAGAAAAGTTGGAAAATTCGTCGAAATCGGAGCATCGGCTCATCAAAGAGGAAGTCGATGAACCGGAGATTGCGGAAGTCGTTTCGAAGTGGACCGGCATTCCTGTAGCCAAGCTGGTGGAGGCGGAGAGAGAGAAACTCCTGCGTCTGGGCGATGTTCTGCATGAGAGAGTCATCGGACAGGATGAAGCGGTGGAAGCCGTAACGGAAGCAGTCATCCGCGCACGGGCCGGCCTGAAAGATTATAATCGTCCTATCGGTTCTTTCATCTTTATGGGTCCTACCGGTGTCGGCAAGACGGAGCTGGCAAAGGCGCTTTCCGAAGCCCTCTTCGACAGCGAAAAGAATATGATACGTATCGACATGTCGGAATATATGGAGAAATACTCCGTGTCACGTCTCATCGGAGCACCTCCGGGCTACGTGGGATACGATGAGGGCGGACAGCTGACAGAAGCCGTAAGGCGCCATCCTTACAGCGTCATCCTCTTCGACGAAATCGAAAAGGCGCATCCGGATGTCTTCAATATTCTGCTCCAGCTTCTGGACGACGGACGACTGACAGATAATCAGGGCAGAACGGTGGATTTCAAGAACACCATCGTCATCATGACCTCCAATCTGGGAAGCGCATATCTGACGGAAAATATTCATCAGGACGGCACGATCGATCCAACTGTCAAAGATCAGGTTCAGGAAGAACTGAAGCGTCATTTCCGTCCGGAATTCATCAACCGTATCGACGATATCGTAGTATTCTCGCCGCTCACTGAGAGTCAGATCGGCAAGATCATCGATCTGTCTCTGAAGTCTCTGTCTGCGAGACTGAAAGACCGTGATATCACCCTGCATCTTACCGACGCAGCCAAATCGTATATCGCCCGGGAGGCCTACGATCCGCTTTACGGTGCACGGCCTGTCAAGCGTTATCTCCAGAAATATGTGGAGACGCAGCTGGCTGAGATGCTCATCCGGGGCGACTGCACCGACGGCGATCTCGTCAATGTCGATGCGACGGAAGACGGTCTGACCTTCAGCGCGGAAGAGGTCGTATCGCTGTAAAATTCCTTTATAGGAAGAAAACTGTATAGTGCATGAAATAAATCGAAAGCTCTGTGCGGGCGGCAATGACGCCCGTACGGAGTTTTTTGTTTTCCGTTGGTTTCCGCCAGAGGGGCGGACGGCGCAGCGCTGAGGAAAAATCAGAAGCATGGAGCAGGAGCGAGGAGACGGGATGAGTGCCGAGGATTGCTGAAGACCGCCGAAGAGTACCGCGGAGGATGAAACGGAACGGCATTTTGTGGTATGATAAAAAAATGCGGAATGTCTGCTGTCTGCGGACAGCCGTTCGTCGCCGGTGAGCAGAAGCAGAAAGAAATACAGGAACAGGGAAAAAGATATGAAGTACAAAAATATTGTCCACGGGCGGTTTATCAGCCGTCCCAACCGCTTTATCGCAGAGGTGGAGATGGGAACGGAAGACGCGGAAGAGACGGAAAGCGCGGGGAGTCGGGTGCAATCGGAAGAGGCGGAAAAATTCCCCCGTATAGAACGCGTTCACGTAAAAAATACGGGCAGATGTCGGGAACTTCTGCTGCCGGGCGCCCGGGTGGTGCTGGAAAAGTCGGATAATCCCAACCGGAAGACGCGTTACGATCTGATCGCGGTATACAAAGAAAAGCCGGCAGAGAAGGACGGAGAAGACGGAGAAAGAGGGGATCAAAAAGTGAAGTTTCCCCTTCTCGTCAATATCGACAGTCAAGCTCCCAATAAGGTCGCGGCCGAATGGCTGAAGACCCGGCAGTTCGATATTATTCAGCCGGAATATCGATTCGGAGAGTCATGCATCGATTTCTATATGGAAAAAAACAGACAGAAATATCTGATGGAAGTAAAGGGATGCACGCTGGAAATCGGAGGGATAGGATATTTTCCGGATGCGCCTACTGAAAGAGGTGTGCGTCATCTGAGGGAACTCGAAAGAGCTGTGAAAGAGGGATATATTTGTTTTGCAGCTTTCGTAATACAGATGGAAGGTGTAAATGAGGTAAGACCTAATACGGTGACGCATCCGGAGTTCGGCGAAGCTCTGGACAGGGCGAGGAAAGCAGGAGTGCAGATTCTCTTTCTTGGATGCAGAGTGAAGGAAGATGAAATTTTCATTGACAGAGTATTTATTGAATAATTTTCTGACGAAAGCGCCGGTCATGCAATAATAAATGCAGAAATTATAATGTAAGGAGAACAGGGGATGAAACATCATAACAGGGTTTATAGCGGAAAAATCAGAAAAGCGGCTGCGGTATTTGTAGTGATTCTGTTGATCTGCGGGGCAGCGGCTTTTGGCATCAGCTTTTACATTCAGAAATCAACGGAAAATATGATCGTTTCCTCTGAAGAGGACTTGGATAATTTTGAGGCAGACTGCATCCTGGTGCTGGGATGTGGCGTAAAAGAGGACGGATCCCCGACCCCCATGCTGAGGGACAGAATGAAGACGGGGATTAAGCTCTATCAGTCGGGAGCGGCGCCCAAACTGCTTCTGTCGGGAGACCACGGAAGAGAAAATTACGATGAGGTGGGCGTCATGAGAGAAATGGCGCTGGAAGCGGGAATACCGGCAGAGGATATTTTCATGGATCACGCCGGCTTTTCCACGTATGACAGCATCAGCCGGGCAGTCCGGGTCTTTCAGGCGAAAAAAGCCGTCATCGTGACACAGCGCTATCATCTGTACCGGGCTCTTTACAGCGCGCAGCACCTGGATCTTGAGGCCAGGGGATATGCGGCAGACCTCCGGGAATACACCGGTCAGACAGGAAGAGAGATACGTGAAATCCTGGCCAGGGACAAGGAATTTTTTAAACTTCTGGTAAAACCGGATCCGCAGTACCTGGGCGAAGCGATCCCGGTTACCGGTGACGGCACGGTGACTCTGGGATGAGAGCGACTGCCCGGACGGGCGCGGAAATCGTCGTAAGAAGACGCTTCCTGCTGCGGGACGGGAAGAAAACGCCGGCACTTGCGGACAGGAAGAGCCGTTTCGGACAATTCACGCTTTACAACTGACCTCAAAGGCTTTAAAATTGTGAAAGTAATGCTTTTTTTTCGGCAGATATTTATTGAAGAATCGGATCCGGACGCCGTCAGAGGCAGCCGGTGATCAGGAGGATAAAACGAATGATAACAGTTTCAAATGTCAGCGTAAATTTCAGCGGACAGCCGCTGTTCAAGGACGTGGATCTCAAATTCACCCCGGGAAACTGCTACGGCATCATCGGGGCCAACGGCGCCGGCAAGACGACGTTTCTGAGAGTTCTTTCCGGAGATCTGGAGCCTTCCACAGGTTCCGTCAGCTACCCTTCCGACATGCGCATGTCCGTGCTGAAGCAGGACCACTTCGCTTTTGAGGAGTATACCGTTCTCGATACGATCATCATGGGCAATCAGCGTCTTTACGATATCATGAAGGAAAAAGACGCTCTCTATGCCAAGGAAGATTTTACGGATGAAGATGGCATCCGCGCCTCGGAGCTGGAGGGCGAATTCGCGGAGCTGGACGGATGGGAAGCGGAATCAAATGCCAGCAGACTCATTCAGGGTCTGGGCCTTTCCCAGGATATTCTCTATGACATGATGTCTTCTCTTACGGCCAAGGAAAAAGTAAAGATTCTCCTGGCCCAGGCTCTCTTCGGAGATCCGGAGATCATCCTGCTGGACGAGCCGACCAACCATCTGGACATCCAGGCCATCGACTGGCTGGAGGATTTTCTTCTGGAGTATGCCGGTCTGGTAATCGTCGTTTCCCACGACAGACATTTCCTCAACACCGTCTGTACCAATATCGTCGACGTGGACTACGGAAAGATCACGATGTACGTGGGCAACTATGAGTTCTGGTATCAGTCGAGCCAGCTGATGCAGAAGATGATCAAGGACCAGAATAAGAGAAAAGAAGACAAGATCAAAGAACTGCAGTCGTTCATCCAGCGGTTCTCTGCAAACAAGTCGAAATCGAAGCAGGCGACAGCCAGGAGAAAGCTGCTGGATAAGCTCTCCGTGGAAGAGATGCCGGCTTCTTCCCGCCGTTATCCTTATGTCGGATTTACGATGGACAGAGAGCCGGGCAAGGAACTGCTCACCGTCGAAAATCTCAGCAAGACCATCGACGGGGTCAAGATCCTCAACAACATTTCCTTCCGTGTCAACAAAGACGACAAGATCGCTTTCGTAGGGGAAAACGAACTGGCCAACACGACGCTTTTTAAGATCATCATGGGAGAGATGGAGCCGGATGAAGGCACGTACAAGTGGGGAACGACCACCAGCCAGTCTTACTTCCCGCTGGATAACAATGCTTTCTTCGACGGATGCGACCTCAATCTGGTCCAGTGGCTCGGGCAGTATACAGAAGAGACGACAGAGACTTTCATGAGAAGTTTCCTGGGAAGAATGCTCTTTTCCGGCGACGATGTATACAAGCCGGTAAAAGTTCTGTCCGGTGGCGAAAAGGTGAGATGCATGCTTTCGAGAATGATGCTCTTCGGCGCGAATATCCTCGTTCTCGATCAGCCGACGAACCACCTGGATCTGGAATCCATCACGGCGGTCAACAACGGCCTCATCGACTTCAAGGGCAACGTGCTGTTCGCATCCCACGACCACGAATTCATCAATACGATCGCCAACCGCATCATGGAGATTACGCCGGACGGTCTGATCGACCGCCTCTCCAGCTATGACGACTACATCGTCTGGAGACGGGAGAACGGCGGAAAATAGAACGGAATAATCAAAAGAATACAGACAGGCCGCAGGCAGGAATGTACGGCGGCCGGCTGTCGCTTCAAACGTGCGGTATTTCTGCGGGAAAAGGAGAAGAATGTGACATTCTCCTTTTCCCGCTTTTTTATTGAAGCAGTTCATTTTGAAGCAGATTGGTATCTATAGTTCTGCGGCTGACATAATAATCTGAAATTGCAGTAAACATTATTTGCAATTTAAAGAAAAAATATAGACAGGTATAGTTTGCAGTGCTATGTTTAAAGTGTAAATATATGAGATGTGAGCAGGCGCTTTGATATATACAGTCTGCTATCGTCTGAAAAACACGTGTAACATCTGAATGGTGAAAAGAATGTTGGACTTTTTTATATTTGAAGATTTTTTATGCGGAGCTCAGCAGTATCTGGTAGCCAAAACAGGGAAAAAATGGAATGAAGAATGGTTGCCGGTCTGGGCACATCTTCTGGATACTGCCGGGATTATGGAATATCTGCTGTCACGATGGGTTCCTGATGCTATTGAGAGCAGACAGAATTTATCAGAAGACGAATGGAAAAAAGTTTGTATTTTTCTTGCTCTCGTTCATGATATAGGCAAATGTACACCGATATTTCAATCGAGAATCACGGCACAAATTCCTGAACTGCATGATATGATCTGCAATCATGGGCTGGAAATCCCCCATTTGTCTGCATTTGGTGATCCCGGCAAGACGCCGCATGGATTGTCAGGAGAGTCTATTTTATACAATCTGGGATGTCCGGCCGGTGTAGCTGCAGTAGTCGGCGCCCATCACGGATGTCCGCAGGAGGCTGATGCCGATGTGGAACAGGTTCTGATGATTTACGAAGAAAATCTGTATGGTCAGGAAGGCCGACAGAGTCAGGAAGGGGAAAAATGGGAAACATTGCGCAGTGAATGGCTGAAACTTGCGCTTCGGGGATGCGGTTACGCCGGCATCGAAGATGTGCCGCAACTGGATGTGCCGACTCAGATGCTGGCCGCAGGACTGGTGATCATGGCAGACTGGATAGCCAGCAATACGTCCTATTTTCCGTTGTTCGATCTGGAAGATAAAGGTGAAATACGTCTTTATCCGACGCGAGTACAGGAAGCGTGGGAGAGATTATCCCTTCCGCAGCAATGGTATCCTCATGCGTATTACATGGGCGAATTGGAATTCCTGGAGCGGTTCGGATTTACATGGAATACTGTTCAGCAATATATGGTGCAGGCGGTGGAGGAAAGCGGGCAGCCGGGCATATTTATACTGGAGGCTCAGATGGGAGTCGGAAAGACAGAAGCTGCACTTGCGGGTGCGGAACTGCTGGCCAGTAAATATGAAGACAGCGGAAACAGTTGTGGGCTTCCAACCCAGGCTACTGCCAACGGACTTTTTCCGCGTATGAAACA
>JAHZHA010000035.1 GCA_019420525.1 Bacillota bacterium
TGCCGGATAGGAACGGCAAAATTTTTTACACTTCTATTGCTTCTTTATCGCACATTAGTAAAAAGCGCTGAGATGAAACCGATCCGCGCTTCTTTCCTGTGACGGTGAAAAGAGGGTGCCCTTTTCCTGTGAATTTAAAAACTCACGGGAAAAGGACACCCTCTCTGATTTTACATGATTTTGTCCGGTTTTATCTCACGATCAGCGTTTTTCCCGTCATCTCATCCGGCTGCGGCAGATGCATGAGATCCAGCAGCGTCGGAGCGATGTCGGCCAGAATGCCGCCGCTGCGCAGGGAGAGAGAATTTCCCTCCGGCGTGATGAGGAGAGCGGGCACCGGATTGGTGGAATGGGCGGTGACGACATTTCCCTCTTCGTCCAGCATCCGGTCGGCATTGCCGTGATCCGCCGTGATAAAGAGATTTGCACCGCAGCGCACCGCTTCTGCGGCGATTTCCCCGACGCAGGCGTCGATGGTCTCCACGGCCTTTACCGCCGCGTCGAACACGCCGGTGTGGCCCACCATATCGGGATTGGCGAAATTGACGATAACCGCGTCATAAGCGCCCGACTTCAAACTTTCCAGAGCCTTTTCCTTCACCTGCAGGGCGCTCATCTCCGGCTGAAGATCGTAGGTGGCCACCTTCGGAGACGGAATCAGAATGCGGTCCTCGCCTTCATTGGGCGTCTCCACTCCTCCGTTGAAGAAAAACGTCACGTGAGCGTATTTTTCAGTTTCCGCCAGGCGCAGCTGTTTTCTGCCGAGCGCGGAGAGATATTCGCCAAGCGTGTTTCTGTACTGTTCCGGAGGAAATGCGATGAGCACATTTTCGATGGAAGCATCGTACTGCGTCATGCAGACGTAACAGATGTCCTGCGGGTGGACGGATCTTTCGAATCCGTCGAAATCGCTGTCAGCAAAGGCCCGGGTGATTTCTCTGGCACGGTCCGGACGGAAATTGAACATGACTACGGAATCGCCGTCCTGTACCGTACAGGAGATGAGGAGATCCGGGGAGACGTCGCCGCAGTTTTCCGGGCATTCCGCACCGGAGAGCTCTTCCGCTCCGTAAGCGATGACGGTTGGAAGGACGAATTCGTCGTTTTCGTCTCTCTCATAGGCATTTCGTACGGCCTGCAGAGCAGAGGACGCAAATTCGCCGGTGCCGGAGGTGATGGCGTCGTATGCCTTCTGAACGCGGTCCCAGCGCTTGTCTCTGTCCATGGCATAATACCGGCCGGAGACGGTGGCGATTCTTCCCGTCTTCTTTTTCACCATATATTCCTCCAGCTCTGAGATATATTTTTCGGCGCAGCGGGGCGGAACGTCTCTGCCGTCCAGGAAGCAATGGACGTAGACGCGGGAAAGTCCCTCGAAAGCCGCCAGATCGATGACAGCTTTCAGGTGATCGATATGACTGTGAACGCCGCCGTCTGACAGAAGTCCGAAAATGTGGAGCGAACGGTCTCTTTTTTTTGCTCTTCGGACGGCTTCCGTGAGAGCGGGATTTTCGAAAAACGTCTTTTCCCGGATCGCCTTCGTGATTCTCGTCAGCTCCTGGTAGACGATGCGTCCGGCGCCGATATTGAGATGGCCCACTTCCGAATTTCCCATCTGACCTTCGGGAAGTCCTACGGATTCGCCGCTGGCTCCCAGTTCGGTGTGGGGATAGCCGGAAAAGAGACGGTCGAGATTCGGCGTGTCGGCGGCGGCGATGGCGTTTCCTTCCGCGGTGCCGCTCTGTCCGAAGCCGTCGAGTATCATTAACATCGTGGTCTGTTTCATTTTATCGTTACCTCTGCTGAAAATTCTGCTGTAAAATAAAAAATACGCGCCGCTGCCGGCGGATGAAAAACGGGCCGCCGTAAGGCGGCCACAGTTCGTACTGAGCAGAATTATATCAAAAAAAAGTCTTTTTTTGTACGGTATCGGGAATTTTTCTGAAAGAGAGAGGAAGAAAAGAGAAAGAAAACGGGGGCTGTGTTAAAATATCGGTGGTAGTGTGTCAGTGTGTGACGTACGGGGAAAGCCGGATATCCGGAGAAAAAGAGGAGAAATCTATGAAGTGGACGGACGAACAGAGAGAGGCGATTACAGCCAGAGGGAGTGATATTCTCGTGTCGGCGGCTGCCGGATCGGGAAAGACGGCAGTTCTGACAGAGAGAATCAAGCAGTTGATTCTGCAGGACGGCATTTCGGTGGATGAGATGCTGGTGGTCACCTTCAGCAACGCGGCGGCGGCCGAGATGAAAGAAAAAATTCTCCGCTCGATCTCTCAGGAGATACGTGCGCTGATGCAGGAGGCCGGAGAGCCGGATACGCCGGAGCAGCTCAGAAAAGAAAACAGAAAAAAGACGGAGTTTCTGCGGACACAGCTGAGAAAGGCCCACGCGGCAGATATCAGCACATTTCATAAGTTCTCCATGAATATCATCCGGAGATATTTTTATCTCACCGATACGGAAGCCGATTTTTCCGTGTGCGACGAGAGCAGGCGCCAGCTGATGCAGGCGGAGGCTCTCGATGAGATGCTGGAGGAGCGTTTCGCCTCCGGCGGCGGGGAATTTACGGAGTTTCTGAGAAATTATTCCGGCGTCCGGAGTGAGGAGCGGGTCAGAGAGATGATTCTGGAAGTCTACCGCTTCATCATGAGCATGCCGGATCCTTTCGGATGGCTGAAAGAAGCGTGCGCCGCGCTGGGTGCAGGCAGGGAGGAATTCCGGAAATCCGGGGTCTGGAAGTACATATCCGGAAAGATGAAAAGCGCTGTGGAAGAAGCGGCAAGCCTGGCGGAGCGAGTCTGTGAGATGACGGAACATCTGCCGTCTATCTGCGCGAAAGCGGAAAAAGACATGGAAAAAATTAACAGTATCCTGGAGTCCATGAAAGGCGATTTTTCTCCGGAGGACGTTTTCCGACGGATCGAAGAGCTGAAATACGAGCGTTTCGCCGCATCGAAAGAGGAAAAAGAGGAATACGCCGAAATCAAGGAGATCGTGACCGGCGTCAGGGACAGGATGAAGAAAAATATGGCGGATATCCGGAAGAATTTTTTTCCGATTCCCGAGGAAGAAATGCTGGCCCGCATGAATGCTGCACGACAGCCGGCGGAATATCTGTACGGTCTGGTGGAAGAATTCCACCGCCGGTTTTCGGAAAAGAAGAGAGAAAAGAATCTGGTGGATTTCAGCGATATCGAACATATCGCGCTGGAGATTCTCGGACATGAGGAGGCGGCCGCAGAGTACCGGAAGCATTTCCGCGCGATTTTCGTGGACGAATACCAGGACAGCAGCATCCTTCAGGAGACGCTTCTGCAGCGCATCAGCCGCGGAGATAACGTGTATATGGTAGGCGACGTGAAGCAGAGCATCTACAAATTCCGTCTGGCGGAACCGGAGATTTTCATCGGAAAATACAACTCCTTCGAGGCGGATCCCGGAAAAGCGGGCGGACCGGAGAAGAGAGGACGGCGTATCGATCTCAACCGGAATTTCCGCTGCAAGGGAAATATCGTGCGCTGTGTCAACGGCATCTTTTCCGGCGTGATGGACCGGGCACACGGCGGCATCGATTACGACGAGAATGCGGCGCTGAAGAAGGGCGTCGCCTACGAAGGGCCTCTCGACCGGGAGGTGACACTTCACCTGGTGGACAGCACAGAAGCCGACGATTTTACGGAGGGCGGCATCGTCATCGACGAGGAAATCGCCGAGCTGAAAAAAGCGGAACTGGAGGCCATAACTGTGGCAAAGCTGGCGGCGGAGCGTATCGGGCAGGAGATTTACGATTCCAAAAGCGAAAGAGTGAGAAAGACAGAGGCCTCCGATATCGCCATCCTTTTGAGAAGCACGCGGGGCGTAGCTGACATCTACGCGGAGGCGCTGAAGCGTGAGGGCGTCGCTTCATATATCGACGCGGGTGAGGGGTACTTCGAGACGATGGAAATCGAGGTCTTTATGAATCTGCTGCGGGTCATCGACAATCGCCGCAGAGATATCCCGCTGATCAGCGTTCTGAGATCGCCTGTTTTCGGTCTGACGGTCAGCGAACTCATAAGCATCCGTCTGGCGCATCTGTCGGGAAGCTACAGCGAAGCATTTCTCGCTTCAGAACATCCCAAGTGCCGGGCGGCCCGTGAAAAGCTGGATGCCTGGAGACTGAAGTCCGGTTATATGCCTCTGGAGGAATTTCTCTGGATGCTGATGAGGGAAAGCGGATATCTGGAATATGCGTCGGCCCTGCCGGGAGGCGACCGTCGTGCCGCCAATCTCAGCACGCTGGTGGACAGGGCGGTGGCGTATTCCTCTTCGCAGAACAGAGGTCTTTTCGGATTCGTGCGCTACGTGGAAGCTCTGAGCCGCAACCGCGTGGCCACAGGTCAGAGTTCGAAACACAGCGGCGCGGAAAACAGCGTTCGCATCATGACGATTCACAAGAGCAAGGGTCTGGAATTTCCAGTGGTGATCGCTGCAGGACTGGGACGGGGCTTCAACGGCGACCGGAACAGATCGTCCGTCATTCTGCACAAGGAGCTGGGTCTGGGGCTGCGTTCCGCCGACGCGGACAGAAACTGCTATTCCCGTACTATCGTTCAGAATGCGGTAGAAATGAAAAAGAAGGACGAGAGTCTGGCGGAAGAGATGCGCATTCTCTACGTGGCGGTGACAAGAGCCATGGACGAGCTGGTGCTGACGGGAAGCATGAAAAACATCGAAAAGGAACTGGAAAGTTTCCGCCTGGGACTCCGGGGCGGCGGAAATCCCCGGTGTTTTCTGGACTGGATTCTGCCCAATGCGGAGAATGCCGGTATCCGTCTGATGTTCCACGACAGGCAGACGATATCCGGGGATATCCGGCGTCAGGAAGACAGTGCGGAAAAACTGAGAGAAAAGCTGGACAGCGGTTTTGCAGGAGAGGCGGAGGATGGAGACCTCTTCCGGCTGATTTCCCAAAGATTTTCTTTCCGCTATCCCTACAGAGAGGACGTTTTTTCGAAATCGAAATTCAGCGTATCGGAGCTGAACCGCATGATCCGGGGGCAACAGGCGGTACCTGCGGAAGAGGCGCCGGCCGGCGTGCCTGCGGACACAGAAGGAGACGAAAAGCCGGAATGCGGAGAAAAATCCGGAGCACCGGATAGGTGTTCTGGAGAAACGGGTTACGTGACCGGCGGAGAAGAGGAAGCCGGAATTCAGCTGTCGATATTCGATCTGGCGGAGCTTCCGGGATACGGCGGCCGGGAAGACGCAGCAGCGGCTCTGGACGAGAAAATCAGAGAGATTCAGCTGAAAGAGAAAAAAGGAGACGGGGAAGAGGAAGAAAATGTGTCCGCCGGGGCGCAGCGCCGAAACGAAAGATCTGTCACGTCAGACGGTCTGCTGTCCGGGGAAAGCTGCGAAGCGGCCGTGCCGGCCTTTCTGCGGGGGGAAGCGCCCATTACGGCGGCCATGAGAGGAACGATCACTCACAGGGTGATGGAACTGATTCCTTTCCGGGAAGATATCGGGGAAAAAGATGTGAGAGATTTCGCCTCCGCGCTGGTGGAAAAAAATATCCTCAGCCGGAGAGAGGCGGAAGCTGTCCCGGCCCGGGACATCGCTGGATTTTTCCGGACGGAGACGGGCAGAAGGGCCTGCCGGGCCGACTGGCTGAAGAGGGAGTGGCCCTTTACTCTGAAGAAAAACCGGGAGGAGCTGGCAGCGGCGGCGGAAGACCGGGAGACCGCGGAAAAGCTGCGCCGCGAGCTGCCGCCGCAGCTCCTGATCCAGGGGATCATCGACTGCTGCTTCGGAGACGACAAAGGCATCGTGATCATCGATTATAAGACGGATTATATCGATTTCAAAAGAAAAGAGGAATCGTTCCGGGAGATCCGCAGCCGGTACCGGAATCAGATCGCCATGTACCGTGACGTGATAAGAAAAGCTTTCGATACGGAAAATATAGAGACGAAGATATTTCTGCTGCGGGCGGGAGAAGTAATCGGGCTGTGATCCGGCAAAAAATCGGCGGGAGCAGGCACGGCGGTATGCGTGCCGCTTTCCGCGGATCAGATACGCCTGAAACAGAAAATAAAAAACGCCAAAACGTTGAGAAAATAGACGTTTTGGCGTTTTCTGTTTCTGGTCGAGGTGACAGGATTCGAACCTGCGGCCTTTGCGTCCCGAACGCAACGCTCTACCAAGCTGAGCCACACCTCGAAATGTCGTTCCATACAAATCTGAAAAACAACAATAGTTATTATAATACATAATCTGAGAAAATCAATAGAAATTATTAAGTATTTTCAGAATTTCTGTTTAATCTTAAGAGGTCATATTATGTTGCGAAAATATTTTAAAAAATATAGGCTATAAACAGAAAATATTTTGGCCTATTGCGACATTGATAGAAAAAACTAATTGATAAGGTATATTTTGTGTGCTATTATATACATAATCTGAAAATGTATGCAATATCTGAGTAATACAGAAATTATCATATTTTATTCTTTGGATATGCTCATTTTCCGAAAGTTATATGGCACATATCAAAATTGGCCTTATGTTATCTGAAGGGAGAGTGTTATTTATGGAAAAGTTCGCTGAAATCATTTCCCAGATCGATGCCGTCGTCTGGGGAGTGCCGATGATCATTATACTCTTCGGCACGCATCTCTTTATGACCTTCCGCACCGGAATCATTCAGAAGCATCTGCTGAAGGGCATCCGGCTTTCCGTAGCGAAAGATGAGGACGGCGAAGGTGAGATTTCGCAGTTCGGCGCTCTGGCTACGGCTCTGGCAGCTACCATCGGTACCGGAAATATCGTGGGCGTGGCTACGGCTGTCATTTCCGGAGGACCGGGAGCCGTGTTCTGGATGTGGATGATCGGTATTTTCGGCATGGCGACGAAATATTCGGAAACGCTGATGTCGGTGAAGTACAGAGTTCAGACGAAGGACGGAAGAATGCTGGGAGGAGCGATGTATGCGCTGGAACGCGGCATCGGCCAGAAATGGCTGGCGGTTCTCTTCGCCATCTTTGCAGCGCTGGCAGCCTTCGGCATCGGATGTCTGACACAGTCGAATTCCATCGCCAGCGCCTGTGAAGAGAATTTCGGTCTTCCGGCATGGATCACCGGTATTCTTCTGGCGGCTCTGGTTGCCATCGTCATCATCGGCGGCGTAAAGAGCATCTCCAAGGTGTGTGAAAAGCTCGTTCCTTTCATGGCCATTTTCTATGTGCTGGGATGTATTATCATACTTATCATCAATTACAGATTTATCATTCCTGCCGTCGTACTCATCGTAAAGTCTGCCTTTACTGTACAGGCGGGCTTCGGCGGTGTGGCGGGCTTCGCTGTATCGGAAGCCATCCGCTTCGGATGCGCCAGAGGTCTCTTCTCTAATGAATCCGGTCTGGGTTCTGCTCCGCTGGTAGCGGCAGCCGCAAAGACGAAGAATCCGGTGAGACAGTCTCTCATCTCCATGACGGGAACGTTCTGGGATACGGTAGTCATCTGTCTGATGACAGGTCTCACGCTGGTCAGCTCAGTTCTGGCAAATCCGGATGTGGCAGCGGCTCTCGCCGACGGAAATTCCGTGCTGACATTTGAGGTATTCGCTCAGATTCCGGTGATCGGCCGGCCGCTGATCACGATTTCCCTGGCGCTGTTCGCTTTCTCCACCATCCTGGGCTGGTCCTACTACGGAGAACGTGCTGCGGAATATCTCGTAGGTTCCGGCGTCATGAAGCTGTACAAGCTGCTGTTCGTCGTTCTGGCATTCGTGGGAACGATATCTTCGCTGGAGCTTGTCTGGAATATCGCCGATATCCTCAACGGTCTGATGGTAATCCCGAACGTCATCGGTATTCTCCTGCTCAGCGGTGTCATCGTAGCGGAGGGCAAAAAGTATCTGAATGATCTCGATGCCGTCAGTAAGGATGTGGTTCCCGTCATCAAGACGAAAAATGATAAATAAATAAAATATTTTCCGGGAGCAGGCAGGAAGTACATCTGCAGTTTCCGGACGATGCGGCCATGCGCAATAGACGAATGCGCTGGAGAGCGGACTCCGATATGGAAAAAATCGGAGTCCGCGTTTTTTATGCAAAAATAGGTGTTGCTTCATTTCTGTTACGGTGTTAGAATGTTCCTGTACTTTTTCACTGTGACGCTTTTATGTACTAAACCGAAGCGCGTCCCGAAAGGCCTTTCCGCCTGAATGTATACAGGGTGGATGAGACGGCTTCAGCCCGGGTGGGAGCACAGAAAGGCGCCGTATTCTACAGAAGACAGGAGAGAAGATTATGAGCAGCAATCAAATTATCGTGCTGGTATGCGCCATATATTTTCTGACGATGGTGGGCACCGGCATTTTCGCGGCAAAGAGAAACAGAAAAGCTTCCGACTTTCTGGTGGCGGGCAGAGGACTGAATGTGCCGATGACAGCAGTCACTCTGGCAGCCGTTCAGATCGGCGTAGGCATCGTGCTTTCCGGTGCTACCAACGGATATAACGACGGCGTTTGGCCGGGCATCTACTATGCGCTGGGATGCGGCGGCGGTCTTATCGTGGCCGGCGTTCTCACTTCGAAAAAACTGAGGGCCCAGGAGGGATACGTGCCTCTCGACTTTTTCGCGCAGCGTTACGGCGACAGCAGAGGCGTCAGATTCTGGGCGTGGCTGAGCAACGTTCCGAGTCTTCTGGGCATTTTTATCGCTCAGATGCTGGCCTGCGGAAGTATCCTGGAAGGTTTTGGAATCCCGTTTAAGTGGGGCGTCGTGCTGACGACGTGTGTCATCCTGATTTACTGTACCATCGGGGGCATGTGGGGCGTCGTGCTGACCGATATGATTCAGACCGGTGTCATCATGGTCGGTGTGCCGATTCTGACGATTGCAACTCTGATAAAATATACGCAGGCAGGAGGCTCGGTGGGCGAGATCTTTGCCACACCGTTTATTCCGGAGGGGATGGGAACGCAGTTCATCTATCTCGTACTTCCTTTCCTGCTGTCCATCTCCGTTTCCTATGACGCTTATGCCAGAATCCAGTCGGCGAAAGACGCGAAGACGGCTTCCAGAGGATGTATCTGGGGCGGCGTTCTCGTCGTCGTCGTAGGACTCCTGTGCTCCGTCATCGGCGTGGCAGCGCGTCCGCTGTTTCCGGGAGTTGAAGACGGAATCTTCACGATCACCGCTATGGGCGTTCTCAATCCGGTTCTGGCGGGCATCGTCATCGCGGCGATTCTCTCGGCAGCCATGTCCAGTGCCAACTGCGTCATCCTTTCTCTCGGATCATCTTTCTCCCGGGACCTGTACAACAAGGTGATGCATCCTGAAGTGGAAAATCTCGACCAGCTTCCGAAAGCGAAGTTCATCTCACAGGCTGCCGTTTTCCTTGGAAGCCTTGTGGGCATCTTTTTCGCTTTCCGGATGACAGATATACTGGACGCGATGATCATTTTCAATTATCCTTATATGGGAAGTCTGCTGATTCCGCTGCTGGGCGGTCTTCTGTGGAAGGGAGCCACCAGAAGAGGGGCTTTTGCCGCGGCTGTAGCCGGCGGTATCGTGGGTGTTGGAGCATTTCTCATCGGAATACCGGGACCGCTCAACGGCCTGATGAATGTCGATCTGGCACTGATGATCGCTTATCTGATCTCGGCGGCAGTTCTCATCGTCGTGAGCCTTACCGACAAAGCGGGCCAGGAGGCGAACCGGGTCAGACAGCTGCAGAGCGTTGGCGGTGCAAAAGCCTGAGATTATCGGGTAGTTGAGGGAGAAAACAGACGGTACTGCGACAGAATCCGAGCAAAGAAAAAGCGGCGACTGTCAATCTTAAAATAACGATATACAAAAAGGAAAAACTGCGTGCGAACGCAGTTTTTCGGCATGTAATAAAGAAAAAGATGCGGCGTACGGATAAAAACGGCGCCATAAAGAAGAGTGAAGGAGAAAAATGAAGCAATACGAATGGCCATATGAAAATCAACTGAATCAGCGTGAAGATGTGATATCGGATGTCCTCGTGCTGGGAGGCGGCATCGCCGGATGTTATGCTGCAATCGCAGCGGCACGCAGGGGACTCTCGGTTGCGCTGGTGGAAAAAGGAGCTACGGTGCGCAGCGGCGCTGCAGGAAGCGGTTTCGACCACTGGGAGTCCGCCTGTACGAATCCCTGTTCCGGCGTGACGGCCGAAGAGATCGCGGAAGCGTATGTCGATGAACAGGATCAGTACAGCAACGGCATCGCCCACTACATCGAGTGCAGAGAGGGTTATGACAGGCTTCTGGATATGGAATCCTTCGGCGGCAAGATCCGGGATACGGAGGATGAATTCAAAGGGGCGGAATTCCGCGATGATGATACGAAGCTGATGTTCGCCTATGACTATAAAAATAAGTTTACGATCCGGGTGTGGGGTTCTACATTCAAACCGGCTCTCTACAGAGAACTGAAGCGTCTGGGAGTGAAAATCTTCGACAGGACAGAGGCTACGAGTCTTCTGCTCAGTGAGGAAGACGGAAAACGGCGCGGTGCGGGAGCCGTGGGTATGAACGTGCGCACGGGAAAAATCCTCGTGTTCCGGGCAAAGTCGACGATTCTGACCATGTCCCGTCCTGCCAGAGTCTGGCTCTTCAATCCGGATCTGGTAGGGCTCTGCGAATTCCGTCCTCCTCAGAGCATCGGCAGCGGCCACGCGATGGGATGGAGAGCCGGCATCGAGTTCACCATGATGGAAAAATCGGTGCAGGGTGAGTTTTCCGCCGCCGGAAGGAGTTTTCCGCCTTATTCTGCGGGAAATAATCACAATACCTGGTATGCTGCCACCATGGTGGACGCCAGAGGAGTGGAGATCCCGTACGTGGACCGGGACGGAAAGGAACTGAAGACGGTTTCCGAACGATACTATCCGGCGAAGGGACAGAAATTTTTCCTGAAGGGCGGTGTTATCGACAATCCAAAGTACGAGTATCGGGGGCCGGAGACGCTGGACTTTGAAGAATTGATGAAGCGCGGATATCAGCTGCCGTTTTACGCAGATCTCAGCCGGATGCCGGAGGCGGAACGCAGAGTGATCTGGGGCATGATGGTGGGAGAAGAAGGAAAGACGAAGATCCCGGTGCTGCAGAATTTCACGGAGCGCGGTTTCGATCCGGTGAAGCACAGGCTCCAGAGCTACGGAACGGGCTGGCAGTCGGCTTCCTTTCTTCCGCAGGAGCGCCAGCTCTTCGGTGCGCCGGGAGGCGTAATGCACGACTGGGATCTGAAGACGAATATCGACGGAATCTACGCGGCGGGAGACCAGCTTTTCGCGTCGGACTGCTGCGGTTTTGCGGCGGCCACGGGATACTACGCCGGAAGAAAGGCGGCGGAGTACGCGGAGAAGGCGGTACAGGGAGAGATCAGTCAGCAGGACGTGAAGGCGGAGATTCAGCGCCTTTACGCTCCTCTTTTCGTGGAGGACGGCATGGACTGGCGGGAGCTCAATATGGCGATTTCCAAGGCGATGCAGAATTACTGCGGCGGAATCAAGTGCGGTGATCTTCTACGGGAAGGACTCGATCTTCTGGAGAGCTATCAGCGGGATATCGTACCTCAGATCGGCTGCAGCAATCCCCATGAACTGATGCGGGCGCACGAAGTCTTCGACATTCTGGAGGTGTCTCAGATGATACTCCATGCGTGCCTGTTGAGGGAGTCCAGCTCGGAGCCGCTGTATTTCGAGAGAAGCGATTTTCCTGAGAGAGATCCGGAAAAAGACCGCCACTTTATCACCATTCGCAGAGAAGGCGGAAAGGTGGTGAAAGGCATCGTCCCTCACGGCTATTTCGGCGATCTCCGGGAGGAATATGAAAAACGCAACGGCGACTATATCACAGAAATGGAAAAGAATGGAAATGATCGGCGGGAAATGGCGGAAAACGGAAAAGACCGGAGAATAGTCATCCGTGAAACGAAATACGCCGCGGATTCGGAAAGAGCAGGCGAATTTACGGCGGCGCCGGTGCCGTGCAGCGCGCGCCCAATCGTGTTCGACAGGGAAATCTGTGTGGGATGCGGCCGGTGTGCAGAAGTCTGCCAGGTGGATGTGCTCGTTCCTTCCGCAGAGAAAGGAGCACCGCCGGTGGTGATGTATCCGGGGGAATGCTATTACTGCGGCAGTTGTGTGATGGAATGTCCGAATCCGGGGGCAATCCGTCTTCAGCATCCTCTGATGAATCAGGCGAAATTCGTGCCGGTAAAAAAGGAAAAATAGAAAAAAAGAAAATCTCTGCCGGAATTCCGGAATTGATGTTAAACTGAAACACAGGAAGGAAATATTCGGAGAGGAAGATGCAAGAGATGAGAGACATTTTTGCAGAACCGCTGTGCTGTGATGACCCGATATCCGGCGGGGCGGCGGAATGTACCGCAGACAGAAAAGAAGTGAGAGAGCCGAGAACGCCGGAACCCGGCAGCGTAATTCTCACCGGAGCGGAAAAGGAGGCTGCTCAGGGGAGAATTTTTGTGCCCGAAAGATTTTATCGTCCGGCGAACCAGCAGGGAACGCTGCTGCGTCTTCGGTATACCACGAGAAATTACGCATCCGACGGCAGGAAAAGGGAAAAGGACGCCATCGTCTATCTGCCCTTCGGATATGACCGGGCACCGGAGGCGAAGCGTTTCAACATACTCTATCTGCTTCACGGCTCGGGAGGTTCGGAAATATCGTATATGGGAGATGCGGCACATCCGCAGCGTCTGAAGCACATGGTGGATCACATGATCGAGAAAGGGCTGATCGAACCCATGATTTTCGTGATGCCCACCTACATCTATCAGAGAGAGGAGCTGGGACAGGCCAGAGCGGTGGCGCTGACCTTTTACAAGGAATTCATCTATGATCTGCTTCCTGCGGTGGAGAGCCGGTTCCGGACGTATGCGGAAGATCTCACCGGCGCTGGAATCCGGAAATCCCGGGGACATCGGGCTTTCGGAGGATTTTCACTGGGAAGCGTGGCGGCCTGGGAGGTCTTCGCCAGAGCCATGGGCGCAGCTAAATATTATCTGACGCTGTGCGGGGACTGTTGGGAATATGAGCCTTTCGGCGGAAGGGAACATCCGGAAAGAGCGGCGGACTATCTGAGCCGCATGGCGAAGAGATCGGGATACGGCCCGCGGGACTACTTCATTTTCGCAGCGTCGGGCACGGAGGATTCGGCTTTCGAGATGCTGCCGCCTATGGTGGCGGAGCTGAGAAAGCATCCGGAAACATTTGCCTGCAGCGGAAAAGATTACAGGAACGGGAACCTCGTCTATTATCTGGCTGAGGGATACAAGCACAGCTACGGATATACATGTGAATACATCTATAACGCTCTTCAGCTGTTTTTCCGCCAGGAGTGAGCGTGTTCGCCGGAGGAAAGAGATGCTTCCGGATCTTCCGGAGTTTTTCCGCCGGAATCCGGGAGCTTTTTATCCGGCATGCTCAGCAGCCCGAGAGCGACGACGGTCAGCGCAAGTCCCGTCAGAGAAAGGACAGTAGGGATCTCCGAAAAGAAAAAAAGTCCGAAGAGCATGGCGGCTACCGGCTCTGCCGAAGCGAGAATCGACGCTTTTCCCGTCTCCATGTGATTGAGTGCGAGATTGTAGAGCGCGTAAGGCAGCACCGAGGCGTAGAGAGAGTGGAGAAACATGAGGGTCCCGTATTTCGGCGGATTCTGCTCCAGAACGGTGCCCACGGAACTCCAGTCTGCGAAGGGGATCAGAACGGCGGAAATCAGCAGCAGACAGTAAAATGTAATCGTCAGCGCATGGTATCCGCGGTTCATGGCGATTCTTGAGAAAATGCTGTACAGCGCGTAAAAAAAGCCGGAAAGGACGCCGATGAGGATACCGGATACGGACCACTGCATGCCCGAGGTTTCCTCGAAAACGCCGCTGACCAGCGTGCAGCCGAGAATGGCGAGGAGCATGCAGCCGAATTTTTTCAGAGTGATCTTTTCACCGAAAAAGACGGCCGCCAGCAGCAGGACGAAGACGGGAGCCAGACCGAGAAGAACGGCCGCCAACGACAGCGTCAGACGACTGATGGATTCATTGTAGCAGAGATTGAGTCCCAGCGTGCCGATGAGGGAAGCTGCCAGAAAGACCCAGAGATCGCGGAGCCTGATTTTCAGGAGAGACTTGTCGTAGATCAGAAGGGCAACCAGCATCATAATCGTGGCCAGGAAGACCCGGCTGAACATGATGGTAAAGCTGTTCATACCCATATCGCTGAGAGTTCTGACGAAGATTCCTGTGGATCCCCAGAGAATTCCGGACAGGATCGGAGCGGAAAGAATAAATTTGTTCATATTTTTTCACCATTTCTATATATTATATTTCTGTATTATATTTTTTCTGAGTTGTGCCCCCTATACGGAACCGCCGGCATTGTCCGGACGGAATAGAAGAACGGAAGTCCGCTGTACAGTGGAGCGGCCGGAGAGACGAAAATCTGTCCGTGTTTCAGTATAGCACCGTACAGATGAAGTGTCATGGGAAAAGAAAAACTTTGAACTGTTGTCGAAGCGGACAGAGGGCAAAAAGAAATCAGATTGGGATAAATTTTTGTTTACGGAAGCCGGATGTTTCAGTATAATCAATAGGGTTTGCCGGAAATCGGGCGGGTCCGGGACGGAAACGGCTGACAGATCTGCCGGAGGTTTTTAGGAGGAGATACGGACGTATGGAAAAGTATGATGTGGTTGTGGTCGGCGCAGGAGCCGGCGGTGTTTTTCTGACGTATGAATTGTGCCGCAGAAAGTTCAGCGGAACGGTGCTGGTGCTGGAAAAGGGGGCGCCTCTGGAGCAGCGGCACTGCCCGATCAGCGAGGGAAAGACGGAAACGTGTGTGAAGTGTAATCCCTGCAGGGTTATGAGCGGCTACGGCGGCGCAGGAACGCTTTCGGACGGGAAATATAATATCACCACGCGTTTCGGAGGAGATCTTCACAAATATGTGGGAGAGAAGCGGGCGATGGAACTGATGGAATATGTGGATGAAGTCCTGACGAGCTTCGGCGGGGCGGACGCGAAACTGTACTCCACAGAGAATTCGGAGCTGAAGACGAAGGCGCTCCAGCACGATCTCCATCTGCTGGACGCGAAAGTGCGCCATCTGGGCACCGACCGGAACCGCCAGATACTTCACAGGCTGTACGATTATTCGAAAGACGTGATCGAGACGCGTTTCTTCACCGGGGTGGATGATATCGAAAAGACGGAGGACGGATTTATCGTCGTCACCGGAAGAGGAGAACGGATCGCCTGCAGAGACGTCGTACTGGCGCCGGGACGTTCGGGCTCCAGATGGATGTCGGAGATCTGCGAAAAGCTGCATATCAAAACGATGAGCAACCGGGTGGACATCGGTGTCCGTGTGGAGCTGCCGGCTGAGATTTTCAAGCACATCACGGATGATGTGTACGAGAGCAAGCTGGTATATAAGACAGACCGGTACAACGATGTGGTCCGGACGTTCTGCATGAATCCTTACGGCGAGGTGGTGGCGGAAAACACAAACGGCATCATCACCGTAAACGGACACAGCTACGCGGACGAGGAGCTGCGCACGGAAAATACGAATTTCGCTCTTCTCGTCACGAATCAGATGACAGAGCCCTTCAACGACAGCAACGAGTACGGGGAATCCATCGCCCGTCTCAGCAATCTGCTGGGCGGGGGCGTTCTGATGCAGAGATTCGGCGATCTGGTAAAGGGACGGAGGAGTTCGGAGCGCAGGATGGAAAAATGCTATACCCGTCCCACGCTGAAAGCGACGCCGGGAGATCTGAGCCTCGTCATTCCGAAGCGCCAGCTGGACAGCATTATCGAGATGATCTACGCCCTCGACAAGATCGCGCCGGGTACGGCCAACGAGGATACGCTGCTCTACGGCGTAGAGGTGAAATTCTATAATTCCCGGGTAAAAGTCGATGAAAACATGGAAACAGAAGTAAGGGGAATCTACGCCATGGGCGACGGCTCTGGAGTGACGCATTCCCTTTCCCAGGCTTCAGCTTGCGGCGTTCTGACGGCTCGGGTTCTTCTGGAAAAGTACGGCTGTGTTCCGGAAGAGACGGAGGAAAAATAACCGGAGAAAAAAGCGCCGTACTGGCATGAAGAAAATACGGCTGAGATAAAAAACGATCCCGCCATATATCTTATGACGGGATACAGACTGCGGACATCCGAAAGGATGTCCGCTTTTTGTTTACGGACGGGCGCACTCGGAATCTTTTCCCTGCAGGATATCGAGACCGTGTTTGATAGACGGCAGAATCGGTGCGAGAACTTCTTCGATAGCCTTCGGGCTGCCCGGAAGATTGATGATGAGTGTGTCGCCGCGGATGCCGGCTTCCGCTCTGGAGAGCATAGCGCGCATGGTGATAGCCAGGCTGATACTTCTCATGGCTTCCGGAATTCCCGGAGTGCGGCGTTCGATGACTTCGAGGGTAGCCTCCGGAGTCACGTCGCGCTTCGAAAATCCCGTACCGCCGGTGGTGACGATGAGATCGATCTTTCTATTATCTGCCATATCGATCATGGCGGAAGTCAGACGTACTTTTTCGTCGGGAATCACCCGGTAGTCGGTGACTTCAAAATCCTCGGAAAAACCTCCGAGAATTTCTCTGATCGCCGGACCGCCTTTGTCTTCCCGGAGTCCCTGGGAACCTTTGTCACTGGCTGTGATGATACCTACTTTGTACATTTTTGCACTCCTTTTATTTAAGCTTATTTTTATCTGATTTATTTGGTCTAAATAATATTTTAACACACCGGAAGAAGTTTTCGCATACTATCCGGAAGAAAATATTGCGGTATCCTGACGGATATTTTAATGGAAAAAACAGGAAAATATGAATTGACAATATCTGTAAAATACCATATACTGATGTCGAAAGGAAATGTAAAATATTTCCTTTAAATTTCAAAGAAAGGAGAAGACTGCATATGGAAGAAAATGCGAGACGCAGCCGTGATGACGACTTTCGATATGAGATCGTCCGGCATTTCGGCATCCTGTCCACGTCTGCCAAGGGCTGGACGAAAGAGTTCAACAGTGTGAGCTGGAATGGCAAAAGCCCGAAATATGACATCAGAGACTGGAGCGCCGAGCATCAGCACATGTCCCGGGGGATCACCATGACCCGGGAAGAATTGGAACAGCTGGCTGAACTCATTTCCGCAGAGCTCGGCGCAGCATCATAAGACGTACGGAGTCTCACCCGCCGGTTTCAGAAATCGGCATTACCCGCGGCGGCTGCGCCGGCCTGGCGGTCCGCGCAGCGCTTTCCTGAATTCAGAAGCGAGGCGTTCTCTTTCCGCAGATTTCTGCGGCGGCCGCGGGATGCGGAAAAAGGACGTACGGACTTCATCGATTATCTCGGTTACAGAAGACTTTCCGGCGGCCGTTGCAGGCCGCGGAGAGTCTTTTGTTTTTTGGAAGGGAAAAAAGCTGCGGCAGGAGCGGGCGCTTATGGTATAATCAGATATATTGAGAAAGTCTACCCCTGAAGCCGGTCAGCCTGCGGCAGAATCGCGTACAGTTCCGCTGCATGGCGGCGGCCGGCTGATGTCCGATACAAACCGCATGTCGAAGTAAACAGGAGGCAGGTATGAGTGAAAAAATCAGAATCAGAATTCTTTCCGACAATGATGTCACCGAAGTGATGGAGCCCCCGGGTATTTCTCTGAAAGAGCTGGCTGCAAAGTACTATGACAGATCCGCGGGATATTTTCCCGTATTCGCCAGTGTAAACGATGTGGGGCGGGATCTGTTGTACCGCATCAGCCGCCCGTCGGCAGTCAGGTTCATGGATCTGCGCTCCCGCCTCGCCCGTCTGGTATATCAGAGAAGCATTTACTTTCTCTACTTGGTCGCGCTCAACGAGATTGATCCCGATGCCGTTCCGGTACTGAAGCATCCCCTCAACGACGGGATCTACGTCAAAATTGAAAATCAGCCGGACAGTCCCGCCAGCGTTCAGTGGCGCATCGAAAAGCGCATGCGGGAACTGATCGATGAAGATGTATCTTTTTCCCGCAATATCATACGGAGAAAGCAGATCCTGTCCGAAAATCCTCCGGAAATCATGACAGAGGAACAGATCGATTACATACGGAACTGCGATATCCGCGAAGTGTTCGAGTATTCCTGCCGCGGCTTTTCCACGATCTTCTACGATCCGCTGATCGCATCGGCGCAGTCGCTGTCTCTGTTTCGGATCGTTCCTTATCAGGGAGGCGCCGTCATCAGAGTGCCGCAGTACCGCAGCACGAAATCACTGCCGGAGTACCGGGATGACAAGAAGCTCTATGAGGCGTTTATCGAAGAGGCGGAGTGGAACCGGAATGTGGGCGTATGGTATATGAAAGACCTGAACCGCAAAATCATGGAAGGAGAATGGCACGATCTCATTCTGCTCAACGAGGCTCTTCAGGAGAAAAAGGTGGCGGCCATCGCCGACGATATCATCCGGAAAAACAGGCGGATCATTCTCATCGCGGGACCTTCCTCTTCCGGAAAGACCACGTTTGCCCAGAGGCTCTGCATTCAGCTCCGGGTCAACGGGAAGAGACCCCTTTACATGGGAACTGATGACTATTTTGTGGAACGCGATCAGGCGCCGGTGGACGAGTTCGGCAAATTCAATTTCGAGGATCTCGACGCGGTGGATGTGGATCTCTTCAACGAACAGATGAACGGCCTGTTGGCAGGAGAGACCGTTGATATGCCGGTATTCGATTTCATCAAGGGCAGCAAGCGGTACGGAACCCGGATCACCCGGGCGGAGAAAGATCAGCCCATCGTCATCGAGGGGATTCATGCCCTCAACGACCAACTGACGGAAAACATTCCGGAAGCCGAAAAATACCGGATTTATGTGAGTCCGCTGACCACACTCAATATCGACGGAAACAACAGGATTCCTGTCAGTGATCTGCGGCTCGTCCGTAGGATCGCCAGAGACATCCGGTCGCGGGGACGCACGGCCAGCCAGACGCTGAGCGAGTGGGTGAAAGTTCGTGCGGGCGAGGTGAAGAATATCTTTCCTTACAGCGTGACGGCGGATATGTTCTTCAATTCCGCGTTTATGTACGAATGGGCCATGCTGAAGCCTGTCATCAAAGAAAGTCTCGAAGAGATCAGAGAAGAAGATGAAAATTACCTGGAAGCGGAGCGCCTGCTGCGGATTCTGCGATGTGTCAAGTCGCTGAAAAATGCGGAAGACATCAGCAACAATTCCATCATGAGAGAATTCATCGGCGGCGGAATCTGGGTAAAATAGAGAAAAACAGGAGTTTGATTATGTTATATCTGGGCTGTCACCTTTCCATTGCGAAAGGTTATTTCAAAGCGGCGCAGGAAGCTGTTTCCATCGGCGCCAATACGTTTCAGTTTTTTACGAGAAATCCGCGGGGCGGCAGTGCCAAAGCGCTGGACGAAAAAGATATCGCCAGAGCGGAAGCTCTCATGAAAGAGCACGGATTCGGTCCGCTTCTGGCCCACGCGCCGTATACGATGAATCTCTGCTCGTCTAAAGAGGACGTCAGGGAATTCGCTCTGGACATTCTGAAAGAAGATGTGGAGCGGATGAAGTATCTTCCGAATGCCAGATTTCTCTTCCATCCCGGCAGTCATGTGGGACAGGGAGCAGAGCAGGGCATACAGTTCATCGTGGATGCTCTCAACGAGACGATCAGAGACGACGACGGCCCGATGATACTTCTGGAAGGAATGGCCGGAAAAGGAAGTGAGATCGGCCGGAATTTCGACGAGATCGCGCAGATCATCCAGGGGGTGAATCACAGTAAAAATCTGGGGATCTGCATCGACACGTGCCATCTTCATTCCGCAGGATACGATATCGTAAATGACCTGGACGGCGTTCTGGATGAGCTGGACCGGAAGATCGGCATAGAAAAGATCGGCGGCGTTCACGTCAATGACAATATGAATGATTTCGCCTGCAATAAAGACAGACACGCGAAAATCGGAGAGGGCAGCATCGGCCTGGATGCCATCTGCCGGGTTGTTTCCCACGAAAAGCTGAAGGGTCTGCCTTTTAATCTGGAAACGCCCAATGAGCTTCCCGGATATGCGGCTGAGATCAAAATGATAAGAGAAAAGACAGGAGAATTTCTGAAGGCGCATGAATAATGCGCCTCTTTTGAGACTATGGATTATCTGAGCAATTTAAACGAAAAACAGCTGGAAGCAGCGAAATATACGGAAGGTCCGCTTCTGATCCTGGCGGGAGCGGGCAGCGGCAAGACGAGTACCATGACACGCAGAATCGCCTATATGATCCGGGAGAAAGGGATTTCTCCGTATCATATTCTGGCGGTGACTTTTACGAACAAGGCGGCCGGCGAGATGCGCGACCGGGTGGAATCTCTGGTGGGAGACAGCCGCGGGATGTGGATCATGACGTTCCACTCCGCGTGTCTCCGCATCCTCCGCAGCAATGCGGACCGTCTGGGCTACTCGAGAGATTTTACGATTTACGATCCCGCGGATCAGAAAGCTGTCGTCAAAGCGGCCGTCAAGGCAGCCAATGCCGACGACAAGATCTTCACGCCCAATTATGTGCTGGGAATCATCAGCGATGCCAAGGAACACGGAATCGACAGCAGTCAGTTCGCCGAAGATGCAGACGGATACAAAGAGAAGATCACGGCGAAGCTGTACCGCCATTATGAGGAAACGCTGAAAAAAAATAACGCCATGGATTTCGACGATCTGATCTGGCGGACGGTCCAGCTCTTCGAGGGCGATGCGGAGGTTCTCGATTATTACCGGGAGAAATTCCGCTATATCATGGTGGACGAATATCAGGATACCAACTACATGCAGTACCGCATCGTGCGGCTGCTGGCGGAAAAACACAAAAATATCTGCGTGGTGGGTGACGATGACCAGTGCATCTATCAGTGGAGAGGTGCGGACATCCGCAATATTCTCTCCTTTGAGCAGGATTTTCCGGGGACAAAGGTGGTGAAGCTGGAACAGAATTACCGTTCCTGCGGAAATATTCTGAAAGCGGCTCATTCGATAATCCGGAATAACCGGGGCAGAAAAGACAAACAATTATGGACAGAGGCGGAAGACGGCAGCCGGATCATGTACCGGAGGCTGGACAATGAAAAGGCGGAAGCCGCTTATGCGGCCGGAGAGATTCAGCGGCTGATAACGGGAGAAAGAAAATATTCCGACTTCGCTGTGCTCTACCGGACGAACGTACAGTCCCGGGCCTTTGAAGAGGCGTTCATGGCCGCCGATATCCCGTACCGGGTGCTGGGCGGAACGAAATTCTACGACCGCAAGGAAGTCAAAGACATGATGGCCTATCTGCGGCTCGTCCTGAACCCGGCTGACGATCTGGCTTTCGTGCGGATCATCAACGAACCGAAGCGGAGTGTCGGAGCCAAGACTCTGGAAAAACTCCAGATTCTGGCACAGCAGAGAGAGGCCAGTCTCTTTGAACTTCTGACAGATGACGAGGTCATCGGAGGCCTTTCCGCAAAGGCGGGAGCCGGGCTTCACTCTCTGGTGCGTCTGCTGGCGGAATGTCACGCCAATCACGATGAGATGAAAGTCAGCGATATCTACGACCGGCTTCTGGTGGACAGCGGATATCTGAAAGCGCTGGAGGCCGCCGGTACGGTGGAAGCGGACGGCAGAATCGAAAATCTGCTGGAATTCAAATCTGTCATGTACGACAGTGAGGAGGAAAATCCGCAGCTCTCTCTTTCGGAATTTCTGGAGAGCGTCGCTCTGGTAGCGGACATCGACAATCACCAGCCGGAGGAAAATGCGGTGGTCCTCATGACTCTGCACAGCGCGAAGGGCCTGGAATTCCCCGTGGTCTTCATGCCGGGCCTGGAAGACGGACTCTTTCCGGGATGGCGTTCTTTGGATTCGGCGGACGGCATGGAGGAGGAGCGCCGTCTCTGCTATGTGGGCATTACCCGGGCGGAGGAAAAGCTCTATCTGACGAGTGCGGTGTCCCGTACGATTTACGGCCGGACGGATTTCACCCGGGAATCGCAGTTCCTGAAAGAACTCGATAAAGATCTGTTCGACGAAGAGGCCGATCCTGTGGGTCAAAAGAGTTACCAGGAAGGCGGCGGAAACATCGAAGCGAAGCCGAGAAGACCGTACAGCACGATGAACAAGCCTTTTGACCAGCTGAGATATATCAGACAGAACACATCGGAGCTGGCGAAGAGTGCAGCGGAGAGTGCGGCGGACATCGGCGACGGCGACCGGGTCTCTCATCCGAAGTTCGGGGAAGGACTGGTGATAGCCGTCAAGGGCGGAGCGGTCACCGTAGCTTTCGACTCCGTGGGAATCAAGAAACTGGCGCTTGACTTTGCGCCTCTGAAAAAAATTTAGGCGCGGAAATCCGTGAATTCTGCTGTCCGCTTTCGGAGCGACCGGCATTCTGTCTGAATTCACACCGTTCCGCGGGTCTGAACTGCATCGGCCGATGAAAAAAGGGATCGGAAAAACGGGAGTTTTGAGATGAAAAAAGAAGAAGCGGCGCTCCGGATGGCGGAGCTGGAAGAGCTTTTAGAATATCATAACGACAAATATTTCAATCAGGATGCGCCGGAGATCAGCGACCGGGAATTCGACGAAATGTCGCTGGAGCTCCGGGGGCTGGAGGCGGAATTTCCGGAACTGGCCCGGAAAGATTCTCCCACGAAAAAAGTGGGAGGACAGGCGAAGCGGGAAGCCGGCGTTTTCGTCCGGCATCGGGTACCCATGCTGTCGATTCAGGATGTTTTCAGCCGGGAGGAGACGGAACGGTGGGTGTCCGATATGCGCAAAAAGCTGGGAGAGGACACGGAATTTCTGGTGGAGACGAAGATCGACGGACTGTCTCTGGCACTGCGGTACGAAAACGGAGAGCTGGTGACGGCGCTGACGAGAGGCGACGGCAGGATTCAGGGAGAAGACGTGACGGTCAATGCCAGAGCCATCGGCGACGTGCGGGAAAATCTGGAGGATGCGCCGGAATATCTGGAGCTGCGGGGCGAAGTCTATATGGAGAATGCGGCGTTTGAAGAAGTCAACCGCAGACAGGAAGAAGAGGGGAAAAAACCTTTCGCCAATCCGAGAAACTGTGCGGCGGGAACGCTGCGGCAGCTGGATGCCGGGATCACGCGGCAGAGGCGTCTCTCCATGTTTGTCTTCAATCTTCAGGATGCGAAGGGCGTTTCCTTTGAAACTCATGAGGAAGTCTACCGCTACCTCAGCCGGCGGGGCGTGAAGGTCATCGACCATTACTTCGTCTGCAGAGACGAGGCGGAAGTCTGGGATGCCGTTGAAAAAATCGGAGAGATGCGGGGAGATCTTCCTTATGATATCGACGGTGCGGTGGTGAAGCTGAACCGCCTGGCCGACAGGGAAAAGTGCCCTGACACCAGCAAAAATGCCGGATTTATGGTGGCATACAAATATCCTCCGGAAGAAAAAGAGAGTGTGCTGCGAGACATCGAACTCTCCGTGGGACGCACCGGAAGAGTGACGCCGACGGCGGTTTTCGATCCCGTGCGTCTCTGCGGAACGACGGTTTCCAGAGCCACGCTTCACAATCAGGATTATATCGACGAGCTGGATGCGGGCATCGGCGATACGGTGGTCGTCTATAAATCCGGCGAGATCATTCCGAAGATAAAAAAAGTGGTCAGAGAAAAACGTCCTGCCGGAACGGTGCGGTTCCGGATTCCCGATGTCTGTCCTGTATGCGGCGCGCCCGTGGTGCGGGAGGAGGATACGGCGGACATGCGTTGTACCGGCGCGGCCTGTCCGGCGCAGCTGGAGCGTCACATCATCAATTTTACCGGCCGCGGAGCCATGGATATCAAAGGCTTCGGGGAAGTCTACGCCAGAGAGCTCATCGCCGGAGGATATATCTCGGATATCGCCGATATTTATCTCCTGAAAAATCACCGGGAGGAGCTTATCGGGAAGGGAATCGTCGGAAAGGAAAAGAATACCGACAAGCTTCTGAAAGCCATCGAAGATTCGAAGAAGAATCCGCCTTACCGTCTCATGACGGGATTCGGAATTCCAAACGTGGGACAGGCGGCTTCAAAAGCGATTCTCCGCCGGTTCGGAAGCATCGCAGCGGTGGCGGAGGCGTCCGAAGAAGAACTCGTGCAGACAGATGACGTGGGAGAGATCACGGCCAGGGCCATCACCGCGTATTTCCGGAGCGGACAGAACAGAGAAATTCTCAGGAGGCTGAGAGAAGAAGGCGTCAACATGGAAATGGAGGCGGAAGAAAGCGGAAATGAGGCGGAACAGAAGTTTGCCGGACTGACGTTCGTCATCACGGGAACGCTGCCTTCCATGGACCGGAAGACGGCTGCCGGCATGGTGGAACGTCTCGGCGGAAAGGTCAGCGGCAGCGTGTCGAAGAAGACAGACTATCTGCTGGCAGGAGAGGCTGCCGGAAGCAAGCTGACGAAGGCGGAATCTCTGGGAGTACCTGTCATCGATGAAGCGGAGTTCCTGCGCATGGCAGAGGAATGAGTCCGGAAAAAGAAAAATTTCCCGGCGGCGAGAAAGCGATTGACGATCCGCCGCCGGATAGATATAATAAATGATGCAGTTGTCCTTTGATGGCTTCGTAAGAGTGACTGGGGTCCTGCGCAATAAGAGCCCGTGAACCTCGTCAGGTCCGGAAGGAAGCAGCGATAAGCGGGACCTCTTATGTGCCGCAGATAAGCCTTTTTCATCCTGCGGAGCCTTCAAAGGACAACTTTTCTTTTTATGGTATAATGTGAGAAACGAGCCCGCGGGCCGTCCTCCGCCGGAGGACGGCCCGCGGGATATAAAAAGGCGGATCACGAGAACGCAGAGAAGCGGACGGTGTCTCCGGCAGCGCAGAAGCGCGGCGAGAGACGCGGCCCCGGAAATGCAGAAGTGGAGGACAGTCATGTATTCAGCGATATACAGAGATTTCCGGCCGGATCGCTTCGATCAGATCATCGGCCAGGATCATATCGTAAAGATTCTCAGAAATCAGATCGCATCCGGTCAGACGGGACACGCATATCTGTTCTGCGGCACCCGGGGAACGGGCAAGACGACGACGGCCCGGATTCTGGCGAAAGCGCTGAACTGTGAGAACAGCGGCGAAAGACCCTGCGGCGTCTGTGACAACTGCCTGGCTATAAAAGAAGGAACTTTCATGGACGTCATCGAAATCGATGCGGCGTCAAACAACGGCGTGGACAACATACGCGAACTCAGGGAAAGCGTGAAATATCCGCCGGTGAAAGGCAGAAACAAAGTCTACATCATAGACGAAGTCCACATGCTGTCTCCGGGCGCTCACAATGCCCTTCTGAAGACGCTGGAAGAGCCGCCGGAAAACGTGGTATTCATACTGGCTACGACGGAGCCGCAGAAACTCCCGGCCACGATTCTGTCGCGCTGCATGCGGCTGGATTTCCGGAGGGTGTCAGAAGACGTCATCGTCGACAATATGAAGAGAATCTGTACCGCCCGGGGCGTGGAGGCAGATCCGGGTGCTCTGGCGCTCATCGCCGCCAATGCCGACGGATCGGTGAGAGACAGTCTGAGCATTCTCGAGCAGTGCATCTCCACGGGAGACCGTTTCGTTTCACGTGACGACGTCGCAGAGCTTCTGGGCACGGCAGGGGAAGAATCCCTGATCGGGCTGACGGGATACATCATAGAGGGCAGAATTTCGGAAGCGCTACTATTCCTGGATCAGATCATACGTTCCGGCAGCGATGTGAAGCAGTTCATGAAAGAGTGGCTCGCTCATTTCCGAAACCTTCTCATGGCCAAATATGTGGAAAAGCCGGAAAATATTCTCAGCATGTCGGTGGAAAATGTGATGAGGGTGAAAGCCCAGAGTGCGGAGATCACCACGGAGATACTGAACAGGGCCATTACAGATCTGACGAAGACGATTTCGGATGCGAAGTGGTCTTCTCAGCCCAGAGTTCTGCTGGAAATGTGTATCGTGCGGCTGGGGGCGCCGCAGGAGAGCGAAGAGGCGTTCGTTTTCCGGAGAGATGCGGCAGTCCGTCAGCATCTTTATTCCCCGCAGCCGGCATCTCAGCCTCAGTCCCGGCTCCAGTCACAGCCTGAGACGGAACAGATCCAGACGCGGGGGCCGGAACCGGCTCAGCCCGAGGAAGACGTATCTTCCCGGACGCACGGCGGAACAGGAGGAGCGCAGATGCCGGTGGGGGCAGACGGAAGCGCTGATATCGCTGACGGCGGCATGATGATTTTCGGAGACGACGGTTCCGAGGATGAATTCGGCGGAGTTATGCCGACGGTTCAGCAGATTTACGATGCGGTTCCGGCGGAATTTCCGGAGTCACAGTCCCGGGAAGCAGCAAGAAATTCACTGTCACAGCGTGAGCCGTCTCAGAAGACGGACGATACCCTGCCGGAGGAAAAGATTCCGGCAGGAGAGGGAGCAGACCCGGGAGAAAAGACGGGCGCGGAAGTGGACGAGCTGTGGAGAGCGGCGGTAAAAAAAGCCGTGGGCGAAAAGCCGATGCTCATCCGCATCGAGACGAAAGCGCATCCTGTTGCAATCCGGGACGGCGCTCTCTACGTGACGGCAGATGACGAATATACCGAAAAAGTACTCATGGAAAAAGGCAGAGAGATCGTCGAATCGAAGCTGACCATGTATTACGGGAGTCCTCTTGCTCTGCGCCTGGAACGGGACAGAAATCCGGTATCATCCGGCGTTTCCCGGGAAAAGGAGCAGGGCGCGGAAGATATCGCACGCCAGATCGGTGAGCGGTTCCACATGAAAGTGGACATCGAATAGATCCTGACATGCGGCATCAGGAGAGATGCAGAGGATATAAAGACAGAAAAACAGGGATTATTGCGACAGAAATCAGGAGGTAGATATTATGGGAAAAGGTATGAGAGCGGGCAAGAAGCCGAGCGCAGGCAAGGGCGGAAACATGCAGAAGCAGCTGGCCCAGGTTCAGGCGATGCAGGCGCGCATGCAGCAGGCACAGGAAGAGATCGAGGCGAAGGTCGTTGAGACGTCGGCAGGCGGCGGAGCTGTCTCCGTAAAGATCAGCGGAAAAAAAGAGCTTCTCGAAATCAGCCTCAAGCCGGAGGTCGTGGATCCGGACGACATCGAAATGCTCCAGGATCTCATCATCGCTGCGGTAAACGAAGGCATGCGCCAGATCGATGAGATCAGCGAAAGCGAAATGGGAAAGGTGACCGGCGGAATCAGTATCCCGGGACTTTTCTAAGGTGACATCATGGCTCAGTACGCGAAGCCTCTGGCGAATCTGATCAGGGAGCTGTCGAAGCTTCCGGGAATCGGGGGAAAGAGTGCCCAGCGCCTGGCGTTTCATATTCTCTCCATGGACGACCGCGAGGCGGAGATCCTGGCGGATTCCATCACCAGGGCCAAGTCCTCCATGAAGTATTGTTCTGTATGCGGGAATCTGACAGACAAGGATCCCTGCGATATCTGTTCCGACGAACGCAGAGATCATTCTGTGATCTGCGTCGTGGAGCAGGCGAGGGATGTGGCAGCCATGGAGCGCATGAAAGAGTACAGCGGCGTTTACCACGTACTTCACGGAGCGATTTCTCCCATGGACGGGATCGGACCTGAGGATATCAATCTGAAGCAGCTGATTCTGCGTCTGCAGCAGAATGATGTCAGAGAAGTGATTCTGGCTACGAATCCCACCATCGAGGGAGAAGCCACAGCTATGTATGCTGCGCGGCTCATCAAGCCGTCGGGCATTCTGGTGACGCGAATCGCACATGGAATTCCGGTGGGCGGCGATCTGGAGTATACCGATGAGATCACGCTCTCGAAAGCGATGGAAGGCAGAAGGGCACTGTAGAAGGCAGAGAGACGGACGGAGTTCAGGCGGACAATGTGCCGGAGGGTGACAGCCGGAGCGAATAAGGACAGGCAGCAGGCGAATAAGATATTTCATCGGAGGTGATGAGATGTCTATGGCGAATGAAGCGGGGATTCTTCTGGCGTATGCCGTGGCGATGTTCGGTCTGTTTGTCATCGTATGTATGTTTATCGTTCCGCTGAAATATGCGTTGAAGCTGCTGATCAACAGCATCCTGGGCGGCGTTGCTATCGTCGTCATCAATCTGGCGGGGGCGGCCGTGGGGATTCATATCAGCCTGAACTGCCTGACTGCGGCGGCAGCCGGTATTCTGGGAGTGCCGGGGGTGCTGATGCTTCTGTTTTTCCAGAATATATAAATCACAGCAGGAGAAATCATTACAATGAAGAATTATACATATAAAACATCGGGGGTCTGTTCGTCCCGCATCGCATTTGATATCGACGACGAAGGGCGTCTGAGAAATGTCGTATTTACCGGCGGATGCAACGGAAACCTGAAAGGAATCGGAGCTCTCACGGAGGGCATGAAGGCGGAGGAAGCCGCAGAAAAACTGGCAGGAATCCGGTGCGGATTCAAGAACACATCGTGTCCCGATCAGCTGGCGAAAGCAATCCGGAGCATAGATCGTTGAGCATGGCAGCTGTCTCCCGGGAGACAGCTGCTTTTTTATAAAAAAACCGCCGGAGGCATCGGAGGAGAAATGCTTTTCCGGCCCGGCAGGAAAGGAGGACAAGCGGGTGCTTCATATCTATTTCGGAGATACGGATAAAGACAAAGACAGATTTCTGTTCGACCGGATCGCGTCCGTCATGCCGTCGGACGTATTTCTGCTGGTGCCCGATCAGTTCACACTTCAGGCGGAGCGGAATGCGTTTGCCTGCATGAATGCGGATGCGCTTCTGGAGCTGGAGATCGTCAGCCGGTCCGGATTCGCGCGGAGGATCGTCGCCCGGGAAGGCGCTCCGGGAGGCGTGGCGGCAGACAAATACGGACGTTTCATGCTGCTGACGAGCCTTCTTCTGAAGGAACAGCAGGAAGGCGGAATCTTCGCCTCCGTGCGGAAAAAGAATTCATTTATTTCACTTATAAACGATATGATCTCCGATCTGAAGCAGTATGACGTTTCGCCTGCGGAACTGGCGGAGATCGAGAATTCTCTGTCAGACGATGCGGTTCTGCGGGAAAAAATCTCGGATGTCAGAGTCATTTACGAAAAATACGAAGAACTCCTTTCGGGAAAATATCTGGATTCCGAAGATTTCCTGCGCATCGTGTCGGAGAAGATTTACGGTTCGGAGCTTGTGAAATCCCATATATTCTGGATTGACGGTTTCGACTATATGACCCCGAAACTGCTCTCCATGGTGGAGGCTATCGCCTGCACGGCTCCTGAAGTCAACATCGTCTTTACGGGAGATGACAGAGACGGAGAAGAGCAGTTCGCCGTCTTCCAGAAGATGAGGAGATCGCTGAAAGAGATGGCGGAACGTGGGGGAATTCCGTACAGGGAACACGCGATCCCGGAAAAATACAGAAAGAATGCTGCGCCGCCGCAGGTGAATCTCACCGTCTGCAGCGATTTTTACGCGGAAGCGGAGACGGCAGCCGTTCGCATCATGGAACTCGTCCGGGAAAAAGGCATGCGTTACCGGGATATCGTCGTCATATGCAACGACGCCGAAGTGAGAGGCTCTGTTTTCCGGCGCGTGTTTGACCGTTACGGGATACCTCTGTTCATCGACAGAAAGACGGGTATTCTTCAGAATCCAGCGGTGGAATTCATCTTCGCAATGATGGATATCGTGCGCGGCGGAAGACAGTTTCATGACGTGTTCCGCATGATAAAGACGGGTTTCTCACCGGTGAGCCGCGACGAGTGTGATGAACTGGAAAATTACTGCGAGAAATACCGCATCCGCAGTGGTCGCTGGAAAAAACCGTTTGTATACGGACTCAGAGAAGAAGGCGAGGAAAAACTGGAACGCCTCAACGCGCTGCGGGAAAAGGCGGACGGATTTATGCACCGGGCGGAAGTCCTGTTCAGAGACAGAAAGACGGTGAGAGAGAAGACGGAGGCGCTGTATCTTTTTCTGGCGGAAACCGCGCGGATGCCGCAGAAAATCGATGCGGCGAGAGCTTCTCTCGAAGAAGACGACGAGTTCGAGCATGCTGAAAGCGCGGCGCAGATCTGGAAGACGATTTTGGCTATTTTTGACCAGATCGTGGAGGTGATCGGCGAGGAAGAGATGTCGGACGAGGAATACGCGCAGATTCTCACACAGGGATTTACCGAGGTGGAAATCGGTCTGCTGCCGACCACCAACGATCAGATTATCTTCGGCACGATGCAGCGGACGCGGACGGGGAATATGAAAGCTCTCTTCGTCTGCGGAGCCAACGAAGGCGTTCTGCCGGAGACGTCTTCTTCCTGGGGGATTTTTACCGAGGAGGAAAAGCAGTTCATCGGCGAAAAGAACAGGCGGATCTGCAGCACGGACGAACTGCGCGACATGGAACAGCAGCTGTCTGTCTACAAAATGATATCGAAAGCGGAGGATTATCTCTTCGTCTCCTGGGCTGAGATGGACACGGAAGGCGGAGAACTCCGGCCGTCCGAGCTGGTTCAGCAGCTGCGGGAGCGCAGCGGAGCGGCGAAAGGACTGAAAACAGCCGAACTTTCGGAGTCTCGGGATATCATGTGCGGACGTCCTTCCGGACTGATTCAGAGCCGGGAAGGAGCGCTGCCTCATCTGGCGGAGGCTCTGAGAAAATCGGCGGCAGGGGAAGTCCTGGACGACGTATGGAAGACGGCGGCGCTGTTTTATGAAGGGGACGCGTCCTTCGAAAATGTGAAGAAAGGACTGTTTTTCGATAATAAAGTGGAGCGGCTGGAGAAAGAGACGGTAAAGGAATTGTACGGACGGGGAATTTCAAAAGAGCTGGTGCTTAGCGCTTCTTCTCTGGAGCGCTTCTGCAGATGTCCCTTTTCTTTTCTGGTGACTTACGGGCTGCGCCCTCATGAGGAGCGCGGCTTCGAAGCGGACCTCCGTTCCATCGGCGACATTTACCACTCCTGTCTGATGCGTCTGTCCGAGTATCTGACGGATGAGGGAACGGAAATCACCGATCCGGCCTCCCGCTGGATGAATATTACCGAAGAGGAATGCCGGAAACTCACCGACCGGTTTGCGGAGGAATTTTCGGAGACGTACCGTGAGGGCGTTTTTCGTCAGGAAGGACGCGGAAATTACATACGGAGCCGCGTGAAGGAAGTGTGTTTCCGCACCGCCTGGATGATGGTACGTCAGGTGCAGTGCGGCAGAGTGAAAAGCGTCTGTTTTGAAAAGCGGTTCGGCCTGCGTCCGGATGCGGTGTTCCCGCCGGTGCGCATCGATCTGGGAGAAGAAGGAACCGTCAGCATCGAGGGCATGATCGACCGGGTGGACATCCTGTCGCCGGATGCGGGAGAAGACGGGGAACCCCGCCGCAATTACGTCCGGATCATCGACTATAAATCCGGCGGAGACCGATTCAGTCTGGACGAAGTGCGCAGCGGTTTCCGCCTGCAGCTGATGCTCTATCTGAAAGGCGCCATGGGGGGCATCGAAGAGTCTTTTCCAGCCGGCGTCTTCTACTTCCGGATTCCCGATCAGATGGCGGAAGTCAGCGACGTGACCGGAGAACAGGTGGAGGAAGCCGTGCTGGAGCATCTGAAAAAGGCGACAAAGCTGGACGGTGCTCTGCTCAGCGACGAGAATGTCATCGGATGCATGGACGGCAGCGGTTTTACGGGCTATTCGGATATCATACCGGTGCGCAGAAATAAAAAGGACGGAGGCCTTACCGGGGCAAATCTTCTGACAGAGGAAGAATTCGCCCTTCTCATCGACGAAAATGACCGGAACCTCCGCAGGGCTGCCGCCGGTTTCGCGTCGGGCAGAGCGGACATCAGCCCGATAAAAAACGGAACTTCGGACGCCTGCAGATACTGCGGCTACCGGAGCATCTGCACGATTCAGCAGAGCGGCGGAGGGCGGAAATCGGTATGAAATACGGGATAAGAAAAGCGGATATCGTACTGGGCATCGTGCTGGTCATTCTGTGCGCGGCCGTCTGCTGGCAGGTATGGACTTCCGGCAGCGGAGGCGCTTATGCCGTGGTGACGGTAGACGGAGAGGAATACGGAACTTACCCGCTGAATGAGGACAGAGAGGTGGATATCGATTCGGAATACGGGCACAACAGACTGAAGATCAGCGGCGGCAGAGTCCTGATGACCGAAGCCTCCTGTCCCGACGGGTATTGCCTGGAGCAGCACCGCGGAAGCGGCGGAATGAAAGACTCCAATGAGACGATCGTGTGCCTGCCCAACCACGTGGTGGTTTCCATTTCGGCGGAAGGAGGGAGTTCTTCCGGGGAAAGCGGAACGCACGGGGCGGAAAGCGACGGTCCCGATGCGGTAGTGGGGGCTGCGGGCGGCAGGACAGACGGCCTGACCGGAAGCGGCGAGAAAGGCGGTGAAAGCGGTGCGGCAGACAGGTAACGGGACATCCCCCCGGATTGAGAGCAAGGCGTATAAAATTTCCGTCAGCGCCGTACTGACAGCTCTGGCTATGATATTTTCCTACGTGGAAGCGCTGTTTCCGTTTCATTTCGGCATTCCGGGCATCAAACTCGGACTGTCGAATCTTGCTGTGCTGGTCGCTCTGTACGGCCTCGGAACGCCGTACGCTTTTGCGGTGAATATGACGCGGATTCTGCTGTCAGGCTTTCTGTTCGGCGGCGTATCAGCGATGATGTACAGTCTGGCGGGCGGTTTGCTGAGTTTTGTGGTGATGAGTCTGCTGAAAAAGACGGGATTGTTCAGCCCTCTGGGCGTCAGCATGGCCGGAGGTGTGGCCCACAATGCGGGGCAGCTGACGGTGGCGGCGCTGATCATAGAAAACACAAAGATATATCTCTATATGCCGGCGCTGCTGATTTCCGGAATGGTGACGGGCATCCTGCTGGGTATCGGCGCCGTTCTGATCCTGAACCGGCTGAGATTCAGGATAAAATGAAGATTGCCGATATACGATATAAAGGCGACGGCAGCGGATACGGGAGGTGAAGCGGATGAATGTGATTTTGTGCGCCGATGACAGAGACGGCCTGATGTTCGGCGGCCGGCGGCAGAGCAGAGACCGGGCGGTCATCGAGGATATCGGAGATCTGACCCGGGGGTGCAGATTTCTGATGAACAGATACTCGGATAAAATGTTCGGGGAATACGGGTCGGAAAATCATGAAACTTTTGAAGATACGGAAGAGATGCTGAATGCAGCGGGACAAGGCGATTTCTGTTTTGTGGAGGACGCCTTTCCGGAGCACTTCCGGGAAAAAATAGAACGTATCGTAATTTACCGATGGAACAGGCATTATCCGTCGGACGAGAAAATCGGACGCGATTTTCTGGCAGGGCGGAAGCTCCGGGAACGCGTGGATTTTGCGGGAAATTCACACGAGAAAATCACCCGGGAGATTTATGAATAGAGAGTAAACCGAAGACAGGGAAAGCGCAGCAGGAGGCGGAAAATGCGGAATACTGAGAGAAAGACGAAAAGAGACAGGAAGAAGATCATGCGAAAGCTGACGGCGGTATGTCTGCCGGTTCTGCTGCTGACGGCCGTTCTTTTCAGCGGATGCAGCGGAACGACGGATCTGACGGGCGGACAGAGCGCTGCCATGACGGATGCTTCGCCGGCAGCCGGAGAATTTCAGGGCGGTGGTGTTCTGGCTCTGGGCGCCTCTCCGGAAGAAGCAGCAGTTTCTGAGACCAACATCCCGTCTTACACAGGAGAACCGTATGTCACGATAAACGGGGGCGTTCCCGGTTTTGAGGAGAGCGATTTCAGCGAAATTTCCTTTGAACATTACAGCGAGCTGGACGGGCTGGGGCGGTGCGGAACGGCCTTTGCGAATGTGGGAAAAGATCTCATGCCCACAGAGGAGCGGGGCAGCATCGGTCAGGTGAAGCCTTCCGGATGGCAGACGGTGAAATACGACAATGTGGACGGCAAGTATCTGTATAACCGCTGTCATCTGATCGGTTATCAGCTGACGGCGGAAAACGCCAACCGAGAAAATCTCATCACCGGTACGCGTTACTTCAACGTGGAGGGAATGCTGCCTTTTGAAAATATGGCGGCCGACTATATCAGAGAGACGGGCGATCACGTTCTGTACCGGGTGACTCCAGTCTTTGAGGGAGACAATCTGGTAGCCACGGGCGTACAGATGGAAGCCTGTTCTGTAGAGGACAGAGGAGAATCTCTCTGCTTCAACGTATTCGTATTCAACGTACAGCCGGGCATCGTCATCGATTACGCCGACGGTATGAGCAGACTTTCCGGAGACAGCACGTCTTCCGCGCCGTCAGGCGATTCCGCGGCGGATCAGGTGATAAGGGGAAATTCCAGATCGAAGATTTATCACTGTCCGGGGCAGCGGGATTACGAAGAGATGGCAGACTCGAAGTATCTGGTTATATTTTCCAGTGAACAGGAGGCGGAAGACGCCGGGTACCGGAAAGCGAAAAACTGATGAAAGGCATGAAAAAGCCCGCCTGCGGATTTTTCCGGAGGCGGGTTATTTCATGTCCTTTTATTTTTTCTCTTCGTGTTCATCGTAGAGATGATCCAGCGAATCGTCATTCTCCAGCATGGACAGCGTTTCGTCCTCGACTGGTTCTTTATCGGATGCGGTATCTTCCGGTGTCCGGAGAGCTCTGTCGCCGGTCATCTCATTCCCGCTGGATCCCCAGTGTTCCGCACTTTCTGTCTCATCGGAAGAGCGGAAATTGCCCGTGGCGCCGGAATAGAATACGGCAGAGGCAGTCTGCATGTAGAGCATCAGAAACATGCTTCCGACAAAGGTGATAATTCCGCAGACAATGGTCAAGATTATCGGAAGAAGGATGGATCCGCTGCCCTGTGCGGATGCCGCCGTGTATGCAGTGCTGGCTGCAACTCCCGCAGGGATGCAGAGAAGTATGACCCACGGAAGGAAAGAGAGCTGGAGGAGAAAATAATTGTAGATATTTCCTTTCATCAGCTGTACGCTCCGGGAGACACATTGACTGCCGGTAGTGTCTTCGTCGGCGGCGATGAAGAATGTCAGACCGTAGCGCATCAGAAAGATGATCAGCGCGATCAGCAGGGTGAAGAATACCAGCAGCGAGAGGAAAGTCAGCATAAAACTGCCGGATACCGTGGCGATTCCCAGGAATATGCTGCCTGGAAAGATAAAGAGCAGAGCCCAGAGAATGGAGAAGACGCTCACGAGAATATAAGCCACCAGCCCTTTTCCGAATTGACGGAAACCGGAGAACACCGTGCTCGCGGAAAAACTCTCGTTGCGCAGAACCCGCAGCGAAAGTTCAGCAAAAGATATGCTGAAAGGTCCGCTGACCAGGAAGAGATAGAGGGTCAGAAACGACGCAATTGTGCCCAGCATGGTGAGGCTGCCGGTCTGTGAAGCCTGCGATGAGATCAGCATGTCAGATATCATATTCGTCGTCGACGTCGCAGAATTCCCGCTCTCCAGAATTTTATCTATCTGTGCAGACTGGGTCAGATAACTGTATATCTGAATGACGGCAACGGGAACGGTGGTGAGAATCGTGTAGATCAGCATGGGAGGCAGAAGCCGGAGCCACTTGCCTTTTAATTGTTTTTTTGCCATTCGTTTCATCTCACCGATGGTAAAAATCGGAATCGTTGCAGTGCGATATTGATTCATATGTTACTCCTTTTCAGTGTATCAATACGCCGGAACAGGCCGGCTGCCTTATTTTATGCGGAAAGTGGAAAACCGGTGTCAGCTCTGATGGATATCGTATCCTTCTCCTTCGATCACGGGGTCGTAACGGTCCACGAAACCGTCGCGGTAAGGATCGATGGGGGCGTCGGACGGGTCGCTGCCGGCACCGGAGAATGCGGGATCGTATTCGTCGGGAAGCATATCGAGTTCGTCGTGATGATCCGTATCTCCTTCATATTCGTCACTCATCTCAGCGATGAGATCCAGCACGTATTCGTCCGGTTCCTCAGGCATGGCGCCGGAAAAATCGTAATAATATTTTTTCCCCGAGAGCTTTTCTTCCCGGAAGAGCATCAGCGCTTCACACGGCGAGACGCGCTTTTCCGGACCGCCGTCTTCCGGCTGGCATACGGCAGCTTCCGGTGTCAGATACCACTGACGGAAATGATAGAGCTCGTCCGACAGGAAACCGAAGTTTCTTCCGCGTCCGAGGCCTGCCAGAGAAGTCAGCGCGTCTTTGACGGACTGAAGGGCGGCGTAGAGCTGCGTGTTGTCATCGGGCACTCCCCGGATCATGTCGTCAAAGAATGACTGAATCATATCCTGAAGCGCTTCAAAATCCGCCATGAGCAGAAGCTCCGTAAACGTGTCGTAGTCGATATCGGCTTCCGATTCCATCAGAGCCGCGAACTGCTCGAAGTATGCGAAATCCTCTTCCGATTCGATCTCGAGCATTTCCATGAGTTCTTCGATTGTCATAGGTCTGCCTTTCAATTATATTCTGTCTGCTTTTTTAAAAAATACTGTATCCAAAAGTTGAATCAGACTGTGTTTTTTTCACTGAATATTATATATAATATTACGGGAAAAGTACAACAAAAGGAAAGTGAAACAGATGTGAAATAAATCTGAAACGGATACCGTCGGAAATTATTTGGAAAAAGAGAAAAACAGGAGGATAGACGATGGCTGATTCGAAAAAGCTCAGACAGAGAGACGAAATCGACGACAGATATAAATGGAATATCGCTGCGATGTATGCAGACGAAGACGAGTGGGAAAAGGATTTTAAGGAAGCCGGAGAGATGGCGGAGGCTTTTGTGGAATATTCCGGCAGACTGGGAGAAGGCGCGGAAGTTCTCCTTTCGGCTCTGCAGGACAGAGATGCCTTGTGGATGAAAGCGGAAAAGGTCTACGTGTATTCTCAGATGAAAAAGGACGAAGACAACCGCAGCTCCAGATATCAGGAGCTGAATCAGAGAGCGCAGTCGCTGCTGGCTCAGATATCCGCTCGGACATCGTTTTTTACGCCTCAGCTCACGGAGCTTCCGGAAGGTATTATCGAAAAATACATGGAGGAAAACAGCGGACTGGAGATGTACTCCTACATGCTCCTGGATCTCATCCGCAGAAAGCAGCACATTCTTTCCGGAGAATCCGAAGAACTCCTGGCGCAGATGAGCGAGATCGCAGGAGCTCCGAAGCAGATCTTCGCAATGATCAACAACGCAGACATCAAATTCGGAAAGATTCAGGACGAAGAAGGCGACGAGATCGAAGTGACCCATGGCAATTATATCAGCCTCATGGAATCTCCGGACAGGGAAGTGAGAAAAGCGGCCTACGAGAACCTCTATGCGGCTTATTCCGCCCAGAAAAATACACTTGCTGCCACTTACAATTACAATGTAAAGAAAAACTGCATCATCTCGAAAATCAGAAAATACCCTTCCGCTCTGGCAGCAGAACTGGATGGCGACAAGATTCCGGAGGATGTTTACCTCAATCTGGTGAAATCGGTCAACGATAATCTGGATATTCTTCACAGATATGTAAGTCTGAGGAAAAAAATCCTGGGTGTAGAGGAAATTCACATGTACGATATGTATGCGCCTCTGGTGGACATGCCGAAGCGTGACGTTCCGTACGAAGAAGCCCTGAATGTGGTGAGAAAGGGTCTCCGTCCCATGGGCGAAGATTACCTGAAAGTGCTGAACGATGGAATCAAGGCCGGTTGGATCGACGTTTACGAAAACGAAGGGAAGACCAGCGGGGCGTATTCTTTCGGCAGCTATGACAGCATGCCTTACGTTCTGCTGAATTACAACAATAAATTCAAGGATGCCTTTACCATCGTCCATGAGCTGGGCCACTCCATGAATTCCTATTATACGAGAGAAAAGCAGCCGTATATCTACGGAGGGCATTCGATCTTTACGGCGGAAGTGGCTTCCACGGTAAACGAATGCCTGCTGATGCACGATCTTCTGAAAGACTGCAGCGACAGGCAGGAAAAACTCTACCTGCTGACCATCTATATCGAGGAATTCCGGGCTACCGTATTCCGCCAGACCATGTTTGCCGAATTCGAGCTGGCTGTTCACGAAGCCGTTGGAAACGGCGAAGTCATGACGGCGGAACGTCTCTGTGATATTTACGGAGAACTCAACAGAAAATATTTCGGTCCGGAAGTAGTCTACGACGACCAGATCGCCATGGAATGGGCGAGAATTCCTCATTTTTACAACGCCTTTTATGTGTATAAATACGCTACGGGCTATTCCGCGGCGGTAGCTCTTTCCGATAAAATCATCCGGGAAGGCGGAGCGGCCAGAGACGCATATATGGAATTTCTGGCGGCCGGAGACAGCGATTATCCTATCGAACTGCTGAAGAGAGCCGGGGTCGATATGAGCACGCCGGATGTGGTGGACAGCGCAATGAAAACGTTCCGTGAACTCATCGGACAGCTGGAGGAACTGGTGGAAAATGATTAAATATTTCAATATATTCGCCAACAACGACAGCGTATCGGCGCGCATTACGGAAGAAGTTCACGACAAGATGAAAAAGGCGGGAGCCCTTTACTGTGAAGACGAAAAAAAATCAGACCTGATTTTCTGTATCGGGGGAGACGGGGCGCTGCTCCGCCTCCTCCGGCAGTACGATTTTCCGGAAGCTCCCATCGTAGGCATCAATACAGGACATCTCGGCTTTTTTCAGGAGATCACGGTGGACGGCATCGACGAGCTGATCCGCATGCTGAAAGAGGGGAATTATCACATACAGAAAAACAGCGCTCTCAGCGCCGAAATCTGCACGGACAGCGGAATCCGGAATATCACGGCCATCAACGAGATCGTCATCCGGGGAGAGGGGGAACGTCTGATGCATCTCGACATGAGCATCGGCGGAAAATATATCTCGCGTTTCAGCGGCGACGGCGTTCTCATCTGCACTCCGGCGGGCAGTACGGCCTACAATTATTCTCTGGGCGGCGTGATCGTCGATCCGGAGGTGGACATGCTCCAGGTGACACCCATAGCTCCCGTCAATAATTCGGCTTACCGCTCCTTTACATCGGGCATCATCGTGCCTTCCGACAAGACCATCGAGATCCTGCCGGTGAAGGATGAGGATCGTTTTGTGGTCGTCATCGAGGACGGACGGATCGTGGCCAGAGACGACGTCCGCAAGGTCACCGTCCGGGTGGCGGAGCGGAAAGCGAAGATTGTCCGGTTCAGCAGCTACAATTTCTGGAGCAAGGTAAAGGACAAGATATTATAGGAAAGTTGGAAAATCTATGTCGGAAAGAGATTTAAAAAGGAAGCTGACGAGCATGGTCCGGGAAGAGGCGGAGGAGCAGCAGAGACGCGCCGTGGACAGCGGCCGTTTCGTCTATGTCGTGAGTCCGGAGGACGGAGACATGACGGTGAAGCAGGTTCTGAAGCGAAAAATGGGATTTTCTTCCAGACTTCTGGGCCGGCTGAAGAGGGAAGGCAGAGTCACCCGCAACGGCAGAGAGGTGCGTCTCTTCGCCGATGTCATCGAAGGCGATGTGATTCAGGCGGATCTGCCGGAGGAAAAATGCTCTTTTCTTCCTCAGGATATCCCCATCGAAACGGTTTACGAAGATGAGGATATGATGGTGATTAACAAGCAGCCGGGCGTCGTGACACATCCCACGAAAGGACATCCTGTGGGGACCATAGCCAACGGACTGATGAAATATATGGAAAGGGAAGGAATTTCTTTCAAGATCCGTTTTGTCAACCGTCTCGACATGAATACCAGCGGACTCCTGATAGTGGCAAAAAATTCTCACTGTCAGGATTCGATGATGAAACAGATGCGCCGGAATCAGGTGGAAAAGACGTATACGGCCATCGTTCGGGGTATCATCGAAGAAGAACGGGGGACCGTCGATCTGCCCATAGGGCGGCCCGATCCGGATGAGATCCGGCGCTGTGTCATGGAAGACGGAAGTCCTTCCGTCACTCATTATGAAGTGCTGGAGCGCTTCCGGGTTCCGGAGGCGGAGAATGGTGGATACACGCTGGTGAAACTTCGGCTGGAGACGGGCAGAACACATCAGATAAGAGTACATATGACACACTGCGGGCATTCCCTCATCGGAGATACTCTGTACGGCGGAGAAGATCCGGAACTCATCGGCCGTCAGGCGCTCCACGCAGGGTCGCTGAGTTTTTTTCAGCCGGTGAGCGGACAGCCGGTGAAATGCGAGGCAGGACTGCCGGAAGACATGAGAAGAGCGGTGGAAATCCTCAGAGAGAAGAGCCGGACGTGAAAAGACTTGTCAGCGATAGATAAAAAAAGGCTGCTGTGATATAATATAATATCTGTACCTTGCGACGGCCGAAAGAGCAGTGCTGCCGATACCGTACAGAGACAGAAACAGAAGAAGAAAAACAGGATACAGACGAAGGAGGTCAGCATGATTGTTTTTAAAGTGCTGCTGATCGTGGCGCTCGTGATACCGCTGGTGTATTTCGCAGCCATCATGATGAACTCTGTCATAGATGAAGTACTAAAGAAAAAAGAGGACAGCAGCAACGACAGAAAATGAACGGGATATTTATAACATTTGAGGGAACTGATGCCTCCGGCAAGACGACACAGATCCGTCTGCTGAGACATTACCTGGAAGAGCGCGGCATATGCCCGGTAGTCACCAGGGAACCCGGCGGCACGCCTGTCGGGGAAAAGATCCGGGATATCCTGCTGGACAGAGAAAACAGCGGGATGCTTCCCGTGGCAGAAGCGTTTCTCTACGCCGCTTCCAGGGCACAGCTGGTGGGAGAAGTGATCCGTCCGGCGCTGGAACGCGGGGAAGTAGTCATCAGCGATCGCTTTACGGATTCCAGCATCGCATATCAGGGATACGGCAGAAATCTGGGGGATATCGTCCGCCGGATAAATGAGCCGGCTACAGGCGGACTCAGACCGGATCTGACGATTTTCCTCAGAACTGATCCGACCGAGATGAGAAAACGGCGGGATGCTTCCGGGGAGGACCGGATGGAGGCCCAGAAGCCGGAATTTCACAGAGAAGTCCTGCGGGGTTATCTGATTCTGGCAGAGGAAGAGCCGGATCGTTTTTTCGTCCTGGACGGCGGCAGAACGGTGGAAGAAATCGCGGAAAAAATACGCATCCGCGTGGAAAGTCTGTTACAGGATAAAAGTAAAGAAAAAAGATAAAAATCGGACGGAAACAGAAGCGCGGTGACGGACCGATTCAGAAAAACGGAGGGACTTATGTCATTTTCGGACTGGCGCGGAAATGAAAATCTGATCGCGAGACTGAAGCAGATGATTCGCAGCGGCAGAATCTTTCACGGCTGTCTGTTCGAGGGCCGTACACAGCAGACACAGCGGCTGGCGGACGATTTCATCCGGGCGGCTCTCTGCGAAAAACAGGACGGCGACGCCTGCGGAACGTGTGTTTACTGTAGAAAATTCGATTCCGGAAACAGCGAGGACGTATTTATCGTCGGCTCGGAAGGAAGCGTAAAAGACAAGGACATCGAGCTGCTGATCTCAGCAGCTATGAAAAAATCGTATACCGGAAGACCTGTCTTCCTGGTGATTCGCAATGCGGGGCGCATGACAGCCAGAGCACAGAACAGACTGCTGAAGACGCTGGAGGAACCGCCTTCCGGAGTGAAAATCCTGCTTCTGACGGAAAACGCGGAACTGCTGGCGGAGACCGTGCGGTCGAGATGCATTTTGTTCCGGCTGGAAAGCGCGGGAACGCCGGCGGAATGTCGGGATGCCGGAGCGGAAGAAGATGCGGAGGAAGAACAGGAGACGGCGGCTTTTTCCGCGGAGGACAGAGAGAGGGCGCTGGAACTGGCACACAGAATCATTTACGGCAGACCCTTTTACACTTTGAGCAGTGAAATCGCTCATTTCAGTTCATCCGGAGAAATGGCAAAGCGGTTTGCGGAGACGGCAGAACTCTTCTACCGGGATATCTTGGTGTCCTGTTACGATAAAGAAGGAATTCTGCTCATAAACCGGGAAAAAACCGATGTCATCCGGCGGTGCGCCCGGGATTTCCCGCCGGAACAGATGACGGAGGCTGCCCTCTGCGCAGAGAGGGCTCTGCAGGATCTGTCCCGCAATGTAAGTCCCGATCATGCGCTGAAATATATGGTATTTGATATACAGAGAAAGATGGAAAAATGAAAGATATACAGAGAGAAGAACCCGAAGACGAGAAAATCGCCACAGAGGAAACGAAAATGGTTACGGTAGTAGGTGTGAGATTCAAGCCGGCGGGAAAAATATATTATTTCGATCCCGGCGAGCTGATTTTTGAAACGGGAGATTATGTCATCGTAGAGACAGCCCGTGGGCTGGAATACGGTGAGATCGCCACTCCCAACGGAGAGGTGAGCAAGAAATCGGTCGTTCAGCCCCTGAAAAAAGTGCTGCGGGCGGCAGACGAACAGGATGCGCTCCGGCACGGGGAAAATCTCAGAAAGAAGCAGAGCGCCCTCGAAATCTGTCAGAAGAAAATCGATGCCAGGGGCCTGGAGATGAAGCTGATCGATGTGGAGTATACCTTTGACAATACGAAAGTGATCTTCTATTTTACGGCAGACGGACGTGTCGACTTTCGTGAACTTGTGAAGGACTTGACGAGCGTCTTCAAAATGCGCATCGAGCTCCGACAGATCGGAGTAAGAGACGAAGCGAAGATGCTGGGAGGAATCGGAACATGCGGAAGAGGACTCTGCTGCCATACGTGGCTCCCCGATTTTGAGCCGGTATCCATAAAAATGGCAAAGACACAGGGGCTGTCTCTGAATCCCGCTAAAATTTCGGGAATCTGCGGCAGACTCATGTGCTGTCTGAAATACGAAAACGAAGCTTACGGCATGCTGAAAGCCGGCCTTCCGGAAAACGGCGAGCGGGTGCGCACGCCGGACGGTCCGGGCATCGTGGTAGACACGAACGTGCTGAGGGGACAGGTGAAGGTGAGACTTTTCCTGGACGAGAGCAGGGAAAATACTTCCGATGAAGAAAAGCTCAGCAGTGATGTGACCACATACCGGAAATCGGAGATACGCCGTTCCGGACGCAGAAAAAACAGCCGGAAAAAAGAGGAAAAAGAAGAAGAGGATATTTCCGTTCTTCCGGAAGAAGTGAAGAACCTGCTGGGTGACTGATATGGCAGAGCGGATTGACGAAATCGGATTCGGCGGTCTCAGGCTGATCCAGGATACGGAGATGTTCTGCTACGGTGTGGACGCGGTCCTGTTGGCGGACTTCGCTTCCCGTTCGCCTCACGAAAGGGTGGCCGATCTGGGAACGAACAATGGCGTGATCCCGGTTCTGATGAGCCGCCTGAGCGGAGCAAAGCATATCACCGGCGTGGAGATGCAGGAGAGAGCCTGCCGGCTGGCGGAGCGGAATGTGGCCGTCAACGGTCTGGAAGAAAGGATCAGCATATGCCATGCGGATATCATGGAAATCGAAGAATACTTTTCCGCCGGAAGTTTCGACTGTGTCGTGACGAACCCGCCTTATCAGGCGTCGGGCACGGGGATTCCAAATGAATTCGGCAGTCTGACGGCGGCGCGGCACGAGACGACAGCATCTCTGGAGGATTTTATCGCCAGAGCCGCCTGGCTCCTGGAGGATCGGGGTTATTTTTACATGATACACCGTCCGGCACGCATCGTGGATATCTGCGAGGCCTGCCGGAAATACCGGCTGGAGCCGAAATTCATGCGCTTTATCGCTCCGCGTCCGGGAAAGAAGCCGAATCTTCTGCTCATCGAGTGCAGAAAAAACGGAGGCAGAGAGCTGAAAATCCTGGATCCGCTGTACGTCTACGGAGAAGGGACCGGATATTCCGATGAAATCCTGCGGATTTACAGAAGAAAACAGACGATATAAATTTCAAAGATATTGGAGGACAGAATGGACTACATGAAGTTAGCGGAGCTTCTCTTTCCGCATATCACGAAGACGCCGGAGGATTATGAGAAACTCTATCCGCAGCGGAACCTGCCGGAAGGAGCAAAAGTGACACGTCTGGCGCCGAGTCCCACGGGATTCATTCACCTGGGAAATCTCTACAGCGCATTCGTCAATGAACGTCTGGCGCATCAGAGCGGCGGCACGTTTTTTCTGAGAATCGAAGATACGGACGACAAGCGTTATGTGGAAGGCGCGGTTGAGACTATCGTCAATGTGCTCAATTATTTCGACATCGGTTTCGACGAAGGCGCGGCCATCGACGGCGACAGAGGGGATTACGGCCCGTATCACCAGAGCCTGAGAGCAGAGGTCTATCAGACTTTCGTAAAACAGCTGGTCCAGAGAGGCCTGGCTTATCCGTGTTTCCTGACGGAAGAAGAACTGGCGGAAATCCGCGCAAAGCAGGAGGCGGAAAAGCTCAATCCGGGCATTTACGGAAAGTGGGCAGTGAGCAGAAATCTCACATACGAAGAAATCGAAGAAAACATCCGGGCGGGCAAACCTTACGTCATCCGGCTGAAATCGGCGGGAAAGACGGACGTGCCTGCGGAGGAAATGGATACCATCACGGTGGAGGACGCCGTCCGGGGACCGGTTACTATGCCGGCAAACAACATGGATATCGTCATTCTCAAGGCGACGGGGATTCCGACATACCACTTCGCACATGTGATCGACGATCATTTCATGAGGACTACTCACGTGGTCAGAGGTGAGGAATGGCTGTCTTCTCTGCCGGTTCACATAGAGCTTTTCGGAGTCATGGGCTGGGAACACCCGGTATACTGCCATACGGCCCATCTCATGAAGATCGGCGAAGAAGGGACGAAGAGAAAGCTCTCCAAGAGAAAAGATCCGGAACTTTCTCTGGATTATTACAGAAGAGACGGATATTATCCGCCAGCGGTAAGAGAATATCTGATGACGATTCTCAATTCCAATTTCGAAGAGTGGAGAATCGCCAATCCGGATGCGCCGCTGGACGACTTTGAATTCACTACGGAAAAAATGAGCAATTCAGGTGCGCTGTTCGACCTTAACAAGCTCAGCGACGTGTGCAAGGACGTTCTCGTCCGCGTTCCCGCTGCGGAACTGGTTGACTTTATGAAGGAATGGGCTGCAGAATTCCGTCCGGAACTGATGCCGCTGTTTGAAGGAAATGAAGCACAGCTGGAAAAAATTCTCGATCTTGGAAGAAGCGGAAACAAGCCGAGAAAAGACCTCATTTTCGCGTCGCAGATATTTGAATTTATCAAGTATTTCTTCGACGAATATTTCGAGATCGAAGGCGAGATACCGGAAAATGTTTCGGAAGAAGATGCGAATGCCATTCTGGCTGCGTATCTGGAGACGTATGACCACAGCGACGATCAGTCTGTCTGGTTTGAAAAGATCCGGACGCTGGGAAGCGCTCTGGGATATGCGGCGAAGCCGAAGGACTACAAGAAGCATCCGGAGGAGTACAAAGGCCACGTGGGCGATGTCAGTACTGTGATCCGTCTGGCGGTAACCGGAAGGACACAGTCGCCTGACGTCTGGGAGATCCAGCAGATTCTGGGAGAAGAGAGGACGATTTCCAGAATCAGAGCTTATGCAGCCAGATAGTTGTTGCAGAGGCCGGGTATTTAATTTAAAATAAGAGCGTAGTGTGCGCCGGTGCGGACACGGAAAGATATCGTCAATATTTGGCGGAAGAGGGATGTTCCCGAAGCCGCCGGTAAGAAATAAAGGAGAAAATAATCATGGAAGAATTAGTAAAGCAGAGCATTGAAGAAATCAAGCCGTTCCTCAGAAGAGACGGTGGAGACATCGAATTCGTAGAACTCACTCCGGATAATATCGTTAAAGTGCGCTTAAAGGGTGCATGCCACGGCTGCCCGGGAGCGCAGCTCACTCTCCAGACTATCGTAGAGAGAATCGTAAAAGAATCTGTTCCTGAAGTAGCAGGCATCGAAGCAGTTTAGGCAGAATCGGAAAGAGATACAGGGGCGCTTGTTTCAGGCAGCCCCTGTTGTTGTCAGAAGAGACGGAAAAGGGTATACAGACATGAGATCAGGCAGCAGACACAATTATAGAAAAAGCGGAATCAGAAAAAAAACGGCGGGAATCATAGCCGTTCTCGTCATTGCTGCGGTGGTGGCAGCTTTTGCGGCTTGCGATGCCGGTGGCGAAGAGAAAGGAAAAGGAAGCGGTTTTTCGCAGAAATCCGAAGAGGCTGTCGATATCAGCATACTGTGCGTGGGAGATGTCATGGCGCATTCCACGAATATCACGGCGGCCCTCAGCGCCGGAGGCGGCAGCGCGTACAGCTTTACAGACAATTACCAGTACGTGAAATCTTACATCGAAGAAGCGGATCTGGCGCTGTGCAATGTCGAGACGACGTTCGGAGGCGGTCAGCCTCACGGATATCCTACGTTCAACGCGCCCGATGAACTGGCATATGCGCTGGCGGACACGGGATTCGATGTGGGGATCACCAGCAACAACCATATGATGGACACGGGATTCGACGGAATGCAGCGGACGCTGGAAGTCCTGAGAAATCAGGGAATGGCCACGGTGGGCAGCCGTTTCGACGGGGAGGACACCTGGACGATAACCGAAGTCAACGGATTGAAGATCGGCCTCGTAGCGTACACCTATGAATCGCCGTCTACGTCTTCCGGCGCAGTCTCCATCAACGGCAATTATGTATCGAAAGAAGCGGAAGAACTCATCAATTCCTTCAATGTGGATGAACTCGATACCGACCTGGAAAAAATCTGCGGAGATATAGATTCTGCCAGAGAAGCGGGCGCCGACATCGTAGTTTGCTATCTCCACTGGGGATCTGAATATCAGAGAGAACCGGACGAAAATCAGACATATATGGCTCAGACTCTGGCAGACCGGGGTGCAGACATCATTTTCGCATCGCATCCTCACGTTCTGCAGAAGACCGATATCCTGACGTCGGAAGACGGAAGAAACGTTCCGGTATTTTATTCCATGGGCAATTTCATCTCCAATCAGCGGACGGAGACATTACCGTCCATCGCAAATAAACGATATACAGAACAGGGGATGATCGCCGTGGTGGATCTCAGCGTTATGAAGAGTACCGGTGAGATCATCGAAAAGACGATGAGAGTGATTCCTACCTGGGTTGACCGCTATGGCAGCCCGACAAAATATGCCATCGTTCCGCTGGACGCGGATATGAACTCAAATGCGGCGCTGAACGCCTCCGGCCATCTGAGCCGGGCGCAGGAAGCTCTCGAAGATGTGACAGCGCTGCTGGGCGAAGACTGTCTGAAAGGAATCAATATGCCGGGAATCTCTTCGGATGCGGAAAAATCTGAGAAGAAAGCGGCATGATGTATGACGTGTTTTGCAGGCAGAAGAATGCCGGCGTACGGTGAGAGAAATGAAACGCACGGCCTCAGTGAAAGAGGTACGACAGAAAATGGCGGATGGAAATATGACAGAAAAGGATTATTTGAAGAGAATCGATTCCCTGCGAGATGAGATGGTGGAAGATCTTCGGGGACTCGTCCGGAAGGAGAGCACTTCTCAGGTTCCGGAAAAAGGAGCTCCGTTCGGTCCTGGAGTGGCGGAAGCCTATGATTTTATGATGGAGCTGGCGAAACGCGAAAATTTCCAGGTCTATGATGCGGACGGATACGGCGGTCACATCGATTTCGGCTCTTCGGAGAAAGAAGGAATCATGGGCATTCTGTGTCATCTCGACGTGGTAGCGGCAGGAAAAGGCTGGAATTATGATCCTTTCGGCGCAGTGATGGAAAACGGACGTATTTACGGACGCGGAACGCTGGACGACAAAGGGCCTACCATTGCGGCTTTCTATGCCATGAAGGCTCTGAAGGACTGCGGAATCGAGCCGAAAAAGAAAATCAGAATGATCCTGGGACTCGACGAAGAGACGGAGAGTGCCGGCATGAAATATTATAAAGAAAAGGTCGCCATGCCGGACTTCGCCATCGTGCCGGATTCCGATTTTCCGCTGGTTAGCGGAGAGAAAGGCATCATGATTTTCGATCTCGCGAAAAAGATCGGAAAGCAGGAAGCAGGAGGAATCGCTCTGAAGCGCCTTTGGGGCGGAGAAGCACCTAATATGGTGCCCGATGCGGCGTCCGCCGTCATCCACTGTGAAAAGGGATATGATGCGGTGCGGAGAGCGGCAGAAGAATTCACGAGCGCGACGGGTCATGAAATCACGATGAAAAGCAGGGGAAGGAGCTTGGAGATTTCTTGCTCCGGCAGATCGGCTCACGGCGCTATGCCTTGGAAGGGGCTGAATGCTGTCTCGGTTCTGATGGAATTCCTGGGAAAGCTCACTTTCAACTGTCCAGGGGTCAACGATTTCATATCTTTCTACAATGAATACATCGGCTTTGATCTGGAAGGAACGCGCATCGGGTGTGCCATGGAGGACGAAATCTCCGGCAGACTCGTCTGGAATTCCGGCATGATACTCATGGAAAAGGAAGTGATTTCGCTGAAGGTGAACGTGAGAATTCCCGTCAGTTTCAGCGACGAAGATGTCTGTGCGGCGATGAGGCCGGTGCTGGAAAAATATGAAATCGGCATCGTGAGAGGCATGTACAAAGGACCTCTGTATTATCCGGAAGACAGTGAGATCGTCAGAACGCTGCTGTCGGTCTACCGGGAACATACCGGTGACGAGGCGTCTCAGCCTCTGGTGATCGGCGGCGGTACGTACGCCAGGGAGATGGAGAACGCCATCGCTTTCGGAGCCCTGTTTCCGGGAGATCCCGATATCATGCACCAGGCCGACGAATACATTTCCGTCGAGCGGCTTGTTCTCACGGCGAAAATATATGCCGACGCCATTTACCGCCTTGCCGTGGAATAAAGGACGGTACGGGAAAAAGACAGCGGAAACGCAGGAGAAATCAGAATATGCTGTTAAAGATAAAAAATGAAGAAGAAACCGGACGTTTCGGCAGAGCATTGGCGGCTCAGCTGATGCCGGGAGACATCGTATGCCTCGTGGGTGATCTCGGAACGGGAAAGACGGCTCTGACGAAAGCCATCGCGGCCGGACTGGGAATCGAGGAGCATATCTCGAGTCCTACGTTTAACATCGTCAGAGAATACCATTCCGGAAGACTGCCGCTGTACCATTTCGACGTATATCGTCTGGGCAGCCCGGAGGAACTCTTCGAAACCGGGGCCAGAGAATACTTTTATGGTCAGGGAGTCTGCGTCATCGAATGGGCGGATCTCATCGCGGATGAAATACCTTCCGGAAGCCGGATTATCCGGATTTCCTACGGAGACAGAGAAGGCGAACGAATTTACGATATAGGTACGACAGAATGAAAATCTTAGTAATCGATACGACGGGGGCGACAGCCTCCGTCTCTGTGATAAATGAAAAAAAAGAAATCGTCAGCGAGCTGTCCGGCGATACTATGAGTCATCTCCGGAAGCTCATGCCCATGACGGAGGCTGTCCTGAAAAAATCATGCACGGAGAAAAGCGAACTCACGCATGTGGCGGCAGCGGTGGGACCCGGATCGTTTACAGGCATCCGCATCGGGATGGCTTCGGCCATGATTCTGGCTCAGGCCTGGAATCTGCCGATGGCGGCCGTTTCTTCGCTCATGTGTTATGCGGAAGCGTTTCCGGGAGAACGCGCGCTGATCTGTCCGATGATCGATGCGCGCCACGGACAGGTTTTCTGCGGTGCATTCCGGCTGTCCGGCGGCGAAAACGGGGAAGACGCCCTGCCGGAAGCGGTCAAAGAAGAAAAAATCCGGGACGGCGTGGAATTTGTCAGCATGATTTTGCAGGATACCGGCGGCGAAAGCGGAACAGAGAAGATAATCTTCTGCGGAGACGGCGCACAACGGTATGCATCCGGTGCGGCCGAAAGGCAGGAACGATGCACCGTCTGCGATCCGGAGCCTGTTTCGCGCGCCCGGGCGGCGGCGCTGCTGGCTCTGCGCATGATCCGCGTGGGGCAGACGACATCCTGCGAAGAGATCCGCCCGGTCTATCTGCGCAAATCCGAAGCGGAGCGCAAGCGGGAGGAGAAGAGGACAGAAAAAGCAAAAAAACAGGAAGTCCAAGAGGAGCCGGTTTTTGAACTGCCTCCGGCGGACGAGGCCATCTCCTACCGGCGGGCGTCCGAGCGGGATGCAGAGGCCGCTGCTGCTCTGGACGCGCTTTGCTTCCGCACGCCGTGGAGCAGAAAAGCTTTCGACGGAGAGCTGGACGGATCCAAAGATACGATTTATATCGCGGCGGAAAACAGCAGGGGAGAGCTGATCGGCTTTGCGGGCATCGCCTGTGTACTGGACGAAGGAGAAGTCAACCGGGTGGCGGTTCATCCCCTTTACCGCGCCAGAGGCATAGCTGACCGGATGATGGATCTGCTGCTGGATGCGGCAGAGGGAAAAGGTGTAAAAATCCAGTTTCTGGAAGTTAGGGAGGCCAACCGGCAGGCCATCGCACTGTATAAGAATCACGGCTTTTCCGTGGTAGGACGGCGCGACGGTTATTACGCGGAAACAGGCGAAAACGCGCTGCTCATGCGCCGTGAATAGGAATCCGCATTTTCTGTAATACTGAAAGTAGAAGGAAAAACCAGGTATTACAGGAGGTGATTCGATGTCTGCGGAGGAAAGAAAAGACGCAGCGCGGGGAGAATACTCTGCAAACGGCATGAGGATATCCGGAAACCAGGGAGGATACGATGTGTCCTGCAGCTGCAGAAATTATGCGCCGCGGAGCGGTATCCGGACGATCAACATGGAAGACTACAGCAGCTGTGACAGCTGTACGCATCTGCGTTCCGATATGAAATGCGGAATCGCGCAGAAGACACTGTCGTAGCGGAAAAAACGGGCACCGATGGCCCTCCGGCGGCTGCAGAGAAACGGAATCATCAGAATATTCACCGGAAAAAATCCGCCCGGGAGAGATCGTGCAGATGCGGTCTTTTCCGGGCATGAAAATGGAGAAAACAATATGAAAAACGGAAGATTTCTCACTCTCGGCATCGAAAGCAGCTGCGACGAGACGGCGGCAGCCGTTCTGGCCGACGGACGGGAAGTGTATTCAAATATCATATCGTCGCAGATCGAGATCCATACGCTGTACGGCGGAGTCGTGCCGGAGATCGCGTCGAGAAAACATCTGGAAAATATCGTGCCCGTCATATCAAGGGCTCTTTCGGAAGCAGGCGTGACGGCTGACGACATCGATCTCATAGGAGTCACTCATGGACCGGGCCTCGTAGGCGCGCTGATCATCGGCGTGGCTGCGGCGAAAGCGCTGTCTTTTGCCAGAGATATTCCCCTCGTGGGAGTTCATCATCTCCAGGGGCACATCAGCGCCAATTACATAGCCGCGCCGCAGTTGGAGCCGCCTTTCACGGCAGTCGTCGTCTCGGGAGGCAATACGGACATCATAGATGTCAGAGGGTACAATGATCTGAAACTGCTGGGCGTCACGAGGGATGACGCAGCGGGAGAGGCCATGGACAAGGTTGCGAGAGTGCTGGGGCTCGGCTATCCCGGCGGCCCCAAGATCGATCGGCTGGCAAAAGAAGGAAATCCCCACGCTTTCGAATTCAAGCGCGTCCTTCTGGAAAAGGGAAGTTATGATTTCAGTTTCAGCGGGCTGAAGACAGGAGTCCTGAATCACGTGAACGGCATGAAACAGCGGGGAGAAGAGGTCAACACCGCCGACATTGCGGCAAGTTTTCAGCTGGCGGTGATGGAAGTCATCGTACAGAAAGCGGTGGCCGCGGCTCTCGAATTCGGACGTGACACACTGGCGCTGGCCGGCGGTGTAGCGGCCAACAGTCTGCTGCGCACCATGATGCAGCAGGAGTGTGAGAAGAACGGCATCCGGTTTTACCGGCCGGAACCTGTGCTGTGCACCGACAATGCGGCCATGATCGCCTGCGCGGCGTATTATCGTTATAAGGAAGGATATCAGGACGATCTGTCATTGGATGCCTGTCCGGTTCTCGATTTTGAATAATGCGGCTGGAGAGGGCGGAAAGCCGCAGATGGAAACTGTGGAATGATGCCTGGAGAAGCATAAAATAATAATGAAGCGAAAAGAATAAAATGAAAAAAGAGGATATCCTGACGGCTGGTGCCGTCGGGGTATCCTCTTTCTTGTCTGCAACGGTCGTATTTAAAATGAATTGTCCGCTTTCGCCGACACTGCTGTCTATTTGTCTGCGATCTGATCTTCGATGAAGTTTACGATATCACCGATGTTTGCGAATTTCTCAGCTTCTTCGTCCGGAATTTCGATTTCGTATTCGTCTTCGATAGCCATGATGATTTCCACAGCGTCGAGAGAATCAGCCTCCAGGTCTTTTGTAAGGCTCGTGTCCGGAGTGATTGCAGATGCGTCTACGTCTAACTGATCGATGATAATTTCTTTAACTTTATCAAATACCATGTGTTAACCTCCTATGGTTCATTTCCCGTTAAGTACACGCCTATTATAAGGGCAGAACAAGGGGAATGCAATACCTTTTTGCGTGTTTTCAAAAAATATTTTGATAGACAAATGAACTTGTCGGAATCAGTCGTTCAGTTCTCCCCATTCGTCATAGGCATCGGAAAGTTGAGATTTTTTTTCTTCGACAGCATCGGAAAGCTGTGCAAGTTTTGTATAATCTGTCATATATTCTTCCAGACACATTTTCTGACTGAGCTCGTCAATTTCTTCTTCCAGAGATGCGATGAGCTGTTCCAGAGCTTCTATCCGGCGTTCCTTTCGCCTCTGCTCGGCCTGGAGAGCTTTACTGCGCCTGCGCTCATCCATGCGCTGCTGTTTTTCCGTCATGGATTTTTCCATTGAAACGTCAGAATCAGAAGAGGCATCCTTGCCCAGGCTGTTCATATAGGCATTGGCCGATGTGACGGCGGCTTTCTTTTCATTGTAATAATCATAGTTTCCGGGATAGACGGTAATTCCGTTTTTCGTCAGTTCATAGATAGACGTAGGTACTTTGTTGAGAAGATACCGGTCGTGAGAGACGATGATACAGGTTCCGGGAAAGTCCAGAAGTGCATCTTCAAAGACTTCTTTTGATGCGATATCCAGATGGTTCGTAGGCTCGTCCAGGATCAGCGTATTGGCTCCGGAGAGCATAAGCTTCAACAGCGCCAGACGGGCTCTTTCGCCGCCGGAGAGGGCGCTGACCTGTTTGAAGACATCGTCGTTGCGGAAGAGAAATCTGCCCAGAAGACCGCGGAGCTGTGTATCGCTGTAGAGGGAATAGGCGTCACGCATCTCTTCCAGAATGGTGGATGACTCGTTGAGCATGGACTGCTGTTGGTCGTAATACCCGAAGACGACATTGTGACCCACTTTGATGTGGCCGGAAGTGGGAGGAATTTCCGACATGATCATCCGGAGAAGCGTCGTCTTTCCCGTACCATTGGGGCCGATGATGCAGATACGTTCTCCCCGTTTGATGTCGAAAGACACATCGGAAAAGAGAGTGCGCTTTTCGTCTCCTGTTCCGTAAGACTTGGAAATTTCAAAAGCCTGCAGCGTATCGTTTCCGCTCTTTGAACTTTCCTTAAACTGAATCCTCATTTGAGAGGAGGAGACCACAGGTTTTTCCATGACCTCCGTCTTTGCCAGCATTTTTTCTCTGGATCTGGCGCGTTTCGCCAGCTTTTCCGTTCCCCGCTCCTTGAAGCGACGGATCATATCTTCCTGTCGGCGGATCTCATCCTGCTGCTTCTCATAAGCTTTCAGCTCACTGATGAGACGGACTTTTTTCTCCTGAGCGTAGAAAGTATAGTTGCCTTCGTATACGCTGAGGCGCCTGTTTTCGATTTCAAAGATCCGGTTTACCGTGTGATCCAGGAAATAACGGTCGTGTGAGATGATGACTACTGTGCCCTGATAGGCCTTCAGATACTGTTCCAGCCACTTCAGCGTACCGATATCCAGATGATTGGTAGGTTCGTCCAGCAGAAGAATATCAGGCTTTTTCAGAAGGAGTGCCGCCAGAGCCAGCCGGGTACGTTCACCTCCGGAGAGAGAATTCGTCTTTTTATCAAAAAAGGAAGGCGGAAATGCCATGCTGTTCAGAACACCGCTGATCTCACTCTTGTAACCGTAGCCGTTCTGGAGACGGAACGATTCGGAAAGCCGGTCGTATTCCGATAGAAGACGGCGAACCTCTTCTGCACGTTCCGGGTTTTCTGGAAGAGATGAGAGTTCTGCGATTTTTTCTGATATTTCAGTCAGATCTTTTTCCATCTGAATGAGATGACCGAAAATCGACAACATCTCTTCGTAAACAGTTTTTTCTGATGTGAAAAGATCATTCTGGTGAAAATAACCTATTTTGAGATCGCCAGAAATGAAATAATTTCCGGAATCGCACGGAAGTTCACCGGAAAGAATATTAAGCAAGGTACTTTTACCGGCTCCGTTGGCACCGACAATGCCCACCCGGTCGCCGGCATTGATGTGAAATGAGACGTCCGTCAGGATTTCATCCACGCCATATAATTTTGTCAATTGATTTGCTGAAATAACGATCATATTTTTTCTCCGATATATTCGATATATATATATAAATTTTATTGTCTGCCGTCTACCTATTTTAAATTATGGATCCTGTTCTGACAAGCGCATATATCGGCTGGAAGGATACGGAAGAAGGCGGAGATACTGATAAATTTTCGACATTTTTTTGAATGGAAAAAATGTTTGAAAGTTTGCCAAGTATTGAAAAGAGAACTTTTTATTGCTATAATACATACATATGCCAAAATGGACAGAGATTATTGATAAATGTAATTGGAAAATGGGTCTGATAGTATGAAGGAACATGTTAAAATTTCAAATGCCGTTGTTAAAAGATTGCCAATTTATCTGAGATATCTGGAAGATTTGATGAAAAACAACGTGGAGAGAATATCGTCCAACGAACTGAGTTCTCTGATCGGTTTCACGGCTTCTCAGATACGGCAGGATTTAAACAATTTCGGCGGGTTTGGCCAGCAGGGCTATGGATATAATATCAAAGGGCTCTATAAAGAAATCAATTCGATTCTCGGCCTGGACAGAGAATACAAAATGGTCATCGTAGGCACGGGAAATCTCGGACAAGCGCTGGCAAACTACTCAAAATATCACAAATCGGGTTTTCCTATCGTTGGAATGTTCGATATCAATCCGAAGATCATCGGACTGAAGATTAATGATATCGAAGTGATGGACAGCGACTATCTGGTGGATTTTCTTAAAGAAAACCAGGTAGACATCGGGATTATTACCACCGATAAATCAGCTGCGCAGAGTGTCGCAAATAAACTGGTGGAAGGAAATGTACGGGGTATCTGGAATTTCGCTACCTGCGATCTCAAGGTACCAAAGCGCATTCAGGTGGAAAACGTTCATGTGACAGATTCCCTTAATACATTGGCTTACCGTATCATCCACAGTGAAGATTATGCCGAGTAAAATACGGAAGAAAAAAGAGTGGTGAGTTTTCTGAATATTTTTCAGAGAACTCGTCATTTTTCTTTTTTGTGAAAAAGAAAAACTCCCTGAAAACATCACACATGTGTGAACAGTTTCAGGGAGCTGCGGGCGGCTTGCCGCCGCTCTTATCAGTGAGCGCCTCCGAAGGCGCCTTTTCTTTCGTGTCAATGTGAAGCGCAGTCTTTTTTTCGCCGGAAGATCATATCCGACAGGGGGCTTTACGCTGGTGTAGGAGCGTCTACCGGACAAGTGTTTGCACAAGCGCCACAGTCGATGCAGACATCGGAATCGATGACAAAAATGCCGTCGCCTTCGGAAATCGCTTCTACAGGACATTCTGCAGCACAAGCTCCGCAGCAGATGCAGACATCTTTAATAACATAAGCCATATCAATATACCTCCTTGATAAATTGCATTTTACATTTAGCAAACTCATTATAGCAGAGAAAAAAAAAACAGACAATCTTTTTTGCAAATCAATAGATGAAATTTGTATCGAAAGATGCTCCGTGGTAAGATGACATGAGCGAAGAGAAAAAGCGGAAGAAGAGAGGAGTGAAAGAGTTGAAAGTGTACGGACTGGTAGGAAAGAGCGGAACGGGAAAGAGTTATCAGTCGATGAATGTCTGCAGAGATCGCCATATCGAAGCCATTATCGATGACGGGCTTTTCATCTGCCGGAATGCAGTACAGGCGGGTCACTCGGCCAAAAGAGATAAAAACAAGGTGAGTGCCATCAAGACAGCTATTTTTCAGGATACGGAAATCCGCAGGCAGGTGGCCGAGAAAATCAAGGAAGTTGATCCGAAGAGCATTCTGGTGCTGGGAACTTCCGAGGAGATGATCCGAAAGATCTGCAGTCGTCTGGAACTTCCGGAGGTGTCAGAGATGATCCGTATCGAGGATGTAGCCAGTCAGGATGCCATCACTACAGCGTTACGGCAGCGGCAGGAACAGGGGAAACACGTCATACCCGTTCCGACCTTCGAAATCAAATCTCAGTTTTCCGGGTATTTTATGACGCCTCTGAAAATTCTGCGGGGTAAAAATGATCGTCAGGGTGCCATGCAGGAAAGAAGCGTCGTCCGGCCTACGTACAGCTACCTGGGAGAATTTACGATATCAGATAAGACGGTGGTACAGCTGATCGATTATACTTGCAGTCTGTCAGAATCCGTGGCAGAAGTGCTGAAGTGCACGATTAAGAGTCGGCCTGAAGGTGTGGAAATCAATATTTCGGCGATCTTCACCTATGGACCGGGGCTCATGAAGCGGGCGCAGGAACTTCAGAATATAGTCACGGAAGAAGTGGAAAAGATGACGGCTTTCAATATCCTTGCTGTCAATATCGAAATCAGAGGTCTCAGGCCTGCAGTGGTATCGCCGGAAAAGGAATGATATAGAAGAAATTCGATAAAATAAGATGAAATAATCCGGCAGATAAAAGGATACGATAGTAAGATGAGTAAATCAGATGCAACCGGTCAGAAAACAGAATACAGAGGTTACCGTATCTCATATGAAAAGAAAAATCGAAGACTCGTTGTGGAATGTGTTGCGGATTTCGATCCGGTTCATATTTTCGAATGCGGCCAGTGCTTCCGGTGGACGCGAGAAGGTGACGGAAGTTATACGGGCGTAGCGGATGGCCGGCCTGTTTCTGTCCGCTTTGAAGAGGGAAGGCTTACTGTGGAGAATTGCGGAGCCGGCGATTTTGAAAATTTTTGGTATGATTATTTCGATCTGGGCCGGGATTATGCTTCTGTGAAAAAATATCTCACGGAAAAGGATGAGGTGATGAGGCGAGCGGTAGATTTCGGCGGCGGAATCCGGCTTTTACGTCAGGATCCTTGGGAAACAGTAATTTCTTTCATTATTTCACAGAATTCCAACATTCCGCGGATACGCAGATGTGTGGAGCTGCTGTGCAGCAATTTCGGGGAACCTCTGGGAGAATGGCGCGGTAAAGAACGCTTTCGCTTTCCCACACCGGAACGGCTGGCCGAACTGTCGCGGGAGGATCTGGCGGTGTGCCGGCTGGGATATCGAGATAAGTATGTGATCGGAGCAGCGCAGGCAGTGGCCGGCGACAATGGGAGAACTCTCACTGCCGCCCGGTATGCGGATCAGGAAGAAGCACTAAAATATATTCTCACTCTCCCCGGTGCAGGACCCAAGGTTGCTTCCTGCATTATGCTCTTCGGCCTGCTTCATTACGGCAGCTTTCCTCTGGACGTCTGGATGAAGCGTATCATGTCAGAACTCTACGGATATGAGCTGCAGGACGTAAAAGGTATGTCGGAGTATGCCAGAATACACTTCGGAGAATACAGCGGTTTTGCCCAGCAATATTTATTCTATTATGCGAAGGAAAATTTAAAAAAGGATATTGACAACAAAAGACAAAAGCGTTAAATTAATGTTAGCACTCGAACAGAGAGAGTGCTAACAAAGCAAAGACAGGACGAACACATATCCTGCATTCAAAAAAGTATGGAATGCAGAATATTTGCTCCAGAGGAGCTTTTTAAGCTGAAGCCGAAGCATTTCCACATATTCGGCGCAGAGCACCGGAAAAAGTTATCGGTGCGGAAAAAAAGGAAAGGAGATTTTCTTAAAAATGATCAGACCATTAAGCGACAATGTAGTAATCAAGCGTTTTGAAGCAGAAGAGAAGACAAAGGGAGGCATCATCCTCACCAGCGCAAATAAAGAAGTTCCGCAGACAGCAGAAGTGCTGGCTGTAGGCCCGGGAACAGAAGATTCCCCGATGCAGGTGGCTCCGGGAGATAAAGTTATCTTTAAGAAGTACGGCGGCACGGAAATCGATGTTGACGGTGAAGAAGTTATCATCGTTCCGCAGGACTGCATTCTTGCAGTAATCGAATAATCAGCTGCAGGGCAGCCGGAAATAATCTGTAAAACGTATAGATATAGACGAAAAGGAGAATAGATAAAATGGCTAAGGAAATTCAGTTCGGCGAAGACGTCAGAAGAAAATTAGAAGCAGGCGTTGATAAGCTTGCCAATACAGTAAAGGTAACTCTGGGACCGAAAGGCAGAAACGTTCTTCTCGAAAGATCCTATGGTGCACCTCTCATCACTAACGACGGTGTTACCATCGCGAGAGATATCGATCTGGAAGATCCGTATGAAAACATGGGTGCTCAGCTGGTAAAGGAAGTTTCCACAAAGACAAATGACGCAGCTGGTGACGGTACGACGACAGCTACACTGCTGGCTCAGATTATCGTTAAAGAAGGTCTTAAGAATGTGGCTGCAGGCGCAAATCCTATGATCCTCAGAAGAGGTATGCAGGGCGCGGTAGACGTTGCAGTTGAAGAACTCAAGTCTATTTCCAAGGCAGTGGAAAGCAAAGAAAACATCGCACAGGTCGCTTCTGTTTCCGCGGGTGAAGAGGAAATCGGCCAGTATATCGCAGATGCCATGGATAAAGTAGGCAAGGAAGGCGTCATTACAGTAGAAGAATCCAAGTCTATGGGAACGACGCTGGAAGTTGTGGAAGGTATGCAGTTCGACAGAGGATATCTCTCCGCATATATGGTAAACGACACGGAAAAGATGGAAGCAGCCCTCTCCAATCCGTATATCCTCATTACTGATAAGAAAATCTCCAATATTCAGGAAATCCTTCCTATTCTGGAACAGATCGTACAGCAGGGCAGAAAGCTCCTCATCATCGCAGATGATGTGGAAGGCGAAGCACTTGCTACAATCGTTCTGAATAAGATCAGAGGCACATTCGACTGCGTCTGCGTCAAGGCTCCTGGTTTCGGCGACAGAAGAAAAGAACAGCTGAAAGATATCGCTATCCTCACAGGCGGTACTGTAGTTTCCGAAGAAATCGGAATGGAACTGAAAGAGACGACACTGGAGATGTTAGGTGTTGCTGACACGGTTAAGGTTACAAAGGAAAATACGGTAATCGTCAACGGTGCAGGCAATAAAGAAGAAATTCAGGACAGAATCAAGCTCATCAAGGCTCAGATGGAAGAGACTGATTCTGAATTTGACCGCAATAAGCTCCAGGAAAGACTTGCCAAGTTGGCAGGCGGCGTTGCAGTCATTCAGGTAGGTGCTGCGACAGAAACCGAACTGAAAGAAAAGAAGCTGAGAATCGAAGATGCCCTCAATGCTACGCAGGCAGCAGTTGAAGAAGGTATCGTCCCTGGCGGCGGTACGGCTCTTATCAATGTAATTCCGGCAGTAGCCAAGTATGTAAAGACGCTGTCCGGCGATATGAAGACAGGCGCTGCCATCATCCAGAGAGCTCTGGAAGAGCCGGTAAGACAGATCGCTGAAAACGCAGGTTTCGAAGGCTCTGTGGTAGTGGCAAAGGTAAAGGGCAGCAAGGCAGGCGTAGGCTTCAATGCTGCTACAGAAAAGTATGTCGATATGATGGCCGAAGGTATCGTAGACCCGACAAAGGTTACGAGATCCGCTCTCCAGAACGCTGCTTCCGCTTCCGCAATGCTCCTGACGACAGAAGCATGCGTAGTCGACATCAAGAGCGACAATCCGCTGGAAGCTCTCTCCTCCGCTGCAGGCGGCATGGGCGGTATGGGCGGCATGATGTAATCGCCTTCTCCACCGAAAAGTTTATTGATATTATTGAAAAATCAAAGGATGACCGGATTTATTCGGTCATCTTTTTTGTATTCCGAAAGAAATGAGGAAATGGGCGAGATTCACTTTTTTTGCCATTGTGAACGGGCTTTTTTTGCGGTAAAATTATTTATTACTATAATCTGTTTTTGTATTTGTCAAAATTCAGGGTCGTGGCGCGGGCCAGGACCGGGAGGTAAATTCGATGCATGAGAATTGTAAATTCAGCAGGCGTTTTGTCCGCGGAATTCTCTGCACGCTTCTGTGTACAGCAGTGATTTTCGGTGCTGTGGGCTGCGGAAAAGGCGGAGACGGTCAGGAATCCACTCAGAAGAATGCGGAAAATACCGCTTCAGAAGAGACGATGGATCCTGAAAAAAAGGCCCAGCTGCAGCAGGATCAGGAAAACGGGCTCTTCATTCTTGTAAACAAAGAAGAAGGTAATCACCTGGAACCGGATTATGTGCCGGAAGATCTGGAACCCATCCGGTATTTCGCAGAAGACCGCAATAAATATACGAGATTTATGCGGGCGGAAGCTGCGGATGCATTTCACCGTCTCGTGGAGGCTGCTGCAGAGGAAGGAATCGACATCGTCATGACGACGGCTTATCGTTCCTACGAATTCCAGCAGATTCTCTGGGACAATTATGTGGCTCAGAAAGGCGAAGAGGAAGCCAATAAGACGAGCGCGCGTCCGGGTGAGAGCGAACATCAGACAGGACTTGCGGCAGATCTTTCCACATCGGAGATCGACTACCGGAATTCCTCTGATTTTGCCGATACCGAAGCGGGGCGCTGGGTGGCAGAGCACGCTCATGAATTCGGCTTTATCCTGCGCTATCCACAGGATAAGACGGAGATCACGGGTTATTCCTACGAGCCGTGGCACATCCGCTATGTGGGTCTCACAGCGGCGGAGGACATTTATGAGAACGGTCTGGCGCTGGAAGAATATCTGGAGCAGCTGGATCTGTAAAGTTTAACGGAATTCAAATATCACTTTTCTTAATATGGATGAAAGATTTTTAGGAGGAAAACATGGCATTTTACTATTCTGAACCATCCCGTACATTCAGCGAATATCTTCTCGTGCCGGGCTATTCTTCGGCGGAATGTGTCCCGAGCAACGTCAGTCTGAAGACACCTCTCGTCAAGTACAGAAAAGGTGAAGAGGAACCTGCGATTTCGATGAATATTCCGCTGGTCTCCGCGATCATGCAGTCGGTATCCGGTGAAAAGATGGCGGTGGCGCTGGCAAAAGAAGGCGGCGTATCTTTTATCTACGGCAATCAGTCCATCGAAGACGAAGCAGCTATGGTGAGAGCCGTCAAGGATACGAAAGCGGGCTTTGTAAAGAGCGATTCCAATATTTCTCCTGATGCGACGATGGCCGACGTGGTGGCTCTGAAAAAGAGAATGGGACATTCCACCATCGCTGTCACAGAAGACGGTACGGCAGACGGCAAGATCGTCGGTATCGTCACCAGCAGAGACTACCGTGTGACGAGAATGGATCCTGCCACGAAGGTTTCCGAATTTATGACTCCGTTTGAAAAGCTGATCTACGCAGAGGAAGGCGTATCCCTGAAGGAAGCCAACGACATCATCTGGGATCACAAGCTGAACGCGCTGCCGATCATCGGTAAGGACCGCCGTCTCAAGTCTTTCGTATTCCGTAAGGACTACGATGCGCACAAAGAAAATCCGAATGAGCTTTTGGACTCTCACAAGAGATATATCGTAGGTGCAGGCATCAATACCCGGGATTATGCGGAGAGAGTTCCGGCGCTGCTGGAGGCCGGCGTGGATGTGCTCTGCGTCGATTCTTCCGAAGGTTTCTCCGAATTCCAGAGACAGACCATCCGTTACGTCAAGGAGACCTTCGGCGAAGACGTCAAGATCGGCGGAGGAAACGTGGTAGACCGCGACGGATTCCGTTTCCTGGCGGAAGCCGGTGCTGACTTCGTAAAAATCGGTATCGGCGGAGGTTCCATCTGTATCACCAGAGAGACGAAGGGTATCGGCAGAGGGCAGGCTACCGCGGTTATCGAAGTGGCTGCCGCCAGAGATGAATATTTCAAAGAGACGGGAATTTATATTCCGATCTGTTCCGACGGCGGTATCGTATACGATTATCACATGACGCTGGCTCTGGCCATGGGGGCTGATTTCCTGATGCTTGGACGCTATTTTGCGCGTTTCGACGAATCCCCGACCAACAAGCTGAATCTCAACGGAACTTATGTCAAGGAATACTGGGGCGAAGGTTCCGCCCGTGCCAGAAACTGGGCGCGTTACGACGACGGAGAAGCCAGCAAGCTGAAGTTCGAGGAAGGCGTGGATTCTTACGTTCCGTACGCAGGTCCGCTGAAGGATAACGTTCAGCTGACTCTCAGCAAGGTGAAAGCGACCATGTGCAACTGCGGCGCGCTGACGATTTCTGAACTTCAGGAAAAGGCAAAGCTGACAGTGGTATCCTCTACGAGCATCGTCGAGGGCGGCGCTCACGACGTCATTCTCAAGGACAAGAATAACGGAGCGACGATTTAAGGAAGTTACGGCGGAAAACGGTATCTGTCCATAAATACAGAGCGTATTCGGACGGAAAATATACAGAGAGTATACAGAAAAGAAAGGAGACATTCCGATGGATCATCAGTCTGTTCTGGTCATCGACTTCGGAGGCCAGTATAACCAGCTGATCGCACGCCGCGTCAGAGAATGCAGCGTTTTTGCGGAAGTCATTCCGCACACACAGGCGATGGAGAAAATCCGGGAAGTAAAGCCGGCAGGCATTATCTTCACCGGCGGTCCAAACAGCGTCTACGACGACGCGTCGCCGAAGTGCGAGCCTGAAATATTTGAAATGGGCATTCCGATTCTGGGAATCTGTTACGGTTCCCAGCTCATGGCATATATGCTGGGCGGAACAGTAGAGACGGCTCCCGTCAGCGAATACGGCAAGACCCTTGTAAAAACTGACAGTACGTCTGTTCTCTTTGAAGGCGTTTCCCCTGAGACGGTCTGCTGGATGAGCCATACCGACTATATCGCGTCGGTTCCGGAGGGCTTCCGGGGCGTGGCTGATACGCCGGTATGTCCGGTGGCTGCCATGGAATGTCCGGAAAAGAAATTATATGCGACGCAGTTCCATCCGGAGGTTATGCATACGGAAGAAGGCAGAAAGATGCTGGAGAATTTCGTGTACAAGGTCTGCGGATGCACCGGCGACTGGAAGATGGATTCTTTCGTAGAGACTGCCATTCAGGAAATCAGAGAAAAGGTGGGCAGCGGCCGGGCCCTCTGCGCTCTTTCCGGAGGCGTGGATTCTTCGGTGGCGGCCGTTCTCATGTCAAAAGCCATCGGTAAACAGCTGACCTGCGTATTCGTGGATCAGGGTCTGCTGAGAAAGAATGAGGGCGACGAGGTGGAAGCTGTCTTCGGTCCTGACGGTCCTTATGATCTGAATTTTATCCGGGTCAATGCACAGCAGCGTTTTTATGACAAGCTGAAGGGCGTGACGGAGCCGGAAGAAAAGAGAAAGATTATCGGTGAAGAATTTATCCGGGTTTTCGAAGAAGAAGCGAAGAAGATCGGCGCCGTGGACTTCCTGGTTCAGGGTACGATTTATCCCGACGTCATCGAGTCGGGTCTGGGAAAATCCGCGGTGATCAAGTCTCACCACAATGTGGGAGGACTGCCTGATTACGTGGATTTCAAGGAGATCATTGAGCCTCTGCGCATGCTGTTTAAGGACGAAGTGAGAAATGCCGGCAGAGAGCTGGGCATTCCGGAATATCTGGTAAGCCGCCAGCCGTTCCCGGGTCCGGGTCTGGGCATCCGCATCATCGGCGAGGTGACGGAAGAAAAGATCAAAATCGTGCAGGAAGCCGATTACATCTACCGGGAGGAGATCGCCAAGGCGGGTCTCGACAAGAATCTGGGACAGTATTTCGCCGCTCTGACGAATATGCGTTCCGTAGGCGTCATGGGTGATTTCCGTACCTACGACTATGCCATCGCCCTTCGTGCCGTGGAAACCTCCGACTTTATGACGGCCACCGCGGCTCAGATCCCGTGGGACGTGCTGAACACCATCACCAACCGGATCGTAAACGAAGTCAAAGGCGTCAACCGCGTCATGTACGACTGCACCAGCAAACCGCCTGGTACGATTGAGTTCGAATAGCAGATTAAAGCCCACAATCCCGAAATTTATGCGGGATTGTGGGCTTTTTCTGTGTCTTGTGACAATCGAAGAAGGATCCATTTACGCATGTTTTATGTTTTATTTCTTTTAAAACTTAAAAAGTAAAATATGCTTGCAAAGTTGATACGATTAAAGTTGCGGCACAAATCGTGTCGAAGGTCATGCTGCTTAGATTATAATAAATATTCTCTTTAATATATTGAACTGTAATAAAATCCTAAATATAAGAAATAATTTTGCTACATAGTATCAATGATTGGTATTAATGATTGCTGAACTTATTATATTTTCATCTTCTACAGCATGATGATTTGGATTACTTAACAGCGTATCTTGCAGGGTGGTACGCAGTTTATCACAGCAGGGTTTAAACGACAGATATGTAATTCCGCCGCCAATGACTCCGCCGACTACAGGAATCGCCTTTTTGAAAAAGCCTGCAAAAACTTGTTTTGTCATATTCACACCGAACCATTTCGAGACGCTTTTTACAATTGGGTAGATTGTACCTTTAGTAAGGGCGGTTTTTAACAATTTCCTTTCGACGCCTTTTCCGAGAGCTGCTGCCATTGCTTTTAGAGCGGTATTGGCTCCCTGAACACCATACATGACTCCTAAACATAGGATTAAGATATTCATGGTTTCGGAATCAAACTTTTGATTTCTCTCTTCGGTATCAATTTGAGGGAAACCATATAAATACATAAGTTTTTGTGCTGCACGGAGCATATATCCGTAGTATTGTGCAATATCAGCCGGAATTGTCGCAGCCATAGCAAAACCTCCAGGCACACCTAATGCTGCGGAAATCCCCGAAACACAGTTTCTTTCGTATTTAATAACTTCGTCTGCTATTCGATCTATCTCATTGGAAGAAATTTTTGCATGTGTAGGGTTATAGGCTATTGCGTCATCGATTATATCTTGAGGATAATTCTTGAAAAGTTCTTTTTGCAGGAAATCATTTCTATTCACTTTTATCCCTGGAGTTTTTAAAGCGATAATAATAAAATCTTCTATATCAATTTCACCATTTCCATTAGCATCAACTACATTTACTATGGAATCTTTTGATTTTGTGATAGCGTTTTGTGTCTTTTTTATGATGTTGTTATTTGATTTTTTCATGTAATTTAGAAATCTCCTTGATATCGTTTAATTATTTTGGTCTTTACCTGTAAAAACTAAGTATCCCTCTTCCAACTTTCAAATCACAAATTTATGAAACTGTGTTCTGAAAATATTATGTCATTGAAAAGTTCCGACATCAATAATTTTTAATGTACAATTATGTAGTATTGTGAGATTTAAATTTGAAATTTGCAGGCTTTTGAGGAGTCAGTTCAAATCGTTGCCGGGATGCCGATTTGAAATTATGTAACGCCTATTAATTGTCTAAACAAAATTGATTAGAACTTGTGGAGTCCGAATAATTTCAGAATCCCGGAAAAGACGGATATAGCAGGTTTTTAAAGGGTTAAGGCCCGATCTTGCAACGACTTGACAACATTTTTTCATTATAAAAAGAGAGCTAACTGATTTTGATTCGTCAGTCAGCTCTCTTTTTCTTTTCATTTCTTGTTTGCTTTTTAATCAGTTACTTCGCTTTTGCGATGGAGTTGCTTTTTCCGGAATTTCCGGAAGGGGATTTGCAATTTGAAGATTGATTTGGGAAACAATTTCTTATACCGGTTTTTAAACCCGTCATTTGACCTTTAATCTCGTCAAAATTAAAAAAATGACGATATTAAAATTGATTATGACGATGCTGTGTGATAAGATGAAACTAAATCGGGTTTGAGATTCTGTAAGGAGATTTCATGAGAACTTTTGATTATAAGAACAGATATGAACGTTTATTACAACCGGATATTGTCGCTTTATTGGCGCAGATTCATGAATATAAAGGGGAACAGACGCTGTTTGTGGAGGCAAAAGCAGATACGCTTACCCGGCTGCTGGAAGTTGCAAAAATTCAGAGTACGGAGGCATCCAATAAAATCGAAGGTATCTATACTTCGGATGATCGTCTGAAAAAAATCGTCCGTGACAAGACGATGCCGAAAACAAGAAATGAGAAAGAAATTGCGGGTTATCGTGATGTGCTGAATACGATACATCAAAATTATGATTATATACCCGTAAACTCATCCATCTTCCTTCAACTGCATCGGGATCTGTATAAATTCTCGGGAACTGCGGGGGGCAGCTTTAAGTCATCCGACAATGTGATTGCACAGGAGGATGAACGGGGAAACAAACCCATACGATTTCAGCCGGTTCCGGCATGGGAAACGCCGGCCTATATCGATGCAATCTGTGATGCCTTTCAGGATGCCTGCAGGGATTCCCGGTGTGATCCGCTGATCCTGATTCCTGTATTTATATTGGATTTCTTGTGCATCCATCCGTTTAATGATGGAAATGGCCGTATGAGCCGTTTGCTGACGCTGCTTTTGTTATACCGGGCAGGATATATTGTGGGAATGTATATCAGTATTGAGAAGCTGATTGAACAGACAAAAGAAACTTATTATGAAACCCTGCAGGAGAGTTCTTATAACTGGTATGAAGAGGAAAATGATGATGCACCATTTGTCCGGTATATGCTGGGAGTCATTGTGGCAGCTTACCGTGACTTTTCATCCAGAGTACAGTTGCTGGCCACCAGCGGGATGTCGAAACCGGAGCGCATTCGTGAGATCGTCCGTGGGTCTGTAGGAAAGATGACAAGAGCGGAGATCATGGAGAAATGTCCTGATATCAGCCGTGTAACGGTGGAACGTGCTTTGACAGACATGGTGAAAAAAGGTGAAATATTAAAAATCGGAGGCGGTCGCTATACTGCCTATATATGGAACAGGGAGAATGAATCGTATGATAACAGGTGAATTGAAAAATAAAATTGACGGCTTATGGGAAATATTCTGGACCGGAGGACTTACCAACCCGCTGGATGTGATTGAGCAGATGACATATCTGATGTTTATCCGCGATCTGGATGATGCGGATAATCTTCATATTAAAGAAAGTGCAATGCTTGGTCTTCCATATGAGAGTATTTTTGCAGAAGAAGTCCTGATCGGAGATCGCCGAATTGCCGGCAATCAGTTGAAATGGAGCGTATTCCATGATTTCCCGGCTCAGAAAATGTACAGTACCATGCAGGAATGGGTGTTCCCGTTTATTAAAAATCTTCATGGAAATAAAGAAAGCGCTTATGCCAAATATATGGGTGACGCAATCTTTAAAATACCGACACCGCTGATGCTGGATAAAATTGTGACTGCCATGGATGAAATATATGATCAGATGGCACAGTTGAAAAACGCAGATACAAGAGGAGATGTTTATGAGTACCTCTTGTCGAAATTGGCGACAGCAGGAGTAAACGGGCAGTTCCGGACACCGAGGCATATCATTAAAATGATGGTGGAACTGATGGATCCGAAACCGGATGAAATCATCTGTGATCCTGCCTGCGGAACGTCTGGTTTTCTGGTGGCTGCCAGCGAATACCTGAAAGAAAATAAAAAGGAAGAAGTATTTTTTGACCGGAAAAATAAAGAGCATTATATGAATCATATGTTCCACGGATTTGATATGGACCGGACCATGCTGCGGATCGGAGCCATGAATATGATGACTCATGGAGTGGACAATCCTTATATTGAATACAGGGACAGTCTTTCTGATCAGAATACGGATAGGGATATGTATAGTCTGATTCTGGCAAATCCGCCATTTAAGGGAAGTCTTGATTACGATATCGTATCCCAGGATCTGCTGAAAGTTGCGAAGACGAAAAAAACGGAACTTCTGTTTTTAGTGCTGTTTTTGAAAATGCTGAAAACAGGCGGAAGATGTGCCTGCATCGTACCGGATGGAGTTTTGTTCGGTTCTTCCAAAGCTCATAAGGCGATCCGCAAGGAACTGGTGGAAGAAAATTGTCTGGAGGCGGTTATCTCCATGCCTTCCGGTGTGTTCAAACCTTATGCAGGAGTCTCCACTGCTATCCTGATCTTTACGAAAACAGGACATGGTGGAACGGATAAAGTATGGTTTTATGACATGAAAGCAGATGGATTCAGCCTGGATGATAAACGTAATCCAATCAATGAAAATGATATACCGGATATTATAGAGAGATTCCGAAATCGAGAGCAGGAGACAGAGAGGAAACGGACGGAACAGTCTTTTTTTGTAGAGAAGCAGGATATCGTTGACAATGAGTATGATCTTTCCATTAATAAGTATAAAGAAGTGGAATATGTACCGGTAGAGTATCCATCTACCCAGGAGATTATGGCGAATCTGCATGAACTGGAAATGGAGATTACAAAGAATTTGGCAGAGTTGGAAGAGATGTTAGGTGATTAAACATATAAGGAGATGAAATAAACTTTTGAAAACATATCTGGCTTATTTTGATGAAACTGGTGACGATGGAATTACGACGGCTTCAAGTGATCATTTTATTTTGACAAGTATATACATGCCTGCAGATAGCTGGCAGGATAATTTTAATAAGATTAGAGAATTAAGAAAAAATTTAAAAGAACAATATGGGTTTCATATAAGTGAAGAAATGCATACAAAACATTTTTTGACAGATAAAAATCCATATAGAAAGTACAGCTGGTCTAAAGAGCAAAAACAAGAGATCATCGTTGCATTTACAAAAATGATTGGAGAACTGAATTTGAAAATTATAAACGTGATAATAGATAAAACCAAAATAAGAAAAGAGGATTATCCTGTGTTGGAAAATGCGTTGAAATATAACATTCAGCGAATTGAAAACGATAGTAAAGGAGAATGGAATTATCTGATTATTACAGATAAAGGAAGAACTGCGCCCATGAGAAAAACAGCAAGGGCTATCCGCGTATTTAATCCCATACAGTCACAGTATTCCTGTGGGTATAGAAATCAACCAATTAAAAATCTGATTGAAGATATTATGGAAAAAGATTCGTCGGAATCCTATTTCATACAGATATGTGATTTCATATCATTTTTTGTTCATTTGTATTATTCATGCTATGAAAAGAATAAAGAACTGCCGAAGCGTGTGGCAAATGTTATTGATAAACATTTCGTGGGAAGAGTCATGGCGACGCTGAAACAGTCAGAAAAGATTAATTTGAAGGCAAATGAAAAACATACATACGGTTTGGTAGTTTACCCTAAATAAAAACACCACCTACATCGCATTCGCGGTTTCAGTGGTTCAATAACATTATATGAAATAATGGTAACTTAGTCAACAAATTATAAAATAAATTCGGATTTGTGGGGATCAATATATGATATTTAATGATGTGCTTGAAATAAGAAATGGGCGTAATCAAAAAAGTGTTGAGAACCCGGATGGGAAATACCCTATCTATGGAAGTGGCGGAATAATGGGATATGCCGATGATTATATTTGCGAAGCAGATACAGTGATTATCGGGAGAAAAGGAAATATAAACAATCCAATTTTTGTCGAAGAACCATTTTGGAATGTCGATACTGCCTTTGGACTATCGGCAAAAAGAGAAGTATTACTGCCAAGATACCTTTATTATTTCTGCCGGAATTTTAATTTTGAAAGATTAAACAAGGCTGTTACAATACCGAGCCTTACTAAATCTGATCTATTAAAAATAGAAATAGAATTACCATCAATGGAAAATCAGCAAAAAGTCGTAGATAAGCTTTTAAAAATCGAACAAATTATTCAGATGAGAAAACAGGAGATTCAGGGGCTAGATGAACTTATTAAAGCCCGATTTGTTGAGATGTTTGGGGATCCAATTCAGAATCCTAAAGGTTGGGATACACCGTTAGTTGAGAATGTGGTTGCAAACGAGAAAAATGCTCTAAAGGCGGGACCTTTTGGTTCGGCATTGAAGAAAGAATATTACGTTGAATCAGGATACAAGATATATGGGCAGGAACAAGTTATTAGTGGGGATCATACAATTGGAAATTATTATATTGATGAAGAACGTTATAAAGCATTAGAGAACTGTGCTGTTCAAGCAGGCGATGTTCTTATTAGTTTAGTTGGTACATATGGGAAATTATTAATTATACCAGACGAATTTGAACCAGGGATAATCAATCCACGACTAATGAAGATAACATTTGATAAGAACAAAGTGAATCCTTTATATTTTAAGTTTTTCTTTCAATCAGAGTCTTTAAAGCGAACTTTATCAGAGAATACGCATGGTGGGACAATGGATATATTAAATCTTGGTATTGTGAGAAAAATCTCAATGCCTCTTCCGCCACTGAAATTACAAAATAAATTTGTTTCATTTGTAGAACAAGTCGACAAATCAAAAGTTGCTGTTCAAAAAGCATTAGATGAGACACAGTTACTATTTGATAGTTTGATGCAAGAGTATTTTGGATAAAGGAGAACAGCAATGTTTGGAAAGATAATATACTACGATAAAAAGACAATTGAAGAGTATAAAGGGATTATTAATGGAAGAAAGCCGCTGGAAATTGGAGAATATGAGGTGACAAATGACCGAGGGGTAGGCTTTGATTTTAGAGCTGTATCCGCAGATACAAAAGCTACAAAAAAATATACTGCAAAGGTAATTGAAAGTATGCTTTATGATTGTGCAGAATTTGAGAAAATGCTTTATGGAAGAGATGATTATTTTGATTTTACACAGTCTTCTAAATATGATATGAGTACGGTTCAAAGAGGATGTATCATAAAATTAGATTCATATTTAGAAATCCCTGAAGGTTTTGATATTATGCAATTGATTGATCGTTTTAAGCCGTTAATAATGAATTCTTTTGATACAGAAGAAATGGATCAAACAGGTAAAGAAGCATTAAAAGTCTTTTTGGGAAACGCTAAAGCCACTAAGATCCCGTTAGTTATAGACAATGATGAATATTTATTGTCATCAAAGATTAATCAAGAATACCTGATAAGTGATTATGAAGATCTAGAAGAATTTGAAAATGAACAAGTTACAATATTAGCAAGAATGGCTTCTGGAATCATCAAGGAGGATAGACCATATTATGATCCATTAAAAGATTTCATATCCCTTAATCGTATGATGAGGAAAAGTATAAAAGATCGAGGTGATGAACTTCAACCGTTAATGCTTGATAGAAAATATCGCCAAATAGATATACTTGCAATTTACCGTTAGATATAATTAAAGAGATTATATAAGGAATGGGGTGATTTTCATGACCAACTTTGATTTCCTTAAGAATGAACCGCAATTTGATTCTTTCGCGGATGTGGCCATTTCGGCTGAGAAAATATTACATATCGATATGGAGGCAAGTGTGATCAATTGCCGCCGGGCCATGGAGTTTGCCGTCAAATGGATGTATTCCGTAGATGGTTCGCTTGTCATGCCGTATCAGGATACGTTGGTCAGCCTGATGAGCACAGAAGAGTTCCGGGATATTGTAGATCCGGATCTTTGGAGAAGACTGGATTTTATCCGCAAAGTGGGAAACAATGCGGCTCATAATGGCAAGAAGATCACCCTGGATCAGGCAAAATTATGTCTGGAAAATCTGTATATCTTTCTGGATTTTGTGGCGTATTGTTATGCCAAAGATTATACGGAAGGAGAGTTTCATGCAGAACTCCTTGAAGAACAGAAACAGCCTGTTTCAGAAGAAGTGCCGCTAATTTCGGAAATCGATCTGAAAGCGCTCATCGCGGAAAATCAGGCATTGAAAGAGCAGCTGACTGCAAGGCGTGAAGAACAGCAGCAGACCTATGTACCCAAACCTCTTGATTTGTCCGAGTATAAGACAAGAAAGATTTACATCGATACCATGCTGATGGATGCAGGATGGACAGAAGGAAAAAACTGGATCAATGAAGTGGAACTTCCGGGAATGCCGAATAAATCAGAGGTGGGATATGCAGATTATGTGCTCTATGACGATGCGCATAGACCGCTTGCGGTAATTGAGGCAAAACGCACCTGTGTGGATGTGGCAAAAGGACGCCAGCAGGCAAAGCTGTATGCAGATATTCTGGAAAAACAGTACGGCAGAAGACCGGTTGTTTTCCTGACAAATGGATTTGATACGAGGATTGATGACGGGCAGTATCCGGAACGAAGAGTATCCATGATCTATTCCAAACGGGATCTGGAAAAATGGTTCAATCTGCAGTCTATGAAGACAAGTCTGAAACATATTACTGTAGATAAGAATATTGCGGGACGGTATTACCAGGAAGGCGCGGTTAAGGCAGTCTGTGACAGCTTTGGAAACAACAAGCGCAGGAAAGCATTATTGGTTATGGCGACAGGTTCCGGGAAAACAAGAACCGTTATTTCGTTGTGCGACGTATTGCTGCGGCATGGCTGGGTAAAGAATATCCTGTTCCTGGCAGATCGGAATTCTCTGGTTACACAGGCAAAACGAAGTTTTGTGAATCTTCTTCCGGATTTATCTGTGACAAATCTGTGTGAGGAAAAGGATAATTATCAGGCTCATTGTGTTTTTTCGACTTATCAGACTATGATGAACTGTATCGATTCTGTGAAAGATGAGGAGGGAAAACTGTTTACCTGCGGACATTTCGATCTGGTCATCTGTGATGAGGCCCATCGGTCTATTTATAATAAATACAAAGATATTTTCAACTATTTTGATGCGCCGCTGGTAGGCTTGACAGCTACGCCAAAGGACGAAATTGATAAGAATACCTACAATATTTTTGAACTGGAAAATGGCGTGCCTACATACGGGTATGAACTGGCACAGGCCGTCAAAGACGGATATCTGGTAGATTTCCTTTCCGTAGAATCTTCTCTGAAATTTATTGAAGAGGGAATCGTGTATGATGAATTATCAGAAGAAGACAAGGAAGCCTATGAAGCGACGTTTGAAGACGAGAACGGAGAACTTCCTGAAAGAATCAGCTCTTCTGCATTGAATTCCTGGCTGTTTAATGAGGATACCATAAAGAAGGTTCTCCATATTCTTATGACCGAAGGGATTCGTATCAATTATGGAGAAACTTTGGGAAAGACGATTATCTTTGCCAAAAATCACGACCATGCGGAAAAGATTCTGGAAATCTTCGGAAAAGAGTATCCGAATCTGCCGAGGTATGCGAAAGTCATCGATAATTATATGACTTATGCCCAGAGTGCTATAGATGAATTCTCAGAGCCAAATAAACTTCCTCAGATTGCAATTTCCGTAGATATGCTGGACACAGGAATCGACGTGCCGGAAGTATTGAATCTGGTCTTTTTCAAGAAGGTTATGAGTAAAGCGAAATTCTGGCAGATGATCGGACGGGGAACCCGTCTGTGCCCCGGATTGCTGGACGGAGAGGACAAGCAGAAATTTTATATTTTCGATTTTTGCGGCAATTTTGAGTTTTTCCGCATGAACAAAGGAAAGGCAACCGCTAATATGATGGCGCTGCAGGGAGCGATTTTTAATCTGGAATTTCAGATCACTTACAAACTGCAGGATCTGGAATATCAGACAGAACGATTGATCGCCTACCGGAATGCATTGATACAGCATATGAGTGAGAAAGTGCAGGAACTGAATCGGGAAAACTTTGCAGTTCGTCAGCATTTAAAATATGTGGATCTGTATTCCAATCAGTCCAACTATCAGACTCTGAGTTATGAGGATACGCTGCTTGTAAGGGAAGAACTGGCTCCTCTGATCCTGCCGGATGGTGATGAGGCAAGTGCAGTTCGGTTTGATGCACTGATGTATGGCATAGAGCTGGCATATCTGATTGGAAACAAATATGGAAAAGCCCGGAGTGATCTATTGAAAAAAGTCAGTGCGATTTCTACGGTGGCCAATATACCGGAAATTATGGTACAGGCAGAGCTGATCAATCAGATTCTCCATACGGATTATCTGGATCGTGCCGGAATCAATGAATTTGAACATATCCGGGAAAGCCTTCGTGGTCTGATGAAGTATCTTCCTAAAAAGAAGGTGCGTTACGACACAAACTTCGAAGATGACATTCTGTCCATTGAATGGAAAGAGTCAGAACTGGAGAACGATGATCTGAAGAATTATAAGGCAAAGGCGGAATATTATGTCCGTCAGCACCAGGATGACCTTGTCATCGCGAAACTGAAAAAGAATAAACCGATGACTCAGGATGATATCAAAAAACTGGAAAAAATTCTGTGGAGTGAACTGGGAACGAAGGATGAATATGAAGCAGAATATGGGGACAAGCCTCTGGGCGAATTTGTCCGTGAGATCGTGGGCCTGGACATGAACGCTGCAAAAGAAGCATTTTCTGAATACCTGAATGAAGCCAATCTGGACAGCAGACAGATTTACTTTGTGAACCAGATCGTTGAATATATCGTACATAACGGATTGCTGAAGGATTTTTCTGTGCTGCAGGAACCACCGTTCACAGATCAGGGAAGTGTTGTGGACATTTTTACTGATTTGAATGTGTGGATGGGGATAAGAAAAGTTATTGAAGGGATCAATGATAATGCGAAGGTGGCGTAAAATGCGTATATAAGCAGCAGAAACAAACAGATATCAGGGAAGAGGACGTTTGTTGTGCCTGATATAGAAGATTATGAGCATGAACGTGCAGAGAAAAAGCTGTTAATAAAGTTTCAGGTGAGGTGTTATGGCAAAAGCGAATATAAAAGTTACATTATTGTGCCCTGTAGAGAAAGTCTGGAATACGGTGACAGATCTTTCAGACTGGAGATGGCGCAGCGATCTGGAAAAGATTGAGGTGACCGGCGAGAAGACTTTTATCGAAACCGCAAAGAACGGGATGGAAACCAGGTTTACGGAAACTCTCAAAAAACAATATGAAGTGTGGGAGTTTGATCTGGAAAATGAAAATATAAAAGGAAAATGGAGCGGGAGATTTTACAGACATGGGGAACATACCACACTGGATTTTACGGAAGAAGTAACAGCAAAAAAATTCTGGCTGAAGCCCCTTGTTCAGAGATATCTGCGAAGGCAGCAGAGACAGTATTTTTCAGATTTAAAGAAAAAACTGGGCTGCCGGGAGGCCGGTATGATCCAGGTGCTGTAATGAACTGGACAGAAGGGACGCTCAGGCGGAAAAGAAAGCATGCGGAGAGCGTCATGCGCAACACAGGTAAGGTCGATATGGATATCATCAATGGATTGACCATGCTGATTTCAGAGAAATCGGCACCGTGATCTGCTTTAGAAAGTGGTCTGACGAGAAAAAAGAGCAGGCCGATATAAACAGACCTTTGAGAGCTTCGTCGTTCTCTATGAGAGATATAAGTCCAAGCTGAAGCTAGCCTCTTGATCACCAAGGAGAATATTATTCTGCAATGCAAGCCTCCGTCAACACATGTCCGGTTCCTCAAAATAGAACTTGTGTCTATGTTTGCCAGCGCATTATAATAGAGAAAAGAAATTTGTCTCTGGAGGTGTAGCGATGGAATATCTCACAGTGCGGGAGATTGCCGAAAAATGGGGCGTTTCACAGCGTATGGTACAACGGTTGTGCGTGGATGGACGTATCTCTGGAGCCCGAAAATTCACCCGAGTCTGGGCGATTCCCGCAGATGCGGAAAAGCCTCAGGATCATCGGCTCGCTCAGTCGAAGCCGCTTGGGCTGCTCATGGACAGCGGAAATCTTATGCCTCTGATGAATACCGCTTTTGCGCCGGGACATTGTCTGACTGCGGCAGAGGACATGGCAGAGGGTCCGCGGCGGGACATTGCCATGGCAGAATACCATTATTTTAAAGGAAAACCCGAGATAACAGCCAAAGAGATGGAACCCTATCTGGTCAGTGAGGATATAGGCGCCCGGCTCTCTGCCTGCCTGCTCTCTGCCTACGCCAATCTCTCTCTGGGGCGTATTCAGCGGGCTCGGTTTGCCCTTCAGGAGTTGAATACGGCCTTGATCAGAGAGAAATCCCCAGAAGCAGAGGCGGCATCCGCCTTTACGGCGGCGGCAGGGGCAGTTCTGCTCCATCTGCCCCTGCCGAAGGGATTGCCAAGTGTCCACGATTTTCTGCCTCAGCTGTCCCCCGGACTGCGAGCCTTTGCCCTGTATGTATTTGCCCACTATCGTTATCTTCAGGGAGATTATGGCCCCAGTGCCGGCATTGTGGAGGGAGCGCTGGCTATGGGAGCCCAGCGCTATCCCATCTCTGCCATCTATCTGCATTTGGTGGCGGTGATGGATTATATGAGTCTAAAGCAGACGGACAGAGCAAAAAGACATCTTCTGGCTGCCTGGGAATTAGCGCGGCCGGATGATCTGATTGAAGGTTTCGGAGAACATCACGGACTGCTGGGTGGGCTGCTGGAGGCTGTCATCAAACCGCAGTGGCCCGATGATTTCAAGCGAATTATCGACATTACCTATCGTTTTTCCGCAGGATGGCGCAGAATTCATAACCCGGAGACGGGTCACGATGTGGCCGACGACCTGACTACCACAGAGTTTGCCGCTTCCATGCTGGCGGCTCGCGGATGGACTAATCAGGAGATTGCCGATCACATGCACATCTCTCCCAACACGGTGAAGCGGTATATCTCCACCTCTCTGGAAAAACTCCACATCTGCCGTCGTCAGGATCTGAAGCAATTTATGCTGCTGTAAAAAAGAAAAGCTCATACTAATGCCCGCGGTAAGCCCCGCGGGCATTACCCGTTTTTGTTGGTTTAGTGGGTGATGACGGAGAAACTTTTCTATGATAGAGTGATGATATTCTTAAGAATACAGTTCGGAGAAGAGAATTGGGCAGAGGAAAGAGGTGGCGGCAGCATGAAACGGACAAGGCGGCATGATATAGAGGGGGCGATTTTGGATGTCCCCCTGCGCTATGATGCCAAGGCTCAGATGGACATCGAAGAGTATCCGGATCTAATCAAGTATCCGCTCTATACCCCCGCAGGGGAGAGAGTTATGCTAACCATCGAAGATGCCTGTGATCTGGGGGAAACAGCAGACGGGGTGCAGTGTATTGACTGCGGCTCCTGTGTCTATTACCGCCAGGCGCCGGACTCTTTGTTGGGGGTGTGCGTCCACGCGAAACACCGATGCGGCTGAGCGCAGCGAAAGTCAGGACTTCCGATCCGGCAACAGACCATCAGCCGCAAAAGATTCCGGGATACATAAAACACAAGGGTAAAGAAAGGAGAAACGAATGAAACGGATAAAAAAACGAACACTTGCTTTAGTTGTCAGCCTGCTTTTGGCTCAGGGCCTGATGTCTCCGGCAGCGCTGGCGGCAGATACCAGCTCCTGCATCTATATAGGCGGCGTAGAACTTATCGGCAGCGCAGATCAGCCGGCCTATGCCACGACGGATTCCAGCGGAAAAGTAAACGCGGACGGTAACCCAGATAACTACAATATGAAGTGGGATGGGGAAACGCTGACGCTCAACGGAGCTAATATAACCGGCTGGTATTCATACATCGATAGTTACGGCGATTCCAACAGCGCCGCGATTTACCATGACGGAGACATACAAATCTTGCTCGAGGGGGAGAACACCGTCACTGGCCGTGTCACTGACAGTGAACTTGATAACGGCATCGCTGTCATAGGGGATCTCACGATCTCCGGCAGCGGCAGCCTGAAGGCCACGGGCGGCTATGATGGCATCACCTCCCAAAATGGCGATCTGACCATTCTCAGCGGTGATGTAATGGCCGAAGGTGGGTCCGGCGGTATCTCAACCTACGATGGCGGCCTGACTATTTCAGGCGGTGAGGTGACAGTCACAGGCAACGGAAGCTATTACGACGTCTCCTCTGAGATTAATTTGTCCTATGGATTCTACATCGAAGGAGACTGTACCGTTTCCGGCGGTAAAGTGACGACCACGGCGCATGCTGATTTTCCCTACATCACGAGAGCTTACGGCATGTACATCTTTGGAGAAAGCGGTCTTACCATCTCCGGTGGGGAAGTTGCAGCCGCTGCCACAGGAGAAAACGGACAACGGTTTGGCATCGACGCCTTCGAAGGTGCTGTCATCCGGGGCGGAACCGTGAATGCAACCGGTGGCTATGCCGGTATCTTTACCCAAAGCGCCAGCAAGGGTGATATCATCATTGAAGGAGGTACGGTTACGGCGACTGCAGACGAGGAGAGCGGTTATGGCGTCTATGCCCGCACCAACATTATCATCCGGGACGGTAACGTCACTGCCTCCGCTGTGGAGGATAACGGATATGGTGTCTGCGTCAAATACGGTGACGTGGTCATCCAGGGCGGCGAAGTCATCGCTGACGGCAAGGCGGCAGGCATAAACTCAGAAGAAGGCGATATCATTGTCGATCCCCGGGACGGGCGGCAGTTCACCGTGACTGCGGGAAACGATGCAGACACCGCGGCAGCTATTAATGGCTCGCCTTTTGAGGAGGAGGCTGTCATCAGCAGCATGCTGGACGGCGTGAAATATTTCCGCTGTATCTCCCGCACCGGAGAACTGTTCTTTACCGACGTAGCGGCAGGCAGCTGGTATTACGATGCGGTGGACTATGTCTGCGCCGCCGGCCTAATGAACGGCACCGGTGCTTCCGCCTTCAGCCCCGGTCTGGCGGCGTCCCGTGCCACGGCGGTCACCAGTATCTGGCGTATGGCGGGCAGCCCGGCAGTAGATTACCTGATGGACTTCAGCGACGTGGACCAGGCGTCCTGGTATGGTGAGGCCATCTGCTGGGCGGCCAGCGAGGGTGTCGCAGGCGGCTACGGCGGCGGGCAATTTGGCCCTGGCGACTCCGTGACCCGAGAGCAGTTTGCGGTAATGCTCTATCGCTATGTCCAGGATCAGGGATATGATGTGTCCATTGGAGAGGAGACCAATATCCTCAGCTATACTGACGCCCTTGACGTGTCCCAATGGGCTGTTCCGGCCGTACAGTGGGCCTGCGGCGCCGGAATCATCACCGGTACTGGCGACGGCAGTACCCTTGGGCCTCAGGAGCCGGTCACCCGTGCCCAGATGGCAGTCATGCTGCAGAGATTCTGCCAGCTGAACCGTGACGGGGAGTGATTGGAACTAAGGAAAGCAGTATTGTAAACATGCAGAAGGATCCTACGAACAATAAGAGGAGGAACCTAATTTGAGAAAGCGAATTATCAGCCTGTGCATGGTCCTGATGCTGTGCCTGTCCTTGCTGCCTGTTACAGTCCTGGCAGCGAGCAACAGCTACGTAGCACTGGGGGACAGCATCACTACCGGATATGGGCTGGAAGAAGAAAAGTCCTTTGCAGAAATCGTAGCGGAGGAAAAGAAATATACCCTGAATGACACTCTGGCAACAGATGGCGCTACTTCGGGAGATTTGCTGAAGGTTGTAACAGATCAGGCAAACGCCAATACTCTGAAAAATGCCGATCTCATTACCATCACCATCGGGGGAAACGACCTGATGGGTGCGCTGTACCAGTTTTTGGCCAACAAGTATAATGAAACCAATGATCCGGATATCAGCGCCAAAGACGTACAGGATGCGTTGGCAGGTAAAGAGGGTACATCTGATTTGCAGAAGGCTCTAATAACTGTTGCCACAAGTGCGATCGGAGACTTTGCGAAATCTGATGCGGCAACCGCAGCATTAACGACGGTTGGAGAGAATTTGGCCAGCATTATTATGGCCATTAAGACGGTCAATCCAGACGTGACCATTATTGTGGCGAATCAGTATAATCCATATTCATATGCGTTTTCCAGTTTTTTACCCGCAATAGCAGAGGCGTTTCAAGAAGGTGTAATGGCTTTAAATACCGAGATTCAAACAGGTGCTACCCTCTATGGCTATGAAGTGGCGGACGCGTATACGTCATTTGAGAAAGCAGAAAAAAATCCATGCAATGCCTCGTTTGCGCCCATGAACCTGGACTTCCATCCCAATGCCTACGGCCACGAGCTGATCGCCGCTGCCATCACAGACCAACTGGCCGAAGTACCCGAACCTGAGCCTGAGGACGAATACAATATCTACGTCGGCGGCGTGGGACTCTACGGGGATGAGAATACCACCGCCTACGCCAAGACGGATGAAACTGGCCAGGTTACCACCCAGGGTGCAACCGCGAGCGATTACAACATTTCCTGGAATGGTGAGACCCTGACCCTGAACAACGCAAACATCCAGGGGGGCTATACCTATATCGAAAACGAATTGGAAAAGATGGCCGTCATCTATTGCGCCAGTGATCTCAAGATTGAACTGGCGGAGGGCAGTGTCAACCAAGTAAAGGTTGTGGATGAGGACAGATCCGTTTTTGGTATCTGCAGTCTCGAGGGCAGTATTGCTATCTTAGGCGACGGGGAGCTCAAAGTCACTGCCACCGGCTTATACGGCAGCGGTATTTATGCGTATTCGGGCGGCGTCACCATCTCCGGCGGCACACTCACCATCACCACCACGAGCGAATACAGCACTGGTATTGAGACGGGAAAGTATAGCAATATTACCATCTCCGGCGGTACCGTCAACGTCAATGTCGATGGAGAAGTAAGCTATGGGATGCATTCCATCTCCGGCGGCATCACCATCTCCGGCGGTACCGTCAACGTCAATGTCGATGGCGAAATCAACTACGGAATTTCTGTCGCCATGGACAGCCTCATCTCCGGCGGTATCCTTAATATCACTGCCACCGGCAAATACAGCTGTGGTATTTACAGCGCCAAGAGCTGGCCTGAGGCTGAGAAAGATATTATGATCTCCGGCGGCACAGTCACCGTTGTAGGCGGCCTCGATTGCAAAATAACCGTTGCCCCGCCAGAAGGAAAAGCCATCCAGGTAAAGTCGGGAGCAGATGCAACCAGAAGTATGGAAGTCATAGGTTCGCCGTTTAACAGCGAGTGCACCTTTGAAAACGAAGATGAATACTTCCACAGTCAGGTCGTTGATCCTGCAGGTATTGCTGCTGCAAACCTTTATATCGGTGGGGTGGGTCTGTACGGAGATAAAACATCTTTGACGATGGCTTACGCTAAAACGGATGAAAATGGCCAGGTTACCACCCAAAACGCAAGCGAGAGCGACTACAACATCAAATGGGACGGCGAGACCCTGACCCTGAACAAGGCAAATATCCGGACTTTGAATAATCCTACTGCAGAGGGGAGCTATGCTGCAATTTACTGCGAAGAATCGTTCGATATTGAACTGATTGACACGAACATCATTACCGTGACAGGAGAAGAGGATAACGATATATATGGCATCCTGGCCGACGAGGATGTGACCATCTCCGGAGATGGCAGACTGGTAACCACTGCACGCAAGGGCATTTGGGCTTTGGGAAATACCACCATCTCTGGCGGAACTGTCACTGTCATATCTGAAAGCGACAGCAGCGAAAGCAACAGTATAGGTATCGGCGCTTCTGGCGATGTTATCATTACAGGCGGAACTGTCACTGCCACGAACGGAGTGGTCGGTATCCAAGCCTATGACGAGATTACTTTTTCCGGCGGTAAGATTATTGCCGCGAACGGCAAAATTGGTATCCGAGCCGCCTACGGCATGACGATTACCAACGGCACCATCACTGCCACGGGCGACAGTATAGGCATCGAAGTCTATAGTGGTGATATCACCATCTCTGGCGGAACTGTCACTGCCATGGGCGGCATTATAGGCATTTACGGCTACGGCGGTATTATCATTTCACCCCAATCCAACCAACAGATCGCCGTAACCGCAGGAGTGGACAAGAACAGTGCCACGGCTATTTACGGTTCTCCCTTCCGCGGGGAAACCGACATCGGAGATCTTATCGATAAGGCAGCTTACTTCCACAGCGAGACGTCCGCCCGCACCAGTTCCGGCGGCGGAGGTGGAAGCTCCGGCAACAACACTGAGACTGAGAAAAATCCGGATGGTTCTACCACCACTACCGTAACCAAGCCGGACGGCTCCATCACTGAGACCACCAAGTGGCCCGATGGCTCCTCCTCCATTACTACGGTGGATGAGGACGGTAAAGTAGAGACGGAAGTAAAGCTGCCCGTCAGCCTGGTGGAAGAAGCTCAGGAGAAGGGCGGGGCCGTGACTCTGCCTATGCCCGAGGTGCCTGTCACCACCGACCGGGATGAAGCTCCCATCATCACTGTGGACCTGCCCAGTGGCACCGCCGTCCAGGTGGAGATCCCTGTGAAGCGTGTAACCTCCGGTACCGTGGCCGTACTGGTCAAGGATAACGGTACGGAGGAGGTCGTCAAGACCAGTCTTACCACCGAAAACGGCGTGGTCGTCACCCTCAGCGACGGCGACACCGTGAAGATCGTGGACAACTCCAAGACCTTTACCGACGTGCCCGACAGCCACTGGGGCACTGAAGCCGTGGGTTTTGTCTCCAGCAGGGAACTGTTTGTGGGTACCAGCTCTTCCACCTTCTCTCCTGATGTTGCCATGAGCCGTGCCATGATCGTCACCGTTCTGGCCCGCTTTGAGGGAGTGGATACTGCCAAAGGTGAGACTTGGTATGAGGCGGGCCGTCAGTGGGCTATGATAAATGGTATCTCCGACGGCACCCATATGGATCAAGTTCTCACCCGTGAGCAGCTGGCCACCATGCTGTGGCGCTATGCGGGCAGCCCCAGTGCGGCAGACGATCTCAGCAACTACAACGACGCGGCTGGTATCAGCGATTGGGCTGTTCAGGCCATGGCCTGGTGTGTGGAGCAGGAGATCATCAACGGTACCAGTAGCACCACCTTCAGTCCTCAGAGCGAGGCCACAAGAGTGCAAGTGGCTGTGATGCTGCAGAGATTCTGCCAACTGAGACGGTAACGCGATGAATTAGAACCACTCATTCGACGAGCGGGAATGCTTCTTATCAAGGATAACAGGGAGTGGACTGATGGATCAGTCCGCTCCTTTTTTGCGCTATTTACCATAAAAGGAGGATTATAACCAAATAATACCCGCGCCTTGAAAGTCTTCGGATATCCGTATATAATAGCGCTGTTGGATGTTATTCGGAAAAGTGATGTACAAGGAGGCCGGGAATGAGAGGTTATATGTCTGTCCGTGAGGCGGCTGAGCGATGGGGTGTATCGGACCGCAGAGTGAATCAGTATTGTTCCGAAGGGCGCGTCCCGGGTGCGGAACGGTTCGGCGGAGCCTGGGCGATTCCTGAAAATGCGGAAAAACCGGGAGATCCCCGCAGGCAAAAAAAGCAGGAAGAGTATCAGAGACAGCGACAGGAAAAACGGGAACGGACGGTGAAACTGCTCTACAGCTGTATGCCTCTGATGAACACTCCTTTTATGCCGGGACATTGCATGAAGACGATTGGAGGCATGAAAGCCGGCCCGAAACGGGATATTGCCCTGGCGGAATATTATTATTTCAGCGGGCAGGCGGAAAAGGCCACACAGGCAACCGAACCATACCTCACAGCGTCAGATGCAGCCGTTCGTCTTTCAGCCTGCTGGATATTTGCGTATTCCTGTCTGGCCATGGGACGCATCGATCACGCCCGGCATGCCCTGCAGGAAATCCAGAGCACTCTGGCTGCCGGAGGAGAAGAAGATTCGCCGGACCGCGTTGCAGAGGCTTTTATAGCCTTTGCCGCAGCGGTATTACTGCATCTGCCACTGCCGGAAAAAATGCCCCCGATAGAAGAATTTCTGCCGCTGCTGCCGCTCGGCCTGCGGGCCTTTGCCCTGTACGTGCAGGCTCACTATCTCTATCTGAAAGAGGAATACGCCCACAGCGCCGGCATTGTGGAGGCCACTCTCGCTATGGGTGCAGATGCTTATCCCATCTCCGCCATTTACCTGCATCTGGTAGCCGTAATGGACTACATGAGCATGAAGCAGACGGATCGTGCCCGGGCCCATCTTCTGACAGCATGGGAGATCGCCCGTCCTGACGATCTCATCGAGGGTTTCGGCGAACACCACGGACTCCTGGGCGGCATGCTGGAGGCTGTCATTAAACCGAACTGGCCAGAAGATTTTAAGCGGATTATCGACATTACTTATCGTTTCTCTTCCGGCTGGCGTAGAGTTCATAATCCCGTTACCGGACACGATGTGGCCGATGATCTGACGACCACCGAATTTGCGATATCTATGCTTGCGGCAAGGGGATGGACTACCCAGGAGATCGCAGAATACCTGAATATATCAGGGAATACGGTGAAGAGACATCTGTCCGAAGCGATGAAGAAACTCGGAGTGAATAACCGGAAAGATCTTAAAAAACATATGCTGCAATAGAAAAAATGCCCGCGGAAACGGCCGCGGGCATTACCCGTTTCGGGGGTCCAAATGGGTAATAGAAATCCTGTGTTTTGTTCCGGTATAATGGAAATGTGATATTTGATATCTATGTAAGGCAGAGGCAGTAGTAATTTACCACTGTATATCGGACATACAGAAATTGAAGTAAAAAAACGGGGCGAGAACGGAGAAAACAGCAGCCGAAAAGAAAAAGTAAAAAGAAGAAAGAGGGCTGCAATGACCCGGACAGAACGGCATCTGCCATAAAAAGAAAGGAGGAAAATTGAAGTGAGAAAACGAATGTTAGCGGTTCTGCTCAGCATCGTCATGGTGCTGGGCATGCTGCCTGTCACCGCCTCAGCGGGTGCCGCAGGTACCCAGGAGACGGACGTAAGAGGCTTTGCCACGGTAGATGAGCTTCTCGCAGGTCATGATAATGAAGGTGTTGCATACTACGAAGATGTTAGATACAACATTGCAATCAACTACGGCAGCTCAGAAGATGGCAAAAGCTACTCTACTCCCGTATGGAAGGTCTTCGGCGATGACGGCACCGGAAGAAATGCCGTTACCCTTATGGCAAGTAACGAGTATGCAGCCGGAGGAGGAACCACCAGCTTCAATACTGAGGATCATGTAGCATCCCTGTCAACCGATTCATACGAGGAGTATGGCGTGAAACAGGTGTCAAGATCAACCGACGATCCGAGTCCTAAGGATGCGATTTGGTCTTTCCAGCGTAAACCGGCTGCCTCGGCATGGGGAACCAGCGCCGTCAGAGATCGGCTGAAAAATCAGTATCAAAATATGTTTAACACACATGAGAAAGCAGAAATTTTAAGCAATACCATTTATACGGATGTTATTTCTCCCCTGGAACAACAGGATAGCGACACTACCACTTATTATACTTATAGTGAGATATACAGCACGACAGATTACCTCTACCTTCCGTATTTGGATAGAGAAACCGGTGAAATGTATGTAAGTGCCAATTCCGCGTCGGATGTTACAAGTGGGAAAAAAGTAACCGCAGAAGAATGGGACTCTTCTGCCGGTCCTTATGTTACTTATAGTCCACATACCATGATAATGAGAGGTATGCATCCGGGAATCCTGTGGCGTAATATTTGGTGGGGAATTTTAGAAGGCGGTCATGAGCTTGTAGGTCCCGGCTACGACAAGGGCATATCCGTTATTAACAATCAATTTGCGGATAGCACCTGGTCCTATCCTCAAGGTTATGGTGACTTTGATTCCAACTCACAAGGCTATGCCCTTCCGTGCTTTTCCCTAGATACCTCCGACATTAACTTTGCATCGGTGTTCTATCCTGCCGGAGAAGAAAATATGCATGACAACGGCAAGCTGCAGGATTCAAGTGTCTGGTCTCAATATCATTTAAGATTTGAAGGTGATTTGGGAACCGCTACTATCAGTCCTGATAAGAAGTCCGTTAAGATTGAGGATCTCTCACCGATCAGTGATTTTGATGTTGATGCCGGTGTTCCTATTCAGTGTCCGATATATCTTGTAGTTCAGTATTCGAACTCATGGCAACATGATCCTTATGCCTATGCCATAGAAGTCAAGGAAGGGGATGAGATTACCGCCGCGGACCTGACAGGTAGCGATTTAACTTATTCAGTCGATAGTTTTGACAATTGCGAAGTCTGGCTGGAATCGACGGTTCCAAGCCGTAATATTACATATGCTACAATGGCAGAGCAGGATACCCGTCTGGTTCTCACTCAGTCCCAAGATACACTGTCTGCATTGCAGCACCAGAGTGACTTGCCTGAGCCTGTTACCTTCACTTTGACCAATTATCAGGATTCACCTCAGGAAATCACATGGTTTGATGTGCTGTTTGAGGGAGCTGATGTACAGTATAATGTCTCAACGACATCAGATGAAATGATAGGCACCGTATTGCAGCCGGATGAGAGCAAAACCTTTACCGTGGGATTTGCCGATACAGATACTGTTGTTGATGAAAACATAACGATTAACATCGATTCAAGGCTTGCAGATTCGCCGGATGCAACTCCTACAAATGTCAGCGCTACGCTTAATTGCAAGGTAATCAGTGTCGGAGTGCCGTCGATTATCAGTGTCAGCCAGGATAAATACGATGCCCTTGCCAATGAGGACGTGACCTATGAAATTTTCGTCCCCGAAACACAGAGTATAGGCAGGGTAACCGCAGTCGTAGGTGATGGAATCAGCCATCTGACTCAGAGTGAACTGGAGGAAGGTACAGACTATACAATTTCCGCAAAAAACGGAGACATTACATTTGTCCTCAAACGCGATTGGATAGGAAAAACGAATTGGAAAGAGGAAACTCGTTCCGATGACGGAGGATATATTTCTCTCTGGTTTTACGAAGACGGAGAAGAAAATTCCCTGCTTTTCCACAGCTTGAATATAAGAGAAATTTACGGGGTTAGTGTCTCTACGTATATGGTTGATGACAATACCCAAAATAGTGGCGGTGAAATTTACAGAGACGATCAAAAGGTTACGGAACCTTTCTATGTGTCCGAGGATATTCCATTTACCGTTAAGGCGGTACCGGACTCCGGAAATGCTTTTGATCATTTTGACATAAGCTATTTCGATAATGAGGAAAGGTCAAATCCTCTCACCCTGACCCTAAATAAAGGGAACATGGGATTCAGCGATAATACCAGTATTGAGGCGTATTTCACCTCTTCAGGACAGGAAGAAACTCCGGAAGTGATATTTAACGCCACGGGAGACAGCTGGGGAAGGCTTACCAACTTTGAGCTGGGCATGAAATACAGTGTAGATGGTGGAAAGACCTGGATCGATATTCCCTACGCAGGCGAGGAGATTTACGGAGTAAGCGCTGAAAACGATATTCAGGTCTATATGCCGGGCAACGGGACTTCCACGACAGACTCTGGAATACAGACCATCGATGTGACACAGGCAGAAGCACCTACGGGTATCGGAAGCACGGACTGCACTACGGCCGATCAGAATGACGGCAAGATTACTGGTGTTGACGAAACCATGGAATACAAGCTTTCCACCGATACGGTGTGGAAAGAGATCACAGGAACAGAGGTGACGGGCCTCAGTAACGGAACCTACCAGGTTCGTGTGAAAGCAAATGGAACTGTTCTTCCTTCTCCTGCTGCAGAGGTGGTCATAGATAAGCACACCTGCACTGCAATAGGAGCATGGCAGCATGATGACTACCATCACTGGAAGGAATGCGATGTCTGCGGAGCTAGGGTTGATGAGGGGGCTCACAGCGGCGGAACTGCTACCTGTACGGAAAAGGCTGTCTGCGAAGTCTGCGGAGCAAGCTACGGAGAACTTGGCGAACATACCTGGGGAGAACCTGTCTATACATGGAGCGAGGACGGAAAGACCTGCACGGCGACGAGGACCTGCAAAAACGACCTGAGCTATACAGAAACGGCAACAGGAACAATCACAAGTGAGCAGACTAAAGCCCCAACAGAGACGGAACCGGGAGAAACCACTTATACAGCAGCCTTTGAGGAAAGCTGGGCAACTGCTCAGACAAAGGTAATTGCGGATATTCCTGCCACAGGTTCGGAATGGAATGCTCCGGAATATGAGTGGAGTGAGGACGGATCGAGCTGCATTGCAACTCGTACCCACAAGACCGATACCGATAGGGTAGAAAAAGCAGAAGCGACTATAACCTCAGAAGTGACGAAGGATCCGACCTGCACGGAAAAAGGCGAAACCACCTATACGGCAACCTTTAGCGAAAGCTGGGCAACCACACAAAGCAAGACGGTGGAAAACATCCAGGCAACAGGGCACAGCTGGGGAGAACCGGTCTATACATGGAGCGAGAACGGAAAGACCTGCACGGCGACGAGGACCTGCGAAAACAATCCGATCCATACAGAAACGGCAACAGGAACAATCAAAAGTGAGCAGACCAAGGCTCCCACAGAGACAGAACCGGGAGAAACCACTTATACAGCAGCCTTTGAGGAAAGCTGGGCAACTACTCAGACAAAGGTGATTGCGGATATTCCTGCCACAGGTTCGGAATGGAATGCTCCGAAGTATGAGTGGAGCGAGGACGGATCGAGCTGCATTGCAACTCGCACGCACAAGACCGAGGCCGGTAGGGAAGAAACAGCCACGGCGACTATAACCCACAAAGTGACGAAGAATCCGACCTGCACGGAAAAAGGCGAAACCACCTATACGGCAACATTCGATGTTGACTGGGCAGAAAAACAGGAGAAGGTTATAGCGAATATACCGGCAACAGGTCATAAATATGAAAACGGTAAATGCACCGTCTGCGGTGCAATCGACGGCAGTTTTCAGCCTGTTATTATCGCCGGAGCGAACGGGACGTGGAAGAAAGGCTCTGAAGGCGGTCTTTCCTTTACCTCAAATGCCGCATTTGCCCATTTCCAAAAAGTACAGGTAGACGGAAAAGACCTTGACGCTTCCAGTTATACAGTAGAAGAGGGCAGCACAATCGTCACGCTGAAGCCGGAGTATCTGGAAACACTGTCTATCGGTAAACATACCTTTTCGATCGTTTCCGAAACCGGTACAGCTTCCACGGAATTTAACGTCACAGCGGCTCAAACCGGTGGCGGCGGTTCTTCCGGCGGCGGTAATTCCGGATCTTCCGGTTCCACTACAGAAACAACTCAGAATCCGGACGGCTCCACCACCACCACAGTGACCAGGCCGGACGGTTCAACCACCGAGACTACTGAGAAACCTGACGGCTCTCAGGAAGTGGTGAGCACCGACAAGGACGGGACTGTCACCACCACAACCACTGATCCGGAGGGCAATAAGACTGAGATTGTGGAAAAGACAGACGGCTCCAGCCAGACTACCGTCACCAATGAGGACGGTTCCTCCTCTGTCACCGTCTCCGGTCAGGACGGGCGGTCAGAGACTCAGGTAAAATTGCCGGATACAGTGACGGACAATGCGGAAGAGAAGGGAGAAGCTGTGAAGCTGCCTATGCCTGCCATTCCTGTTGCTTCTGACAGTGAAACAGCCTCAACTGTCGCCGTGGATCTGCCGGCAGGAAAATCCGCTAAAGTAGAGATTCCGGTGGAAAATCCTGCAGCAGGCACTGTAGCCATTCTGGTGAAAGAAGACGGAAGTGAAGAAATCATCAAAACTTCCGTTGCCGGTGAAAGCGGCGTGTTTGTCACTCTCCAGGACGGCGATAAAGTGAAAATCGTAGATAACAGCAAGGATTATGCTGACGTATCCGACAGTTATTGGGGCACCGAAGCGGTAGACTTTGTCTCCAGCCGGGAGATGATGAACGGCGTGGGAAATGATTCTTTCGCTCCTGATTCAAATCTGACCCGCGGTATGATCGCGCAGGTTCTGTACAATCTGGAAGATGCTCCGGAAGCCGGAAGTGATGTTTTCGGCGATGTAGAAGCCGGCCAGTGGTACGCAGATGCGGTGAACTGGGCTGCGGCCAACGATATCGTCAGCGGCTACGATGACAGTACATTCGGTCCGCAGAATGATATCACCAGAGAGCAGATGGCGCAGATTCTGTACAACTACGCTGTCTTCAAGGGCTATGATGTCAGCGCTCAGGGCGATCTGTCCGCTTTCAGCGACGGAACGGCCACATCTGACTGGGCACTGCCGGCTATGAAGTGGGCAGTGGGCAGCGGACTGCTCCAGGGCTACGCGGGCAGACTGAATCCTGACGGTACAGCCACCAGAGTGGAAGTGGCTCAGATTTTTATGAATTTTTGCGAGAATATCGTGATGAAATAAAATTGTTATAGGGATTAAAAAGCGGAAGAGGCGTTTCCTGAACGGGAGCGCCTCTTTTGAACTTTTTTGTTAATCAGACTGCAAAATATTTTCTGAGTTGTACGATCTGCGGAAATTATGCGATAATCTGTGTAAAGCAGGAGACGGGTATACAAATCTGCCCTGCAAAGAATAACGACAATTTTGAATGGAGGCGGCATCGATGGAAGAAAACAGAACGACGATTGTGAAAAAAGTAAAATCAGGCATCACCTTTGGCAGTGCTCTGGCTATGGTGATCAGCTATACGACATGGCATTCCGTGGGATGGGCTATCGTTCACGGGCTGCTCAGCTGGGTGTATGTGATATATTTCGTTCTGAGGTACTGAATTTCTGAAAAAAGAGACAGGCTTCTACAGAAAGCCGGAGGGAAAGATGGAAAAGAAACAGGAGAGAATCGTAAGATGCGATGAAGGGGAAATCCGCTATCTGCTGGAGCGAAAGCGGGTGAAAAATCTGAATCTGCGGGTTTACCGGGACGGAAGAGTATATGTTTCGGCAAGTCCGGCGGTTCCGGTCCGGACGGTGGATGAATTTGTAAGGAGCAGGGAAAAGTTCATCCGTTCCGCACAGCAGCGGTTTTTTGAAAGAGCTGCATGCGCGCCGAAGCTGGAGAAATATGAGAATGGAGAGGCCTTTCGGCTGCTGGGCAGAGAAGTGCGACTGAAGGTGGAAAGAGGAGAGAAAGATGCTGTTTCCCTTGACGGCGCATATCTGCGGCTTTCGGTGAGGAATCCGGAGGATCCGGAAAAAAGAAAAAAACTGGCGGAAAGATATCTGAAACGGAAGTGCCGGATCGTTTTCGGGGAAATCATGGCGGAAATTCTGCCGGGTTTCCGGGAGTACGGAATTTCCATGCCGGCGCTGCGGGTTCGCAGTATGAGAACCCGCTGGGGTTCCTGTTCGCCTGCGAAAGGAGCCATTACCCTGAACAGGCGGCTTCTGGAAGCTCCCCGCAGCTGCATCGAATATGTGGTGATGCATGAGTTCTGCCATTTCATACATCCGGATCATTCAAAGCGTTTTTACGCTCAGCTGACGGCCCGGATGCCCGACTGGAAAGAGAGAAAGGCGCTTCTGGAACGCAGCGTGGCGTTTTAGGCCGGTTTTCCGGGAGCATTATCGCGGAAGAGGATGAGCTTTTTCTGATAGATGGAGATAAGTCTTCCTATCATGACCGCAGAAAGAACGGTTCCGATACCGATGCCGATGATAGGCTGTTTCAGTATGAGGCACAGAACCACCGTTATGGCGATCATAGAAAGATCAAATACATTTTTGACGATTGAAAAATTAAAACGGAAGACCTGAGATATGGTGTTTACGATGCCTTCCACCGGGGTTACTACCAGATTGCACTGTACGGTCAGGTAGACGCCCAGAGATGTGAATACGAATGCTGTAAATAAAAGGAAAAATGACGGGACTACCGGTAAGTCGTGAAAAGGAATGATGTAATCGTATACGTCGGTGATGCATCCGAATACCAGAGAAAACGGGATCTGAAGCATGACCGCCGGAGATATTTTTCTCAGAAGAACCGTCTGGGCTGCGATCAGGACGATATACATCAGGATTGAAGCTGTTCCCAGACTGATTCCGTAAATCTGTGAAATGGCGTAAAATACGCTTGTAAAAGCGGCTACGCCAAGGCCTGTCCGGGTGTTGAATATGACGCCGATCGCCAGAAATTGAATTCCGAGTATGAAAATAAACCATCGTTTTGCTGTCGTATGTTTCAATGTTTTCGCCTCCTGATTTATTGTAAGAGGAAGATTAAGAACTTTCCAATATAAATAAGTTGATATATAATGAAAAAAATTCATAATACGGAAAACAGATATTGTGAAAGCGACGGACAAAATGACAGAACGGAGGCCGGGACCGGGACGGGCCCGGCGGAAAGCGGAGAATATCGTGAATTTTAAGCAGTTAGAATATTTTACGGATCTGGCGCAGACTTTAAATTATACGGAAACAGCCCGACGGCTCTATGTTTCCCAGACAGCGATTACCAAACAGATTCAGAATCTCGAGAAGGAATTGAATGCAGTGCTTTTCGACCGCACGAAAAAACACGTGTCTCTGACCGCGGCGGGGAAGATTTTTTACACGGAAGCGCAGAAAATTCTGGAGCAGGCCCGTTCTGCCCGAAAGCATCTGGAATCTTTTCAGAGAGGGGAAAAAGGGATTCTGAAGATCGGTTTTCTGAAGGATTCTGATTTTGAGATGATGCGGAATCTCGTCACAGGGTTTCATGAACGGTATCCTGACATCCAGTTGGAACTGGGGGGCCATATAAGAAAGGATCTGGAAGATCTGCTGGATTCCGGCGAACTGGACGTCATCTTGAATATCGATGCGTCGGATACGCCGGATTTCCGAAAGGTGTTTCTCAAAAAATTTCCGCTGGTGGCGGTAGTTCACAGAGATCATCCGCTGGCTCTGGAAGAGAGAATCTGTGCCGACGATCTGAAGAATCTGATCTATGATATCCGGCAGGAAAAAGACGGACGGCCGAATTTCGAGATGGAAGGCGCGCTACTGCAGGTTTCCTGCAATCTCGGTGAAGCCATCGTCAATGAATTTGTCATCCAGCAGAACATACGGCCGTATGTGGCTGTCATCCCGCTGAAGCCGGACCGGGGACGCGATATGTATATGATGTGTCACAGAAATAAATATAACCCGCTCATTTCCTGTTTTGAAGATTTTTTAAAGACGACGTTCAGATGAAAAAAGATTTCCCGGAATCAGATGATACGAGATTCGAAAAGGAGAAAATCTATGGTAAAGCTAAGAAAAATGAAGAAGGTGTGGTCTGCCATTCTGTTGATGACGGCAGTATTTTCCCTGGCTGCCTGCAGAACGACCGGCAGCACAGGCGGAAGCGGTGACGGACAGGAGGCAGCGGATTATGTCAGCATCACAGCTGAGGAAGCGAAAGAAATGATGGATGCGGAGCAGGATTATATCATTCTCGATGTGCGGACAGAAGAGGAATTTGCAGAAAGTCACATCCCCGGTGCGGTCCTCATTCCGGACTATGAGATCAGAGACAGAGCTCAGGAAATGCTTCCGGACAAAGAACAGCTCATTTTTGTCTACTGTCGCAGCGGAAACCGCAGCAAAAAAGCGTCTGCAGCGCTGGCGGAGATGGGCTATACAAATGTGAAGGAATTCGGCGGCATCATCGACTGGCCGTATGAGACGGAAGAAGGAATTATAATTTGAAGAATAACGCCCGAAACCTTCACAGCAGACGGTTCCGGGCGTTTTGCAAGGATATCTATAATTCTTTTTCAAGAAGACTGACCGCATATTTGATGATATTGCTGACATTTATAATACCGATCATTTCTCCGTCCTGCATGACGGGTGCCTTCTTTAAATGATTTTTCCACAGTGTATAACAGATCTGATCCAGATCGTCTTCCGCGCTGACGGTGATGACTTTCTTTTTCGCAATGCTGGCGACATTTTGTTTGACCAGATCCAGAAGCGCGGTATTAAATCCTATTTTTTCAATGGAATCGGGATTGACAAAGACAGACTGCTCTGAAGCCAGGTGACGTATGATATCTCCGTCTGAGATGAATCCGGTGAGTTCATTTTTGTCGTTGAGCACGGGAACACCGCTGACCTTTTTTTCACGGAAGAGTCTCAGAACTTCCAGCAGAGAGGTGTTTTCTTTTACTGTGTAGACGTCTCTTTCCATGATATGTAAGAGAGGTGTGTCATCTGTCTGTTCTCCAGAATCGGAATAAGCGTTGATTTTCAGAGCTTTGTCTCTGGCGTCTCCGAAGAAGCGGGTAAGGACTTTTACCTCATTGCCCACAAGCAGCGCGGCCAGTATCGTTCCGATTCCCACACTTCCCAGCTCCCTGATTACGATGAGGCAGGTGACAAGAGAGATGACCACCATAGTGATGTCGGAAATCAGCTTGACATTTGCAAACCTGATTTTCGTGATCTTTGATATGGCCAGCATGGCACCTTCCGGAGCGAGAGGGATGAAACCTGCCGGAACGTACAGAAAAACCCCCAGCGCCACCAGTACGGTACTGATTAAAGTCATGATCAATTTAATCAGAAAATTAGAGGGCTCCGGTATATATACGGTCAGATTGCAGCAGAAAGTCAGAAACAGTCCGAACAGAATTCCCACGGGAAGCTGCAGCAGATTTATGATTTTATATTCTTTTCTGAGCAGCACGATCTGAAGCAGAACCATGAAGATGGAAAAGATAATGGTTGCGATGCCCAGATCGATTCCGGCAACACAGGTCATTGTGTACGGGATGGAACTGATGGTAGAAACCCCCAGATCTGCCCGGACTGAAATAGCGACACCTACTGTCATAATTATCAGACCTGCAATATAGAACAATATTCTGACCGTAAGATTACTTTTGTTTTTGACTTCGTTTCTGTTTTTCATTTTTCGTCTCCTGATAAATTTTCCATCATCTGATGTGTTACTTTGATCCATATATCCAGCTCATCCCGGCTGATATTTTCAGTGAGTCTGGATTCCAGCATTTCTATGTCCCGGAAGACATCTTCCCTGTATTTTTCTGCATGCCCGGTGAGTGCGATTTCTTTTAACCGGGCGTCTTTTTTGCTGGGGACTTTCTGTATCAGTTCCTTTTTCACCAGTGTTTTTAAGAGTTCTGTGGCGGTAGGCGCTCTCATGCCGAAGTCTTTTTCGATATCTTTCTGGTGTACGGCGGAATCTTTATGCGTGAAAAGATAGTGAATGACTTTGCCCTGGGCGCCGCTGTACTCTTTACCGACGGCGAGATTGTCGATAAAACGCCTCTGGCTGTTAGCCAACTGGGTTATGTATTTATATATGGAATCCATATCTACCTCCTCATCAATATACTTAGGTTCCTAACTATATTAGCACGGAGATCTGAACGCTTCAAGTATTTTGTTGCAGTAAAATCGGGATTGATACGGAAGGATGATCAGCCTGCAGGGAAAAAGTCCGAAAAACGGTTGTCGCAGAGGAGCCGCTAATCTATGATGATATATATCAGGAAATTCGAAAAATCAGCGGGAAGGCTGCAGCGGAAGAAAACAGAACTTATATCTTGCCGGAGTACGCCGGGGAAAATACGATTTTGCCGATATCAGATGTAAATGCCGCGGGAAATAAACAGAAAGGTTTATGAGATGAAAATATCCGATTCGAAAAAAAATATCCGGGAGCAGTACCGGTATCATTACGATTCTCCCCTAGGCAGGATGACTCTTCTGGGAGAAGAAAGAGGTCTCACAGGGCTCTGGTTCGACGGACAGCGTCATTTCCCTGAGGATTCCCCGGAATATGAAGAAAGATTTCTGCCGGTGTTCGGACAGACGGTGCGCTGGCTGGACATCTATTTCAGCGGCCGGGATCCCGGCTTTACCCCGCAGCTGTTTCTGGAAGGCTCGTCTTTCCGCCGGGAGGTCTGGGATATACTTCTGACGATCCCTTATGGCAGGACAATGACATACGGGCAGATCGCCGGCATCATCGCGGAGCAGAGGGGGCTGGACAGAATGTCGGCTCAGACGGTAGGCGGCGCAGTAGGCCATAATCCGATATCTCTGATCGTCCCCTGCCATCGTGTGGTGGGGGCCGACGGGAGTCTGACCGGATATGCGGGGGGAATCGGAAGAAAAGCAAAGCTGCTGACGATGGAAAAGGCAGAGGGAATTTTTATAAAAGAGGATGAATTGTGGTAAAATAAGCCGCAGAACGAGTATTTGCCTGTTCTGCGGCTTGTATCTTTTCAGGATTTTATCATGCCGGCGGCTGCCGGAGGAGGGAAAAATGTGTACATGTATTACCTATGAAAACGGCGATTTCTACTTCGGCAGAAATATGGATCTGGAATACCGGTTCGGTGAAAAAGTGGTGATTATGCCGAGAAATTTCAGATTTCCTATGAAAGCGGAAAAACCTCTAAACAGATCCTATGCCATGATCGGGATGGCGTCTGTGGCAGAGGGCTGTCCTCTGTATGCAGAGGCAGTCAATGAAAAAGGACTGGCCATGGCAGGACTTAATTTTCCAGGAAATGCAATATACCGCCAGGCACAAAAAGATATGAAAAATATTACACCTTACGAACTGATTCCATGGGTTTTGGGACAGTGCGAAAATATAAAAGAAGCGGCGCTGCTGCTGAAAGATCTGAATCTGTTGAATATTCCTTTCTCCGAAAATCTGCCTCTGGCTCCGCTTCACTGGATGATTTCCGGCAGAGACGGCAGTCTGGTGCTGGAGTCTGTGGAAGACGGAGTGCATCTTTACGAAAATCCTTTCGGCGTACTGACGAACAATCCGCCGTTTCCGTATTATCAGTATCATCTGGGCAACTATCGGAATCTGACACCGTTATTTCCGGAAAATCATTTTGCGGCGGATCCTGAACTGCCGGCTCTGGGACAGGGACTCGGTGCCGTAGGACTGCCGGGAGATTTTTCACCGGTATCCCGTTTTGTAAAGGCCGCATTTCTTCGGACAAATGCCCGGTCAGAGAAAACTGAAATATCGAATATTTCTCAAATGTTTCACATGCTGGAGGGAGTCTCCATGGTGAGAGGATCTGTCGTAACCGGAGAAGGCAAGTACGATATCACCACGTATTCCTGCTGCATAAATGCGGATAAAGGTATTTATTATTACAGAACGTACGAAAACAGCGCAATTCAGGCGATTAATCTTCATCACGAAGATCTGGATGCGGAAGTGTTGAAAATATTCGGACTTTCAGAGCAACAGCAGATAAAAATGCATAATTAATTTCCGGACAACAGACTTGACAAGGCGGATAAAATCATATAAATTAAAAATAGAATAATTCTAAAAAAGCGAGGCGGTTGTTTGACGAAGAACGCAGCAATGATCCAGGAGATCATAAATAATTCCAAAGAGCATCCGACAGCTGAACAGATTTTTCTGCAGATGAAGGAGCTGTCCGGAAAGATTTCTCTGGCGACGGTGTATAACAATCTCAACACTCTGTGCCGCCAGGGGATGATTCAGAAATTGTCTCTGGGAGACGGGCCGGACAGGTATGACAAGTGTGAACGGCACGATCATCTGATCTGCAGGAAATGCGGCAGACTGTCGGACATCAGAATGCAGGATCTGACGAAAGATATCGAAAAATGCACAGGTACTGCCATCGAATCTTATGACTTGAAAATTTATTATATCTGTGAGGAATGCAAGAGTCAGTGCGAGGGAGGATCTATATGATTTACAGATGCAGCGTCTGCGGATACGTATTTGATGAAGAAAAAGAGGGCAGAAGTTTTTCTGAGCTGACGGAATGTCCCGTATGCAGACAGCCGGCAGACCGGTTTGAGCCGGTAAAGGAATCAGCCGGAGATATGGTGCAGGTTTCTGAAACCGCGCCGGTTAAAGTGGACAGAGATACGGGAGAAACACCGGCAGATGGAGAAATTCCGGATCTCAATTATCCGGCGGAGACGAGAAAGACGAACAGTGATTACCGGTATATGAAGTATATTCACGAAATCGCTGTGACGGGCAGTCCTGTTATCGAAGCTATGGGGACCCGGATGCCTATGCCGGACTGGGATGATATCCTGATTCTGGGAGCCCAGCTGAATCCGCCTCCTCTGGATGAGCATGCGCCGGTATCCACGATGACCGTTATCGGAAAGAACGCAAAGCGTCCGATGATTCTGGGGAGTCCGGTCTATATCTCACACATGTCTTTCGGAGCTCTTTCCAGGGAGACGAAGATCGCGCTGGCTAAAGGCAGTGCCATGGCAAAGACTGCTATGTGCAGTGGGGAAGGCGGAATTCTTCCGGAGGAAAAGGCGGCGGCCCATAAATATATCTTTGAATATGTTCCGAATCAGTACAGTGTCACCGACGAAAATCTGAGAAGTTCCGATGCTGTCGAAATCAAAATCGGGCAGGGGACAAAACCCGGTATGGGGGGACATCTGCCGGGCAGCAAGGTAACACCTGAGATTGCAGCGGTGAGAGACAAGACGCCGGGAGAAGATGTTATCAGTCCGTCAAAATTCCCCGGCATAAATACGAGAGAAGACCTGAAAGCGCTGGTATCGGAGTTGAGAAAGCGGAGTGACGGCCGTCCGGTGGGCATTAAGATCGCGGCGGGAAGGATCGAGAAAGATCTGGAGTATTGTGTCTTTGCGGAACCAGACTTTATCACCATAGATGGAAGAGGCGGCGCCACCGGCGCTTCTCCGGCCATCGTACGGGATTCCACATCGGTTCCGACGATTTACGCTCTTTACAGAGCTCGAAAGTACCTGGATTCCATCCGTTCAGATATTTCTCTGGTGATTACCGGAGGGCTGAGGGTATCTTCTGACTTTGCAAAGGCTATTGCCATGGGGGCGGACGCTGTGGCAGTGGCTTCTGCAGCCATGGTGGCAGCCGCATGTCAGCAGTACCGGATCTGCGGCAGCGATATGTGTCCCGTGGGCGTAGCGACACAGGATCCGGAGCTGAGAAAGCGTCTTCATATCGAAGCTGCGGCTCAGAGAGTAGCGAATTATCTCCGCTGTTCCAATGAAGAATTAAAGACTTTTGCACGGATAACCGGCCACAGTGATATCCACGATCTCTCTGTGGATGATCTGTGTACCGTCAGCCGTGAGATTTCGGAATATACGAATATTCCTCATGCGTAAGGCATAATTCTGTGAAACCGGCGGCAGATTTTTCGCTGGAACTGTGGGTATAAAATTATAGTAAAAGTGTTTTTAATGTGTCTCTGTCCGGCATAAGGCCGTGGAAGGTCCGGAACCGGACGGGAATTTCTGTTACAGGAGGAAAAAATATGAACAAGTATGCAGGAACTCAGACGGAAAAAAATCTGGAAGCGGCTTTTGCAGGCGAATCTCAGGCCCGCAATAAGTATACGTATTTTGCTTCCACAGCAAAAAAGGAAGGTTATGAGCAGATCGCGGCTCTCTTCCTGAAGACAGCTGACAACGAAAAAGAACACGCAAAGATGTGGTTTAAGGAATTAAACGGTATCGGTGATACTGCCGCAAATCTCGGAGCGGCTGCAGACGGCGAAAATTACGAGTGGACGGATATGTACGACGGATTCGCTAAGACGGCAGAAGAAGAAGGTTTCCCTGAACTGGCTGCCAAGTTCCGTCTCGTGGCTGCCATCGAAAAGCAGCATGAAGAACGTTACCGTGCGCTGCTGAAGAATGTAGAGACGGCTGCGGTTTTCGAAAAGAGCGAAGTCAAAGTATGGGAATGCCGGAACTGCGGTCATATCGTAGTAGGCAAAAAAGCTCCGGAAATCTGTCCGACGTGTGCTCATCCGCAGAGTTATTTCGAAGTTCATGCGGAAAACTATTAATCAGCGGCTGAGGATTATGACGAACGGCATATAAATAAGGGAATGTACAGCCGGGGGAAGAGTCTTTTAAAGGACTGTTCCTCCGGCTGTTTTTATCCTCCGGAATTCACCGTAAGCAGTTTTCATTTGTGTATTTCAGAGAAGTATGATTCTTTTGAAGAAGAAGATTTCCGAGATAGCGTATGACGGCTTCCATTTCCGGCGTACACCATTTGTCGTGATGATAAAGGATCTGTGCCCAGATTTCCACAGACCAGCCCGGTACGCTGAGCCGGCGGACAGTACCGCGCTGCGCTGCATTGTCAGTCACATAATCGGGAAGAAAAGCGATACCGGTATTTTGTTCTACAAGTCTGCAGATGAGAGAGGTATCCCCGATTTCAAGAAAAGGATGGATCTCCAGGGACTGACTGGCCAGACGTTCCTCAAGAAGCCGGCGGTAACTCATATTTTTTTCTGTCAGAATCAGGGGCTCCTGTATAATCTGATGGATGGTGAGATTGTTTTCCCGACAGAGGGGACTGGCAGATGATACCGCGAAGCGGGCCTGTACAGGTTCCTCTGATGCGATAATGTAATTTGAGTCATAGATGTGTTTGTCCAGAGTGTAGACGAAATCCACTTCATTCTGGTTCAGCAGACGGAACATTTCCTCTGTACTTGCAGGGATGATTTGCAGGGATATGTCCGGAAACTGCCGTCGGAACAGTTCAAAACTGTCCCAGAAGAGCCAGTGACACAGAGAGTCCGCCATGGCGATGCGGATATGTCCTTTAAGGGAACGGGTGTCATCGGCTACCCGTCCGATTTCATCGGAAAGAGCTGCGATCTGATGAGCCAGCCGGAGAACTTCACTGCCTTTCGTTGTCAGTTTGATCGTGTGATTGATACGGTCGAAAAGCGGAAAGCGGAGTGATTCCTCCAGCTGTCTGATCTGAAAAGAGACGGTAGACTGTGAATAGCCCAGCTTTTCGGCGGCTTTCGTAAAACTGCCCAGTTCGGCTACGTAGATGAAGCTTTCCAGATTTTTTATGTTCATGTTTGTCTCATCCCTCCTGAATTTGTTTTTTATGCGAAATAGAAAGATGCTGTGAACCTAACAATATCGAATTTTTCGATGATATTTAGCTGTTTTATCAATTTTACGGATTATCTCAGAGATTATATAATAAATGAATATCAGAGGCAAGCGGGCAGGATTTCTGCACCGGAGTTTTTCCGGGTGTTGTGCTGGGTAACGGCCTTCGGTGAGCTTTTCTTTCCGGAGCCGTTTTTCTGCGCCCGTTTTCCTGTAAAAACGTATTTTAAAATGCAGAAAATTTGGAGGGTTTATTGTTATGGTCGCTGTCATCGAAGCTGTTTACCGTTTCCTGTGGGCTGATCTGATTACACTGCCGCTGCCCGGCGGTGGAAGTATCGGACTTTCTCTTCTGGTGATACTTCTGATTCCTGCGGGAATCTTTTTTACCATCCGCACCCGTTTTCTTCCGGTGCGTCTGTTTCCCGACATGATACGGGCAACCGTTGAAAAAAAGGGGGGAAGACCGGGACTGTCGTCTCTGCAGACACTGATGGTGTCCACCGCTACGCGGGTAGGGATGGGAAATCTGGTGGGCGTCGTGGCAGCCATTTCCGTGGGTGGTGCAGGAGCCGTTTTCTGGATGTGGATCACGGCTCTGTTAGGTTCGTCCACCGCTTTTGCTGAGGCTACCCTGGCTCAGATTCACAAGGAAAAAGATCCCCTTTACGGAGGATACCGGGGAGGTCCGGCTTATTATATCCACAATTTTTCGGAATCGCTGCGCAGGAAAAGAAATCCCGATGCAAAGCGACGCAGATATTGTCTGATCTCTGTTCTGTTTGCCATTTCCGGTCTGATCTGCTGGTGCGGGATCAGTCAGGTAATCAGTAACTCGGTAACTTCAGCTTTCGATAATGCATTTCACATACCACCGCTGCTGACGACATCCGTTCTGGTCATTCTGGCGGCCATTATCGTGCTCCGGAAAAATGCGACGGTAAAAGTTCTGGACATCATGGTTCCCGTTATGGCTGTCTGCTATTTTGTGATGACCATCGTAGTGATTCTTCTGAATATCGATCAGCTTCCGGCTGTATTCAGCCGCATTTTTCAGGAGGCCTTCGGTCTGCGCCAGGTGGCGGGAGGCGGATTCGGAGCTGTGTTGATGAATGGTGTAAAGAGAGGCCTTTTTTCAAATGAGGCAGGCTCCGGTTCGGCTCCCTGCGCAGCTGCTGCCGCAGATACCGATCATCCGGCTAAAATTGGGCTGGTGCAGGCTTTCGGCGTCTTTATCGATACCATCGTGATCTGCAGCTGTACGGCTATGTTGATGCTTCTGGTCCCGGAAGATCTGGTAAACGGACTGGAGGGCATGGATCTGCTTCAGACGGCAATGAATTATCATATGGGTTATTTCGGTGTAGTTTTCATCGCTCTGACACTGGCGCTTTTCAGTTTTTCTACTTTTCTTGGCATTCTGTTTTACGCTCGGTCGAATGTGGCCTACCTTTTCGGAGACAAGTGGCGCTGGCAGACGGCTTATAAATTGGTGGCACTGGCGATGCTGTTTATCGGCGGTCTGGCGGCCTATACTTTTGTCTGGGATCTGGGCGATGTAGGCGTGGGTCTGATGACGGTCTTCAATCTCATAGCTCTGTTCCCGATGTCGGGGCAGGCAATCAGATCTCTGAGAGAGTATGAAGAAAGTAAAAAGAAACTAAGGGGTTAAATATAGAAGGAAAAGACACACAAAGAAGCCGGATCAGGGATGATCCGGCTTCTTTGCTTTATATGTACACGTAAAAGATCAAAAAAACTTTCCGAAGAGAGATATCGGGTTTAGAATAGTAAAAAAGGAAAAGCGAAATTCTGGGAAAGAGGAAAAGGAGAATACGAAATTGAGAAGTTCATTGACTGCCCTGTGCAGAGATTTTGAAGAAAACAGAGAAGTGATACGGAAGGTATTCAGATGGGAAAGTCCTTATATTTATCCCGTCTGTGCTGCCGTGTTTACCGACAGGAGACGGCGTGCCGACGAGGAACAGATTCACCGGTGCATAGATCTGCTGAATGAAGAGGTCGGAATCTTTTCTAATTTCAGGGGAACCTCACGTGCGGCTGTAATTTCTCTTCTGTGCGCCGGCGGAAATGAGGAGATACGCTTGAAGAAAACGCTTGAGGTCTACGATCTGTTTAAAAATTACTTTTTTACATCTCAATATCTGCCGCTAACTTCGGCGATTGTCGCCGATATGGTTCCACAGCAGCGGTATGCGGAAGCGGCGGCACGGACGAGAACGATATATGATCTGATGAAGCAGGAGCACCCTTTCCTGACTGCGGGGGAGGACAGTGTGTTTGCGGCACTGCTGGCACTGTCTCCTGCAGAAGATGAGGAGATCATTTCTGAGACAGAGCGGTGCTATGAGCTGCTGCAAGAGGAATTCCGTCCGGGAAATGCCGTGCAGTCGCTCAGTCATGCATTGGCTCTGGCGGAAGGGAGTCCGGAAGAAAAGTGCGAAAGAACGATTTCTCTGTACCGTGAACTGAAGGAAAGAGGACTTCGTTACGGCACGGGCTATGAGCTGGCAACTCTGGGCGTACTGGCACAGCTTCCGGCAGATAGAGAAACGGTGGCAGACGATATGGCGGAGACGGATCAGTTGCTGGAGAATATAAAAGGATACGGGATCTTCGGTGTGGGGAAAAAACAGCGGCTCATGCACGCAGCTATGCTGGTGACCAGCGATTATCTGGGAAAGGACCATGGTATGACGATGAATTCTGCTGCGGCGGGAAGCGTCATCTCGCTGGTGGCAGCGCAGCAGGCGGCATTGTGTGCGGCAGTGGCAGCCACAAGTATAGCGGTGGCTTCATCCGCGTCCTCCTGATCTGGAAATGGAGTTGTTCCATGCAGAATTTAATTTTCAGTCTTAATGCTACGATTCCTGTTTTTCTAACCATGGCTGCAGGATACATCTTCCGGAGAACCGGAATTCTCAACGGGAGTTTTACAGACACTCTAGACAAGTTTAATTTCCGGATTACACTGCCGATCCTGCTGTTTACCGATCTTGGAGGAGCAGATTTCTATCAGATCTGGGATATGAGATTCGTCCTGTTCTGTTTTTTCGTGACTCTCATCAGCATCGCAGCGATAGCTTTCGTTTCGGTTTTCGTATTGAAGAAAGTATCGGAGCGGGGAGAGTTTATCCAGGCTTCGTTCCGGGGAAGTGCAGCAGTTCTGGGGATCGCTTTTGTACAGAATATCTATGGAAATGCGGGAATGGTTCCGCTGATGATGTTGGGGGCAGTTCCTCTTTATAATATAATGTCGGTAGTGATTCTGTCAGCTACGGCTCCGGGAAGCGGAGGACCCGACGGAAAGAGTGTAAAAAATTCGGTGCTGAAAATCTTGAAAAATCCGCTGATCATCGGTATTTTTGCCGGATTTTGCTTTTCCCTTCTCCGGATTGAGTTGCCTCCGGTGATCGACAAGACCCTGGACAATTTCTCGTCCATGGCTACGCCGCTGGCTCTCATCGGACTGGGAGCAGGGTTCGAGATAAAAAAAGCACTTACACATCTGAAACCGGAGATATGCGGCAGTCTCATCAAACTATTTCTCCTGCCTCTTATTTTTCTGCCGCTGGCAGTCAAGATGGGATTTTATGATGATAAGCTGGTGGCAGTTCTGATTATGCTGGGGTCACCTACCACCGTGAGTACATATATCATGGCGAAGAATATGGGACACGAAGGTACCCTGACTTCCGGCATCGTGGTTCTCACCACGTTGTTCAGCTCGGTCAGCATCACGCTGTGGCTATTTATTCTGAAGACGGCAGAGCTGATATAATAGAAGATAGACCGGAATGAAAAACAGACGGCACAATAGGACGGCGAAGGCCGCGGAAGGTAAAATGTCTCTTCCGCGGCCTTCGCCGTCTGTCTAAATCATATTGTGCAAGTCGATCGTATGTATCTGTGTCGCAGCTATACTAATTCCTTTGAGAAGAAATAGAGCCGGTCGCGGAATTTTTCGACGTCCGCATTCAGAGGAAATTCTTCGGAGCCGTAGACATCATCGAAGCCAGAAAGCAGACTGGCCAGGATGTATTCATTGTCGTCGCCTCTGGTGTATTTCAGGATGCCATCTTCATACTGTTCAAACATCTTATCCGCGATGAGCCCCTGACGGTGGAGATACTGGAGATACCACACCAGATCGAAAGCGGTGAGTTTCAGCTGATGTTCTTTGCGGACAGTCCGTCCTGCCGTCGGAAAATACGGATGTGTCTCGATGTCCAGCGGACCGGAAACGCAGGCGCCCCACGGAGCTCCCTCCGCTTCCCCGGCATACGCCGCCACTTCTGTGTAGGCGAAAGCGTCTTCACCGATTTCGGTGACAGAGGCCGGTACGTTGAGCATCAGGCTGATGCAGCCCTTGAAAGCCCAGTCGCCGATGGTTTTCAGTCCGGCTCCCAGCTTCAGCTCTTTCAGCGACGTGCAGCCCATGAAAGCACAGGCGCCGATTTCCACCGCGTTGTTGAGACCCGTCACTTCCGAAAGCTTTTCGCATCCCGCGAAAAATCCCGCTCCTACCGAATATTTTTCTCTTGGGATGAATTTCGCTTTTTCAAGAGAGATGCAGTTGGCAAATACTTCGGAGGAGAGCTTTTTCATGGAAGCGGGGAAGACGACTTCTCCGGAGAGAGCCGAGCATCCGCGGAATGCGGCGGTTCCGACGTTTGTCAGGCTGTCAGGCAGAGGAAAATACTCCAGGGACGTGCAGTCTTCGAAGGCGTGATCGCCGATGGTGCGGAGTTTCGTCAGAACTTCCGGATTTTTCAGCTGCATCTGGGGACAGTTGGAAAAAGTACTGGAGCTGATTTCTTTCAGCTGAGAGCCTTCCTCGAATTCCAGCGTTTTCAGACCGACGCAGTTGGCGAAGGCCAGGCCGTCGATCGTCTCTGTGGAAGCCGGAATGGTGATATGTTCCACGCTCTTGCAGTTGATAAACGCGCTGACATAGATGCAGTTGAGATTTTTCGGAAGGATGATCTCTTCCAGATCGGTGCAGTATGAGAAGGCCTCATCGTCGATGAGGGTGACACTGTCCGGAATTCTGATTTTTTTCAGGCTGGTGCAGAAGGTGAAGGCGGAGATACTGATGGTTTCCAGCCCTTCCGGCAGATCGATCTCCGTCAGCTTTTCGCACCAGGCAAAGGCGAAGACGCTGATTTTTTCCACATTCGGAGACATAGAAACTTTTTCCAGATTCTTGCACATTTTGAAAGCGTTGGCTTCGATGGAGCGGACTTCTTCGCCGATGGACAGTTCTTTGAGGTCGGCCTTCTGCCTGCCGTATCTGGCAGGAAAGTTGTCGTCTATTTTCGTCAGTGAGATTTCATCGGACGTTCCGTCAGTCCACGTAAATTTAGTAAGATTCGACATAATCGTGATCTCCTCTCAGTCGTATAAATATTTTTCCAGTACTTTGGCCAGTTTCTTCGCCAGATGATCGATATCCGTGGCGAATGATTCCGGATAGAGATTTTTCAGGTTATAATTCAGAAGGTTTGCCAGATCCATGGTGGGAGCCAGAGCGATTCCGATGGGGTGGATATTCCGGCTGCGGATCATGGTCTTTACGTCGGTGGCCGAATAGTTGGAATATTCCCGGAAGAATTCTTCTGCATCCACGGGACGCAGACCGGATATCCGCGCCATATGAAGCAGTTCCGGCGTGATATCGAGATCGCAGGTGTGCCATGGCTCTCCGTCGGATATGGCAATGACGATTTTCTGCGCCTCTTTGCGGAATTTCAGGTATTCCGCAGCGCAGGCCAGAGCCACGCCGTCCCGGGTACCGCCGCTGACTTCATAACCTTCGATGCCTGTGTTGTCGCCGCTTCTCATGTTGGCGTCCACCAGAGTGCGGATGCTGACGACGTTGCCGTTGGCGGTATGGGCCACGATGGTGATGGGAACATCCATCTTCTTGCAGACCTCGTAAAACATGGTCAGCGCGTCTTTCACGTATTCCGATACGACGCCCATGGAGCCGGAGGCGTCTACCAGCACATAGATGAAGAGGTCAGCTTCATCGGAGATGGCTTTCCGGTAGGCACAGCATTTTTTGTCCGCCCGGAAGGGCTCCCTGTACTGATTTCCGGCGTAGAGATTCCGCACGGTATCATCCTGCTCTCTCTGAACGACGGCCAGAAGGCCTTTCAGCAGGAGTTTGATTTTCGGAGTCAGCCGCATGACACGGCGGGTGTAGGCTTCCCGGTATGTGGCGAATTTCGCCAGATCCGTCTGAATGTATTCGATTTCGATGGTATTGTGCAGAGGACCCAGTCCGTCGTCCTGAAGGTTGGCGATGCTCATCACCAGCTGATCGGAATAGCGCCGGTCGATTTTCCTGTCGTATTCGTCTTTTGCGGCGGCTTCTGTCAGCCGGTCCATATCCTTTCGGATATCGTACTGGTCCAGGATGACCTTGCGGAAACTGTCGAAGTTCTGTTTCTGCCGGTTGAAGCGGTTATGGGTCGATGGCTGGACCGGACGGAAGACGGGACATTTTTCGCCGGCGTCCATGCATCTGTCGATGACGGGACGGATGATCTGAAAAATATCGTCTGCCACCCGGCAGCGGTCCGTCGTCTTCTGGGCGATGCGGGCTGCTTTCAGGTACGGCTGACATTCCCGGAACATCGTTTCGATCTCCGGCATTTCCGGTGGGAATTCCGGAACGATATCCAGCAGGCCGAAGACGATCATGGCGCTGAAGAGAATATCGACGGGTCTTTCGCCGTTTGCGGCCATGGTGACGAGGTCGTCTCTGCTCCGGTAACAGACCGCATCGGCAAATTCGAGGCTCTTTTTCAGCGTGCCCGGATATTCCCGCCTGCCCCAGAATTCCACGGCGCAGTCTTCCATGACGTCCGACAGCAGTTTCCGGTAGAGAAAGTATTCACCGCTGCTGTACAGGATTTTTTTGCCGTTGATATATCCGATGTGATACCGGTGGCAGGCTTCGAAGTCGGTATGAACGATATGAAGCGTCTCGTGCAGGGCGTTGCCCAGAAGCATCAGCAGAGCATCGAAATTGCTGCGGGTGTATTCCGCGGCGCTGTACGGATTGAGATGAATCTCTTTTCCGTCGGTGTAATTCATGGTGTCGTAGACGACTTCGATCCGTATATTGGAAGCCACGCGCTGCATCCTGTCCTGCACGTACTTCCGTATGGATTCCGTGGACACGAATTCGGCGGGAGTCATGTGCTCCTGAATATCTTTCAGTGTCGACGGAATATAGATCAGATGTTTTCTTTCACGCATAGTCATTTTCCTTACTCCGGAAGACGCGTGAACGTCTACCAGTAATAACTCAGGATATTATCCATAATTTCCTTCTGAACTTCCAGATTCTTGGAAGCGGCCGGAAGTATGGTGGAACGGGCCGCGGTGATAATATCTTTATATTTTCTGTGCTGGGCCCATCTCATGACGGCCGACGGATAGATCGTCTGCCAGTCGCCCGTCTGTTCCGCATTTTTGTTCATATCCTTCATGACTTTGATCATCATCAGAATTTCGTCGGTATCTCCGTAGCCCGATTTTTTGCTGATCATGTCGGCGAAGACGTCCTCCCGGAAGAAGTCCAGGTATTCTTTGAACCCTTCGAAACGTCTGTCGAAGGAGACGTCCTGCTCTCTTACGGCGCGGTACTCGTTTTCGTTTTCGCCGGCGTTCATGGTGGCCACGATGAAGCAGGCCGGATGGCGGTGAATGATCTTTCCGTTAGGAAGGGTGATCTGCGCCGTTTCGTCCAGGGCAGTGTTCAGGTCGCCGCAGGCTCCCGGCTTCACGTAGTAGCATTCCACGAATTCCACTACGGAAGGCGACTGGTACGCCTGGACGAACATGCTCTCCACAAAATGGATTTTTCCGTCTTCGGTAGGCTGCCAGGAGCCCAGCAGGTCGTCCATGGAGATGTTGCTGTTGAACGTCACGGGAACGTACGGCAGATTCAGCATTCTGGCCATC
>JAHZHA010000036.1 GCA_019420525.1 Bacillota bacterium
CCCACAGCCTATCGGTTAACAGCCGAGTGCTCCACCATTGAGCTACCTTGGAATACCTATGTTGTAGTGATTATTACCGCCGACAACATCAATTATTTTAATCGTTTTTTTCTGTTTTGTCAACCCCTTTTTTAACTTTCTTTCAAGTTACTTTCAGGAGTCGAAACAGAAAATCCCGATGTCAGCAGCAGCATCTCCTGCCGACTTTTAGAATTATACGACCTTTTACGATATTCGTCAATCCCTTTTTTGCGAAATTTTTAATTTTTTCTGCAGAGCCATGAATATACCGTTGCTTCCTCCGGCAGAGAAGAACTCCGGTGCTGGAACCGTATCTTCTCTGCCGGAATCTGCATGCCATCCGTTTATTCGCCGCTTTCGCGGTTCTCTCTGTTTCTCCGGACGACTTCCATTTTCTTTTTATACTTCTCCGCGTTGACTTCATCTCCCAGGGCGTTGCAGACGATTACCAGTTCTGCCATGATTTCTGCGCCCGAAGGATTTTCGTGAAGAGCTTTTTTCAGAACTTCCGCGGCTTCCTCATATCTTCCGGTCCGGCTGTAACCCACCCCCAGATAATATGACATCGGCCACCAGTCCTTCATCAGCTCATCGTCTTTATATGCCTCCAGGACGGCAAGACCCTGCTCCCAGCGGCCGTTTATCACGTCCATATACCCTTGCTCTACCCTGACAGGTATTTCAAGCTCAGAGAGGCGTTTTTTTATTTCCGTGTATTCGTCTCCGGGACCGCTGAGAGAGATAAAATGCTTCCATTCACGCTGCGCGTCTCCGTATTTTCCCGCATTGACATAGGCAAATCCGAGGAAATAATACGTCATCGGGAATTCGGGTTTCACTTCCCTGAGCTTCAGCAGCGATTCGAAGACTTCCGTTTTAAAGTCGGCGATATATTCCGCATCATCACCTTCACTGTAGAGATTTCTGCAGACGAGCATATAATTGTACAGAGCGTCGGGATCTTCCCCGTCCATGCGGAGCGCGGCACGCAGGATGATAGCCGCGGACTCCAGATCGTTTTCTTTCGCCTGGTGGATTCCCAGAGACACCAGATTTTTGACGATATCTCTGTTGAGATATTTCATAAAATTAGCGTACTGAGAACGATACGGAAATTCAGAATCGGCGCCGATTACATACGCCATTCCCTCGATAAAATACTGAAATTTTATGCCGTCTTTTCCCGCCAGTTCTTTCAGATGCTCTCTGCGGACAGGCATCGGAACATTCCTCATAAAATCCAGCCGTTCACGCCTGACGTATTCGGGCATCAGTTCGAGAAATACAAACTGATCGAGATGCTCCCGAAAATATTTGTCCAGTCTGTTGTTCATGATCATCCTCACGGTTTACAGCATGCGGAAACGTTCGTCTTTCCACATCTCGCTGTGTTTCTGCGCCACCCTTAGCTGCTCGATCATGCGTTCTTTATCTGCCGGCAGATCGCCTTTCAGAGACACATAATTGGAGGCGTGATTGCTGCGGAAGACGCACTTCTTCTTCACGTTGATATTTTCCAGCATGAGCTCCGCCTCCTTGAGGACTTCTTCCGGTGTCAGAAGTTCAAATTCGCCTCTCATATATTCTTCATGAAGCGGTGTGCCGGGTACGATCATGAGAGTCAGAAAGCTGGCGTACGTCGGTTCCATCTCGGAGATCATGGTACCGGTATCGATGGCGTTTTCTCTCCACATCGCTCTGCCGCCGATGCCTGAAAGGAATGTCAGCGACGTCTCGATGCCCAGGCTTTCTGCTCTGCGGACGGCTTCGATCATCTCTTCTCTCGTCTCGCCCTTATTTCTCTATTTAAGAATTTCCGGGTTTCCGGATTCCACGCCTACATAGATGATTCCCATACCGTTATCCCGGAGTTCGATGAGTTCCTCATCCGTCTTTCGGAGGATATCATGAGCTCTTCCGTAGATGCCTACCCGCTGGCATTCCGGGAACAGTTCTCTGATTTTATTCAGAACGTCCATAAGATAAGAATTCTTCAGCACGAGAGCATCTCCGTCGGCGAGGAAAATCTTCTCGATGTGGCGGTAATATCTGCGTGCCATCTCCAGATCCTCATAGACTTCCTCGATTTTCCGGATTCTGAATTTCTTCGATTTGAAAGATCCGCAGAACGTGCATTTATTGTGGGCGCAGCCGATGGTAATCTGAAGAATATAGCTGTACGCTTCGCTTGGCGGTCTGTAAATATCTCCTTCGTATCTCATATGATCTCCTCCGTCCTCTCCGCACCGTCCGGCGGCGCGGGATAAATCAATATCACACTACATCTTTTCCGGCGCGGCGATGCCGAGAAGTCCAAGACCGTTGGCGATCGTCTGCTTCGCGGCGCAGACCAGAGCCAGCTTCGCCTGCTTTTCCGCTTCATCGTCCACCAGAATGTGCTCGTCGTGATAAAATTTATTAAAATACTGTGCAATATCAATGATATGTCTCGTAATCACGGAAGGTTCGTATTTTTCAGCCGCTTCTCTCACCGTCTCAGGGAAGCGGGAGATCAGCTTGATCAGCTCATAAGCCGTATCGCTGGTGACATAACTCGTATCCGCAGCAGCTTCACCCGAAATGACCGCTTCTGCGGAAGCTCCCGCATTGCGAAGGACGCTGGCGGCTCTGGCGTGAGTATACTGAACATACGGTCCCGTTTCACCCTCAAAATTGAGAACCTTGTCCCACGTGAAAACATAATCCTTTATTCTGTTGTTTGAAAGCTCCTGGAATACCACGGCTCCGATCCCCACCTGTTTTGAGATCTCGTCGACATCGGCATCCGATCCGTTCTTTTCGATCATGACCTGCTTCGTCTTTTCGACAGCGCTGTTAAGCACATCCAGCAGGAATACCACTTTGCCCTTACGGGTGGAAAGGGTACCGTCCTCCAGGCTCACCATGCCGAACGGAACATGAACGCACTGATCGGCCCAGTCATAACCCATCAGTTCGATGATCTTGAACCACTGCTGGAAATGGAGATTCTGCTGTGATGCCACGACATATATATTCTTGTCGAAATCGTAATGCTCTTTTCTGTATACAGCAGCCGCAATATCTCTGGTGATATAGAGTGTAGAACCGTCCTTTTTGCGGATGAGCGCCGGCGGCATCCCGTACTCTTCCAGATCGACAATCTGAGCTCCCTGCGATTCTTTCAGAATTCCCTTTTCTTCCATCATATTTACGATGCGGTCCATTTTATCGGAATAGAAACTTTCGCCGGCATAGGAATCAAATTCGATGCCCAGCAGATCGTAGACATATGTGAACTCTTTCAGGCTCTCTTCACGGAACCACTTCCAGAGTTCATATTCTTCTTTTTCCCCGTTTTCCAGTCTCGTAAACGTGGCTCTGGCTTCATCTTCCAGAGACGGGTCCTTTTCCGCTTCTTCGTGGAATTTTACATAATACTCCAGAAGCGTTTTAATCGGCTCGCGTCTTACATCTTCTTCATTGCCCCATTTCCTGTAGGCGACGATCATCTTTCCGAACTGCGTGCCATAATCTCCCAGATGATTGATCCGGATCGTCTCATAGCCGAGATAATCGAAAATCTTATAGATAGCATTTCCGATCACCGTGGTTCTGATGTGACCGATATGGAACGGCTTTGCGATGTTCGGAGACGAGTATTCGACGATGACTTTCTTTCCGCTGCCCATGTCACTGGCGCCGTATCTGTCCTTTTTTTCCAGAACTTCCGAAATGACAGCAGCGGCCGTCTCTTCTCTGTTCATAAAGAAATTCACATATGCATTTACATTTTCCACCCGGGCAAACATGCTGTTTCCCGAGAGTTTTTCCGCCAGATCCTGAGCGATCAGGTTCGGCGCTTTTCTCAGCGTCTTTGCCAGTTTGAAACACGGGAAAGCGAAGTCTCCCAGTCTGCTCTCAGGCGGAATTTCGATCATCGCTCCGATGTCATCCGCCTCAAGTCCTTCAATCATGCCGGAAAGAAGAACTGCGATTTCCTTTTTCTGATCCGTCATATTTTTTCTCCGTTTATTCTGCGATCATGCTGCACCGTCCGCCTTGACGCGTCCGGTACATTTCACCGGTATTTTCGTACAGATTCCCGCCGATTAACCGCGGAAATTTATTTCAGCGTCACCACTGTGACACCATCACCTCCGGAATAATAGTCTCCCGGACGGTAACTGTCGACATGGGCGTGATTCCGGAACAACTGTTTCAGTCCGTTTTTCAGGATTCCGGCTCCTTTTCCGTGGATGACAGACACCTGAGGAAGTCCCGACATATAAGCGTCATCCAGATACTTGTCCACTTCCATCACAGCTTCATCCAGCGTCATTCCGATCACATTGATCTCCGTAGAGATGTTCATCGTCTTCTGCTGATACATTTTCGAATATTTCGGCTGATCGAAGCGTTTCTGCACTCCGTTTTTGTCGATTTTCGTAAGATCCGTCAGTCTGACTTTGACTTTCAGCGGACCGATCTGTACCAGCAGTTCATCTTTGTCATCGGGCAGAGTCGCCACCGTTCCCTTCTGTCCCAGGGAAACCACGCTGACCCGGTCTCCGACTTTCAGTTCTCCACGCTCTGCAGGTTTGGCATTTACCGCAGGCTGAAAGACTTCGCGGTATTCGTCGCCTTTTCTTATCAGCCGTCTGCGGATATTCAGCTGTCTGCTCCGGGCCTCTTCTCCCGGCCCTTCTTTCTGAATTTCTCTGAGTTCCTGCTTCACTTCCTCCGCAAATTCTTTCGCCTCTGCCACCATATCGGCAGCCTCGCGCCGCGCCTTTTCTATGATCTTTCTGCGCTGGTCTTCGGCCTGCTTCTGCTTCCGTTCGAATTCCTCTTCCTGTTTCTTGAGGCGGAGTTTCAGTTCCAGAGCCTGATCTCTATCCGCTTCGGCATCCGACATATTTTTCTGAATCGCACGGATGACATTTTCAAACTCGATATCATCGGTGCCCAGAAGATTTCTGGCATAGTCGATAATCTCATCGTCGAGGCCGAGTTTTCTTGAGATCTCAAAAGCGTTCGATCTTCCCGGCGTCCCGATGGTGAGCCGATATGTGGGACTCAGAGTCTCCACATCGAATTCCATGGAAGCGTTCTCCACTCCTCTGGTGGCGATGGCGTATTTTTTCAGTTCACTGTAGTGCGTCGTCGCCATCGTCGTAGCTCCCAGCTGAGAAAGACGTTCCAGAATGGAAATCGCCAGAGCCGCTCCCTCGGTAGGATCGGTTCCGGCTCCCAGTTCGTCGATGAGAACGAATGTATTTTCGTCGGCTTCGCCGATGATTTCTACGATGTTTTTCATATGGGATGAAAAAGTGCTGAGACTCTGTTCGATGCTCTGCTCATCTCCGATGTCGGCGAACACTTTCTGCATCACCGGAATTTCCGATCCTTCTTCTGCCGGGATGTGCAGCCCTGCCTGAGTCATCAGAATCATCAGCCCGACGGTCTTTAGCGTCACCGTCTTGCCGCCGGTGTTCGGCCCCGTGATCACCAGCGTTTTGTAATGCTTTCCGGCGCTGATATCCACGGGAACGACTTTTTCCGGATCGATGAGCGGATGACGGCCTCTGCGGATATCGAGAATTCCGTCCGTATTGATCCTTGCGGAACATCCGCCATACCGGACGGAAAGACGTCCTTTTGCAAAAATCACGTCCAGCTTTGTCAGATATTTCTGATTGTTGATCACGGGACGCACCGATTTTCCTGCCTCCGCTGACAGTTCCGCCAAAATCCGGCGTATCTCGTCCTGTTCCTTCATCTCAAGCTCGCGGATTTCGTTATTCATATCGACGACAGCCTGCGGCTCGATAAACAGCGTCGCCCCGGTTGACGATCTGTCATGGACGATACCCGGAAAGCGCGATCTGTTTTCCTGTTTCACCGGAATGACGAAACGCCCGTCTCTCATGGTAACGATATCGTCCTGCAGCAGTCCTTTGTTGGCGGAAGAAGAAATCATGGCGTTGATTCTCATCCTCGCCGCTTCCGTCTGCTGCGAAATTTTTCTACGGATGTCTCTCAGCAGCGGACTGGCCCCGTCAGCCATCTCGTCTTCCGAAATGATACAGCGCTCGATGTGATCGCAGAGACGGCGTTCTTCACTGAGCATCTGAGCCAGCCCTGTGATGACAGGTAGTTCCCTTCCCGCCAGAGGACCCGCAGAGATATTGTTGAAGATAAAATTTTTCACCTGAGACGCGGCCTGGAGGCTCGACTTTATATCCAGCAGCTGTCTCATGGTGAGCACGCCGCCTTTTTCCGCGTACCGCACGCTCCGCTTGACATCGCGGACGCCGCCGAAAGGCGGGGCTCCCACCGCAGAAACCACCGCCGCCGCCTCATCGGTCTCCTTCAGCAGATCGCGTATGAGAAAATCATCTGTCAGAGGTTCGATTTCTTCCACGGCTTTTTTCGCCATCGGTGAGACAGCCTCCTGTTCCAGGAGATCTTTTATCTTGTTGAATTCTAATACTTTTTCTGATTTGTCATTCATAATTTACTTTTGAAAATCTAAATTTCCTGTTTCTTCAGCTCATCCAGTTCGTTCTTCAGCTGAAGATTTTCCATTTGAATATCGAAAAAGCTGTTTTCAAGTTCCTTGTATTTATCCATCAGTTCATTGGCTCCGGCCGTTTCCGCGGATTTCGATTCCTTCATCTTCTCGAAGTCTTCTCTTGTAATTTCCAGTTCCAGCTGTTTTTCTTCGAGTTCCTCCTGAGCTTTTTTCAGAGCTTCTTCCGCCTGTCTCTGCAGTGCAGCCGCCTGTTCGGCCTGAGATTTTGCCTGCTCAGCCTCCTCCCTGGCCCTGCCGTTTTCATTCTTGGCTTTAAGAAGATCAGAACGGACACTGTCGTAGCGGCTTTTCATATCTTCCAGCGCTGCGTTGGCTTTGCTGAGTTCCACATTTTTCATATTGTAGATTCTCTGGAGCTCCTGAAGCTGCTCGATGCTGTTCTGCGCATCTTCTTTATACTGCTTGAAACTCTGTTTAGCGTCCTCCCACATCTGGATATAGTGGTTGGCATCTTTTTTCAGATCAGCGATCACAGACTCCAGTTCTGCCACCCTGTCTTTTTCCGTAAAATAATCGTCCGCGATATTCACCGCGGTAAGCACCGCCAGAGACGACATCGGAAGAGACGGCAGTCCTTCCGCGAGTTCGTGCATCAGAGTGTCGACATGATTTGCCACCACGACGATCTGTTCACCGGAGCTGCTGCCTGCGATCGTATATTCCTGGTCATAGATTTTTACTGTAGCTCTGCTGCTTTCTCCCATGAGGTCTGCCTCCTTTTCTTCCTCATATAACCGGTTCCCGGTGCGTCCGTTACATTTCTCTCTGAACGGCGCCCAGTCTTTCTTTCAGAGCCTCGAGAACCTTTGAATGAACTGCATTTACTTCTTCGTCAGTCAGAGTTTTTTCCAGATCTCTGTAAGTCAGAGCGAAAGCTACACTCTTCTTTCCCTCGCCTACCTGTACACCGCGGTAAACGTCAAAGAGCGCAACATCTTCCAGAATTGCTCCGCCGTTTTCGAAAATTACTTCTTCGATTGCACCTACTGTAACTTCTTCATCTACCGTCAGAGAGATATCTCTCGTAACCGCAGGATATTTCGGCAGCGGCTTGTATACGATATCGGAACTGGCGTGAAGCATGATAATGGAGAAAAGTAGTTCGCAGGAATAAACCCGCGTACCGATGCCGTAACGTTCACAGACATCCGGATGCATCTCACCCATCGTACCGAGAAGTTCACCATTGTAAAGGATATTGGCACATCTTCCCGGATGATACATCGGCAGATTTTTCTCCGCTTCATAAACAGGCTCGTCCATTCCCATCAGAGACAAGAGCTGATTTATCATACCTTTGAGAGCGAAGAAATCGGCATCTTCTCCATACATTCCAATGCACAGACCTTCCGCTTCCGCAGGCTGGCCGTCGCAGTTGATGGCTACATTATTGAAAATCCTTCCGATTTCAAACAGCGACACATCCTTATTGCCTTTCGCATAGTTTTTCGCCAGCACGTCCATCATATTCGGCGTCAGCATCGTTCTCATGACGCTGCTGTCATCACCCAGCGGATTGATCAGCTTTACGAAATTTCTCTTTGAAAGATCCGTCTCGGATATATTTACTTTATCCACACTTCTCGGATTGACAAAACTGTAAGTCAGAATCTCGCTGGCGCCCAGAGCCGTCAGGATATCTCTCGCTTTCGTTCTGGCTTCTTCCTGTTTCGTCAGACGCGCGATCTCACAGCCCTGCGGCAGAGAAGTCGGCATCTTATCATAGCCGAACATGCGGGCAACCTCTTCCACATAGTCGACTTCAGACTCCAGATCCTGTCTCACCGTCGGAGGAGTGACCGTAACCGTATCGCCTTTTACATCACACTTCATCTCCAGGCTTTCGAAGATTTTTATCATATCTTCGCCCGGGATATCCGTGCCCAGAACGTGATTGACTCTCGAAATTCTCACATCTGTCGGATTTGCCTTCTGAACTTCCGGATATACATCGACGGCGCCTCCTGCGATCTTTCCACATCCCAGCTGTTCGATGAGATGGCAGACGCGTTCTGCCGCTTCCTCACAGAGATTTGCATCAATGCCTTTTTCATATCTGGATGATGCCTCTGTCCTGAGCGTCAGCTTCTTAGACGTGCTGCGGATCGAGTCTCCGTTGAAGTTCGCCACTTCCAGAATGACTGTCTTCGTATTTTCCGTAATCTCTGAATTGAGTCCGCCCATGACACCGGCGATACCGATCTGTTTCTCCGCATCGCAGATCATCAGAGCGCCTTCCGGCATAACTCGTTCCACACCGTCCAGCGTCACAAACTTATCGCCTTCTTTCGCCGCGTCCACGATGATCTTTCCGCCTGCCACAGTCGTGGCATCGAAAGCGTGAATCGGCTGACCGTATTCCATCATGACGAAATTCGTGATATCGACGATGTTATTGATCGGACGCATTCCGGCATGCATGAGGCATCTCTGCATCCACCACGGAGACTGTTCCACTTTGATATCCGTGATGACGTGAGCCGTATATCTCGGACAGAGATCCGGGCGCTTTACCTCTACATCTACATAATCCTTTACGTCGCCGAAAGTCTCCTTTACAGACGTATCCGGATATTTCAGTTCCGTTCCGAAAACCGCAGCCGCTTCTCTTGCCATACCGATCATGGACAGGCAGTCCGGGCGGTTTGGCGTGATTTCGAAATCTACCACATGGTCTTTCAGTTCCAGCACATCGGCGATATCCAGCCCCGGCTGAATGCTGTCATCGAGAATCCAGATTCCGTCCCGGATAAGGGTATTGATCACCTTGTCCTCATATCCCATCTCCGCCGCGGAACACAGCATTCCGTCGGAAACGACGCCTCTGAGCTTACCCTTTTTGATCACCGTGCCGTCGGCCAGTTTTCCGCCGTCGCGTATAACAGGAACGACGGCTCCTTCAAAGACATTTTTTGCTCCGGTGACGATCTGGATCGGTTCGGCTTCCCCGACATCCACCTTGCAGACGACGAGACGGTCCGCATCCGGATGCTGCTCGATTTTCAGGATTCTGCCGGTGACGATCTTGGAAAACTTCGTGCCGTAAGGTTCCACCGTCTCGATATTGGAGCCGGAGAGAATCATTCTGTCGCAGAACTCATCGACTGGCACATCGACATCTGCGTAATCTTTAAGCCAATTTATGGAAACTAACATGAAATATCTACCTCTCTGTCATATATATTAAAACATCTGCAGTTATGCCCGCCGGCATTTCTTCCTATCTGAACTGCTTCAGGAAACGTTCGTCGTTTTCGTAGAACAGACGGATATCGTCCACGGCGTATTTCAGCATCGCGATACGTTCCACGCCGATGCCGAAAGCGAATCCCGTGTATTTTTCCGTATCGATTCCGCCGACCTTGAGGACATTCGGGTGAACCATGCCGCAGCCGAGAATTTCGATCCAGCCGCTTCCCTTGCACACGCTGCAGCCCTTGCCCCCGCATTTGAAGCAGGATACGTCCACTTCCGCACTCGGTTCCGTAAACGGGAAGTGGTGCGGTCTGAACTTGGTCAGAGTGTCAGGACCGAACATCTGTCTCGCAAACTCGCCCAGCGTACCTTTCAGATCTGCCATCGTGATGCCTTCGCCTACCACGAGGCCTTCCACCTGATGGAATACAGGAGAATGCGTAGCATCCGGCGTATCGCACCGGTACACGCGGCCCGGAGAGATGACTCTCAAAGGAGGCTCCTTTGTCAGAAGCGTTCTCGCCTGAACGGGAGAAGTCTGCGTTCTGAGGATTGTCTTGTCCGTGATATAGAAAGTGTCCGTCAAATCTCTGGAAGGATGATTCGGTCCCGCATTGAGCGCATCGAAATTCATGAAGACAGTCTCTACTTCCGGGCCTTCTACGATCTCAAATCCCATATTCATGAAGATCTTCGACATCTCGTCAATCGTCTGCGTGATCGGATGCTTTACTCCCAGACTTCTGATTCTGCCCGGCTCCGTAACATCGATAACTTCAGCTGCCAGCTTCGCCTGCTTTTTCTTTTCTTTGAGTTCCGTCATCTTTTCATCGAGAAGTTTTTCGATCTCGGCTCTGACTTCATTTGCTTTTTTGCCGACTTCTTTCCGCTCGTCAGCGCCGAGACTTCCCATGGAACGCAAAATTTCCGTCAGCCTTCCTTTTTTTCCCAGGACCTTGACTCTGATCTCTTCAGCCTTCTCAGGAGAAGCCGCTTCGCTCAGCTGTTTCTTCGCTTCCTCCAAAATTGTCATAAGCTGTTTCTGCATATATATTCCTCCATCTGTCATTTTCTTTCCGATATCACTCTGCCTGCCGAAGATTCAGCCTCACGGGCCGGCTCTCTTTCGGAGTCTCTGACGCACCGATTCATACATGATCACCGATGCCGCCACACCTGCGTTTAACGATTCCACCGTACCCTCCATGGGAATGCTGACTAGCAGCCGGGCCTTCTGCATGAATTCGTCACAGGCTCCGTTGGCTTCGTTTCCGATGATCAACGCGGTATTTTCCGCGATATCCTCCTCAAAATAATTTTTTTCCGCTCGCGGAGAGGTGCAGACCGTCCGGAATCCCCGGTCCGACAAGAGCCGAAGCGCTTCTTCAGGCTGATTTGCATAAGCAAATGAGACGCGGTACAGAGATCCCGCCGCCGCTCTCACCGTCTTCGGGGAAAAGATATCCGCCGTTCCTTTCATCACGAGAATCCTGCGGAATCCTGCCGCGTCAGCCGTCCGGATGATTGTCCCGAGATTTCCGGGATCCTGCAGTCTGTCCAGAACGATGACGTTCGACGGTTTTCCGTCAAAGAAATGCCCGACATCGCAGTCGGGCTGTTTCACTGCCGCCGCGATTCCCTGCGGCGTATCCGTATTTACCGTGTGATCAAAAAGAGCTTTGGGAAGAACGAAGATATCGCAGTTCTTCTCTCCTAGGCGCTCTGCCAGCGCCTTTCCCTCAGCTTCTCCGAAAAAGTCCTCTCTGACAAATGCGCTGTCGAATTCCGCGCCGTTTTTCAGAGCTTCTTCTACCAGATTGATCCCTTCCGCAACGTACAGCTTCCACTTTTCTCTGTATTTTCTCCGGTAAAGCCTGGCAAAATTTTTCAATTTTTCGTTCTGCAACGATGTGATTCGCTGTAACATATTCTGTCCTTCAGATATATTGAGACAAAAAGCCGGCTCATCACCGGCTTTTCTGATTTTCTCAGTTTTTCTGATTTCTCCTAAAATTTGTTGTTTACCGCTTTCATCGCATTCTTCAGGAATTCAGGAACCTCGATGTCATCCTCTTCCGGCAGTTCCTGCTGCGGTTCATTGTCAGCAGATGCCGCTGCGGTATCCTCTTCTTTTGCTGCAGAAGCTGCGGAAGCTGCTGCATGACGAACTACTGGAGCCGGTTCTTCCGGAATCTCATTTTCCTCTTCTTCGTCTTCAAAGCCGGTAGCGATGACTGTGATCCGAATTTCATCTTCCAGATCTTCTTTAATGGACGCACCAAAAATGATATTGGCGTCTCTGGCTGCGGCCTTTTCGATGAGATCTGCAGCTTCGTTGGCCTCCAGCATTCCAAGATCGTATCCGCCCATGATGTTGAGGAGAATCGCCTTGGCTCCATCGATGGAAGTCTCGAGAAGCGGACTTCCGATAGCTTCCTTGACCGCATCGATGACTCTGTTTTCGCCTCTGCCGACACCGACACCCATGTGAGCAATACCTCTGTCACTCATGACAGTCTTGACATCTGCAAAGTCCAGATTGATGACACCCGATTCGGCGATCAGATCGGTAATGCCCTGAACGCCCTGACGCAGAACGTCATCCGCCATGCTGAACGCCTCCTGCATCGTCGTATTCTTTTCGGAAATCTGGAGCAGCTTGTCATTCGGAACGACGACAAGAGAATCCACATACTTCTTCAGGTATTCGATACCGAGCTCTGCGTGATCTCTTCTTCTCTTACCTTCAAATGTAAATGGTTTCGTTACGACGCCCACCGTGAGAATGCCGCTCTCCTTGGCAGCTTTTGCGATAACGGGAGCTGCTCCTGTTCCGGTGCCACCTCCCATACCTGCTGTGATAAATACCATATCCACGCCGTCGAAATATTTTGTGATTTCATCAAGATTTTCTTCGGCTGCTTTCATGCCTGTCTCAGGATTAGCACCGGCACCGAGGCCTCTGGTGAGTTTTTCGCCGATCTGGACTTTCGTCTCGGCTACCGAGCGGTTCAGCGCCTGCTTGTCCGTGTTTACAACGATATAAGAAACTCCCTTCAGTCCGGCTTCGATCATGCGGTTCACAGCGTTTCCGCCGCCGCCGCCGACACCGATTACCTTGATCTGGGCATTGTCTTCCACATTCACTTCAAATTGTAACATTATGTAGTAACCTCCTGTTACTTAGATACAGAATATTTTATCATAACACTATACTTATCGCAACAACTACCATCAAAATGAATTCTCTGTTTTTGCTGTTCCGGACGGATGGAATCTTCCGCCGTACCGTGCCGTTTTTCATCAGTCCAGGCCGTCGCAGATCACCTGATTACAGGATTGAAAGCCGCATATCCGTCGCCGCTGATGGTAATCACTCCGCGGCTGACCTGCCTCTGACCGAGATCATAGATGGCAGCTTTCAGCTCTTCCGTGTGTTCCGCGATATCGATACATTCTCCCTGACACAGCAGCGTGTCGGTAATGTTGCCTTTTACCGAAGTCGCCGTGAGCATTTCAATTTTCTTGAAATAGAGTCCCGATTCGTTTACTTTATTTATCATAGTGAGAAGAGCTGCGAAATCACATCCGTCTTTCACCGCCGGAACTTCCCCGATTTCATACTTAGCAATACTTACGCCCGTGAGTACGGTGACTCCCCGGACGTCATCCGCATAATCGATGGCTCTGCCCTCATCGTCCATAATGACATATTTTGATTTATATTTAACCGCTAATGTCGGAATTTTTTCCTCTATTTTTATAACATAAGTATCCGGTATCTGCCTGTCGATTTTTGCCGAGGCGATATACACATTTTTTTTCAGTTTCGACTTCACTTCTCTGCTGCTGACCGCAAAGAGGTTGTCCCCGATACTGACCCCGGCCATCTCGATGATCTCCTCATCGCTCATCAGCTGGTTCCCCTCCACTTCAATCACCGAAATCGTAAAGAGCGGAGATCTCAGCAGCAGGATGAAAACCGCCGCCGCGGCCAGAATGAGAACCAGCCGCAGCATATAATGTTTTTTCTTTCGTTTTTTCTTTTTCTTTTTTTTCTTTTTTTCTGAATTTTCCCGCTCCGGATCGGCTCCGTACTCCGCTTCTCCTTCACCGGGTTCACGTCCTTCCTCCGTGTCAAAAAAGGTGTACTGCATATCGTAGTCCGCATCTATGCCGCCATATATATCTGTCGATGTCCGGAAGCTGTCATTTTCTCTGTCGTTATTCATTTCAGACCTCTTTAACACGCGCAATGTCGGCACCCAGATCTCTGAGTGACACTTCTAATTTATCATACCCTCTGTCGATGAGGCAAACATTTTCAACAACGGTATCTCCCTGAGCCGCAAGCCCGGCGATCACCAGGGCCGCTCCGCCTCTCAGATCTTCTGCTTTTACTCTGGCCCCGTGCAGTCTCTCCACTCCGTTGATACATGCCCGGTTTCCGAAGAGTGTGATATCCGCTCCCATGAGACGGAGATATTTCAGGACTTTAAATCTGTTTTCAAATATATTTTCTTCTATGACGCTGACTCCCTTTGACTGCGTCATGGCAGCCAGAAATTGAGACTGAAGATCGGTGGGAAATCCCGGATACGGCCGCGTCTCCACCTTGCCCGGTGACAGAAGCCGTTCCGGCGCTGAGACCCCGACGCCGTCTTCCTGAATTTCAATCGTGACACCGGTGCGCTTTACACAGCCGAGAAAAGCGTCCATATCCGCTGCCGGCGCATTTTTAATAAAAATTTCGCCTCCAGTAGCGGCCGCGGCAAGAATCAGCGTGCCCGATTCGATTCGATCAGGCATCACCGTCCATTCTGCGCCGCGAAGACGTCTCTTCCCCGAAATGATAATCACGGACGTTCCCGCTCCGCTGATTTCCGCCCCCATGGCGTTCAGAAAATTCTGAAGTTCGGTGATCTCCGGTTCCCGGGCCGCATTGCGGATTACCGTTATGCCTTCTGCCATAGCGGCCGCCATCATGACATTTTCCGTAGCTCCCACGCTGGGAAACGGCAGTCTCACCGCCGCTCCTCTGAGACTCTCCGCTCTGCAGATAATCTCGCCGCCGCGCTCTTCAATCTCCGCTCCCAACTTTCGTAAAGCATCCAGATGGATATCCACCGGACGTTTTCCGATATCGCATCCTCCGGGAAATCCCATGCGTACAGATTTTTTCCGTGCCAGCATGGGACCCAGCAGAAATACGGAAGACCGGAGTTCTCTCACCAGATCCTCGTGAAGAAAAGCTTCATCTGATACTCCGGGACGCACCCGTACACGTCCTCCGCTGAAATCTGTACGGCAGCCTGCAGCCTCAAGAATACCCAGCATGGCATAGACATCTGACAGCGCCGGACAATTGTACAAAAAAGTCTCCCCGTCTGCCATGACGGAAGCTGCCATCAGCGGCAGAACCGCATTCTTTGCACCGCCGGCGCTCACTGTGCCGCTGAGCTTTCTTCCGCCCGATATATGATATGTGTCCAAGACAGCACCTCCTCTGTTCTTCAGTATATGCAGAGAAAGCATCTGTCGTTCCGTCTATCTGTCGTTTAAATTCCCATGATATCGCACATGACGTCAGCCGAATCGGTCCGGCCCAGATTTTTGGAATTTTTTTCCATTCTTTCGACTCTCGCCCTGTCATTCATCAGCTTTCCGATGAGATCCGATACCGTTCCCGGTTTGAGATCATTTTCTTCGACGAGAATCGAAGCTGCCCGGTCCGCCGCCACTTTCGCATTGAAGAATTGATGATTGTTTGTCACATAAGGTGAGGGAATCATCACCGATGCTCTTCCGCAGGCTGCGATTTCCGAAACGGTAAGCGCTCCTGACCGAGTCACAGCCAGATTGCAGGCACTGAGATAAACCGGCATATTGTCGATGTATTTCAGATAAGTGACTCTTTCGTTTTCCGGATCTGCATCTGCGACGATTTCATCGTAATAGCGCCGTCCTGTGACGAAAAAGATGCGGAGTCCTTTCAGGTCCTTCAGCTCATGTGCAGCGATTTTCATTTCTTCGTTTATCTTTTTTGCCCCCAGACTTCCGCCGAAACTGAGCACCACAAAGTCATCCTGACTGATCCCGAGAACTCTTCTCGCCTCTTCTCTGGATATTTCGGAGAACAGCTTCCGAACGGGATTGCCTACTACGACAGGCCTGTCCTTCGTCTTGAAATAGCCAGCCGCTTCCTCGAAAGCGATGAACACTCTGCTGACCTTCCGGCTCAGCAGCTTGTTCGTCAGCCCCGGGAATGCATTCTGTTCGTGGATATAGGTCCGGATTCCCATGGAAGCAGCAGTGCGCACCACAGGTCCGCATACATATCCTCCGGTTCCGATTACCAGATCCGGACGGAAAGTCCGGATGAGGGCTTTTGCCTCGTCGAGACCTTTTTTCAGATCTTTCAGTGTACTGACGTTTTTCCAGAGTTTCCTGCGGTCGAGCCCGCTGACCGTGATAAACTTCAGTTCGTATCCGTAACGCGGCACAATATCCTTTTCCATGCCGTGTTTCGTGCCAACAAAAATAATTTCCGCCTGTGGATCTCTTCTTTTGATTTCTTCTGCGATGGCCAGGGCCGGATAGATATGTCCGCCCGTTCCTCCGCCTGTCATGATCACTTTCATTTCCGTACCCCGTCGTTATTTAATCGAATGTCTTGATATATTCAGCATGACCCCCATGCTTCCCATAAACACCAGCAGCGAATTTCCTCCCCAGCTGATAAACGGCAAAGAGATTCCTGTTGGAGGCATGAGAGACGTGACGATCATCACGTTCAGCACCACCTGGACGCCCAGCATGATGGTGATGCCGGATGCCAGAAGCGTTCCGAAAGTATCCGGCGCATTGAGAGCGATATGGATGCACCTCCAGATCAGAAGCAGGTAAACCAGAAGGAGCACCAGCAATCCGATAAACCCCAGCTCCTCGCCGATAATTGCAAGGATGAAGTCATTCTGAGGTTCTGGAAGATAGAGTGTCTTCTGCATGCTCTTTCCCAGACCTACGCCGGTCAGTCCTCCGGAACCCAGCGCCAGAAGCGACTGAACCACCTGATAACCCGATCCCTGCGGATCTGCAAAAGGATCCGTAAAACTCATGATACGGTCCATACGATAACCGGTGTCATCCGTTATGATCAATGCTGCAAAAGCTGCTACCGCAAGACCTACAGCACCTCCCACATAAGCCCAGCTCATCCCCGCGATGAACATCACGCCGAATACGATGATGACCAGTGTCGCAGCTGTCGTGGTACTGGGCTGCATGGCGATCAGAATACCTGCGCCGCCCGCCACCAGCAGAGGCGGCAGAATTCCCCTTACGAAATTATGAACCGAATGGCGCGGGTTGCTCAGCCAGGCTGCCACAAACAGAATACAGGCCGGCTTTGCAAGTTCTCCGGGCATGATCGTGGCTCCGCCGACTCCGATCCACCTGGTAGCGTTGTTCAGAGTGACGCCCAGCGGCGTAAAAACCAGAAGCAACAGCACAAAAGCTATGCCCATCACAGGTATTGCCGCTTTCAGCATCCTGTGATAATCGAAAACAGCCATGAACATCATAGCCGCAGTTCCGACCACTGCCCATATGATATCGCGGATCAGATAATAATACGGTGTGCCTTCCTCGCTGATGGCATAATAATAACTGGCACTGAACACCATGATGACTCCGAAGATCACGAGTATCATCACAAGAGCTGTCAGCGCAAAGTCGCCCGATTTCATAGGCACGCTTTTTCGCTTTCCTATTTTCAGGCGCTGAGGCTTATCGCCGATTCCGCTGTTTTCCGATGTCTTCCCGGCCTTTCCGGCCGACGCAATGATTCTGCGTTTCATGTCAATTCCTCCGACCGCCGGTTATTTCCGGCATCGTTTCACAATTCTCTCTTTCAGAGCTGGCTGACACAATTTTTAAAATCATCCCCCCGCTCCTCAAAACTGGTGTACATATCCCAGCTCGCACAGGCCGGCGAAAGAAGAACCGTATCCCCCGGCGATGCGATTTCATAGGAAAGGCGGACTGCTTCCTTCATATTTGCTGCGGTATGAATATTCGTGAATCCGAATTTCTCAGAAGCTTCCCGGATTTTCGGAGCAGTTGCCCCCATGAGGACCAGTTCTTTCACATGACCTCTGAAATTTTTGATGAGATCATCATACTGAGCCCCTTTATCATAACCGCCGGCAATCAGAACGATATTCTCGAAAGAGACGACCGCTTTGACCGCCGCATCCGGATTCGTTCCCTTGGAATCGTTCACGAAGAAAACGCCGTTCTTTTCGCCGCACCGTTCGATGCGGTGTGCGACACCCGGAAACGACCTCAGTGTCTGTGCGATATATTCCGGCGCAATTCCGGCAAAATAGGCGATAGCCGATGCAGCCAGCGCATTCTCCACATTATGAGGACCGGGGATCAGAAGTTCACCGACCTTGCAGATTGTGACTCCGGACTTCCCGTCTTCGATTACGATATGGCCATCTCTTACGAAAACTCCGAAATCGAGTTCCCTTTTTCTGCTGAAAGGGACAGGTATCGCCCGGCACATGGAGACGGTGCCGGAACAGATCACGTCATCCGCATTATATACGAAATATTCTTTTTCATCCTGATTCGCGAAGATTTTCGCCTTCGCAAGAGTGTAGTTTTCCATTGTCTTATGCCGGTTCAGATGATCCGGCGTCACATTGAGCAGCGCAGATACCAGTGGCCGGAACGTTTCCGTCGTCTCCAGCTGAAAGCTGCTGCACTCTGTCACCAGATACGTATCCTCATCGCTGTCCAGCGCTTTCGACATGACGGCCACCCCGATATTGCCGACTACTTCTGTCTTTTTTCCCGCATTGCGGAAGATCTCTCCAACGAGAGTCGTCGTCGTCGTCTTTCCATTCGTTCCGGTGATGGCGATATATTTTCCTCTCCCGAAACGATATGCCAGTTCCAGTTCTCCTGTAATTTCAGCGCCGGATTCTCTGGCTTCCTCGACAAAATCCGCATCCGTCGGCACTCCCGGACTCAGCACCAGCATGTCAAAGCCTCTGACCGGATCCGGCCTTTCGCCGAAGCTGAAAGGAAAACCGTTTTTCTCCGCCCAGGAAGCTTTTTCTTCACTGAATTTGCTGTCGTACACGCTTACATCCGCTTTCAGCCGTTTCAGCGCCTCCGCTGCCGCAATACCGGATCTTCCGAGTCCTACGACGAGAACACGGCTGTTTTCCATATTTTCTTTTTCATTCCCGACCATGTGATTTCATCCTCACTTCCGTGCGCCGATTTTTTCTATCTTATCTTAATTTTACAGCATAAACGTAGATAATATGCAGAGCAAAAGCGTAACCGTCCAGAATACGACGACGACTTTTGTCTCTTTCCAGCCGCCCAGTTCAAAATGATGATGGAGCGGCGCCATGCGGAAAACCCGCTTTCCCCTGGTCTTGAAGCTGACTACCTGAATGATATCGGATACCACTTCCGCAACGAAGATCCCTCCCGCTATCGGAAGAATCAGTTCGATATTCATCATGACGGCCGCTGCTGCCAGAGCTCCTCCAAGGGCCAGGGAACCTGTATCCCCCATGAAGACCTTTGCAGGATAATGATTAAACAGCAGAAAACCAAAACACGCACCTGCAATGGCGGCGCTGAAAATGCTACTGCTGGTATAGCCGATTCCCGCTCCCGTGATGGCCAGGAACAGCGCCACGACAGCCGTACATCCGCTGGCCAGTCCGTCCAGTCCGTCGGTGAGGTTCACGGCATTTACCATAGCCACCAGAACGAACGCCACAAACGGGATATAGAACCATCCCAGATCGATATATTCTTTGACTATCGGGACATAGATGCTCGTCCCGAAAGAGGACACTTTCGACTGATAGACTGCCAGTATGACGGCGATGACGATCTGGAAGATCAGCTTCTGGAGAGCCGTAAGCCCTAGGTTTCTCTTTTTCACGACTTTGATGAAGTCATCACAGAATCCGATAAGACCGCAGAGCACAAAAGACACCAGCAGAATACCCATCTC
>JAHZHA010000037.1 GCA_019420525.1 Bacillota bacterium
GATCGTACCGATGTTGATATGCGGTTTATTTCTCTCAAATTTTTCCTTAGCCATTATAATTACCTCCTGATACGGGTGATGAACTTTCCCGCCCGCTCCGATCCGCGGCCATCCGCATGACACAGGCATATCAGCGGGAAAGTACAAATAATTATCTTAACTTTCAGTATTTCGCTTTATTATTTTGTAACCTTTTCGAGCAGGTTTGCAGGGAGCTGTTCGAAGTGATCCATCTGCATTACATATACGCCGCGGCCCTGTGTCTTGGATCTCAGGTCTGTCGCGTAACCGAACATTTCGGAAAGCGGAACAAATCCTCTGACTGCAACCGTTCCGTTTCTCATGTCAGAACCCTCGATACGGCCTCTTCTCGAAGAAATATCTCCGATGATGTCGCCCATGTATTCTTCCGGAACGGTTACCTCTACCTTGAAGATAGGCTCGAGGAGTACCGGCTTTGCCTTTCTGGAAGCTTCCTTGAAGGCCATGGATGCGGCGATCTTGAATGCCATTTCAGAAGAGTCGACTTCGTGATAGGAACCATCGTACAGTTCTACGCCGACGTCTACAACCTGATAACCTGCCAGGATACCTGTCTGCATAGCTTCCTGAATACCTTCGTCGATCTTAGGAATGTATTCCTTAGGAATCGCACCGCCGACGATGGAATTCTTGAATTCGTATCCGGAACCAGGTTCTCTCGGCGTAACCTTGATCTTGACGTGACCGTACTGTCCGCGTCCGCCGGACTGCTTCGCGTACTTGTAATCCACGTCTGCAGGCTCTGTGAGAGTTTCCTTGTAGGAAACCTGCGGCTTGCCCACGTTCGCTTCAACCTTGAATTCTCTCAGAAGACGGTCAACGATGATATCCAGGTGGAGTTCTCCCATACCTGCGATGATCGTCTGACCGGTATCCTGATTTGTATACGTCTTGAACGTAGGATCTTCTTCTGCCAGCTTGGCCAGCGCGATGCCCATCTTTTCCTGGCCTGCCTTCGTCTTCGGCTCGATGGCGATTTCGATAACAGGATCAGGGAAGTCCATGGATTCGAGGATAATCGGATGCTTTTCATCACAGAGCGTATCGCCTGTCGTAGTGTCTTTCAGACCTACGGCCGCAGCGATATCGCCTGCATATACCTTTTCGATTTCTTCTCTCTTATTTGCGTGCATCTGAAGAATACGGCCGATTCTCTCTCTCTTTCCCTTTGTGGAATTGTACACGTAAGAACCGGAATCGAGAGTTCCAGAGTATACTCTGAAGAACGCCAGCTTACCTACAAACGGGTCTGCCATGATCTTGAATGCCAGTGCAGCGAACGGTGCATTGTCGTCTGTCGGACTTTCCGCTTCTTCTTCTGTTCCCGGAAGCACACCTTTGATGGCAGGAATATCCAGCGGGGAAGGCATATAATCAACAACAGCATCCAGCATGAGCTGTACACCCTTGTTTTTATACGCGGAACCGCAGAGCATAGGAACCATCTCACCTGCGATTGTCGATTTTCTGATGGCTTTTTTGATATCCTTTTCAGATAATGTATCTTCTTCGAGATACTGCATCATCAGTTCTTCATCTGTTTCTGCAACAGATTCCAGCAGAGCATGTCTCCATTCATCTGCCAGTTCTTTCATATCTTCAGGAATTTCGGTCTCTTCGATTTCCTTGCCCAGATCGTCCTTATAGATCTCGGCCTTCATCTTGATGAGGTCGATGATACCTGTAAATGTCTCTTCCTTGCCGATAGGGAGCTGAACAGGAACGGCATTTGCCTTCAGTCTGTCCTTAACCATATCCACAACGTGATAGAAGTCGGCACCCATGATATCCATCTTATTGACGAAAATCATTCTCGGAACGCCGTATCTTTCTGCCTGTCTCCAGACTGTCTCCGACTGAGGTTCTACACCTCCCTTTGCACAGAGAACCGTAACCGCACCGTCAAGTACGCGGAGAGATCTCTCTACTTCTACGGTAAAGTCAACGTGTCCCGGCGTATCGATGATGTTGATTCTGTTTCCTTTCCACTGAGCTGTCGTCGCAGCGGAAGTGATGGTGATGCCTCTTTCCTGTTCCTGCGCCATCCAGTCCATCTGAGCAGCGCCGTCATGAGTTTCACCGATTTTATGTGTTCTGCCGGTATAGAACAGAATACGTTCTGTCGTAGTCGTCTTTCCGGCATCGATATGAGCCATGATACCAATATTTCTGGTTTTTTCTAACGGAAATTGTCTAGCCATATTCGCTCCTCCTTTCCGGACTTCTTTAAAAGTCTCAAAATTCTTATCTTAAAATATCCGGGTAATCCGAAAATCAGATTACCATCTGTAGTGTGCAAATGCTTTGTTGGACTCTGCCATCTTGTGCGTATCTTCCTTCTTCTTTACAGATGCGCCCGTGTTGTTTGCCGCATCCATAAGTTCCTTGGCGAGTCTTTCATACATATACTTTTCACCTCTGAGTCTCGTATACTTCGTGAGCCATCTGAGACCGAGAGTCTGTCTTCTGTCAGGTCTTACTTCGATAGGAACCTGATAGTTTGCACCGCCGACACGTCTCGCTTTTACTTCTACTACAGGCATGATGTTGTTCATCGCCTTTTCGAAGACTTCAAGAGGTTCTTCGCCGGTAGTTTCTTTAATCATATCGAAAGCATCATATACGATGCTCTGTGCTACTCCCTTTTTACCGTCCAGCATAATGTTGTTGATCAGCTTGGATACTACAACACTTCCGTAAACCGGATCAGGAAGTACTTCTCTCTTAGGAACGCTTCCTTTTCTAGGCACTTCTCTTCCCTCCTCATTCGTTATAATCCGCCGGAGCGGACTACCTGCTCTGGCCACATGCCGGAGCACAGGTACTCGACAGCCTTCAGCTGCCGTGGTGCGCAGATATAATTCTGATTAGATATATATCATTCCTCATCATGCATCGCGTGAAATCTTCCGCAGTCTGTACGAAACGAGATCAGCATTTACGCGGTGAGGGCGCAAAAATAACTTACTTTTCTGAACTCAGGCTTATTTCTTAGGCGCTTTTGCACCGTACTTGGAACGAGCCTGCATTCTTCCGGATACGCCGGCAGTATCGAGTGTACCTCTTACGATGTGATATCTTACACCCGGGAGGTCCTTGACTCTTCCGCCTCTGATGAGCACGACGCTGTGCTCCTGGAGATTATGTCCGATACCAGGGATATAAGCGGTTACTTCCATACCGTTAGTCAGACGAACTCTGGCAACCTTTCTCAGAGCGGAGTTAGGCTTTTTCGGAGTTACCGTCTTTACGGATGTGCACACGCCTCTCTTCTGTGGAGACTTTGTGTCCGTAGGAACTCTCTTGAGAGAATTCATTCCTCTTAAGAGGGCCGGAGCAGTAGATTTCTTTACGGTCTTTTTACGACCTTCTCTTACCAACTGGTTAATAGTAGGCATTCTTTTCTCCTTTCCTGCAGATTGTGTCAATTCTGACGCAAATGCATAATGATAATGAATATATATCTAAACCATTTAGGCTTAAATCAAAAACTCAGCGGATCACTGTCCGCTCTGCGCGCCTTTACAGACGAAAAGATATAAAAACGGTGGCCGCGCATGCAGCCACCGATGATTCGCCGCAGACCGAATTTCAGTATATCACTCTCATACTGACAATGTCAATCATATATTTTATCGGCTTTTTGTTAAATTTTTATTCCTGGATTTCAGAAATTTCTTCCGTATCGTCTTCGATAAAGAGATTCTCTTCTTCTTCGACGGTTTCTGTCGTCATATTATCTTCGTGGTGAAAACTCTCTTCCGAATCATCCTGCAGCCCAGAAACAGTTCCGGCTTCTAAGCGTGCCGCCTCTGCTTCCTCGTTCTTTCTGCGTTTATATTCTTCCATTATGCTCAGATTTTCGCCATAATCGAGATCGATATCTTTGTAAATCTTCATTCCCGTGCCGGCCGGAATCAGCTTTCCGATAATGACATTCTCCTTCAGACCTCTCAGATGATCCGTCTTGCCCTTGATAGCCGCATCCGTAAGGACTCTCGTCGTCTCTTGGAAAGATGCTGCCGAAAGGAAAGAATCCGTAGCCAGAGAAGCTTTTGTGATACCCAGCAGAGAAACTTTACCTGTCGCAGGCTGGAGACCTTCCGCTTCAGCAGCAGCGTTCGCTTCATCAAATTCACGCTGCGTGTACAGAGCTCCCGGCAGGAGTTCCGTGTCACCCGGTTCATCGATCTTCACCTTGCCTAACATCTGGCTTACAATGACTTCGATGTGCTTGTCGTTGATATCTACACCCTGCATCTTGTAAACCCGCTGAACTTCTTTGATGAGATACTGGTAAACGCCTTCCACGCCCTTTATTCTCAGAATATCATGCGGATTGAGAGGGCCCTGCGTAATACCGTTTCCTGCCTGAATGAAGTCGCCTTCCTTTACTTTCAGTCTCGCTCCGTAAGGAATGACATAAACGGTTTCCTCATCGCCCATGATTTTGACTTCCGTCTTATTGTCTGTTCTCGATTCGATAGATACCACCGTCCCGTCAGCTTCGCAGATCTCAGCGAGACCTTTCGGCTTTCTCGCCTCGAAAAGTTCTTCGACTCTCGGAAGACCCTGGGTGATATCGCCGCCGGCTACACCGCCTGTATGGAATGTACGCATCGTCAGCTGTGTTCCCGGTTCACCGATGGACTGTGCGGCCATGATGCCTACAGCTTCACCGATATTGACCGTCTCACCCGTTGCGAGGCATCTGCCGTAACATTTCGCGCAGACACCGATCGTGCTTCTGCAGGTGAGAACTGAACGGATCTTCACAGTTTCAATGCCGGCTTCCTCGACGGCTTCTGCCTGAGCGTCGGTGATCTCTTCATTTTTTGCCACCAGGAGTTCACCTGTCTCCGGATGATAGATATCTTCGCTGGCAGTTCTTCCGGCAATTCTGAGTTTCAGAGATTCGATGACCTCCTTGCCGTCTGCAAATGCGCTCACTTCGATGCCTTCATCGGTGCCGCAGTCAATCTCTCTGACAATGACATTATGGCTGACATCTACGAGACGTCTCGTCAGATAACCGGAGTCGGCCGTTCTCAGAGCCGTATCGGACAGACCCTTACGTGCCCCGTTGGAAGAAATGAAGTAGTCCAGAATAGAAAGGCCTTCACGGAAGTTCGCCGTGATCGGGATTTCGATGGTCTTACCGGAGGCGTTAGCCATGAGACCTCTCATTCCGCCGACCTGTTTGATCTGGTTCTTACTTCCCCGGGCTCCGGAGTGTGCCATGATGAAGAGATTGTTCAGAGAACCGAGTGAATCCATCAGTTCGTCCGCGATCTTTTCCGTCGTAGTATTCCACGTCTGAATGACCTTTTCGTATCTCTCTTCATCGGACATCAGACCGCGCCGATAAGCCGTCTGATATCTGTCTACCACTTCGTTAGCCTTCGCGATGATCTCAGGCTTGGAAGCAGGAATTTCCATGTCGGAAACGCTGATGGTAACGGCAGCGATAGTGGAATAATGATATCCCATGGATTTGATATGGTCCAGCATCTCCGCTGTTCCCGTATTTCCATGAGCTTTATAGCATTTGTCGATAATCTGTCCCAGCTTTTTCTTGTCGCACAGGAAGTCGATTTCGAGGCTGTACGGATCTTTCGTTCTGTCAACGAATCCCAGATCCTGAGGAATATTCTGATTGAAAATGAATCTTCCTACCGTGGATTCCACCAGTTGTCCCGGATCACTCTCGGACGTCTTCATTCTCACCTTTACGCGGGCGTGAATGCCGACGACATGCGAACTGTAAGCCATGATCAGTTCATCGTAATCAGCAAAGATTTTGCCGTCTCCCTTTTCCGCATACGTGTCCCTGTTATCGGAACCCGGATGCGTCAGATAGTAACTTCCTAGGATCATATCCTGTGTCGGTGTAGTAATCGGAGAACCATCCTTTGGCGCCAGTATATTGTTTACGGAAAGCATCAGATAACGTGCTTCTGCCTGGGCTTCCACTGACAGCGGAAGGTGAACTGCCATCTGGTCTCCATCAAAATCGGCATTGTACGCCGTACAAACCAGTGGATGCAGCTTGATAGCTTTGCCTTCTACCAGCACTGGTTCAAATGCCTGAATTCCCAGTCTGTGAAGCGTCGGAGCACGGTTCAGAAGAACCGGATGCTCTTTGATAACTTCATCAAGAACATCCCAGACTTCCGGCTTTACTTTTTCTACCATGCGCTTTGCGCTCTTGATATTGTGAGCGATGTCATTTTCCACCAGCTTCTTCATGATAAACGGCTTGAACAGTTCCAGAGCCATCTTTTTCGGCAGACCACACTGATAGAACTTCAGCTCCGGTCCTACGACGATTACCGAACGTCCGGAATAGTCTACACGTTTGCCCAGCAGATTCTGTCTGAAACGGCCCTGCTTGCCCTTGAGCATGTCGGAAAGAGACTTCAGCGGTCTTCCGCCCGGTCCCGTTACAGGACGTCCTCTTCGTCCGTTATCGATGAGAGCATCTACCGCTTCCTGAAGCATTCTCTTTTCGTTTCTAACGATGATATCAGGAGCTCCCAGATCCAGGAGACGCTTTAATCTGTTGTTTCTATTGATAACCCGGCGGTACAGATCGTTTAAATCCGATGTTGCGAATCTACCGCCGTCCAGCTGTACCATAGGTCTCAGATCAGGCGGAATGACCGGAATAACTTCCAGAATCATCCATTCCGGTTTATTTCCGGAAATCCGCAGAGCCTCAATGACTTCAAGACGTCTGACGATCCTGATTTTCTTCTGACCGCTGGCATCCTTGAGTTTTTCTCTCAGATCTGCTGAAAGCTGTTCGAGATCGATCTGTGTGAGCAGTTCCCGTACAGCTTCTGCACCCATGCCGGCTTTGAAAGAGTCTCCATAAGTGTCGCGGGCTTCTCTGTACTGAGCCTCCGTCAGGATCTCCTTATAGGCCAGATTTGTTCCATGACCCGGATCGGTGACGATATACGCCGCAAAATAGAGCACTCTTTCGAGATTTCTCGGGGAAATGTCGAGAATAAGGCCCATTCTGCTCGGGATACCTTTAAAATACCAGATATGAGATACTGGAGCCGCCAGTTCGATATGACCCATACGTTCACGTCTTACTTTCGACTTGGTGACTTCTACACCGCAGCGGTCGCAGACGATACCCTTGTAGCGGATCCTTTTATATTTACCGCAGTGGCATTCCCAGTCTTTCTGCGGTCCGAAAATTCTTTCACAATAAAGGCCATCTTTCTCAGGCTTTAAAGTCCTGTAATTGATTGTTTCCGGTTTTGTAACCTCGCCTCTCGACCAGCTTCTGATCTTTTCCGTAGATGCGAGACTTATCTGTAATGATTCAAAATTATTCAGTTCGTGCAAGGAGTGTCCCCCCTTTTCTGTCCTCATCAAAAATAGTGGTTACTTTTTGCATTCTCCGATAGTTCCGCCGGAGGACTGCAGAATCCTCTCCTGCAGTCCTCCGGCTGATATTCCCGGAAAATCTTTACTCTTCGCCTGAAAAATCTTCGGGATCTCCCCCGAAAACATCCGGTTCTTCTTCAGCGTTATCTACGAAAACATCTTCGTTGCTTTCCTCTTCCGGAGTGCTTTCCGAGAAGCCAGATCCCTCTTCGAAATATTCGTCGGCAGCTTTCGTCTTATCGACATCGCTGGCGATGATTTTTTCCAGTTCAGGAAGAAGCTCTGTGTCATAAGAATCTTTCAGTTCAACTTCCTCGCCTTTATCGTTAAACATCTTAACATCCAGAGCCAGACTCTGCATCTCCTTGATGAGCACCTTAAAGGACTCCGGAATGCCAGGCTCAGGAATATTTTCACCTTTGACGATAGCTTCGTATGTCTTTACACGTCCCACTACGTCATCTGACTTGACCGTTAGAATTTCCTGCAGGGTATAAGCCGCGCCGTACGCTTCCAGCGCCCATACTTCCATCTCTCCGAAACGCTGGCCGCCAAACTGTGCTTTTCCTCCCAGAGGCTGCTGCGTAACCATAGAGTACGGACCCGTACTTCTGGCATGAATCTTATCGTCTACCAAATGGTGCAGCTTCAGCATATACATGATGCCCACGGTTACCGGATTATCGAAATATTCTCCTGTACGTCCGTCACGCATCCAGAGCTTTCCGGTCGGCGGAATATCCGTCTCGCGGAAGAGATCTTGAATATCTTCTTCCATCGCGCCGTCGAATACAGGAGTTGCGATGAACCAGCCCTTTCTTCTCGCAGCCAGACCGATGTGAGTTTCCAGCACCTGTCCGACATTCATACGGGAAGGTACGCCCAATGGATTCAACATGACTTCGAGAGTCGTGCCGTCCTCGGTAAACGGCATATCTTCTTGAGGAAGGATTCTGGAAATGACACCTTTGTTTCCGTGGCGTCCGGCCATCTTGTCGCCTACATTAATCTTTCTCTTCGTAGCGACATAACATCTTACGAGTTTATTTACACCCGGCGGCAGTTCGTCGCCGTTTTCTCTCGAGAAAATCTTCACATCCACGACGATACCCGTCTCGCCATGAGGCAGTCTGAGGGAAGTATCTCTGACTTCTCTCGCCTTTTCGCCGAAAATCGCACGTAGAAGTCTCTCTTCTGCTGTGAGTTCTGTCTCACCTTTCGGAGTTACTTTACCTACCAAAATATCGGATGCATTGACTTCCGCACCGATGCGGATAATGCCTTCCTCATCCAGATCTCTCAGCGCATCTTCTCCTACATTCGGGATGTCTCTCGTGATCTCTTCCGGTCCCAGCTTGGTATCTCTCGATTCGGATTCATACTCTTCAATATGGATTGAAGTCAGAGCGTCATCCATGAGAAGTCTTTCGTTGAGGATAATCGCGTCTTCGTAGTTATATCCTTCCCATGTCATGAAGCCTACCAGCATATTTCTGCCGAGGGCCAGATCTCCGTTGTCCGTAGACGGACCGTCCGCAATAATTTCACCCTCGTCGATGTGTTCATTTTTGCTGACGATCGGCGTCTGGTTGAGGCATGTACCCTGATTTGACCTCTTGAACTTCAGGAGATTATATACGTCCTTGCCCCCGTCGCTGTCACGGCGGACGACAATCTTTCTCGCATCGACATATTCCACCGTACCTGCGTTGTCAGCGATGACGACGACACGGGAATCGTGAGCAGCAACCGCTTCCATTCCCGTACCCACGATCGGAGCGTCCGCGATGAGAAGAGGAACAGCCTGTCTCTGCATGTTGGCACCCATCAGCGCACGGTTTGCGTCATCGTGTTCCAGGAACGGGATAAGCGCAGTGGCCAGGGATACTACCTGCTTCGGAGAGACGTCCATATAGTCGATCTTTTCTCTCGGAACCAGATCGATTTCGCCGCCCACACCTCTCGATGCCACTTTTGCGTTGACAAATCTGTGATTTTCATCCAGTGGCTCGTTGGCCTGTGCGATAATCATAGGCTCTTCTTCATCTGCTGTCAGATAATGAATCGTGTCCGTTACAATGCCAGTCTCTTTGTCTACCAGACGATACGGCGTTTCGATAAATCCGTATTCGTTGACACGTCCATACGTGGTAAGAGAACCGATCAGACCGATATTCGGACCTTCAGGAGTCTCGATCGGGCACATTCTTCCGTAATGCGAGTGATGAACATCCCGGACCTCGAATCCCGCTCTTTCCCTGGAAAGGCCGCCAGGGCCCAGAGCGGACAGTCTTCTCTTATGAGTCAGCTCACTCAGCGGATTATTCTGGTCCATAAACTGAGAGAGCTGGGAGCTGCCGAAGAACTCCTTGATGGCAGCCGTGACGGGACGGATATTCATCAGAGCCTGAGGAGTAGCCGCTTCCACGTCCTGAATCGTCATTCTCTCCTTGACGACTCTTTCCATTCTGGCCAGACCGATCCGGAACTGATTCTGCAGGAGTTCTCCCACCGTTCTCAGACGTCTGTTGCCCAGATGGTCGATATCATCCACGGTGCCGATGTTGTGACTGAGATTGAGGATATAACTCACCGATGCGATGATATCTTCTATTAATATATGTTTCGGGGACAGTTCATGGCGTTTTTCATGGAGAATTCTCTTGAGTTCCGCCTCGCTTACCCCTTCATTTTCTTTCAGAAGCTTCATCAGAGCAGGGTAAAATACCTTATCCGCAACCTTCGTATCGGACAAGTCGTATTCCACGTATGCGCTGATATCTACGAAATTATTTCCGATAACCTTGACTTTCGTGCCGTTCTCATGCATATCGTATACCCATACGAAAACGATGCCGGCATTTTCGATCTGTACAGCGGTTTCTCTGGAAATAACCTGGTTCTCCTCCGCGAGAAGTTCACCCGTGTTAGGATCGACGATATCCTCTGCCGCTTTGCAGCCGGTGATTCTGTTGGAAAGACCCAGCTTTTTGTTGTATTTATATCTGCCCACCTTCGCAAGGTCATATCTCTTCGGATCAAAAAATAATGAATCCAGCAGAGACTTGGCGCTCTCTACTGTAGGTGGTTCGCCCGGACGCAGTTTTTTGTATATTTCCTTGAGACCTTCTTCATAATTATTGGTGGTATCTCTTTCCAGAGTCTTGAGAAGACGGTCGTCTTCGCCGAAGAGTTCGATAATCTCTTCATCCGTGCCAAAACCGAATGCACGCAGCAGCGTTGTGACAGGCTGTTTCCGGGTACGGTCCACTCTGACTGAAATAATCTCATTGGAATCCGTTTCGTATTCGAGCCACGCACCTCTGTTCGGAATGATGGTTGTGGAGTAGAGACTGTTATTCGATTTGTCTGTCGTAACCGCATAATAAGGTCCAGGTGATCTGACAAGCTGAGTAACGACGACTCGCTCCGCGCCATTGTAAATAAAAGTGCCCTTTTCTGTCATGAGCGGAAAATCTCCCATGAAGACTTCCTGTTCTTTTACTTCTCCCGTCTCTTTGTTCACAAGACGTGCCTTTACGCGAAGAGGCGCGGCGTAAGTCACATCGCGTTCTTTGCATTCTTCCTGACCGTACTTCGGAGAATCGCTCAGCGAATAATCGATAAACTCCAACACGAGATTACCGGCGTAATCGTTGATCGGAGAGATATCTTCAAATACTTCTTTTAATCCTTCTTCGATAAACCACTTATAGGAATTATTCTGGATTTCCAGAAGATGTGGCATCTGAGCTACTTCTTTAATCTTAGCGTAGCTCATTCTCGTCTTTTTGCCTATTCTGACAGGCTGTGGCATATTCATCACTCCTTGCATGCAAACAAATACATAAGTGTAGTGGCGTAGCAGTATTGTATGATACCATATTTTAGTCAGTTAGTCAATCATACTTTTCAAAAAAGCGATACTTTGTATACTACATTCTTCAAATCATGCGCTCCGGACAGGCCGGAAGCAACAGAATTTTCCTCATCGCTGCAGTGCATAAAGAAAAGGAAAAAAGGCACCGCAAAAGCAGTGCCTTCTGAGAATTTAGAATTGTCAGTTGAACTATTTAACTTCAACAACAGCGCCGACAGCTTCAAGCTTAGCCTTGATATCGTCAGCTTCTGCCTTTTCAACGTTTTCTTTAACGTTGGAAGGAGCGCCATCAACAACTTCCTTAGCTTCCTTGAGGCCCAGACCTGTGATTTCTCTTACAGCCTTGATAACCTTGATCTTTTCAGCGCCAGCTTCCTTGAGAACTACTGTGAATTCAGTCTGTTCTGCAGCGCCGCCTTCTGCAGCACCTGCAGCACCTGCAACTGCTACAGGAGCAGCAGCGGACACGCCGAATTCTTCTTCACAAGCCTTAACTAATTCGTTAAGTTCTAATACCGACATAGCTTTTATAGCTTCAATGATCTGATCCTTATCCATTATGTTTTCCTCCTTAAATATTGTCTGTCTTTTATATCATCCGCTCATAAAAGGTGCGGACTGATTTAAAAAAATTCTGTTTCCGAAACTATTCTGCAGGAGTTTCTGCAGGTGCTTCTTCCGCAGGTGCTTCTTCTGCTGCCGGTGCGCCGCCTTCTGCTTTCTGATCCGCGATAGCCTGTAATAAGTATGCAAGCTTGGATACAGGGGACTTGATGCTTCCCATGAATTTCGCGATTAATTCGTCTCTGGACGGTAACTTCGCGATAGCGAGGATACCTTCCTGATCGTAAAATTCGCCTTCCACGATACCTGCTTTGAAGCTCATCTTGTCTAACTTCTTGATAACACTGTTGAGTTCTCTTGCAGGCGCCGTAGCGTCCTCATAACCGAACGCAAATGCGCTCGGACCGTTTAACACCTGTGCGAGGGATTCATATTCCGTTCCCTGAATCGCACGGTTAACGAGGGTATTTTTATAAACAGTATAATCGATTCCGGCTTCACGGAGCTGCTTTCTCATGGAATCAGCTTCTTCTACCGTAATGCCCATATAATCGATGACTACAGCAGACTTCGCTCTTTCAAACTTGTCTTTGATTTCATCAATGACAGCCTGCTTCGCCTGTAAACTTTCTACTGACATACATTCTCCTTTCCGACACGTCTGACGCGTCTATTTGCATTTCTGTTTCCCGCAGTGCGGAAATCACCGTGCATGAAGCGTTCCCCGCTTTCATTCGGTCAAGGTTTTACATATAATAAGTAAAGCCTTTCCCGCAGACAGAAAAGGCTCTTAATTTATAAATAAGACCTCGGCAGGAAATTAAGCTTTCGCACCTGCTGTCTACGGCTGTTGTATTCAATTTGTTAGGAAATCTTGAGCGGATTGATCTTGATTCCCGGGCTCATCGTAGCTGAAATCGTCACACTTCTGAGATACTGTCCCTTCGCAGCTGCAGGCTTAGCCTTGATTACTGCTTCCAGGAGTGCGTTGAAGTTTTCCTTCAGCTTTTCTGGACCGAATGACGCTTTGCCGATCGGAGTGTGGATAATATTTGTCTTATCGAGTCTGTATTCCACTTTACCGGCTTTGATTTCGCTCAGTGCCTGAGCAACATTCATCGTTACCGTACCGGATTTCGGGTTTGGCATGAGTCCTTTAGGACCCAGGATCTTACCGAGACGACCTACAACGCCCATCATATCAGGAGTTGCTACGACTACGTCGAAGTCAAACCAGTTTTCTGTCTGAATCTTCTTAGCCATCTCTTCAGCGCCTACATAATCTGCGCCTGCTTCTTCCGCTTCCTTCGCCTTATCGCCCTTCGCGAATACGAGAACCTTCTTTGTCTTACCGGTTCCGTGCGGAAGTACGATTGCGCCTCTGACCTGCTGGTCGGCATGTCTGGAGTCTACACCGAGTCTGATGTGGACTTCCACTGTTTCGTCGAACTTCGCCTTCGGCATCTTTGCTAAAATGTCAAAAGCTTCCGCTGTTTCATAATAAGTCTGCTTGTCATATAAAGCAGCTGCTTCCTTGTAAGTTTTGCCTCTCTTTGGCATAATTTCCTCCTTGTGGTGCTGACGGCATTTGCCTCCCACTCATTAACCTTCGACTACGATACCCATGCTTCTCGCAGTACCTTTGATCATGGATGTCGCTGCATCCAGGTCTGCTGCATTGAGATCCGGCATCTTCGTCTGCGCGATTTCTCTCACCTGAGCTTCCGTCAGTGTAGCTACCTTTGTCTTATTCGGTTCTGCGGATGCGGAATCGAGACCGGCTGCCTTCTTCAGAAGTACTGCTGCAGGAGGAGTCTTCGTGATAAAAGTAAACGATCTGTCAGAATAAACAGTGATGACTACAGGAATGATCATTCCCGGCTGATCCGCTGTCTTGGCGTTGAACTGCTTACAGAAGTCCATGATGTTTACGCCCTTCTGACCGAGTGCAGGACCTACCGGTGGTGCCGGAGTTGCGCCGCCTGCAGGAATCTGCAGTTTAATTAAACCTTCTACCTTCTTTGCCATTGTTGTCACCTCCCTTATGTGCCTTAACGGCAAATTCGCAATCTATATGAAAAAATTGCCTACGATATTTTTTCGACCTGTCCGAATTCAAGCTCAACAGGCGTTTCTCTTCCGAACATAGAGATGAGAACTTTCATAACCTGTTTTTCCATGTTGATCTCTTCGATCACACCCATAAAATTGTCAAACGGACCATCGGTGACTTTGACCGTATCGCCTACGGCCACATCGATAGAAACGAGCACTTTTTCGATTCCCATCCGGCGTACTTCTTCGGCGGTGAGAGGAATCGGATCGGAACCGTGGCCGACAAATCCGGTGACGCCCTGCGTATTACGGATAAGATACCATGATTCGCTCGTAACGATCATCTTGATGATGACATAACCTGGAAACATCTTATGGGTCTTCACTTTACGCTGGCCGTTCTTGATTTCCACCACATCTTCCGTGGGAACGACGACAGACTGGATCAGATCCTGCATGCCCCTGTTTTCCACCATCTTTTCAATATTCATTTTTACTTTGTTTTCGTGTCCTGAATAAGTATGAACTACGTACCATTTTGCCTTATCGGAGTTGGATGAATCGCCGGCTTTCTCCTGAATGGATGCCGTCTCCTCTTCCTCCGGCGCTTCTTCGATTTCGATTATTCCGTCGTCTTCCCGCGAAAGATCCTCGTCCTCAAATGGATCCGTATCCGGGTATCCGTCTTCGTATTCATCGTCGTCGTAGAACTCGTCATCGTCGTAGAATTCGTCTGTCTCCAGGAACTCGTTTTTAATATTTTTATCGAATTTTGCCATTGTTTCTCTCGTTCTTATCCGAAAAGGCTTCCGCCGTCGCCTTCCCGGCTCTATGCCTGTGATAAGTTATGCGGCCAGTTCAATTCCGAGAAGCTGCTGTATAATAAGCGCGCATCCGGAATCTACCGCCCAGAAACCCAGTGCACAGACGGCACATACACCGATTACGACACCGGTATATGAGATGAGTTCAGCTTTTGTCGGCCATACGACTTTTTTCAGTTCGATCTTGATACCTCGGAAATACTCCCGGATGCTGAACTTTTTCTTAGCGTTTTCATTCTTATTTGCCATATGGTTCACTTCCTTAAATCAGCTTATTTCGTTTCTTTATGAAGTGTGTGTTTTCTGCAGAATGGACAGTACTTGTTCAGTTCAATACGCTCCGCATTGTTTTTCTTATTCTTCATAGTAGTGTAATTTCTCTGCTTGCATTCCTGGCATGCCATAGTTACTTTTACTCTCATGTTCACACCTCCTTCGGATGACTGTAATGTTGTATATATTCAGCTGATATTATGGAGATCTGCAGGATCTGTCTCCATCTAACACTTTACGACACAACAATCGGAGATATGTCATTCAGCATCAGCGTATATACTGTCTCTTGATTTTGCGCACACTAAAACCTTTGCGCACATATCAGAATCGCTTAGTCATATTATCACTCTCGATGCCCATTGTCAAGAGTTTTATATTTTTCACCGAAAAAAACACGGTGCAGACTGACGTCCGCACCGGTTTCTCTCTTTTCTGCGTTTTCCACCCTCTCAGGCTTCCTTCGCCGTTATTATTCGATGATTTCCGTTACTACTCCGGATCCTACTGTTCTTCCGC
>JAHZHA010000038.1 GCA_019420525.1 Bacillota bacterium
GCCGTATGTACTCCGGAGAAGACGGTGGTCATCGATCAGCCGAGGGTTATCGGTGAGAGGATAAATCCGACGGGAAAGAAAAAGCTGAAAGAAGCGCTGAAAAACGGCGATATGGATTATATTCTGAATCAGGCGGCTGATCAGATTCGGGATGGAGCGGAAATTCTCGATGTCAACGCAGGAGTTCCGGGTATTGACGAGAAGAATATTATAGTAAACGTAATAAAAAAGCTGCAGGGAATTACCGATGCGCCTTTGCAGATTGATTCCGGAGATCCTGCGGTCATCGAAGCAGCGCTGCGGGTATATAGCGGAAAGGCTATCGTAAATTCCGTGAACGGAGAAGAGGAGTCGATGTCGACTATACTGCCGTTGGTTAAGAAGTACGGGGCTGCTGTAGTCGGTCTGACACTTGATGAAGACGGGATACCAAAGACCGTTGAAAAGCGAATGGAAATTGCAGAGAGGATCATGAACAGAGCCATGTCTCTCGGTATTCCAAAGCGGGATATTTATATCGACTGCCTGACCCTTACCGTATCTGCGGAACAGGAAAACGCCGCATCTACGCTTCAGGCCGTCCGTCGTGTGAAAGAAGAGCTGGGATTGAAGACTGTGCTGGGGGTTTCCAATATATCTTTCGGTCTGCCGAATCGTCCGCTGATCAATCATAATTTTCTGCAGATGGCGCTTACCTGCGGTCTGGATCTGCCGATTATGAATCCGGGAGCGCCGGACATGATGCGGGCGGTAGCCGTATATCGGCTGATCATGAACATCGATAAGGGCGCCAGACAGTACATTTCGCAGTGGGGCGAAGAATTGCCGGAAAGACCTGAGCTGGCGGCGTCGAAAGAGAAGAGAGGCGGTGAAGCTGAAACTTCCGACGGCATAGAGTATGCGATCAACAACGGCTTGAACAGCCGGTGCCGGGAGCTGGTCGAAGAAGAATTGAAGAAACGTGAACCGATGGAAGTGATCAACGAAGTGCTGATCCCGGTTTTGGACCGTGCCGGAAAGGAGTTCGAATCGGGGCGCATTTTTATCCCGCAGCTCATGCTTTGCGCTTCCACCGCCCAGGTAGCCTTCGATACAGTTAAGGAAAAGATCCGATCGGCCGGCGGCGGTCAGGTTCAGAAGGGCGTCATCGTCATCGCTACAGTAAAAGGCGATATCCACGACATCGGAAAAAACATCGTGAAGGTCATTTTGGAAAATTACGGATATGAGATCGTTGATCTGGGAAAAGATGTGGAGCCGCAGAAAATTGTAGACGCGGTGCTGGAACGAAATGCCAGACTGGTGGGCTTATCCGCACTGATGACAACTACTCTCCACAGCATGTCTCAGACGATCAAGCTGCTAAAAGAGGCGGCGCCAGACTGCAGAATCATGGTAGGAGGAGCTGTACTGACGGAGGAATACGCCGCGGAAATCGGCGCGGATTATTACGTGAAAGACGCTAAAGAATCCTCTGACGTGGCGAAAGAAGTATTATGAAAAGTGATATGAGCAAAGGAATTCTGTGCGCGGTATGTTCGGCGCTGATCTTTGGCATCACGCCGGTGCTTGCCAGTATCACGTTTGAAATGGGCAGCAATGCGCTGACACTGACCTTTTATCGAAACGTTATGGCAGTTCCGGTGCTTCTGATCATTTTGCTGGTGCGGAAAGTCAATCTGCGGATTACGCTGAAGGAACTGCTGACTTTAACGGTAATCAGCGTGCTGTTCAGCGTTACAACTACATATATCCTTTATGACGCATATAATTACATAGGTGTAGGGCTGTCAACGACACTGCACTTTCTCTATCCCATGTTTACCGTACTTCTCGGATTTCTCCTTTTTAAAAAGAAGCTGGGCAGGGAAAAGGTGCTGGCTCTGATTCTGGCCACTGTCGGTGTGGCCATGGCCACAGGAAACAGCGACGTATTCGCTGTAAAGGGAATTTTACTTGCTCTGGTGTCGGCGGTGACATATGCAGGTTATCTGCTCGGAATAGAGCAGACAGTTATTCACGAGATGGATTCCATGAAAGCCATGTTCTATATGTGCATTATCAACGGGATTACCGTGTGTCTTTTCGACATTCACAGCGGAAGCGTTGTCTACGGTCTGGAACCGATGGCTATGTTTTATACCTTTATTCTGGCCGTAGCAAATTCGGCTTTTGCTTATGTCCTTCTGATCATCGGAATCAAATTGATCGGAGCCGGAACCGCCTCGATCTTCAGCATGTTGGAACCGGTATCCGGCGTGATTGCCGGCGTGGTTTTTCTGGGCGAAGATCTGCCGCTGCTCAAGCTGGCAAGCTGTGT
>JAHZHA010000004.1 GCA_019420525.1 Bacillota bacterium
GTATTCAGGCGGTAAGTCTCTGCCGGATCCATGACTACGATCTGATTATCATGGATATCATGATGCCAAAACTAGACGGTTTCTCCGCCTGCAAAGAGATAAAAAAAGAAAAAGATATCCCTGTCATTATGATGTCAGCCCGTGGAGAAGAGTATGACAAGCTCTTCGGTTTCGAACTGGGTATCGACGACTATGTGACCAAGCCATTCAGTCCTAAAGAACTGATGGCACGGGTCAACGCGGTGCTCAACCGGACAAAAGCGCGGGCAAAGGACGCGCTGCCGGAGGTTCTTTCTTTCAGCGGTCTCACCATAGATGCCGCCGGCCGCAGTGTAACCGTCGACGGAAAAAAGATAGAGCTGACCCCGAAAGAATACGATCTGCTCTTCTATCTCGTCAAGAACAAGAATATCGCTCTGTCGAGAGACAAACTTCTGCAGGACGTATGGGGCTACGATTTTTTCGGCGATGACCGCACCATAGACACGCACATCAAAAATCTCAGAAATAATTTAGGACCATACAGAGATATGATCGTCACCCTCAGAGGAGTTGGATATAAATTTGAAACTTCGGATTAACGCACAGACACAGAGCAGAGAAAAAAGCAAAACTATTTATTACAGGATTTTCACCTATTTCGCCGCGTTCTCCGTCGTGATTCTCATCATCCTCTGGCTGCTGCAGATCTTCTTTCTTCAGACCTTCTACCAGTGGATGAAGAGCGGTGAACTCTACAGTCTGGCCGACGTCATTGAAGAGAGCGTAGGCACGGAATCGCTCTATGACACGATAACACATCTTACCGTCAAATCGGACATGTATATCGAAATTGAGCGGGGTGACAGCGGTGTGATTTACGGCACGGCACAGTCTCTGCCCAGCGAACGCATGGCTCAGTTCGCACAGCGGTACAATACCTCTGCCCTAAAGGCAAAGCTTCTGACGGATGATGTGGATCACGTGGTCACGAAGCAGACTATCAGTCCCGGAAACACAGAAACGATGATCTACGCTTCGATTCTGGGCACCGACAGTGAAACGGGAGAACTCATTTATCTGTTCATTTTTTCTCCGCTGACCCCCGTGGGCACGACCATCAGCATACTGGCAAAGATGCTAGTCGTCGTAACGATCCTTTCGATATTTATCGGGCTCGTGATGTCTATCGTGATATCCCGCAGACTGGCACAGCCTCTCTACAGTATTACGGATTCAGCGGCTCAGCTGGCGAAAGGACATTATGATATCAAATTCGAAGGCACAGGCTATGCCGAAACGGAAGAACTGGCTGACACGCTGAACTATGCGGCGGCGGAGCTTTCCAAATCGGATAAACTTCAGAAAGATCTTGTCGCAAACGTATCCCACGATCTCAAGACACCGCTGACCATGGTAAAATCCTACGCGGAAATGATTCGGGATCTGTCCGGAGACAATCCGGAGAAGCGAAACCGGCATCTTCAGGTCATCATCAACGAAGCCGACCGGCTCAATCTGTTGGTCAACGATCTCACATCTCTTTCAAAGATGCAGGCAGGCGTGGACAGTCTGCACCTTGCCCGGACAGATCTCCGGCAGATCGCATCCAATGTCATCGAAAGCTTTTCTCTTCATGCGGAACAGGACGGCTTCCGCTTCGATCTGGAATGTCAGGGAGATACTGCTGTCACAGCGGACGAAAAAAAGATTTACCAGGTCTTTTCCAATCTCATCGGCAACGCGGTCCGCTATTCCGCAGAAGACCGTCAGATCACGGTGCGTATCACGGAACAAGAAGATGCGGTCCGCTGCGAAGTCATCGACCGGGGACAGGGCATCGCCGAAGAAGATCTGACAGCCATCTGGGACAGATATTATCAGTCCAGCAGCAATATGAGCCGGACGACAAAAGGCTCCGGACTCGGACTTTCGATCGTAAAACAGATTTTTCTCCTCCACGGCGCCCGGTATGGTGTGGAGAGCGAAATAAACAAAGGCAGCAATTTCTGGTTTGAACTGAAAAAAGACAATCCTTCTTCTCAGCCACAGCCTCAGGGAAAAAACCGCAGAAAAGCCGGTGAAAAGACGATGCGCCTCAGCAGCGCCGTAAAAAATCTGCGGGGACAGGCAGCTTCGGCAAAGTGTACAGCGGAAGAAAGAGTATCTTCGGAAGGATCCGTACCTCCGGTTTCCGAATCTCCGGAAATGCAGGAACAGGATAACGCCGCCGTCACGAAAGCGTGGCAGTCCGCGGCACAGCACGGAGAATAAACGGGGTGCAGACTCCGGCGAACGATAAAGGAACGAAAATATGGCAAAAAAAGTACAGACTGTCTTCGTGTGCAGTCAGTGCGGACACGAAAGTCCGAAATGGATGGGACAATGCATCTGCGGCGCGTGGAACACGATGACAGAAGAGAAAGTGATGCCGCAGGATGGTCAGGACAAACGCCGGAGGACTGGAAGCGGAGGCGGCATGGCCGTCGGTTCCTCAGGTATCCGGGGCGGCCGGCCGCTGCCTCTCGCATCCGTAAAGTCGGGGGAGACCGACCGCATCGACACCGGTATCCCTGAGTTTAACCGGGTACTGGGGGGCGGTCTGGTAAAAGGTTCTCTCACGCTCATTTCCGGGGAACCCGGCATCGGCAAATCCACTCTGATCCTTCAGGCCGCCGCCTCCATCGCCGAAAAGTCCGGCAAAGTGCTCTATGTCAGCGGCGAAGAATCGGAAGAACAGATCAGAATGAGAGCCGACCGCATCTGCCGGAAAATCCCGGATACTCTCTATATTCTCTCCGAGACAAATATGGAGAACATCATCGCGCAGAAAGAGCAGATTCAGCCTGTTTTTCTCATCATCGACTCCATACAGACGATGTACTCGGCAGATCTCGACTCTGCACCCGGTACGGTCTCTCAGGTCCGCGCCTGCGGAAACGAACTGATGAGAGCCGGCAAAGGAAGCGATCTTCCCGTCCTCATCGTGGCTCACGTGACAAAATCGGGAGATCTGGCAGGCCCAAAGATCGTGGAGCATCTGGTAGACACCGTTCTTTATTTTACCGGCGAGCGCAGCCGTGACCTGCGGATTCTCCGTTCCCTCAAAAACAGATTCGGCACGACGAACGAAATCGGTGCTTTTGAGATGAGAGAGGAAGGACTGACGGAAGTGACGAATCTGTCAGAAACTCTTATCGAAGAGATGAGCGAATCGGCGGAGGGTTCGGCCGCCACAGCCGTTTACGAAGGAACGCGTCCTCTCATGCTGGAAATTCAGGCTCTCACCGTTCCCGTCAGCGCCGGCTTTCCCCGGAGAACTTCAGTGGGGATCGATCACAACCGGCTCAGCATGATACTCGCAGTTCTGGAACGGCGGGCGGGCGTCTCACTGGCCTCTCAGGACGTCTACCTCAATATCGCAGGAGGCATCCGTCCGGAAGGGACGTCCGCGGATCTTGCGGCAGCTCTGGCCGTTTACTCCTCCTGCCGCGGCATCCCTATTTCCGGGAAAACGCTCTGTCTCGGAGAAATCAGCCTGACCGGCGATCTCCGTTCCGTCAGCCACGCGGACAAAATCGCAAAAGAAGCAGCCCGTATGGGATTTACGAGAATCATCCTGCCGAAACAGAATGCAGACCGGCTGAAACAGATCGACGGTCTGCAGATCAGCGGGGCGAAGACACTAAAAGATGCAATCCTTATGATTGGATAAAACAAGCATTGACATAGTTTGTTTTTGTTTGTATAATTTGCATATGGATTGGTTTGCTTTATTATATTCCAATTCATTCCCATTTCAAAACTCTGTTTACATTTAAACGCCGGAAACCATCGGTACGGCAGGAAAGGAGGGCGGCAGCAGCAAGAGGTCGCCTGAACGAAACAGAACGATACTTTTCGCGGCACTTATCTTATTTCCACCTGATTAGCAGCACTTTCCCTTACACCGTGAAAAAATCGGTTTCGTTTCGCACTTCGGGATGTAGATTCGACCTCCAATCAATCTTTCTTTTAATTATACACAAGAGTTATAAAACACCCTGAAAGAATCGCTGAATTCATATAATTCGGCGATTCTTTTAGTTTCTTTTAATAAGCACGTCCTTTTTTGAAATAGTTAAAATTACTACATTTACAGAAAAAATCGACAATCTTGACGGATGAATAGCAAAATAAAACATCGCTAGAACCCGCATTTTCCGGACTAGCGATGTTTTATTTTGTTTCCAACTATACCGACACCGGGCGGCACCAGACCGCCGCATCGCCCTTTGCACCGGCCTGGCGGCTGATCTCGATCTCCACGCCGTAAAGACTCGAAATATTTTCCTCTGTCAGTACATCGTCAACCTTTCCCGATATCACATGGCCGTCCCGGAAAAAGAGCACCGCCTCGTCGGCGCACAGAAACGCCTGATCCGGCGAATGCGTGATCATCACTACGCCTTTCCCGCTCTTCTTCAGTTCCGTCACCCTTTTCAGCACCTGTATCTGATTGCCGTAATCCAGGTTTGATGTGGGCTCGTCCATCATGATGAACTCCGGCTCCTGCACCAGCGCCCTGGCGATCAGCGTCATCTGCTGTTCTCCCCCGCTGATCTCCGAATAGAGCTTGTCTTTCAGATACAGAATATCGAGCATTTCCAGCACTTCGTCGCATCTGCGGTAATCGCTCTTCCCGGGTTCCGCCAGAGCTCCGAGATGAGATGCTCTCCCCATCAGAACCATGTCCCGGACACTGTACGGAAACGGATTGCCGTGAATCTGAGGCACATATCCGATCAGCCTCGCCATCTCTTTTCTCGATATCGTCCTGACATCCCGTCCGCCGATCAGTATATTTCCGCTCACCGGCCGGAGAAAGCCCAGAACCGTCCGGAAAAACGTACTCTTTCCCACACCGTTGGGACCGAGAATGCAGACCGACCTCCCCGTCTCAAAGGTTACGTCGATATGCTCCAGAAGACTTCTGCGGTTATATCCGCAGGAGAGATCCTGTATTTCGAATTTCACGAAGCCGCCTCCTTTCTACCGCTGACTCCGATACATGAGAATCAGGAAAAACGGCGCTCCCACCGCCGCCGTCAGGATTCCCAGCGGAATTTCCATGGATGTCGCTCCCCTGGCGATATCGTCCACCAGCAGGAGAAACGTGCTGCCCATCAGAAGAGATGCCGGCAGAAGTTTCCTGAAGTCGGGACCGGCTGTGATTCTCGCCATATGCGGGATGATAAGTCCCACCCAGCCGATGAGACCTCCCACCGCCACGATGGAGGACGTGATCAGCGTCGCACAGACGATGACGATGATCCGCATTCTCGTGATATTGATTCCCATGGACAGCGCTTCTTCATCCGGCAGCGACAGAAGGTTGATCCTCCACTTCATCAGAATCAGAGGAATCAGGCCGATGACCAGAGGGATGACGAGAAGAGGCAGAGAGGAAGGAACGACAGCCGCCAGAGAACCCATCAGCCAGAAAGTGATGGCCGGCAGCTTGCTGTAGGGATCCGCCACATATTTCATCAGCGAAATTCCCGCCTCGAAAAGAGCCGACATGACGATTCCCGTAAGAACGAGAGACAGCACCATCCCCGCCTTTCTGCTGATGATATGGGCGAAATAATACGTCAGCGCCACCGCCAGCAGGCCGAATACAAAAGCGATCAGCTGAACTGCCGCCGCGGACCAGGACATCAGAAGCGCCAGAGCGGCTCCCATGCCCGCTCCCGAGGTCGCTCCCAGAATATCGGGAGAAACCATGGGATTCCGCATCGTTCCCTGATAGACACATCCGGAAACCGCGAGACCTCCGCCTACGATGCATGCCCCCAACACCCGGGGCAGACGTATATTGAAAAACACTTTTTCCTTCGTCGCCGCAACGCCGGAATCCGTTCCGGTGATTTTTTCCCCTATCATACGGAAAATCTCCCCGGGTGAGATGGAGTACTGTCCCCACATAAAGGATAAAAAGAATACTCCACAGAAGACGGCGATCAGAACGACGAACCACACGGTTCTTTTCTTATCTCCGTTGCTTTCTTTCATGATCTTTCTGCCCTGCATACTAAAGGTTTTCACAGCCCGTCCGTATTTCCGCGGAAATGACACTTCCCTTTCTGAGACCTTCCCCGTCTTTGCGCACGAAAATGTATCCGTTGTGCTCTGTCAGTTCTCTGTCGAACCGGTCCATATCCGCAAGAGATGCGTGAATTCTGCCGTCCTCACCGCGAAAAAGCTTCAGCGGATACATGAAGTCCGTCTTGTGATGAGGAGGGATGTCTTCATCGAGAAGGGCTTTCGTCCGGGTGATGCGGAATTCCCGGCCCAGACAGGCGAAAACTGCCGGCTTCACATAGAAATCAAACGTCATCTCTTCGCCGCCCGGCGGTCCCACGAGACTGATCACCGGCGTGCCGTCCACTACGGCGAATCCCGTCCGCTTTCCCGGTCCGTGACAGACAGAAGAAAAATAAAGCGTGCCGGCAGCCGACAGATTATTCTGCATATAATCTCTGCGTCCCCTTCCGGACCCTCCGCCGGCCACGATGAGATCTGCTTCTTCTGCAGCGCTTCTCAGAGTCGCCTGAATCAGTTCCGGATCGTCCGGCTGAATAGGCAGGAGAAGCGGAACTGCCCCCCATTCCTTCAGCTTTGCGGCCATAGAATACGAATTGGATTCCACCGTCTGCCCCAGACCCGGACGCAGTGCGGCAGGAGACAATTCATCGCCCGTAGGAATAATGGCCACTCTGGGCCTGCGCATCACAGGCACCGTCATAACTCCACCCATCGCGAAAATATTCAGATGCGCCGGCGTCACGAGAGTTCCGGCAGGAGCGAGAAGTTCTCCTTCGGCCATCTTTTCTCCCGGCGGTATGATATTCTGCCCCCGCTCCACGCCGGACTGCAGGATTTCCTTCAGCTGGCCGTCTTCAAACCGCGTCTGTTCGATCATAACCATGGTGTCGAAGCGTTCATCCGGAACAGGGATTCCCGTATTGGAATAAGCGAACTCTTCCCCCTCTGTCCAGGAAGAAAAATTTCCCGCTTTCTCCTTCCGGTCCATGACCTGCTCATATGCGTCATACGAAAATACGATGCCGTCCCACCGGCTGCATCTCACTGCCGGTACGCAGTAGCGGGATCTGACATCTTCGTAAAGCGTCCTGCCGCATGCGTCTTCCAGCGCCACTATTTCTTTCTCCGGCCTGTATTTTATATGGCTGCAGATCAGCTTCACCGCTTCATCGCGGTCGATATTGTCGATAATACCATTCATCATTTTCCGTATCCTTTCACAGTTTCTCGTGTGTCTTACTCTTTCGTTTTTTCTTCCTGTCACAGCGTCAATCCGGCGCCGTTTTCCGCTGGTGTTTTCCTCTTTCTCCGCTGTTATGCCGTCACTTTCCGCATTTTCAAAATACCCGGGCGGCGCTTCGCGCCGCCCGGGTACCTGCGTTTAAGGAATCTGGATTATTATCATACTTCCGGATCCAGGTGGGCGAGAATCTGCTCCGCCTGTTCATCCGTCAGATCGTAATCAAAGAATTCAGAATAGAACGACTTCGTTTCCGCCTTCATGTCCACGTCGGAGAAAGTCTCCGGATAGAGCGTGCTGGCCAGATAAAGCATCAGCAGCGGCTTCTGTACGCCGGAATCCCAGAAGAAAACGCCTGTCGGCACGACTTCCACATGATCATTCTTTACGGCTTTCATCTCACTGTAGACATCCTGTGCCACCATCTCGTCGATGACCTGTTCCGCCGTCCTGTTTCCGGAGGATCCTGCATGATCTACGAAAATGTAGTCAGGATCCCAGGCTACTAACTGCTCCGCGGTGACTTCCATGCTGTTTCCGCCTTCAAGTTCCTCGGTGACAGGAATACCTCCGCACAGTTCGATGAGATCGAGAATGCTGGACTGGTTTCCATGCGTTTTCAGTATATTTTCATTTGCAAAGTATACCGTTTTGCGGTCTGCTTCCGGAATACTTTCCGCTTTTTCTTTTACTTTATCTGCCACTTCATAGAAATAATCGGCATACTTTTCAGCGATGGCCGGAGCGTCTCCCCCGATGGCCTCCGCATAAACTTTCACTTCCTCCACGATGGAATCATACTTGTCCGTCGAAGCCATCGGCACGACATACATGCCAGCTTCTTCCATGGCCTTTGTGGTCTCAGGATTCGGGAAATTGAACACGAGATCCGGCTCATACTTCACCAGCTCCTCGATGTTCGGAGCGCTGTGCGCATTTGTGATACCCGGAACATCATTGAGGTATTTATAGATTACGTTGGACCACGGCCAGCCGTCGATGTGAAAATCGCCGTCGAATACGATTTTATCCTCTGCCCCCAGCATGACGACCTTTTCATAAGACGGTCCGAAGAGACATCCGATCTTTTCCACCTTCTCCGGAACGGTGACTTCCGTGCCGTCACAGTTTACGATTACTTTTGTGCCTGTATCTGCATTCTGGGCGGAAGAGGAGTCTCCGTTCCCCTGCTGTCCGCATCCCGCCGCCACCGCGAGAATCATTATTACACTCATAAGAGTGCACAGTATCTTTTTCATTTCGCCCTCCTTGAATTATCGGCAAATCTTTATGACTTATATTTATTGAGTTTAGCTTTTATTTCATATGTAGTCAATATTTTGATTTATTTTAATTTGCTTTTATCTGTGTTTATTTGATATATGTATTTTATTATATGATTATAATTATTTATATCGTTTATTTTATAGTTCTTATCTTAAATAAAAAGACCGTATGCCCCCATAACGGGACATACGGTCTTACCATTCATGCAATATATTATATAAACTGTTTACTTTTCTTAAGAGCTCAGAATCGACGTCCAGAGTTCATCGTAAAGAGCTCTGATATTCTCTGGCAGATTTGTAAATGTTTCAAATTTGCTCAGCTCTTCGCTGGACGGATACATGTCCTTATTATTTTTCATTTCATCCGGCAGAAGATCACGGGCCGCACTCTCCGCTGTAGAGTAACTGATCCATTCAGTATTTTGTGCCATTACCTCAGGGCGAAGCAGGAAATCTATAAACTTTTCTGCACCTGTTTTATTTTGTGCATCCTTCGGAATACACATCGCATCTACAAAAAGGTTGCTTCCTTCTTCCGGCGTATAGCAGCCCAGTTTTACCTCACTGTCTTCACCGAGTTCGTCCAGCATCAGATAATAGTCACCGATATAATAAGTAGCCACCGCTGCCTCACCGTTTTCCATCTTGTCGAAGATCTGATCCATGACATAAGCCTGAACGAGAGGCTTCTGTTCTTTCAGAAGTTCTGCCGCTTCACGTATCTGAGCCTCGTCTGTAGTGTTGTAAGAATAGCCCAGTTCCTTCAGAGCGATACCGATGGCATCTCTGGAATTATCGAACATGAGAATATTATCCTTGTACTTCTCATTCCAGAGGATATCCCAGCCGCCGAGATCCTCTTCATCCACCATATCTTTATTATAAATGATAGCCACCGTTCCCCACTGGTACGGTGCAGAATATTTTCCCTCCGGATCATATTCCGGATTCAGGAAATCCTGATCGATATATTTTGAATTCGGCACATTTTCCCAGTTGATCTCCTGGAGCATGCCTTCCTCCGCCATACGCGCCACCATATAGTCGGACGGAACGACGACATCATAAGCAACGCCGCCGGCCTTCATCTTCGCATACATTTCCTCACAGGTGGATACCGTCGTGTAGTTCACCTTGATTCCTGTCTCGTCTTCGAACTGTCTGAGCAGATCTTCGTCGATATATTCTCCCCAGTTAAAGACATTGATCGTCTGGGAAGGATCAGAAGATCCGCAGCCGGTCATTCCTACACAGCCGGTGATTACCAGAACAGCGACAGTCAACAGACATACCAGTCTGGAAACAGTCTTACTTTTAAACATTTTTTTCATCGGTTTGAATTCCTTTCTCTCTCTTTTTCCGCCCGAAGTTCTCTCAGATTGATCACGATCAGAAGCAGCAGGATAAATACGAACATCAGCGTACAGAGTGCGTTGATTTCCGGACTTATCCGCTTCTTCGTCATTCCGAAGATCAGTACGCCCAGCGTCTGTGAAGTCGGACCCGAAGTGAAGTAACTGACAACCACATCGTCTATCGACAATGTAAAGGCCATAATCAGACCCGTGACGATTCCTGTGGTGATCTGAGGAAGCACCACCCGGAAAAACGCCTGTAAATTGTTCGCCCCCAGATCGAGAGCCGCCTCATACTGCCGCTTGTCCATCTGCCTCAGCTTCGGCATGACACAGAGCAGCACGTATGGAGTGTCAAAGGTGATGTGAGCCAGGAGCAGCGTCCCGAAGCCCAAAGTAAAGAAGTCCATCCGCAGTGTCTGCGATAAAAAGATGAAAAGGAGCATGAGCGACACGCCCATGATGATATCCGGATTCATCGTAGGAATATTGTTCGTGGCCATCACAAGCCTTCTGGGATGTTTTTTCATCGCGAAGATTCCCAGAGCGGCGGCAGTTCCCAGAATAGTCGAAATGACAGCAGAACAGACCGCTACCATGAGGGTGATCTTTATCGCGTGGATAATCTCCGCATCACCGAACAGTTCCTGATACCAGCGCAGGGAAAAGCCCGTCCACACGGAACGGCTCTTCGTGCTGTTGAACGAAAAGACCATGAGAAGAAAGATCGGCGCGTACATAAACAGCAGAATGAGCGCCATGTAAATTTTTCCCGCATATTTTTTCACAGCAGCACGCTCCCTTCTCCGTCACCGTTTTTGTCGATCTTTCCGGTGAGCCAGATGAAAATCATGATGATAATCATCATGACCAGAGAAATCGCTGCGCCCATATTGGCATTATACGTGCTTCCCAGGAACTGCATCTCGATAAGATCTCCTACCAGCATGTTGGCGCCGCCGCCCAGAATCTTCGAAATGACGAAAGTGCTGACCGCGGGCACAAACACCATGATGATTCCTGAGAGAACGCCCGGAATAGACAGTGGAAAAACGACCCTCGTAAAAACCTGCAGATCGCTGGCACCGATATCTTTTGCCGCCTCGATATACGAAGGATCCATTCTGGACATCACCGTATAAATCGGCAGAATCATGAACGGCAGATAATTATAGATCATACCTAAAGCTACCGCCACCGGCGTATTGATGATGTGAACTTCCGGAAGGTGCAACCAGCTCAGGAAATTATTGAGAAGACCGTTATTTTCCAGAATCGTCAACCACGCATAGGTGCGCACCAGGAAATTCATCCACATGGGCAGCATGATGAGAATCATGGCGATCGTCTGATGCTTCGGTTTGAGCCTGGACATGATATATGCCAGGGGATATCCGAGAATCAGACAGACCACCGTCGAGAGAATCGCCAGTCGGAAAGATCTCCAGAAGACGCCTGCGTATTGTGACATTCCCGAGAAATTGTCGAGTGTGACTTCACCCATGCTATTCGTAAATGCGAAATAAATCACGATAAACAGAGGGATGACAGTGAAAACCAGAAGCCATAAGACGTACGGATAGGAAAGCCATTTATTACTCTTCATCAGTCTTCCTCCTCCGGATCACAGGGATCCTGCTCCCGCATATGCTCCAGCTGGCTGACTGTGGCAATATCGCTCTTTTTCATGATATGTATGTTGTCGGGGTCCACATCGATATACTTGTCCGATCCCACAGGGCATGCCACTGTGGAATGAACCATAAACGTGAATCCTTCTGCTGCTACCAGCATTTCATAATGTACACCCTTGAAGAGACACGTCCGTACCTGGCCTCTCACCAGCCGGTCTGCCGGCTGAAGAGCGTCCTGTGCCTTGTCGAGGAGTACGATATCCTCTGGACGTATGACCATGTCCACCGGTTCATTGCGCTCAAACCCTGTGTCCACGCAGTCGTACGCTGTTCCGAGGAATTCAATGACCTTATCCTGCTTCATGATGCCCGGGATGATGTTACTCTCGCCGATGAAATCGGCCACGAAGGCATTTGCCGGCTCGTTGTATATATCGATCGGCGTTCCCTGTTGAAGAATTTCACCCTGATTCATTACAACTACGGTATCCGACATCGTCAGAGCCTCTTCCTGATCGTGCGTGACGTAGATAAACGTCATATTCAGCGTCTCATGGAGTCTCTTGAGCTCTACCTGCATTTCTTTCCGGAGCTTGAGGTCGAGGGCTCCCAGAGGCTCATCCAGAAGGAGAACCTTCGGCTGCTGAATCACCGCCCTGGCGATAGCCACTCTCTGCTGCTGCCCTCCGGAAAGTGATGCGACTGACCGCTTGCCAAAACCTTTCAGATTTACCAGTTCCAGCATTTCTTCCACTCGTCGGGCAGTCTCTTTTTTCTCGACTTTCCGGATGTTAAGACCGAAGGCAATATTTTCCTCTACATTTAGATGCGGGAAAAGGGCGTATTTCTGGAATACCGTGTTGATGTTTCTCTTATTCGGCGGAACATCATTAATTCTCTGAGAAGCAAAAAAGACATCTCCTGCGTCAGGCTTCTCAAAGCCTCCGATAATTCTCAGGGTCGTCGTCTTGCCGCAGCCCGAGGGGCCGAGGAGCGTAACGAATTCCCCGTCATTAACGGAGAGATCCAGCGACTTCAAAATGATATCATCGTCAAATGATTTCACGACGCCGCTGAGCCGGATAAGCTCATTTTTGTTCATTTACCAGTCCTCCTTACAAAATGCTGTCCTGTCTGAGCAAAACAGTCCGCGAAACAAAATCTGTCTCAAAATATTAACATATAATCCGTATTATCTTACCATATTCCCGGCATTTAAAATACAATATTTCGTAAATACCTTGTGAAACGGGCATAAAATAACCGGCTGCCGCACTCCTTTCGCCCGGCGGCAGCCGGAATCCGTCTGTTGCGTAATTATTTCTGTAAATTTCCCGGAAATAGATCCGTTAATTAGCACTTTTCGAAGCGGACGACGAATCGTTCTTTTCCGTAACTTCGATGTTCAGCAAACTTCTCATTTCAGAAAGACCCTTCAGTGCGATTTCGTAATCGATGAAAAGATTTCCCGTGATTTTCTCCGGCTCCAGATCGTTGATTACGCTATTAGTGAGAATTTCCATCGGAAATGCGCCGTACGGAGTCTCATATATGCTGTCAAAACGCTTTCCCTGATGAAATTCCATCACGGTATCCAGAATGATGCCGCTGCCGAAGCGCTTCATCCTTACGGATCCGTCCCCGCCGATGCGCAGCGTCGTCTTCACACCTGCCAATCCGGACATCTCGCTTTCTTCGTATACGAGATACGTGGCATCGCCTTTTTTATAAGCTTTGCCTTCCGTCATAAATTCCACTGTCTCTTCCGATACTTCGTCGTGCCGGTCAATCTGTCTTCCGACAATTCTGAGCATGATATCTTTCATATCCTAATTCCACTATCCTTTCGATTGTCTCTGAATACGGCAGTCCCGCATTTTCCCAGAGAAGCGGGAACATGCTGAAAGAAGTGAATCCCGGAAGCGTATTGATCTCATTGAGATAAATGTCTCCCGTAATTTTATCGATAAAGAAATCGCATCTGGCGAAGCCCGCTCCGTCGATGGCCGAAAATCCTCTTACCGCATATTCACGAATCTTGTCTGAGATCTCAGCAGGGATATCTGCCGGAATCTTCATCTTTGGTTTTCCGTCATCCAGATATTTTGCATCATAATCATAAAAACCGTCTGTCGCCACGATCTCACCTGTGACAGCAGCCTCAGGTCGGTAATTTCCCAGCACTGCCGTCTCAATCTCCCGACAGTCGATTTCCTTTTCCACCAGAATCCTTCTGTCAAACTGCGCTCCGTATCTCAGAGCCTCCATGATCCCGCTGCCATCGGTCACTCTTGAGATGCCTACGCTGGATCCCTGATTGGCAGGTTTCACGTAAACAGGGTATCCCAATTCTTCCTGAATCCGGTTCACCGCAGCTTCCGGATCTTCATCCAGCTCCTCTGCACTGACAGCAACATAAGGGCACACCGGAATGCCTGCTCTGATAAAGAGCTCTTTCGCGATGATCTTATCCATGGCGACAGCCGACGCGGTAACCCCACAGCCTCCATACGGAATATCCGCCATCTCCAGGAGTCCCTGAAGCTTTCCGTCCTCGCAGTATGTACCGTGGACGATAGGAAGTGCGAAATCGATGATATCCTTTAATGGACGTCCTCCAGCGCCTACTACAGAAAAAGCGTATTTCTCCGGATTCTCCTCCAGCGCCTTTACCGCGTATTCTTCCCACTCGCCCGTCGCGATCCTTTCAACAGGACCGTCGTACAGATACCATCTTCCGTCTCTCGTGATACCGATGGGAATAATTTCATATTTTGATGTGTCCACCGCTCCGATAACAGATGTGGCAGACAGCCTGGAAACCTCATGTTCTTCTGAACGTCCTCCAAAAATAATACCCAGTTTTATCATTTTAACCTCTTTCTCCGCAATGTCCGACGGAAATTTTTCTTTTCCGATACGGAGCCGCACTGCCCGTCGGCAGCGCACTTCCGCCGTTCACTTAGTATAGCATAAATCACCGGTAAATATGCAGAAAAATGACATGAAAAAAGGTGCGGACTGCTGCGTCCGCACCCGGAATTTTTCTCCGGCAATATTTTCTCAAAACGACACTCCGTTTTTCCTGCATCTTCGTCCGCTGCCGGATCTTTTTCCCACCGTTCTACAGCGTAGCCGCCATAACTGCTTTAATCGTATGCATTCTATTTTCCGCTTCGTCGAATACGATGGACTGCGAAGACAGGAATACCTCATCTGTGACTTCCATCTCGCTGATGCCGAATTTTTCGCCCACTTCGGCTCCGATGACAGTATTGAGATCGTGAAATGCCGGTAGGCAGTGCATAAATACGCACTGCGGACCTGCATTGTCCATCGCCTTTTTATTTACCTGATACGGGCTGAGTTCCGAAACACGTTCTGCCCAGACTTCATCCGGCTCGCCCATGGAAACCCATACATCTGTATAGATGACATCTGCTCCTTTTGTACCGGCATCCGGATCTTCCGTCAGGGTGATACTGCCTCCCGTCTGTGCCGCCAGGTCTCTGCAATATTCCACCAGCTTCTCGTCCGGGAAGTACTTTGCGGAAGTGCAGGCCGTAAAATGCATACCCATCTTGGCGCATCCGACCATCAGAGAGTTTCCCATATTATATCTGGCATCTCCCATATATGTGAATTTTGTGCCTTTAAGATGTCCGAAATGTTCCCGTATCGTCAGCAGGTCCGCTAAAATCTGTGTCGGATGAGCTTCATTCGTCAGACCGTTCCATACAGGCACTCCCGCATATTTTGCCAGTTCCTCCACGATTTCCTGCCCGAATCCCCTGTACTCGATGCCGTCGAACATACGGCCGAGAACTTTCGCCGTATCCGCAATACTCTCTTTTTTGCCGATCTGAGACCCGGAAGAATCCAGGTAAGTGACACCCATGCCCAGATCGTGCCCCGCCACTTCAAAGGCACATCTCGTACGCGTGCTGGTCTTTTCAAAGATCAGCGCGATATTCTTCCCGCGGAACATGTCCACCGGCTCGCCAGCCTTCTTTTTAGCCTTGAGATCTGCTGCCAGATCGATGAGATACGTGATCTCCTCCGGCGTAAAGTCCATGATTTTAAGAAAATGTCTTCCTTTCAGATTCATTACGCTTTTTCCTCCTCATACTTTTCTTCACAGTATCTGCAGCGGTATACGCGGTTTTCCGGATCGGTGAGGATGAATTCGTGTTTCAGCCCCGGTTCCGCTGAAGTGATACAGCGCGGATTTTTGCATTTTGCCAGACCTATGATCTTCTTCGGCAACTTCAGTTTTTTCTTTTCGATGATGTTTCCGTCTTTTATCACGTTGATGGTGATATTGTCATCCAGAAATCCGAGAAAATCCAGGTCGATATCCATCGCTCCCTCGATTTTGATGATATCTTTCATCCCCTGCTTCTGGCTGCGGGCATTTTTGATGATCGCCACCTGACCCTCATAATCGTCCAGATTGAGCAGATCATATATGACGAGACTCTTGCCTGCCTTGATGTGGTCGATGACATACCCGTTTTCAATTCCGCTGATATTTAACATTCCGGCACCTCCAGTTCCAAAAGCTTTATGATAAGGGCCTGCCGGACGTATACGCCGTACTGCGCCTGCCGGAAATACATAGCCCGGGGATCGTCGTCCACCTCAACCGCAATTTCATTGACTCTCGGCAGCGGGTGCATGACGATCATGTTTTCCGGTGCCAGCTTCATCTTATACCGGTCCAGAATATATCTGTCTTTCAGCCGGATATAATCTGCCTCGTTGAAAAAACGTTCTCTCTGCACTCTGGTCATATAGAGGATGTCCAGCTTCGGCAGGGCGGCTTCCAGATCATCGACTTCTTCAAACGGAATGTTGTTTCGTTCCAGTACATCGTTTCTCACGAAGTCAGGAACTTTCAGCTCATCCGGAGAGATGAGGACAAAACGGATATTTTCATAGCGGATCAACGCTGAGATCAGCGAATGCACGGTCCGCCCGAATTTCAGATCTCCGCACAGGCCGATGGTCAGATCGTGCAGTCTTCCCTTTTCGGAATGAATCGTCAGAAGATCGGTCATCGTCTGAGTCGGATGCTGATGTCCTCCGTCGCCTGCGTTGATAATCGGAACCGGCGATTTATCCGCTGCCGCCATGGGAGCTCCTTCTTTCGGATGGCGCATCGCGATGATGTCTGCATAACAACCCACCGTTCTGACGGTATCCGCCACACTCTCGCCTTTCGCCGCCGACGAGGAATCTGCACTGGCAAACCCCAACACACTGCCCCCCAGACCCAGCATAGCCGATTCAAAACTCAGCCTTGTTCTGGTGCTCGGTTCATAAAAACAGGTGGCAAGCTTCTTTCCGTCCGCCACATGGGCATATCTGGCCGGATTTGCCTGAATATCTTCCGCCACCTCGATAAGTTCTTCGATCTCTTCCGTTGTGAAATCGGTAGGACGCAATAAATGCCTCATACATTCCCCCCTCTTCTTTCGTTCGGCGCACACCTATCAGACGGCTATCGAAAAAAGTCTGATAGCGTGCTTCCCGGCGTTCATATCACGATGAAAACTGTCTTTACCGCATATGATTTTATTATGTTTCCCGCACGCCGTCAAATGGTAAAAAATGCAGAAAAACAGCATGTGAAAGAAAAAACGGCTCCTGCTGCGCACTGCAGCAGCAAGAGCCGTTGACAATTCCTCTCTCTAGGCTGTAATCACTGTTCCGCTTTCGCCCCGCATAGCCATCGGCGCTTTTTCCAAAGATGCGATGACCGCCTTGTTTCCTTTACGCGCTCTGGCGAATTCCACTGCAGCCTGAACTTTTGGCAGCATGGAACCCGGAGCGAACTGACCTTCTTCACACCACCGTTCCGCCTCCTCTGCAGTCATCTCCGTCAGAGCCCGTTCCGTCGGCAGTCCATAGTCGAGACATACCCGATCTACCGCGGTGAGGATAAAGAGATGATCTGCTCCTACCACTTCCGCCAGTCTGGCGGAAGCGAAGTCTTTGTCGATAACAGCGGACACACCGTTCAGATCCCCTTCTCTGTCTCTGACCACCGGAATACCACCCCCGCCGCAGGCGATGACGATATATTCGTTATCCAGAAGATTGAGGATCGATTCTTTTTCCACGATGTCCATAGGTTTCGGAGATGGCACCACTCTGCGCCATCCTCTTCCGGAATCCTCTCGAAAAGTAAATTCCGGATTTTCTCTCTGCGCCCGTTTCACTTCTTCCTCTGTATAAAAGGCTCCGATGGGTTTTGTGGGATTCCGGAACGCTGGATCTTCCGAATCCACCAGCGTCTGCGTCACGATGGTAGCCACATGCCACGGCATCTTCTGGATTCTCAGCTCCCGCTGGATTCCCTGCTGAAGATGGTAGCCGATATATCCCTGACTCATAGCCGCACATTCCATCAGATCCATATGGGGCACTTTCCCAGATCGAACGCAGGCGATATCAAAGGCGGTATTGATCATTCCGACCTGTGGCCCGTTGCCGTGACTGATGATAATCTCATGCCCCTGAGCGATGAGATTGATGAGAGAAGGACACGCTTCTCTGATTTTTTCCCGCTGTTCCTCCGCGTTATCCCCCAGCGCATTGCCTCCCAGCGCGATTACAATTCGTGACATCCATTTTCCTCCTGTCCATACCTCCGTTTTTCCCGTTTTTTCCGGTATCGGCATGGCCCCGCCTGTCTGGGACCCGCCTGCTGCTGTGGCAGCATTTCATTATCTTATCACCGGAGCAGGCTGCTGCTGTGTGATACAGTGGATGTTGCCGCCGCCGTACACGACTTCTCTCGTATAGACGCCCACAGCTTTCCGCTCCGGGAACATCTCCGAGATCTGTTTCAGAGCCAGGCTGTCATTTTCGTCGCCGTATTGCGGGACGATGACAGCGCCGTTGACGATGGTGAAGTTCATATAGGAAGCGATACATACTTCCCCGTCTTCCCGCGGTATCGTTCCCTCCACTGCATCAATGGTGGCCGCACCCTTCAGGAGAACAGGTTCCTTTGTCAGACAGAGCTTATGCACCTTCAGTTTCCTGCCCTTCGCATCCGTGGCTTCACACAGCGTCTTGTATGCATCCTGCGCCTCCCGGTAAAACGGGTGATTTTCATCTTCCGTCCAGATACAGGCAACTTCCCCCGGACGGATAAAACATGCTACGTCATCGATGTGTCCGTTTGTCTCTTCCGGATCGATGCCGTCTTTAATCCAGATTACCTTGTCGATGTTGAGATAATCCCCCAGCATTTTCTCGATCTGTGCTCTGTCCATATGCGGATTTCTACCTTCGGACAGCAGACACATCTCCGTCGTCATCAAAGTGCCTTCGCCGTCCACATGGATCGAGCCTCCCTCCAGCACGAAACCATCCGTACGATAGGAGTCGACATTTTCAATTTCGCATACTTTTCTTGCAACCTGATCATCGTTTGCCCACGGAAAATAAAGGCCGTCGTAAAGCCCTCCCCAAGCATTGAATTCCCAGTCTACACCCCGGACTTCCCCTCTGTCATTTACAACAAATGTGGGCCCACAGTCCCGGATCCAGGCGTCGTCGTTCGACATCTCCACCACGCGGATATGATCCGGCAGCTTCGCACGGCAATTCTGATACTGCGCAGCAGATACGCAGACCGTCACGGGTTCAAAATCCGCGATTGCCCGGGCCACGTCGGCAAATGCCTCTTGCGCCGGTTTTCCCCCGTCCCGCCAGTTGTCATTGCGCTCGGGCCAGAGCATCCACATTCCAGCCTGTTTTTCAAATTCGCCGGGCATCCGGAAACCATCCTGCCTCGGCGTGGAATTCACAATTCTCTTTGCCATTTCAAACTCCTTCCTGACAATTCGATCTTTCTGTTTCCATTGTCTATTCGCGTTGCGCTCCCTTTGGAATTTTAAGCGCCCATATGATCACTTCACCGATGATCAGCGACAGAATCGTTCCCACGGTAATCGGCAGCACCGATGACAGCGTTTCCCCGTCAAGACTGAACGGCACAGCAGTGAATATGATAGAGATTACCAGAAGAATCATCGGTACGTAAGCGATGAGTCCTAGTGTAAATTTGCCTCCTGGCACCTTGAACGGACGGACGGTGTCCGGATCTTTGTGCCGCAGCTTTAAAAACGCCGGGAACATGATGACGTAAGATACTAGCAGCATGACCAGGTTCAGTGCGAAAAAGCTCCAGAAGAGATCGGACTCCGGAAGCAGAGCTCCGAGAATCACGATAGCTGATGCCAAAAGCCCGTTCATGACCGCCGCACCGGTAGGCATATCATTTTTTCCGCTGCGTTTTCCAAAATACGCCGGAAGATCACCGTTGTCAGCAGCATAGGCTGCCACACTGTTGACGCCGAAAGACCAGGAAATCATGTTTCCAAATAGCGTAAGAAGAAACAGTATACCTACAACGATCAGCATGATATTGGCCAGACTCCCCGTACCTTCCAGCAGCAATTTGAAGCTATCGATGAGACCCGAACTCGTGGAAATCTCACTGGTAGGTATCGCCACACCGATGCCAAATGCCGAGAAAATATAGATAAGTGCGATGACGATGCCCCCGGTGATAATCGCCTGGGGAATCTGTTTTTTCGGATTCTGCATCGTCGGCGCATACGTGCAGATGACTTCAAAGCCCAGAAAGTTGAATATGATGACTGAGATATAGGATAGGCTCGTCAGATCCAGAGAAGGCAGAAGCGAACGCACCGTATATTCGTTTGCCACGCCTTTCGTCACCGCTGTATAAATTCCGAGAACACCGATTCCCGCTGCCAGCAAAAGCTTGATACAGGCTGACAGATTGAGAATCCATGCACTATCCGACACCGGATAAAAGCTGATCCATACCACGATCCAGATGAACGCCAGCTGAATTAGCAGGGAAAGCCATGTGCTGATGTCAGCTCCCGTACAGATGCTAATGATTTCGGGAAACATGACGGCAAGAGACGCCATCCACAGAGGAAAATTGACCCAGTAGTACCAGGCTGTACGGGACCCCATCCGGCGTCCGTATGCTTTGGAAATCCAGTCGTATAGACCGCCCTCCCCGTCATACGCCGTTCCCAGTTCTGCCGCAATCAGACCATACGGGAGAAGAAATCCTATGATCATAAAAATCCACCAGAAATACTGTGAATTTCCGATAGCCGCCACCGGCGCCGCCGCTTCCGCGACGAAGACGACACAGATGACGGCCAGAATCGCATCCGTGAGTCGGAATTTTCCTTTTTTCTCACTCATCGAAAACGACCTCATTTCCTAAAAAATCGCTGAGCGATTCTCTCGCCGCTGCAATTTCCAGCGGACTGTGGTATGCTCTGTCTTTCATGAGATAGACGAGAATACCCCTCATTGCAGTCAGTCGATTGCCCGCCTCATCAAAAGCGATGGAAATATCGCTGTCCAGCACCTCGTCGGTCACTTCTTCTCCTCTGGTAGCCGGTAGACAGTGCATAAATTTACAGCCCAGATTTCCCATCTGTATCAGCTCTCTGTTGATCTGAAAGGCACCGAACCGCTGAATTCTCTCTTCTTTTGGGAGTTCGTTCTCATACAGTCCATACCAGACATCGGTATAGACGAAATCAGCACCCTTCATCGCCTTTTCCCGGTCGTCCGTCACCAGCCAGCTGCCCCCGGAAACCTGGCAGTTCATTTCCATAATAGACTTATGATCCTCGTTTAGCTGTGCGTATTCCGGCCCGTAATGACAGAAATGCATGCCGAGTTTCGTGGTGATAAAACCGAGAGACGCACAGACCTGCGTAGCATCTCCCACAAAGACAACCTTACAGTCTTCCAGCTTTTTGCCTCTGGGCAGATTTTCCACGATAGTACAGATGTCTCCGATTTCTTGGGTAGGATGATTGTAGTCGGACATTCCGTTGATCACCGGAATCGTACATGCTTCCGCCAGCTTTTCCACTGTATCGTGTTCGATGACACGCGCCATCACAATGTCTACCAGCTTCGAAAGAACCTTTCCGGTATCTTCTATCGTTTCATGACCGCCCAGCTGAATCATGCCGGGACCGAGATACTGCGCATGACCACCCAGCTGCTGCATGGCTGTTTCAAAAGAAACACGCGTCCGGGTGGACGACTGCTGAAAGATCATCCCGAGAGTCAGATTTTTCAGCAGCGGCGGATAATATCCCGCTTCGATGCACTTTTTCAGTTCCAAAGACAGATTGATGATTTCCATCAGTTCACTTTTCGTAAACCGGTTCGTATCGATGAAATCTTTCATTTTTCGCCTCCGTTTTTATTTTTACAACATTTATTTTTTTACAGTTCACAATTAGTATGACGCGGTCTGATGGAATTATTCTCTGAAAAAAAGCAAAAAAAAAAACGGAGCATTCATCTGCTCCGTTGTCAGTTTCAGATTTTTAATTGTAAATCATTTTTCCGTCTTTTGACCGCCCGTTTTCGGGAACACGATACATCATAAATCCGTCTGTTCAGCGATATATTCTACACAACTCTGATCAGTCCGCGTTTTCCTCTGCCGGCGCCTGATTCAATTTTGCGGAAAAAAAGTCTGCCATATGACCCATAGAACGAACGAGAACTCGCTTCTGCTGATTATCCATATCGCGGATGGCCTCGTCTACGATTCTGTAATAGAATTGTTCGTGGCGTTCCAGAGCGGCGCGCCCTTTTTCGGTGAGACTGATGCGGACAATTCTCCGGTCTGCATCATCCCGGATACGGACTACAAATCCTTTTTTTTCCAGTTTATTGATAGCTATGGAAAGCGTGCTGACGTTGATCAGCAGATCTTGAGCGATCGTGCTCATCGTCTTCGGAGTGTGGCGTCCCACGGCCACAAGCGTGTGAATCTCGGAAACGGAAAGTTCCCCGCTGTCCGCCGTCTCTTTCATGGCCAGTTCCTCCGTCTTCATGACCATATTAAATATACTGAGCATCTGCTGCTTCAGTTTCTTTACATAGTAAACATCTTTATCCAGCATAATCAATCACCTGCTCTCCCGAAAAAAGCTGTGTCCGTCCGAATACCCACTCAGGAAATCCAGCTACAGTATATCACATTCGCCGTCCACACGCACGTACCCGCGACCGGCAGATTATCCGATGACGAACATAATTTCACACTGGCAGGCGACAACCGGTTTTTCTCCGTCCTTTCCGCCGTCTGGCGGAAGAAGATAAGCTGTGCCTTTCGCCGTTCCAGCACGGGATCCCAGCTTTTCCAGCTCCACACAGAGACGAAGAGTGTCTCCCGGCTTCACCTGACTGCGGAATTTCGCATTTTTAATTCCGCCGAAAAAAGCCAGCTTTCCGCGGAATTTATCCCTGCTCAATATGGCCACGGCGCCCGCCTGAGCCAGCGCTTCCACGATCAGAACTCCCGGCATCACTTTTTTCTGCGGGAAATGGCCCTCAAAATAGTATTCCGATTCTTTGACATATTTCATCGCGGTGATTTCGCCCTTCTCCTCATCCATGGATTCGATCTCATCGATCAGAAGAAAAGGATCGCGGTGCGGAATGATCTCCATGATCTGGTTTCTGTCCATCAGTGCCATATCAGACCTCCTGTCTTTTCTTCGCTCCGTTTCCGTCCGTATTATCTGTCTCCGTCCGGTCTACCATTCGTTCCATTTTTTGAAAATGACGACACCGTTGTGGCCTCCGAATCCCAAAGAATTGGAGAGAGCGTACTGAAGATCCGCATTTCTGCCCTTATTCGGAACATAGTCCAGATCGCACTCTTCATCCGGTACTTCCAGGTTAATCGTCGCAGGAATATATCCGTCTTCCAGTGCCTTGACACAGATAAACGCTTCGATCGCGCCGGCTGCTCCCAGAAGATGACCAGTCATGCTCTTCGTAGAGCTGACAGGAATCTTATACGCCGTTTCACCAAATACTTTTTTGATCGCATTCGTCTCGAATTTATCGTTATACGGTGTGCCGGTACCGTGGGCGTTGATATAGCTGATGTCTTCCGGCTGAATTCCCGCTTCTTCCATAGCAAGCTGCATCGCCTTTGCATTGCCTTCTCCTTCGGGATCCGGCATCGTGATGTGATATGCGTCAGATGTGGCTCCGTAGCCTACAACTTCGGCATAGACATGAGCACCTCTCGCTTTCGCATGCTCCAGTTCTTCAAGAATGAGGAACGCTGCGCCCTCACCCATGACAAATCCGTCTCTTTCTTTGTCGAAAGGCGTAGAACATCTGTTCGGATCAGTACGCTTGGAGAGAGCCGTCATATTCGCAAAGCCGGCAAAAGAAACGTCGGCAAAAGAAGCTTCCGTTCCGCCTGCTACCATGGCGTCATAAGCCCCGCTTTTAATATTGCGGAAAGCTTCTCCGATGGCATGAGTACCTGTAGCGCACGCTGTGGTGATTCCCATGGAAATGCCTTTTGCTCCCGTCTCGATGGAAATGTTGCCAGCGATCATATTCGGGATCGTCATCGTCACCATCAGCGGTGATACTCTGGAAACGCCGCGTTCGATCGCTTTCTTCGTCTCGGCTTCCAGCGTCATGATTCCGCCGATTCCCGTACCTCCGATGACACCGAATCTGTACGGATCCACATTTTCTCCAGCTTTCAGACCGCTGTCTTCCATCGCCTCTCTGACGGCTACGATCGCATACTGAGATGAAAGATCGAGTCTCTTGCCAGCTCTCTTGTCAGGAAACACAAAATCCTTTACTTCCGCGCCCATGCACGCCTTGTGTCCTTCTGTGTCAAAATGTGTGATCTGAGCAATTCCGTTCTTTTCGTGTCGGATTCCTTCCCAGAAATCGTAACTATTATTTCCCACCGGACCTACGACACCCATGCCGGTGATGACTACTCTTTTTTCTGCCATTGTTATATTCTCCTCCTGAATCAGGTCGTTATCTGAACTGCCGGATTTTTATCCGGCCTGCTCCGTGCTTTTTCGGAGCCATTCGATGCCCGCGGCACTATCTTTTATCGTCAGAGCCAGTCTGCCGGCTGCTATAAAATCATGCCGCCGTCCACGCCGATCACCTGACCGGTGATATAGGAAGCACCGTCGGAAGCCAGAAAAGCCGCCGTCTTTGCCACATCCTCCGGTGCGCCAAATCTGCCCAGACTGATCTGGCCCATTACGAGTTCTTTCTGTTTGTCTGAAAGGACTCCCGTCATATCCGTATCGATAAATCCCGGTGCGATCGCGTTTACCGTTATGTTTCTCTTTCCCAGTTCCTTTGCATTTGACAGGGTCATACCGATGACTCCGGCCTTTGAAGCACAGTAATTGGCCTGGCCTGCATTTCCTCTGACTCCCGAGATTGACGAGAGGTTGATGATGCGTCCCGACTTTTTCCTGCTCATGTGTGCCGCTGCATATTTGGTAAAATTGAATGTTCCCAACAGATTCGTATCGATCACTTTCATAAAATCTTCTGGCGTCATTCTCAGAATCAGCTTGTCGTTGGTGATCCCCGCATTGTTGACGAGAATATCGAGCTTTCCAAATTCCTCTACCGCATGTTTTACCGTCTGTTCCGCATATTCCGGATCGGCGACATCACCCTTTGCGAGAATAATCTTCGTGCCATACTGTTCCAGTTCAGACGCAGCTTTTGCAGCCGCCTCCTCATTGCTGCGGTAACAGATCATCACGTCCGCACCCTGCATGGCGAACTCTTTTGCGATGGCAAAACCGATGCCCCGGACACCTCCTGTGACGATCGCGCTTTTTCCTTTTAACATGAGTCTCTCCCTTCTCCGTCAGGCTTCTTTTCCGCAGAGTTCCTTCAGCGTCGCTTCCAGAGATTCCGCGTTTTCCACATTGCAGGTCCGGATGCTTTTGTCGATCTTCTTTACCAGACCGCTCAGCGTCTTTCCCGGTCCGAATTCGATGACCGTGTCGATTCCCCCGGCTTTCAGGTTTTCGACGATTTTCACCCACTGTACCGGACTCATCAGCTGAAGAGCCATGGCATCTGCGATATCTTCCGCCGTCTGAGGAGAGGAAGGCTCCTGGACTTTACCGTCTTCTTCCGGTTCCACGGTCATGCCCTTTCTGTATTCCGAAAGAGGGCGCGCCGTCAGATTAGAGTAAACTGGAAAATCGGTAGGAGTGATCTTCTTCGTCAGAATGATACTGCGCATCTTTTCAGAGGCAGGTTCCATCATCGGACTGTGGAAAGCGCTTCCCACGGACAGCGGTGTTACGCGCAGACGCGCTTCCTTTGCGATCTCCGTAAAGCGGGCCACCGCATCGCGGTCACCTGACACGACAGTCTGCGTCGGCGCATTGATGTTTGCCGCAACCAGAATACCGTCCTGACGCGCTTTTTCCACACAGTCTCTGACTTTCTGAGGGTCGCCGATAGCTGCCGCCATCGTGCCGATATTCTCGCCGGCTTCGTTTCTGCCAGCTTCCCCCATATAGCGTCCCCTGTGTTCCATCAGTTCCACGCCGTCGGCGATATCTGCGATGACGCCTGCCGCTGTCAGCGCAGCATACTCTCCGAGACTGAATCCTGCCATCGCAGCGATTTCGGCATTCTCTGGCTTTTCCACTTCAAAACGAGAGATAAATTCCTCATAAGCCGCCATCGTCACCGCATAGACACACGGCTGCGTATTTTCCGTGAGTTTCAGTTCTTCTGCCGTTCCTTCAAAACATAAATTCTTTATCCTATCGCCGGCAGCGTCAAACACCTGACGGCTCTTCGGATATCTCTCATACAAATCCCTTCCCATGCCGGGATACTGGGCTCCCTGACCGGCAAATAAACAAGCGATTTTCATTATTTCTGCCTCTCTTTCTCCGCTCTTCCGCTGTCCTATTCTCCGAAATTCTTCTGCATGAGAATATTTCTACGACGGAAGACATCAGCTGCGTCCTTCATCATGTCTTCGATGATCTCTTGAGCTGTCTGTTCTTTCTTTACCAGACCTGCGATCTGTCCGGACATGACAGACCCTCTCTCCACATCGCCTTCCGTTACGGCACGTCTCAGCGCTCCCGTTCCCAGTTCTACGATCTTCTGAGGGTCCTCTCCGCGTCTTTCCAGCTGAATCATCTCTCTCGTCATCTTATTCTTGATTACCCGCACACAGTGACCCGTGCTTCTTCCGGTGACCACGGTTGACGAATCTCTCGCATTGAGAATTTCATTTTTATATGCCTGATGCGCGTTGCTTTCTTTCGCTGTAACGAAGCGCGTTCCCATCTGAACGCCTTCCGCGCCCAGCATGAACGCTGCCGCAAAACCTCTGCCGTCACCGATACCGCCTGCGGCAATGACAGGAATGTCCACCGCATCGACAACCTGAGGTACCAGAGCCATCGTCGTGATTTCACCCAGGTGACCGCCGCTCTCCATACCTTCTGCGATTACGGCATCGGCGCCGACTCTTGCAACACGCTTCGCGATAGCGACAGAACCTGCCACAGGAATAACTTTGATATTTTTTTCTTTGAGCCGCGGGATGTATTTTCCCGGATTTCCCGCTCCCGTAGTGATTACCTTTATATCTTCATCGAGAACCATCTGCATGATGTCATCCACATATTCCGACATCAGCATGATATTGAGTCCAAAAGGCTTATCTGTCTTTTCCTTGCAGGCGCGTACCTGAGCCTGGATCGTATCTACGTCCCAGGGTCCGCACCCGATGATGCCCAGACCTCCTGCATTACTTACCGCTGATGCGATGGACGCGTCAGCAACCCAGGCCATACCTCCCTGAAAGATAGGGTATCTGATCCCCAGCATTTCTGTAATTCTCGTGCTGAGCTGCGGCACTCCGTTTTCCATATGTTATCCTCCGAATCGTTTTCATTCCAATTTAGTTTGATAAGCAAAATATATTCAAGTATATCCCGAGACTCCTCCTGTGTCAAGGCTCACCTGATTTTCGCATCCGGCATTCCATCAGAAAAAACGTCATTTTTTTGCTGAACTTTCACATCTCGCCGTCCCGACGCATTTAATGGCAGTAATAAAAATAAATATCTGCAGAAAGGAATGTGAAAAATGGATGAAAATATGAATAAAACCCGGATAAACTACGGCCGTCGGGCCGGCATTTACGGCGTTATCGGAAACTGTCTCCTGTTTCTCGTCAAATTCATTATGGGAACCGCCAGCAACAGCATTGCCGTCATAGCCGACAGCTTTAATAATCTCATGGACTGCGCGGGTTCCGCCATCACCATCATCGGATTTCATATCGCCGGAAAAGAACGCGACAGTCGTCATCCTTTCGGCCATGGACGTGCGGAATATCTGTGCGGCCTCTTTATCGCACTCATCATTATCTCTGCCGCTGTCTCTCTGGCAAAAAATTCGGTTCAGCGGCTGATTTCACCAGAACCTCTGCACGTGATACACCTGATGTTTTTGGTACCCCTAGTCTCCGTACTGGTAAAAACTTTTCTGATCATATATATTACAAAAATAAACAGAGAACTGAATTCCTCTGCCCTGCGAGCAGCCGTCCGGGAAGATTATGCCGATATGCTCATCACCGTCCTGACAATTTTTACACTCATCGCCGCAGGCCACACTTCCCTGCCTGTTGACGGAATTGCAGGTCTTATCATCGCCTTTTTCATACTCTGGTCCGGTTTGACCGCTCTGAAAGAAAACATGGATCTTCTCATAGGCACAGCCGCTGATAAGACGCTGGCAGAAGATGCCCAGGCTGTCGTCCTGGAATACGATGTATTTGAAAAGGTTGTCTCTTTTACCATCCACGATTACGGTCCCTCTGCGAAATTAGCTGTCATATGCGTATCCCTGAATCCAGGATACTGCACGGAAACCGGCTGCATTTCCTCCGCTGTTGCAGAAGTTTCCCGGCGCCTCAGAGACAGCCTGGGACTCAGCTGTGTCATCTACTGTGATCCCGAACAGATCTGACATCGCATTCTCTGCATTCCCAACACACCGTACCGTATCGCAATGAGATCCCTTTCTCTGTTTTCAGAAACAAAAAATCCGAAATCTCTGCGCAAGCGCAGGATTCCGGATTTTTTCGTACGACAGCTTCCGATGAACCCCATAGGATAGATCAGAATTTTAAGGTTAGTCCGTCTCTCACTCTTAACATTGGCCATCTTTCTCTCAAGGAAACCTTATTCTGTCGTCTGAATCTTTTATATTTTTCTTTCTTACTCTTTGACCGATATTATCCTACAGGAAAAACGGAGCAAATTCAACATTTTTGTCATCTTTCCATGAATATATTTTCTATACACAGTCAAATCCATTTAGCTCAATATATATTCTGCGTAATAGCCTTCTTCTTCAGGCTCTGTATGCCATGCATAACGTTCGAGGAGCCGGTAGCGCCCGTTGTCATATTCGATCTCCTCCCAGAAACCGGGATCTCTGGCGGAACAGCCATTAGCCTTTCCGAATCTAATAATCTGATAGCTCTCAAACTTTTCCATCCTTGCCGGTTTTCCTTCCGCCAATAGAGCTTCCAGCCTTTGCTTTGCCTCCGTTTCGTCGGTGTAAACTTTCAGATCCTGATCGAGACTTTCGAGATAAACCGCAAATAATTTTTTCATAAAGAATCCCCCTTCAGCGTGACTCTCACAGCCGTCCGGAGTTTTCGGGCGACTATCCCTGCAAGTATTATACTCAATTCCACGATGGATTGCAAGAAAATAATAAGTATACATATTATTTATTTCACACGCATTCTGTAGCTTACCGACATCTATAGCCATAATTATATGCACCATCCCGGTCATGTATTCATAATATGAACCAGCACGATACAGAACAGGCAAAAAGCCGTCAGAGAAAGCCAGATGTTTACCGTCTCCGGGCGGCCGTGCCGACGATATGAGAGGAGAATACCTATGTGTAACAATTGCAACAATAATCATACAACGTGCTGCCGGCCTGTATGCACAGATGCTTCCAGGCGGTGCAGACCTGTTCTGATTACCCCACCGGATACCGGAAATGACAGCTGCGGATGCGGGGAGAGCCAGGCAAACTGCGGATGCTGCAGGCCGCGGCCACCGGTTATGGTACCTCCATGCGGATGCTGCAGACCGTGTCCGCCGCATCCTCCAAGACCTCCGTTTCCTCCGTGCGGCAGCTGTGATCAGCCACCATGGCCGATCCAGCCGCGCTGCTGATGTGCAGACCATGCCCGCCCGTGTATGAGAGGGACTGCGACAACCTACCATGCCGACGGCCGGGTCCTGAAATCTGTATCAGCCGGCCCCGCGACTGCTGCAGCCGCCCCCAGCCCTGCAAATGTCCTCCCTGCCCCTCTCCGGAACCTTTCAGAGAGGAATGCTGCCATCGCAGTGAATCCGATTTGCGCCGCATACTCCATTTGATCTGCAAAATGCTCGATGAGCGCTGCTGACATTCGCAGGGAACAACCGGCCTGTCCGATCCTCGACTCAAAATAAACATAAATCCGTTACACTTGAATTCCCTGTACGCACGGACAGCCGGCAGATTCGCCGCGCAGCCCTGTATTTGAAAAAACGATGCCTAAAAGATGAATTATTTGATGAAGTGAAGGATAAAACAATTTGCGCGTGTGAATCTGAATCAAGGCGGCCGGAAGCTTTTCGGAAAGCTCCGGACCGGATATCCCGCCTGAAGATGAAAGATCCCTACGGGATTAAAATATGCGCATCTGCTTTCTGCCGGAAACTTCTGCAGCGCTGAATCAGCCGAATGACTACGGAGCTTACATCAGAACAAAAAACAACCCGAAACGCTGCAGAGTGCCGGCATCTGAACAGCCCGTACCGACTCCTGCCTCCAACGGTCCGACATCCTCTGCGGAAAAAGTACCATTCGCATCACTCACCACACCGAAAATAAAGCTGAACTGAGTCAGCACAACCCGTTCTGTATCGTGTTTTAACGGCGGTATCCTCACCATCCGAGGCATACCGCCTTTTCAATTTCCTGCCGCCGTTTTCTGAATTTCATGTTCCTCAAAAAACAGCACGGGAGCGATTGTAAGTTCGCCCCCGTACCGCTTTGCATTTGTTTTGTTTCGTGTTCGTTTTACTTTTGATTTTTGTTGGAGAGATTTTTATGAAAAGAATTCTGCAGCAAGGATTCGTTTTTCTGACTTCCTCCCTGCTACGTGTATATCATACTGCCGTTTTGTGATAAGTTTGTAAAGCTATGCTGAAGAATTTATAAACAAAATCCTACTAAATTCCACACATCATTTTACGCGATCTACACGATTTCGATCTGGCATGCGGCCATCGCATCGAGCGCGGTCTGATGACTTTCCGGCGTCACACCTGCGCAGCATCCCGAATGAACGATAATCGCAGCTTCCGGAAAAGCAGCTTTACAGATCATCGCATTTGAAATCACACAGATATCCGTGCACAAGCCTGCAAAATGGACCTCCTGCGGCTCTTTTCCTCCGTTCTTCTCCAGAATGATCCGGGGCAGATCAGAAAATCCGAACGTCACCTTGTCGATCACCTCTGCATCGGGCTTCATGCACGCGGTGACTTCCCTGCAGATCTGCCATCCTTCCGTTCCTCTGATACAATGCGACACCGGAAGTTTTCTGCCTTCCTGGGTGTTCAGGTAATCTTCACCGTGTGTATCCCGGGTGTAAATCACCTCTCCGTCAAACCCGCGGATCAGATCGCAGACTGCCGGAACGACGTCCGGTGCCTCAGGCGTTCCCAGCGCCTCTGAAATAAAATCATTCTGCATATCGATAACGAGTAAATATTTCATTTGATTTCACTCCTTCATAACATCCGCCGCGTCCGTCTTTTCCCGGAAAATATCCGCAGCTACATCAGTAAACGGTACCACTCATCATTGACCCTAATCATTATATCATTTCCTGATATCTTACATTAAAATAATATTTGAAGTCGCACAAGCTGCACAATGTAAATTTCTGCCCCGCCGGGGTTCAGATTTCTCATCTTGTGAAAGGAGGAAATTATGTCAATCGCAGCGATCAAGAATGAATATCTGCGCATCTGCCAAGCTGAAAGGAAACTTTCACCTCACACGATACGATCCTATGCCTATACTCTGACGGATTTCACCGATTTCCTACAGATCTGCAATCTCGTAAAAATCGAAGATATCACGAAAAAGGAAATCCACGCCTATATTCAAAACCTCAACAGTCATCTCAAACCCACCTCTGTTCTGCAGAAAAAAGCTGTGATACACGCTTTCTTCGAATATGCTGTAGCAGAAGAACTCATCGAATATTCCCCCTTTGACCGTCTGAACATCCGGATCAAAAAACCCTATCGCCTGCCGAAATCACTCAGCGAGCGGGAAATCAACAGCATTATCAATGCCGCCTATGACGACGAAATCGGAAACTGGGATGGAAATTCCGGCATTGAACGCATCGTACATATGCGCGACTGCCTCATTTTAGAAACCATGTTCGCCACAGGTATCCGGGTGCAGGAACTCTGTGATCTGACCAGAAACTGCATGGACTTCAGTTCGGGTACATTCCGCATCATAGGAAAAGGCAGTAAAGAGCGGAAAGCATATATCGTAGAACCCGCCATTCTCATGCTCTACAAAGACTACTTTGCCTTTCGCACCCTCCTCGGACTGGACGATCCCCATATTTTCATCACACGTCACGGCCGGAAAATGTCAACACAATCCGTCCGGCTTCTTCTGGAAAAATACACGACCCTCGCAGGAATTTCAAAACACGTTACTCCTCACATGATCCGCCATACGTTTGCCACTCTTCTTTTAGAAGCGGGCATCGACATTAAATTCATTCAGGAACTGCTGGGACACAGCTCCATCACCACCACACAGATCTATCTCCACATCAACGAGCGTGCCATCCGCAGTACCATTACGGAAAATCACCCCCGCAGCCGCATGAAAATCAACAGCCCTTATGCCGGCTGCTCCGAAACAGATCTCATTTCAGCCAGCGTCTGAGCGACGCAAAATACATAAAAAATTCAATTATTTCTCCTTTAGCGGTATATAAAAACAGCCCTTGATCGGGCAGTCCGTACGGCTGCCCGGAGAAATACTTTCGATATTATATAATTCGATATTTTATAAATAATTGAATACAGCGACAGAATATGATTATTCGCTTTCCGTCTTTCGCCCGCCCTTAAAATCGTTTATTGTAAATTCACGAAAAATATTACAATTGCCATATTTTCAATTTCTCCTCGCAGAATTTTCCCGAAAGAGACAATGGTTTTTCTTAATGATTTTTCCTGTCAATACAAATTATCCGCTCATCCCACACTATAAAATTCATATCGAAGAAAAATATCATATCCTTTTGTCATACAGAATAATGTTGTTCCCGAAATAATAAAAAGGTATTATCATATGAGTATATATTGAGATCTGCGTCAACTTCATCAGGCGCACTCTTTTAAGACTTAAAAGAGCAGGATCTCCAGATCTACATAAGTTATATTTAAAATTTTAATATTGAGGAAATCAAATATGAAAATTGCAGTTGCATATGAAAACGGCAGAGTGCACCCGCATTTCGGGCAGTGCACATGCGTAAAACTTTATGAAGTAGACGGCGGTACTGTAGTATCCACCGATATCGTTCACATGACTTCCCCGGGACATTCTATGATCGCAAGGGTAATCTATTCAAGTGGCGCCTCTGCAGTCATCTGCGGTAACATCAAGCCCGGTGCAGCCCTGGGACTTGAAATGTCGAACATTCAGCTCTTCGCGGGTGTAACAGGCTCTGCTGACGAAGCTGTCAATTCCTACATTGCCGGCACACTCAAACACGATCCGGATGCCTGCAGTGCCGATGAGCTCTGCGGACACGAAGACTGATTCCGAAAAAACTCTCTGAAGAATTATCTTCAGAGAGTTTTTCTATTTTTACTCCGCTGCAGGATGTGTTTTTTCCTTCGACTCTCTTCTCTCATCGATTTTTTCCTGCTTCTTCTTCATTTCAAATTTTCTCTCCGATTAATACTTGTCCCTTATAAAAATGTCAAATTATCTTCAGAAGGGGCGGATAGTTTGTATCAACAAGAAAAAT
>JAHZHA010000005.1 GCA_019420525.1 Bacillota bacterium
TCCTTCGGGAAGTTCTACCGAAACCCGCCGGACACTTTCTCCTGTCAGCAGCAGCTTGGATGCCGCCGCCGCTGCCGCTGCCGCGCACGTTCCCGTGGTATATCCGCAGCGCAACTTCCTGCCGTCTTTAAATTTATACCGGTTCATCCGCCAGCACGACCTCTCCCTTCTCCCGCGTTCTGACAAGATCGATATACCGCTGATTCCGGCTTCCGCGGAAAGGCAGCTCCAGATCTCTCTCACTCAGAATAAACGGTCCGTCTACCAGACGGTCTGCCGTCTCCAGCAGATGCTTCACGCCTTTGTCGTTTTCTGCGGCATCCACGAGTTCCTCATAAGTATATCCGCTGTAAATCATCAGATCTTTTCCCCGGCGCTTCACTTCGTCGGCCAGTCTGCAAAGCTGCTCTGCCTGACAGAAAGGCTCTCCGCCGCTGAAGGTCACCCCGGAAATCATCGGATCGCCGTCGATCTCCTCCAAAATTTTCGGAATATCTGCCGTCTGACCTCCGGAAAAATCGTGGGTCTGCGGGTTGTGACAGCCTTCACAGCGATGCGGACATCCCTGTACAAAGACAACATAACGTATCCCCGGTCCGTCAACGATAGACTCGTCCATGACGCCCGCAAGCATCAGTTTCTTTTCCTGTTCCTTCTCGTGCCGTTTCTCCATCCGCTCCTCCTTTGCCGCGCTCATCTCGTTTTTTAAAACTCGTCTCTTCCGCCTGTTCCCCGGTTTTTCCCCGCCGGAAGCAGTGCATTTTCGTTGCGCGGCACAATCATCCGATTTCATTATAGCCCGACGGCGGAAATGATTCAATTTTCCGGCGGCAATAATTTTCCCCGCTCCGCAGAGAAAGACATATTCGCACGAACCGGAACCCCCGCATGGAAAAGGGCGTCTCCCTCCGCAGGCACGGCAGGCCGGCAAAAGAAAAAAAGACTGCCGCAGAAAAAATCCTGCAGCAGTCTCTTCATATAATTATACCTGTCAGAGGGAGCTGACGAGTTATAATCCGTTCTGTTCTGTTGTCTGTATCGTTTCGTTACTCAAACCGTATATCACATAGATCGCAGAATTTCTGCTTTATGAGGCAGCTCTTCTCTCTTAGAAAATATCATCGAAAGATACGCCCCTGTTCACCTGATCGGTCACTTCGATCATATCGCCGGTGTCGCCGATCAGAGTCACGCCGCAGAGAATATTGTTGAGGAAGAAATATTTCTTCAGCGTGTTTCTCGCCGGATCCTTAAATTCCACCGTACGGAACGGCTCGTTTCCGGCGGTCTTGCCGATGGCATAGAGTTCCGTATTGGCCACGTGCATCGTCATGCCGAAGACCTGAGACTCGTAATGCATCTCGTCTCCGCAGGCATTGGCGCCGGCCGTCTCACCCTGATCTGTCGCTTCCGGCCAGAGCGCGTAATTCATTCCCTCGAATTCCACACAGTCTCCCGCCGCATAGAGATCCGGAATGTTCGTCTCCATTCTGTCGTTGACGAGAATCGCTCTGCCGATTTCGACGCCTGCTTCTGCCGCAATGGCGCTGTTGGCGCGGACGCCGCAGGACACTACCACCAGATCTGCCGGAATGACGGTTCCGTCTTCCAGATAAATCTTTCTGTCTTCAAACTTCTTTGTGGATGCGCCCGCCAGGATGCGGATGCCGTTTTCCTCAAAGATTTCCTGAAGCATGTGAGAAGCGGAAGGATCCAGCTTATTCGACATGAGAGACGGCATCGCTTCGAGAATCGTCACGTCGCACTGATATTTCTTCAGCTCCCATGCGGCTTCCAGACCGACGACGCCGCCTCCGATGACGACCGCCTGCTTTCCGTCTTTCAGGAATTCCGCAGCCTTTGCGATATCCGCCAGCGTACGGATCGTCGTGACTCTCTCCTCCTGATGTCCTTCGAACGGAGGAACGAAGAAGTGGGAACCCAGCGCGTAGATGCACTTGTCATATTCGTAAACCTGACCGTCTTCCATGACGACCTTCTTTGCGGAAGGATCCAGGGAAACGATCTTTCTGCCGAAGACCAGCTGGATGCGCTGCTCCTCGTACCATTTCTCGTCGTGAATCGTAAATACCTTAGGTTCCGGACCCGCGAACATATTTTTCGTGAGCATCGGACGATTGTACGGAAGTTCATCTTCTTCCGAAATCATCACGATGGAACCGGAAGCGTCGCGTTCCCGGATGGCCGTAGCCGCACTGAGAGCTGCCGTGCCTGCGCCCAGGATGACGTAACGGTTCTGCGTATCGTTGCTGTAGTTCACTTCGTTTACCTGTACCGGAACGAAATTTTCCGGACCGACGCCGCAGGTCGGACAGATGGAGATGGATGCGTCGAATACCGCGCCGCAGACCATGCACTTCACGAAGCCCGTTCCCGCAACCGGCTTCAGGGCTTCCTTCTGCTGCATGAAGCATCCGAAAGCGTATCCGAAATCGTAAGCGTCCGTCAGATCTGTCTCATCCGGCTTGAGTCTGACTCTGAGGCCCTTCATGACCTTCAGGCCCAGCTGTTCCAGACGCTGTGTGAGATGCGGAACCGCCTCGCCGCTCCAGCCGTAGCTTCCGAAAGCCGCCGCATACTTTCCGCCGTGAACCGGAGGATACATATTGATCGTCAGATCCCAGATCGGGTTGAGAGCTTCCTGGAGAATCGTCGGCGTACCGAAGAGAATACCGTCCGCCGCCGCGATTTCACCGAGAACTTCTTCTTTTGAATCCGTCACCATGTCGTGAAGGCTCACATCGAAATCTCCGGAAGCCTTCAGTCCTTCCGCGATCTTTTCCGCCAGCTGCGCCGTGTATCCGTATGCGCTGACGTAAGGGATCACTACCTTCTTCGGATGATTTTCGGAAACTTCTCCGCACCATTCCGCATACTTTTCGTAGAGATCTTCCAGATCGCTGTCGAGTACAGGACCGTGACCCGGACAGATCATCACAGGCTTCAGTTCTTCTCTCACCAGCTTCAGAGCGTTGGCCATGTGCGGCTGTTTGAAAGGTCCGAGAATGTTGTCAAAGTAATATTTCGTAGCCCGCATATACCCGTCGTAATCGGTCACTGTGCTTCTGAGAATGCCCTCGTGAGCATAGTGAGAACCGAAAGAGTCACACGTAATCAGGACGCCGTCTTCTTCGATGTAGGAATAAATCGTATCAGGCCAGTGGAGGCTCGGCACCGAGAAGAAGCGGATCGTCTTGTCGCCCAGGCTCAGGGTGTCGCCGTCGTCTACCACTACGGAGTAGAAATCCCTGTTGACGATGTGCTTGAGGAATGTGATGGCCGTAGCGGAACCCACAACCTTGATGGTCGGATTGATCTCCAGCAGTTTTTCCACGCTGCCCGCGTGATCCGGTTCCGTGTGGTCTACGATGATATATTCGATATTTTCAATGGGAGTGATCTGAGTCAGCGTCTCCAGATAATCGTCGAAGAACTTCGCCTTGGCGCTCTCAAACAGCGCTGTCTTCTCACTGCCCTTCAGAACGTAGGAATTATACGTCGTTCCGAATTCCGTATACATGATGATGTCAAATACGCGCAGATCTTTGTCGAGTACACCTGTCCAGTACAGGCTGTCATTGAGTTTCTTGTAATCCATACTTATACTCCTTTCGGACGTGTTGCCGTAAACTTATATATGAAAACTATTGTCAGAATATCGTTGCGATATAACTTATCACAAGACTATTATATCTTTTTTCCCCTATAAATCTGTTGCAATTGCATCATTATATAAATTTTACCGAAAATCTTCCATCGCAGCTCCGCCTCCCGGCGGATTTCTGCTCTCCTGCCGTCTTGCGGAATATCCGCTTTTGCGGTAAGATATCATTTAATTGAAGTTACAAAGCAGTTCCCGGACGGAACGCAGAGACGGAATCCGCGGCTTCGCCCTCCGCAGCCGCTGCATCGCCATTCCGCCCGCTTTCCCGGGAAAACGACAGATTCTTCCGGTAATACGATATGAAACAAGATCTCACAAAAGGAAACATCACATCTTCCCTGCTCTTGTTTGCCCTTCCTATGACGGCGGGCAATCTGCTGCAGCAATTTTATAATATCGCCGATACGCTGGTTGTGGGACGCGTTCTGGGACGCGATGCGCTGGCCGCCGTAGGCTCCGCCTATACACTGATGGTCTTTATCACATCGGTCCTCATCGGACTCTGTATGGGCAGCGGTGTCAGCTTTTCTATCAGCTTCGGCGCAAAAAATGATGACAGACTGAAATCAGGCGTTTTTCATTCCTTTGCCCTGATCTCCCTCCTGACATTACTTCTGACGCTCTTATCCTTTCTGGGAATCGATGTCATACTGAAACTGCTGAACGTCCCTGCTGAAGTCATGCCTCTGATGCGGCAATATCTGCTCATCGTCTTTGCAGGAATTCCTGCTGTCTTCGTATATAATTTTTTCACCGCACTGCTCCGGGCGGTGGGCAATTCCGTCTCTCCGCTGATTTTTCTGGCGGTTTCTTCGGTATTGAATGTGGTTCTCGATATTCTGTTTGTGGTATTTCTGCCCTTCGGAATCAAAGGAGCTGCTGCAGCCACTGTTACGGCCCAGTTCGTATCGGCGGCAGGCATAGCAGTATATACTCTCAGACACTTTCCGGAACTGCGCCCTTCTGTGAAACACATGAAATGGAAACGTCGGGTAGCTGCCGAAATCACCTCCTTTTCCGTCTTCACATGCCTTCAGCAGTCTGTAATGAATCTGGGAATTCTCATGGTTCAGGGAATTGTCAACAGTTTCGGTCCCGTCATCATGGCAGCCTTTGCCGCCGCGGTGAAAATCGATTCTTTCGCTTATATGCCGGTACAGGACTTCGGCAATGCCTTTTCTACATTTGCAGCCCAGAATTACGGTGCAGGAAAGGAGGAAAGAATCCGGAAAGGAATCCGCAGTGCACTGACGATCACCGTACTCTTCAGTCTCGTAGTCAGCATCCTGATCTTCCTCTTTGCGGCACCGCTGATGGGACTCTTCGTAAAAGCCGGAGAAACAGATATCATTGCAGCGGGTGTCAGCTATCTGCGCATCGAAGGAAGCTTCTATCTGCTCATCGGCATTCTTTTCTTGTGGTACGGATTTTATCGCGCAGTAGAAAAGCCTTCTATGTCACTGATCCTTACCATTATATCCCTGGGCGCTCGGGTTTTTCTGTCTTATACATTGTCCGCCGTACCTTCCATCGGAGTAACCGGCATCTGGGTCTCCGTTCCCATAGGCTGGTTTCTAGCGGATCTCACCGGTCTGATCTGCTATTTTTGCTTTTTCAGGAAACGTAAATCTCACTGAGTGCCCTTCTCTGATACACTTCTTCCAGTTCTTTTCTGTGATAGAGATAGCCCTCATCGCTGATAAATTTTGCCCCTTGTGGGCATTTTTTTATGCACGCGCCGCACTTCATGCAGATTCCGTTGATCTGCGACGGATCTTCCCCACTGATGGAACCCAGAGGGCAGAGCTGTGCACAGAGCCCGCACTTCGTACACTTCTCCGGATCAGTCTGCGGACGTACCTTCAAAATATTGATAGGATTTCCTTTCCGGTCGCGGGGCGTATAATACGGGCGGATCGGTTCGTTTCCCGGTACAGTTGCCGGAACATGAGGATTCTTGGGCCATGCGCCGGACATAGCCTTCTCCGCCGCTTCCTTTCCCAGGCGCTCCGCCAGTGCCAGATCTTCCTCATCCGGCCGGCCGGCGCCGAGAATATGGGAAAAAGCGTGTTCTCCCACGAAAGAGCCTGCCGCAACCGTGAGAAATCCGGCTTCCTCCAGCAACTGTACCAGTTCCTTCAGCGCGTCGTCAAAATTCCGGTTCCCGTACAGTACCACCGGCACGGCAACCGCCCCGCCGCCTTTCACTTTTTCTTTCAGATACGGCAGCAGCAGATTCGGCACCCGACCGGCATAGACAGGTATTCCAAAAAATACCAGTTCCCCTTCTGAGAACGATAACTCCTTCCGGCGGAACTCCGGAGAATTGAAACACACCCTGACAGGTGCTTCGCTTTCTTCCATATTCTGCGGAAAAACAGTCCGCACCGCAGCATCAGCAGCCTGACATACCACTTTTTCCGTAGTTCCTGTAGCGCTGAAATATACGGCATAAACTTTTCTGATTTTCATCTTCTGATTCACCTCTCTGTCTCCTTCTTCCGCTTATATTTTATATCTTACCACACGATTTTCGTCCTGGAACCCAAAGCGGGCGGCGCCTTTCGAAAAAAGCGCCGCCCGCAGACGATTTACTTTCTGTTTTAATTTTGAGAACGCAGAACGGAATGCTTCACCCGGTCTTCCACTTCCGCGCGCTTTGCATCATTGAAACGATCAATAGTACCTACCAGATAGCCGGTAATACGACGGATTCGTTCAAAGTTTCCCTGACCGTCATCCTCCGTACGATGACAGCGCGGACACTCATTGTCGATGATGCCCGTATAACCGCAGACAGGATCCCGGTCTACAGGATGGTTGATAGAACCGTAACCGATGCCGCTTTCCTTCATACACCGGACCACCGCCTCAAAGGCATCGAGATTCTTCAGCGGATCTCCGTCCAATTCGATATATGAAATATGACCGCCATTCGTCAGCGCATGATACGGAGCTTCCAGCTGAATCTTTTCAAAAGCGCTGATGTTATAGTAAACCGGTATATGGAAAGAATTGGTATAATATTCTCTGTCCGTTACTCCTGGAATTTCCCCATACTTCTCTCTGTCGATCTTCACGAATCTGCCGGAGAGTCCTTCTGCCGGCGTAGCGATCAGTGAGAAATTCAGGCCATACTTTCTGCTGGCTTCATCCACCCGCTTTCTCATGTATCCGATGATATCCAAACCCAGATTCTGTGCCTCTTCCGATTCTCCATGGTGTTTTCCGATGAGAGCCTTCAGACATTCCGCCAGGCCGATAAAGCCCACCGTAAGCGTTCCGTGCTTCAACACTTCGCCCACTTCATCTTCCGGACCAAGCTTATCAGAATCCAGCCAGATCCCCTGACCCATCAGGAACGGATAATTCTTGACCTTTTTGGCCGACTGAATTTTAAATCGTTCCAGCAGCTGATCGATCACCAGGGAAATCTTCCGGTCCAGATCCTCAAAGAAAATATCCAGATCGCCTTTCGCCTTGATGGCCATTCTCGGCAGGTTGATGGACGTAAAGCTCAGATTTCCTCTGCCGGCTGTTGTCTGGCGTGAAGGATCGTAATTATTGGCAACCACACGGGTTCTGCAGCCCATATAAGCCACTTCTGTATTGTGATCTGTCGGATCATAATACTGGAGATTGAACGGCGCATCAAGGAAAGAGAAATTCGGGAAAAGACGCTTCGCCGAAACCCTACAAGCCAGACGGAAAAGATCGTAGTTCGGATCCTCCGGATTGTAGTTTACACCTTCCTTTACTTTAAAAATATGAATCGGGAAAATCGGCGTCTCTCCGCCTCCCAGTCCTGCTTCCGTGGCCTTCAGCACGGATTCCATGACGAGTCTTCCCTCCGGCGACGTATCCGTACCGTAATTAAGGGAAGAAAACGGGATCTGCGCGCCGGCTCTGGAATGCATCGTGTTGAGATTGTGAATCAGCGCTTCCATGGCCTGATATGTGGAACGTTCGATTTCTTTGTCCGCATATTTTTTTGCATAACGCTGTGCCTTTTCGGTTTCTTCTTCTGTCAGATATTCTTTCAGATGCTCCTTTTCAAGAGCTAGATAGCCTGACTCGTCTGCCATCGTAGCGATTATGCCCTTCTCTTGTTCGATTTTTGCTGCCACAGACTCGGCGATTTCCGTTCCGCTTTCATCTTCTTTCAGGATACTGATAATCTTACCGAGATTCTGAATATACAGGCTGCGATACGTCTTACGCACCCCCGGTGCCATAGCATAATCGAAGTCCGGAATACTCTGTCCGCCATGCTGGTCATTCTGATTGCTCTGAATGGCGATACAAGCCAGCGCCGAATAGGTCTGAATATGTTTCGGTTCCCGGATAAAACCATGACCCGTGGAAAAACCCCCGTTAAACAGCTTCTGCAGATCAATCTGACAGCAGGTGGTGGTCAGGGTGAGAAAATCGAGATCGTGAATATGAATATCACCTGTGATATGTGCCTCCGCGTGTTTGGGATCGAGAACGTACATCTCATAGAATTGTTTTGCTCCTTCCGATCCGTACTTCAGCATGGTGCCCATGGCGGTATCGCCGTCGATGTTGGCATTTTCACGCTTGACATCATTTTCTGCGGCATCCCGGAAGGTGAGATCTTCATACGTTTTCATCAGTTTTGTATTCATATTTCTGATACGGGTTCGCTCTGCCCGATACAAGATATATTCTTTGGCCGTACGGGCATGACCTTTTTCGATGAGAATCTTTTCCACCGCATCCTGTACCTGCTCTACGGTAGGCTCCGTAATATGCAGCTCCTCCGTAAGGTAAGTCACGATATCCGAAGAAAGCTGCTCCGCTGTATTTCTGTCCTGACCTCCCAGCACAGTGGCTGCCTTATAAATCGCATTCGTTATTTTCGTCTGGTCGAACGGAACACGACGTCCGTCCCGCTTTACAATCTGTCTGATCTGGCCCATTTTTATCCGCTTCCCTTCTACTAGCGGGCGGAGCGCTTCTTCTGCCTGACAGGCTGCAAAATCGGCAGATTTCTGTCTGCCGATTTCTTTTCTATAAGCGCCGTCACCTCGTTATATTGTTACTCTGATCATATCAATAACTATATCTTGTGTTTTTTCTTTAAATATAATATATGATAACGACGCGTCTGTAAAGTGCATTTGCAACAATATCACAATTCCCGGAGCATCAGATCCCGCATAGTCTGCATCGACAAATCCGCCGAAACCAGATCGTCAGCACATCGTCTCAGTTCAGCCGACGGCGGCTCTGGAGCACCTTCTTCCCGCTTGTATTGCAACTGATGTTCCAGATCGGCCCAGAAATCCAGCGCTACGGTACGTATCTGAACCTCTGCCCGGATACCTTTTCCCTCACCACTGAGGATCTCGAGAATCACATGATAACTGCGATACCCGCTGCTCTTGGGATGAGCGATATAGTCCTTGATCTGCAGCACCCGGTAATCCGGATGATTGCGCAGCCAGGATGCTGCCCGGTAAATATCTCTGAAATAAGCACATACAATCTGAATCCCTAAAGCATCATTGACTTTCGTCAATGCCGCTTCCACATTCACCGGATATCCCCGCTTTTTGAGTTTCGCCGTCATGCTCTCCGGCGATTTGATCCGCGATCTGCAGAATTCGATGACAGGAAAATCATTCTGATCCTCCAGAAAACACTGATATTGCAAAATACTCTGTGTCAGCTGTGCTTCTGCCGCTTTCAGACGCCGGTAATCCGCGCCGTAAAATTTTTCATATGTCATAATACTAAAATCCTTTCTCCACTACCCATTCTATTTTTCTGCATTGTCCGGAATTCCGCAAGACAGGCATTTCGCCGCATTTCGACAGAATCCTTTCTCTTCCGCCCTGCGCTTCACTGCATTACAGCGCTTCCGGATTACGGTTTTTATTTTAACGGATAAAAATGAATAGAAATTAAGGAGAAGATGAAGATATGGTGGAGATGATACAATACAACTCTGTTAACATGTGCCGCAGCCCGTCTTTCCCGTATTGCATTCCCTCTGCCTGCACGCTAAAATAAAGATGGTACAACAACTACAATTTGCAAGCAGTTTCGAATCGTATACTGAGGTTATCATACATGAATGCAAAGACAAATGCGGAGAGTTCAATAACAGATCAGGGAAACAGAGCCAGACGTCTTCTGAGTTGTTTTGTGATCTTTTTAACCATATCGATTCTATTGAATTCAAGTGTATTTACTTCCTACGCAAGTCAAACGACGCCAGTTATAAAGATCGGATTTCCCAATCAGGCAGGCAGCTCCTATATAGATGAACGGGGCAACTATGCAGGATATCTGGTAGACTACCTGCATCAACTGGATATGTTTACCGACTGGGATATCGAGTTCATACAGGTTGAAGGCGATTCCGACACTCAATTATCCACCCTGATGGATATGCTGATGGACGGAGAAATTGATATAATGGGAACTATGAACCGCAATACACAACTGGAAGAATTTTTCTTGTATCCCAACTACAGTTACGGGACATCATATACGACCTTGGCTGTTTTGGATGATGATCTCCGATGGATTGAAGACGACTGTGCAAACTGGAATGATATCCGTGTTGCCACATATCCGGGATACGAATCCCGGATGAAAGAATTCAGATATTATGCTCAGGCAAACAGATTTACTTATGAAGTAGTAGAATGTGATTCATACGATGATATGGCTCAGGCTGTCCGCAATGGAGAAGCCGATGCGATGATTCAATCTGATCTTTCTTTGGTGAACGGTTTCAGAGTTATAGGTCGCTTTTCTCCTGCGCCATATTATTTTGCCGTTTCTAAAGACAACACAGACTTACTCCAGCAACTGGATTCCGCCATGCGCAGTCTGAACAGTTCTCAGCCCAATTTACAAAGCGAATTATATGATCTCTACTTTCGCCATACTGGTGAATTTCAGATTTCACAATCACATCTCGACTATATTCATTCACTTGGTACTCTGAAGGTACTGTTCTTTGACGGAAATGCTCCTTATCAGTATATCAATAAGGAGGGAAAACTGACAGGATTTGTAGTGGAGTATTGGAAAAACTTCGCTGATGCTACAGGTTTACAATACGAGCCTGTCATCGTTTCCACCTATCCGGAAGCGTTTGAACTGATAGAGAATGGACAGATAGATATCGTTGCCTGCGTACCGACAAATTCCACATTATCCTCTCTGGATGCGGTACGTTTTTCCCTTCCCTATTTTAACAGCTTCAGCGTATCAGCATATCCTGACTCCAAATCTCATAAACCATCATCTGACCTCAAATTCAGAACGAATACAGAAATTGCCTTAAATGAAATTCAGCATGAAGATAAAAATGGTGTACAGTTGGATTATTATTCACTTTCATTTTACCTTCGCAAAGATTCCGTTTATGATTCAGTAGCTATAGACTGGTCAGATACGAAAAACTTCTCATATGTATCCGGTATCACAGGCGATGTTCCTGATGACTTTGTAACTATTCTCAATCAATATATAACTTCTGTAAAAGATGACACCATGCAGACATTATTATATCGTTACTCAAGTGATGATATAGAATATACATTTTCAGAATGGATCTATTCTCATCGCATATTGATTGCCTGTGCCTTAGCTGTCACCATCATACTGGCCTGCCTGTGCTGGATCACATGGAGAAACAATCGTCTCAGATATAAAACTCTGCTTGCAGAAAATCGATTAGCACAGTTGACAATGTATGATTCAACCACAGGAGCATATAACGAATCTCAGTTCCGCAAGTTACTGGAAGAGTGCTGCAAAAAGAAAGAAAATATCGCTCTGATTGCTCTTAACATTCGCGGTTTTAAATATATCAACGATACATACGGAACGAAGCGGGCTGACGAAGTATTATGTGACATAAAAGATATTTTGGAATCTGAAATCGATGACGGAGAGTTTTTCTGCAGACCTTCTGCAGACATGTTTTATCTGGCACTGAAAGAAAAAAATTCTTCTCATCTTCTTTCACGCACAGATGATATCTTTTCAAGAATTATTGAATCCGCAACCGGCACTTTAGACGGTCATCCGCTTTCACTCTATTCCGGAGCTGTATTCATCGGAGATTCACCTACACCATATTGTGTTTCTTCAAATATCAGCTATATGATGGTAGCATTGGCTCATGCAAAGCATGAGAACTGCCATAAGACTCATATTTTCGATCATTCTCTGTATCAGACCAAACAGCTGCTATATTACATTGAAACGCACATGCAGTCTGCTCTCGAACATGGAGAATATCTGCTCTATCTGCAGCCCAAAATGAATTTTCAGACCGGTCGGATTGATAGTGCGGAAGCATTGGTTCGCTGGAAACCTGCAAATCGTGAGATGCTTTATCCAAATCAATTTATTCCGTTCTTCGAAGAAAACGGATTCTGTGCGCAATTGGATCTCTATATGATCGAACAAGTATGCAAAACATTACGTAGCTGGATGGATTCTGGAATTCCTCCGTTGTTAATCTCTGTCAATCAATCAAAGTCATTATTTGTAAAAGATGAATATGTAGATAGTTTGCTGCGTATTACAGAAAAATACCACATTTCTCCTCAATACATTATTCTTGAAATACTGGAGGGATTATCTTTTGAAAATATTTCGGCACTGAACAATACAATCCAGAAACTCAATCGTGCGGGATTTCGAGTATCGATGGATGATTTTGGAACTGGTTATTCCTCACTCAACACATTAGGAAAACTCGAAATTAATGAATTGAAACTGGATCGGGAATTTTTAATGGATGTGATGAATGATCCCAAAGGAACACAAAGTATCGTGCTAGCATCTGTTCTCAGCCTGGCAAAGAAACTGGGAATCAAAACAGTAGTCGAAGGTGTGGAAACAAAAGAGAGTGAAGACGTGATCCGCTCCATGTGTTGTGATTACGGACAGGGGTATTATTACAGCAAACCTATTCCGGCAGAGGATTTCCGACAGCGGTTTTGTCTTGCAGAATTCGCTGCAAGATCATAAGAAATGCGGAAACACCCTCACACTTACGATAACGTAATATATCAACACCACTACCACCACAAGAAACACAGTAAGGAGGCACTATGCGAAGCAAAGTCAGGTTTTTCTTTACTTTTTTTATCATATTGGCTCTCGTCTGTATTTCTCCGTCCTATGCAACCGGACAGACATCTGACTCAAAGGCCAATATCATACGCATTGCGATCCCCATATCATCCGATAATCCGGATACTGAAGAAGATTCGGCATACGTCGGATACACAGTGGAATATCTTCATGAAATTTCTCAGTATAACGGTTGGCAATATGAAATTATTAAGGTCCCGGGAACATATGAGGAAGGCCTGCAAAAAGCTCTCAATATGATTCGGGCCGGAACAGCAGACTTAGTGGCACCAATTCAACATGATGAGGACGTCGGAAATGGAATCTATTTTTCCCAAAACAGTTTTGTCACAGGTATGACAGTGCTTCAGATTCCCAACTCCGTTTATAACGGTGCAGGTATCCGCGAAAAAGTCCGGGTTGCTGCTCTTGACGGAAGCATCATGAAGGCTTCTGCCAACGCGTTTTTTAAAAGAAACAACATAATCCCTGAATATATATCATGCCGGGATATAGAAAGCCAAATCGAGACGGTATGTTCCGGAGATGCCGACGTTATGCTCAATTCCGATCTGGAACACATTGCAAACATGAGTATCGTCGCCGAATTTTCTCCACAGCCTCTTTATTTTGCATCGAAAAATAAAACATTACTACAGTCATTGGATTCCGCAATTATTTATACCGAGCAAGCTAACGCATCTCTTTCAGATGAACTGTACGAAAAATATATCTCCGGTAACGATGATCAAGAACTGACTCTGGAAGAAAAATCGTTTATTGAACAGGCAGAACCTTATGCAGTCGCAATATTAGAGAATCATGCACCTTATCAATTTATCGATGATGAAACAGGCGAGTACCGAGGAATAGCTGTAGATATACTAAATGATGTCTCGCAGAAAACCGGACTGCAGTTTAACTTTGTTTTGGTAAAATCATGGGATGAACTGTTTCGGTTAATAAATGAAGATAGCATCCAGATTGTTGCGGAAATGCCCTACGATTACAGCTTTGCTGCTGAACGCGAACTGACGATGACCAGAAGCTACGCCTCATCTCCGTATGTGCTGCTTGCCAGGACAGGTTTTCAAGGTCCTCACAGCGGACAACGACTGGCGCTGACGAATGTCAGCTCATATAGCGACGGATATTATGTCGGAGATGTAAGCCGGTATTCCAGCATGGAAGACTGCATTGAGGCTGTGCAGTCTGATGAGGCAGACTATACTTACGTCGATCTATATACAGCTCAGTATTTTATGGGTGAATCCCGTTACAAATCTATGGAACTTATCCCACAATCTTATACGCCCCGTTCTATTTGTTTCGGAATCACAAAGCCTACATCCCACGAATTGCTCTCCATCCTGAACAAATCCATCAATCAACTTTCGGCCGCAGATTTGCAAAACATAATCACACAGAATGTCAACCCTCAAAGGCCGATAACCGTGATGGATCTGATTATAGAACGTCCTCTCCAGTCATTCGTATTTATTGGTACGATCAGTCTTCTTCTGGCATGCCTGCTGATATTTCTTCTGTGGCGAAAAGAAAAAATCAGCAGAATACTACAAAGAAAAGCCATGGAAGATGGATTGACACGTCTTTATAATACTGCAGCCTGCAGAAAACTGATAACACAAAAACTAAAACAGATGAAGCCGGATCAGATCGGGGTCTTCATGATTATGGATATGGACAATTTCAAAGTAATCAATGATGACTTCGGACACCAGACAGGTGATATGGTGTTGCAGCAATTCGCCAAATTGCTTCGGGACACTCTGCGTGATGACAGCATCATCGCCCGTATCGGAGGAGACGAATTTGTCGTCTATTTAGAATCTATAAGATCAGAAGAAAACATCACGATTATCTGTAACCGTCTCCGAAATGCAACACATACCGTTCTGGCTGAAGACAGATCCATCACCATCAGCATCGGCGCAGTAGCTGCGAAAAAAACAGACAGTTTTGATACTTTATATAAATTGGCAGATTCAGCATTATATCATGCAAAAAACAAACAGAAGGATCAATTTTACCTCGCCAAAAGAAATGATTAAGAATATGAAAAATGAGGGTGGCGCTTTGGCGACACCCCCTTCTTTTTATATAATGATGATTATATTCATATATTGTCTTTAATGTTTATCCCAGCCGTCCGTTCTTATGTCTCTGGAAATAATCTCTGGTCTCTTTGACAACCACACCGTTCAATACGATGAGCGCGATCATGTTCGGAATCGCCATGAGCCCGTTGAAGATATCCGCAATCGTCCATACAGCAGAAACTGTCATATAAGGTCCGATAAATACAGCTGCGATATAGATCCAGCGATAAACCATGACACTCTTCTTGCTTCCATTGGAGAAATATTCGAGACAACGTTCACCATAATAATCCCATCCGAGAATCGTGGTAAAAGCGAAGAATACCAGGCAGACCATCAGAATAAAAGACGCCGCCTGTGCCGGAATCGGCAGGCCGTTCTGGAATGCATACGTAGTAACCTGAACACCTTCCAGTCCTTCTATCTTCCAGGCTCCTGTAAGAACGATAGACAGACCTGTCATCGTACAGATAATGATAGTATCGATAAAAGTACCTGTCATAGATACCAGTCCCTGTCTTACAGGCTCTTTCGTCTGAGCTGCGGCAGCGGCGATCGGAGCGGAGCCGAGACCCGCTTCATTCGAGAAAATACCTCTCGCGATACCTTTCTGCATGGCTACGATCATGCTTCCCGCTACACCTCCGGCGATAGACTGCGGTGCAAAAGCACTCTTGACGATAATCACGATAGCTTCCGGAATTTTCGTAAAATTGCAGACCAGAAGCAACAGACATACCGCCACGTAAATGATCGCCATAAACGGAACGATGATCTGAGATACTTCAGCGATACGCTTGATGCCTCCGATGATGACGAGGGCCACGCATACCGCAAGAATCAGACTGGCGATAACCACAGCCCAGGAATATTCTCCGATTCCCGGAATTGTAACAGTATGAAGAGAATTCGGATCGAAGAAATCCTTTACCGCAGAAGCGATACCGTTTACCTGAGTAAAAGTACCGATACCAAAGAGACCTACACACATTCCAAAGAAGGCAAAAATCTTGGCCAGCCACTTCCAGCGTTTTCCCATACCTTTTTCTATATAATAAAACGGTCCGCCCAGTGCATGTCCGTCTTCATCTACCGTACGGAATTTGACCGCCAGCAGACCTTCCGAATACTTCGTCGCCATTCCGAAAAATGCCGCCAGAACCATCCAGAAGAGCGCTCCCGGACCGCCGGCTCCTACTGCAGTGGCTACGCCTACGATATTTCCCGTACCGATGGTGGCACTGAGAGCTGTACACAAAGCGCCGAAGCTGGTAACTTCACCGACACCGCCCTCTTCATTTTTCACCATGAACTTCAGTGCTTTGCCGAGATGACGCATCTGAAGGCCCTTGAGTCTTACCGTCAGCAAAAAAACCGCCCGCCAGAATCAGAACCATCAGCGGAATGCCCCAGACCGCATTGTCGATTACTCCTAAAATTTCATTGAACTTTTCCATAATTCGTACTACCTGTCCTCTCCGTAAAATAGAACTTCTGCCCGTCTCTCTCAGTTGAACTGAGTGCGGCGGACATCATCAGAAATCTGCGCGTTTTTCAGCACCCGCCTGACGTCCTGTAATCCGCACATATCGCGGCACCGGGATCGTCCGCATACGCGTCCTGATCCCGCTGGACTCTGCCTGAGGGCGATAAAATTCGCAGCAAATAAAAAAGCCGGAACGCTGTGTTCCGACACCGGTGAGAAAGGATAAAGCTGTATCAGAAGCTCTGTCCTTTTGCCTGAGAGATCTGTATGAATCCGCAGAAGCGGACGGGTTATCCCTGCGATTTCCAGCTGCAGCCTCCGCTACATCTGCATCCAGTCGACGCCGCGCATCCGCCGTTATCTTTTTCCGCCGCCTGCGCGCTTCGCCGGCAGAAGAATCTAAAAACGTCAGACCGTCTTCGGAAATCATTATCATACATTACACCTTCGGCGCTTTCCTTTCGGAAAGACTCTCCAGAGTCGCGGATTAACCGCAGAATTTATGCTATCACATACGAATATACAATTCAAGCCATCGCGGCAGATTCCGAAAAAAATTTCCGGTACCTGTTCTTTTTTATAAATAATTGTCTTTTCTTCCGCAATTTGTCGAAAATAAATAAGGAGCTCCGCAGGAATCATGCCTTCCTGCAGAGCTCCGTTTTTCCGCCGCTGTTTCAGCGTTTTATATATCTCTGAGAAACTTTCAGTCTCGCCATAGCACGTGAAAGGGCTGCCTGGCTGTGAACATATTCTTTTTCGCTCTTCTTGAGACGGATTCGTTCCTCCGCGCGTTCTTTCGCACGCTCGGCGCGCTTGATATCGATTTCCTCCGGACGTTCCGCGAAATCTGAAATCACTACCACCCGGTCGGGCAAAACCTCGACAAAACCGTCGCCTACGGCTGCGGCTCTCGCTTCACCGTCCACCGTATAGCGCAGTTCTCCCGCTTTCACGGCAGCCACCATAGATTCATGTCTGGCCAGTATGCCGTGTTCGCCGTCGAGACCGGGAAATACGAGGGATTCGCACGGACCCTGATAAAAAATCTTATCTGTCGCGACGATTTCCAGGTTAAATGTCGTCATATCGTTACCTCACGTAATCGTCTACATCGATTCCGCTTTTTTAAATACGTCCTCGATCGGTCCGCAGTTGAAGAATGCCATTTCCGGAATATCGTCCATCTCGCCGTCTAGAATCATCTTAAAGCCTTTGATGGTCTCAGCAACCGGAACATACTGGCCTGCGATGCCCGTAAAGTTTTCCGCTACATGGAACGGCTGGGACAGGAATTTCTGGATCTTTCTGGCACGATATACGATCTTTTTATCATTTTCGTCCAGTTCTTCCATACCCATGATGGCGATGATATCCTGCAGTTCGTTATAACGCTGCAGCGCTTCCTGTACGCGGCGTGCCACATCATAGTGCTCCTCGCCTACGACTTCCGCTTCCAGAATACGCGAAGTGGAATCCAGCGGATCTACCGCAGGATAGAGGCCCTGTTCTGCGATCTTTCTGGAAAGTACCGTCTTCGCGTCCAGATGTGTGAACGTCGTAGCCGGAGCCGGGTCAGTCAGGTCGTCGGCAGGCACGTATACGGCCTGAACCGATGTGATGGAACCATTCTTCGTGGAAGTGATTCTCTCCTGAAGTTCGCCCACTTCGTTTGCCAGCGTCGGCTGGTAACCTACTGCGGACGGCATACGTCCCAGCAGCGCCGATACCTCAGAGCCGGCCTGTACGAAACGGAAGATGTTATCGATGAACAGAAGCACGTCCTGATGCTGTACGTCACGGAAATATTCCGCCATGGTCAGACCTGTCTGTGCGACTCTCATACGTGCACCAGGAGGTTCATTCATCTGTCCAAACACCAGCGCTGTTTTATTGATTACGCCGGATTCCGTCATTTCGTTCCAGAGATCGTTTCCCTCACGTGTACGTTCTCCTACGCCGGTAAAAATGGAATACCCGCCGTGTTCCGTCGCAATATTAGTGATAAGTTCCTGAATCAGTACGGTCTTGCCTACTCCGGCACCGCCGAAGAGACCGATCTTTCCGCCCTTTGCGTACGGAGCCAGCAGGTCGATGACCTTAATGCCTGTCTCCAGCATTTCAACGGCAGGCGTCTGCTCTGCAAAGGAAGGTGCATCTCTGTGGATCGCCCACTGCTCCTCGCCCTCTACCGGCTCTCCGCCATCGATGACATCACCGATTACATTGAACATGCGGCCCAGTGTCGAGTCGCCTACCGGTACTTTAATGTAATCTCCGGTAGCCTCGACCTCCATTCCCTTTGAAAGTCCTTCACTGGAATCGAGTACGATACAGCGTACCACTCTGTTTCCCATATGCTGAGCGACCTCCATTACCAGAGGCGCGCCGTTTAACTGTACTATGAGGGCTTCTTTAATGAGGGGAAGTGGATCTCCTTCAAATACTACATCCACAACAGGTCCGATAACCTGCGTGATTTTTCCCTTATTCATCTATTCCTCCTGTTAATTACTCCTGCGACTGTGCACCGCTTACAATTTCTGTAATCTCCTGGGTGATCGCCGCCTGTCTCACACGGTTGTAAATGAGAGACAGTTCTGTGATCATTTCCTTCGCATTTGTCGTCGCATTATCCATCGCGGTCATACGTGAACTCTGCTCGCAGGCGTAGGATTCCACCATGGCGCCGTAGATCAGACCTTTCACGTAATTCGGCACGATATGCCGCAGCACCTCTACAGGAGAAGGCGAAAAGAATACGGAAGACTCCTTCTTTGATTCCTCGTCTCCGTCGCCGGGACGGCTGAACATATGCTGGGAAAGAGGAAGAATCTTCATCGCTTTCGCCTCAAACGACATGGAATTGATCATCTTTGTATATATGACGAATACTTCGTCAAATTCATCCTGTTCAAACTTTTCGATAACGTGCTCCGCCATACCCCGGGCGCGGTAGCCCGTCGGTTCCGCTGCCGGATAGACAAACTCGTCATCGATTTTTACGTCGGAACGATTCAGATAATAATTTCTGGACATATAGCCGATGGCGCAGACCGTATTGTCTTTCCCCATCGCCAGCAGCTCGTCGGCGAGTTTGAACACGTTGTGATTGTACGAGCCGGCCAGTCCTTTGTCGGAGGTGATGATGATAAAACAGCGCTTCACGTCTTCCGACGCCTTTTCCTTCATCGAGGAAGCATCGAAAAGCGTGCCTTCCAGATCGGGAGAACGATCCAGAATATCTGAAATCGTCGCCTGGAGACTCTCGAAATACGGAGAAACCGCATCTCTGCCGCTTCTCGCCTTTCTCAGCTTAGAGGACGAGATCAGATACATCGCGTTGGTAATCTTCATCGTATCCTTGACGCTGTCGATTCTCGTACGGATTTCTCTCATGTTTGCCATGAAATCACCTACTCTTGTATTCTCTGATCACAGTCAGGATCGATTCCTTCAGTTCATCTGTAAGAACCTGTTTTTCCATGATTTCGCTGATGATTTCCGGATGCGATGCTTCAAAATATTCGACAACACCGTTCTTGAACGCTTCGATTTCTTTGAGCGGGAGATCGAGAAGCAGCTTCGCGTTGGCCGCACACAGGAGAATAACCTGCTTGTAGAGCGGCATCGGTCTGTACAGCGGCTGTTTCAGCAGTTCGATCAGGCTCTTGCCGTGTGCCAGAAGTTCCTTGGTGGCATCATCCAGATCGGAACTGAACTGTGTAAATACTTCCATTTCGCGGTACTGTGCCAGATCCACACGGAGAGAACCTGCCACCGATTTCATGATCTTCGTCTGTGCCTTACCGCCTACTCTGGATACGGAGAGACCTACGTTTACCGCAGGACGCACACCGGAGTAGAAGAGACCTGTCTCCAGGAAGATCTGACCATCTGTGATGGAAATTACGTTTGTCGGGATATATGCAGATACGTCGCCCGCCAGCGTTTCGATGATAGGCAGCGCTGTCATGGAACCGCCGCCGAATTCCGGCGCACGTCTGCAGGCACGCTCCAGAAGTCTGGAGTGCAGATAGAATACATCGCCCGGATACGCTTCACGGCCTGGCGGTCTGTGGAGCAGCAGGGACATGGCACGATAGGCCTGTGCGTGCTTGGACAGATCGTCGTATACGATGAGGACGTCCTTCGCCTTATCCATAAAGTGCTCGCCGATGGCAGCTCCGGTATACGGAGCCAGATACTGCAGCGGAGCGGGCTCGCTGGCCGGTGAATTGACAACGATGGTATAGTCCATGGCGCCGTACTTCTTCAGCGTGCTCACTGTCTTTGCAACGGTAGACGCCTTCTGACCGATGGCTACATAGATACAGATGACATCCTGACCTTTCTGGTTGATGATCGTATCGATAGCAATAGCCGTTTTACCTGTCTGACGGTCACCGATGATGAGCTCTCTCTGACCTCTGCCGATCGGGAACATGGAGTCGATAGCCAGGATACCCGTCTGCAGCGGCTGGGATACTTCTTTTCTCGTGATTACGCCCGGAGCCTTGTGTTCTACCGGACGATAATCGTCCGTTTCGATAGGGCCGAGACCGTCGATGGGATGACCCAGCGCGTCTACGACACGGCCGATCATCTTTTCTCCTACGGCTACGCCGGCCTGCTTTCCGGTGCGCTTTACCGCAGTTCCCTCTACGATGCCGTGATCGGATCCCAGCAGTACGCATCCGATGACTTTCTCTTCGAGGTTCTGAGCGATGCCGGCTGTTCCATTTTCAAATTCAACGAGTTCGCCGTACATTACGCTCTGCAGGCCGTAGACATTGGCGATACCGTCACCTACGCTGATGACTCTGCCGGTCTCTTCCACCTGCACTTTACTGTCATAATTTTCTATTTCATCTTTTAAGACAGAAATGATTCCTTTCGAATTTATGTTACTCAACTTCTCACCTCTCTGCAAAATGACGCTTCATCTTTGCCATCGAAGTTCTGATGCTCTGGTCATAGACCTGTTCGCCTACCGTGAGAATGAAGCCGCCTATGATCGCCGGATCTTCCTGCAGGCGCAGCTTCACGCTTTTCTTTCCCCAGTCTCTGGCGATCTTTGCCTTCAGGCTTTCGATCTGAGCGTCATCCGGCTTTGTCACATACGTAAATACCGCTTCCACCGTATTTTCTTTTTCGCGTACGATACCGTCGTACGCATCGAACATCTCGGAAGCACATCCGACGTCGCCGTTGTCACTCATCACTTTGAGAAAATTCCAAAGAGATTCCGGAAAGAGTTTTTCGATGATATTTCTCTTCTCCGATCTGCGGACCAGCGGATTTACCAGTGCTTCAACGAGTTCCGGCGATTCTGTCAGCAGACTTCTCGCCGTGCTCAGATTCTCCGGATCTATGTTCATATCATATAAGACTCTGGCATAGTTTAAGGGTAAATCAATCATTTGTGTGACCCCTCTTCCGATAAGAATTGATCAAGCATATTTCTGTTGGCCTTCGTATCCACGCTGTTTCCGATCAGTTTGGATGCCGCCGCCAGCGCCACCTGAGCGAGTTCCGCCTGAGCTTCGCGCATCATCTGTTCACGGTCGGCTTCCGCAGACTTGTCTGCCTGCTTTTTAATCTGAATGGCGTCTTCGTTGGCCTTATCTATAATGTGCGCATACTGGACTTTCGCCCGTTCCTTCGCCTCGTTCACGATCTGGAAAGATTCCTCTTTCGCGTTCTTCAGCGACTCCTCGTAACGGAGTTTCAGTTCGTCAGCCTCTTTGTTTTTGCTTTCCGCGTCATCCAGCTGATTCTGAATCAGCATCTGCCGCTTTTCGATCATGCCCAGCACGGGCTTGAAGAGAAAAATTCTGAGCAGGACAAAGAGAATGAGAATATTGACGATAATCCAGATTACGCCCCAGTTCAATGTGAGCATTCTTCAGCCTCCAAATAGTCCGTAAACCCGGTTTGCTATAATACTAAGATGATAACGAGCGCAACTACGAGACCGTAAATAGCAGTTGCTTCCGCCAGTGCGCAGCCCAGGATGAGAGTACTGTTGATTGCACCCTTGGCTTCCGGCTGTCTTGCAATAGCTTCTGTAGCCTTGGAAGTTGCGATACCGATACCGATACCTGCGCCAAAACCTGTTAATACTGCGATACCTGCACCTATAGCGATTAAACCTGTCATAATTTTATCCTCCTGTTGAAAATAATGACTTAGAAAAATGATTAAAAATCTCAGAGATTCTTGCTGCCGTCCTTTCTCCGGCATCATCCATCTTCATCTGAAAAAAACAGATCTGTTTTACATCTTCTGCATCAGTCTTCAATAGCTTCCTGAATGAACAGAGATGTCAAGAAACAGAACACATATGCCTGCAGCAGTCCGTCGAAGATATCAAAGTAAAGACTGAATACGATCGGCACGACTGCCGGAACGCAGATTATGACCAGTTCCATGATGATGTACGCGCCCAGAATATTTCCGAAAAGTCGCATACAGAGTGACAGCGGTTTGATGAACAGTTCCATGAGGTTCATCGGAAGCAGGATGCCCATAGGATGCGCAAAGCGCTTCAGCCATCCTTTGACACCGAACTGATGAATTGATGCGTACTGGATCAGCACAATACTTATCAGGGCCAGACCAGCCGTGGTATTGAGTTCTTTTGTCGGCGGAGCCACCCCGATCAGACCGAGCATATTGGATACGCCCAGATAAAGCAGAACCGTCAGCAGATAAGGAATATATCTCTTTCCTCTTTCTCCGAGAATGTTGTAAAACACGCCGTACAGCTTACCGATTGCCAGCTCTATGGCAGCCTGCTTTTTTCCCGGAATAATCTTCATGTTTCTTGTGAAGATTATCGATACGATGACAAGAAATGCCATAACGCCCCAAGTAGCCACGACTCCTTTTGTTATCGGAAGATCGATGCTGCCTATCGGGATATTCCATATCGGTTCGATATTCAGCTTTTCTTGCAATTCCTCACCTATTGGCAATAAATTCACCTCCTTTTTCAGATAAGATTAATTCAGTAATCTGTTGTATATTAATACTTTCAGAGCGGTTTTTCAATGTAATGCGAAAAAGCATTTTGTATACAACAAATTTGTCGATCTCAGCCGGAAGATCTTCTTCCGAAAGAATCACGCACTGACACAGCAAAGCCGTATATATGTAAAACGCTGAATGCGATTTTACCGATTTATTTTCTGAATTAACTTTTAAAATCTCCTGACTTCCCGGTTTCAGTGACTGTTCTTTTCACTTCTGCCACGATCTGTTCGCTTGACAGCATAAAACGGGAGTTCTATAATTAATCGTAATTTACATTTTCGCCTTGTTTTCACCGTTTTTTCTCCGTTTTCCTGGGTTTTTCGGCCCTTTGCGGAGATTTACGGAGCAGCAGGCGGCTTGTTTATATATTTTCATTACCATGCACTCATAATTATATGTTATCAATACGAAGGAGCTGATTTACATGGAAAAGAAAAATATCGACTGGTCCAATCTCGGATTCGCCTACCAGCAGACGGAACAGCGCTATGTCTCCAACTACAGAGACGGCGCCTGGGACGAAGGTGGCCTCACATCCGATGCCAGCATCGTGATCAACGAATGCGCAGGTGTTCTCCAGTACGCGCAGACCGTATTCGAAGGTCTCAAAGCTTACACTACAGAAGACGGCAGAATCGTCACATTCCGTCCTGACCTCAATGCAGAGCGTCTCATCAATTCCGCGAGACGACTGGAAATTCCTGAAATTTCGAAAGAGAAATTCCTGGACGCCATCGATCAGGTAGTTGCCGCCAACGCAGCTTATGTTCCACCTTACGGTTCTGGCGCTACATTGTATATCAGACCTTATATCTTCGGATCGAACCCTGTCATCGGCGTAAAGCCTGCGGACGAGTATCAGTTCCGCGTTTTCTGCACTCCGGTAGGTCCTTATTTCAAAGGCGGAATCAAACCGCTCACCATCAAGGTCAGTGACTTTGACCGTGCGGCTCCTCACGGAACGGGCCATATCAAGGCTGGACTCAATTATGCCATGAGCCTTCACGCCATCATGACGGCACACGCAGAGGGCTTTGACGAAAATATGTACCTCGACGCGGCTACGAGAACGAAAGTTGAAGAAACCGGCGGCGCCAACTTTATCTTCATCACGAAAGATAACAAAGTCGTCACACCGAAGTCCGACAGCATTCTCCCATCCATTACCCGTCGTTCCCTCATGACCGTCGCAAAAGATTATCTGGGTCTCGAAGCGGAGGAACGCGAAGTTTACTTCGATGAAGTAAAAGATTTCGCGGAATGTGGATTATGCGGCACTGCAGCGGTCATCTCTCCGGTGGGAAAGATCAATGACCATGGCAGAGAGATCGTTTTCCCTTCCGGTATGGAGGAAATGGGACCTGTCACCAAAAAACTCTACGAAACCCTCACCGGCATTCAGATGGGACACATCGAAGCACCGGAAGGCTGGATCAGAGAGATCAAGGTAAAATAACAGGCATACGACCTGCACTTTCAGGCTGCCTTTCGGAAAAGGCAGCCTTTTTATTTTTTGTTTTAATTTTATCAGTAATTTTTATTTGCATTGAGAAGTCCGTTTTTCAGTTTCCAGAGCTTCTCGGAGAGATCTACGTAATATTTGTGAGGATTTTCAAATCTCCTCAGTTCGCTCCACATGAGATCGATCTCACTGCGGCATTTCTTCTGAATCTCCTGGAGAGACGGGAGCTCATAGACGAGCTTGCCCTTGTCAAAAATCTGTACCTGGAGTTCTCTGCACTCGCAGTTCTCGATCTTCTTTCTCTTCCACACGTGCTCAGCATCGAAGATTTCAAACGGCTCTTCCGGGATCTCCTCATCCGCAAGAGCTATGAGATCCGCGATGGCCTTTCCGGTGTCTCTTTCGTAAAGGCGATAGACTTTCTTATATCCCGGATTTGTGATCTTTTCGGTGTTTTCGCTGACCTTTATCTTAGGTATGATCTTTCCGTTTTCCTCGATGGCAGCCAGTTTGTAGACACCTCCGAACACCGGATGAGATTTGGCCGTGATCAGGCGCTCGCCCACTCCGAAAGAATCGATACTGGCTCCCTCATTGACGACACCCCGTATGATATATTCGTCCAGAGAATTTGACACCACGATGGAACAGTCGGGATGCCCCGCTTCGTCCAGCATCTTTCTCGCTTTATTGGAAAGATACGTGACATCTCCGCTGTCGATACGGATTCCTTTGTTGGAAGGATTTATCTCGTCAAATACACGGATGGCATTTGGGATTCCTGACTTCAGCACATCGTACGTATCTACCAGCAGAACACAGTTGTCGGGATACAGCTCTGCGAACTTCAAAAAGGCTTCGTATTCGCTGTCGAAAGACTGAACCCAACTGTGAGCCATGGTTCCCATCGCCGGAATTCCGAAAAGCTGCTCCGCGATGGTACAGGCGGTACCTGCGCATCCTCCAATATAAGCTGCCCTGGCTCCGAAAACAGCAGCATCCGTTCCCTGCGCTCTTCTGGAACCGAACTCCATGACCGTCTTACCTGCGGCAGCCCGGACGATCCGGTCTGCTTTCGTGGCGATCAGCGACTGATGATTGATCGACATCAGGACGAATGTCTCGATAAACTGAGCCTGAATGATCGGTCCTCTGACGGTGATAACCGGTTCATAAGGAAAGATCGGCATTCCCTCCGGAATTGCCCAGACATCACATTCGAATTCAAAATTTCTGAGATAGTCGAGAAATGCTTCGCTGAAACAATTCTTCGATCTGAGATATTCGATATCTTCATCTGTAAATTCCAGATTCTGAAGATAATCCACTACCTGTTCAAGACCTGCCATCACGGCAAATCCGCCGCCGTCGGGCACTCTCCTGAAAAACATATCGAAATATGCGATCACGTCTTTTTTTCCGAGTTCAAAATAACCATTAGCCATAGTCAGCTCGTAAAAATCGGTGAGCATCGTATAATTGAAGTTTTTTTCAGAATGACGATTCATCAATATTCTCCGTTCTCAGCCGGTGCAGCCCCGGCCCGACACAGAACGCAGCTTCTGAAAACGCCGGCGTTCTGCTGATAAAAGTATTTTCTTATAATATTATCTGTCAAATCAACGTCGATTGCAAGTTTTGATATACTTTTAACACGTTTTTCGGCAATTCCCTTTCCACAGATTCCGGCGGCAAGAAATTCCGGATCCTCATACAAAAAAGCAGCTATCCGGGCATCCGCCCGAATGCTGCTTTTGCGTCAACGGAGCATCTTTTTCAGATACTGACCGGTATAAGACTCATCGCAGGCTGCCACTTCCTCCGGTGTGCCGGTTACCACTATGGTACCGCCCCGGTCGCCGCCGTCAGGACCCAGGTCGATGATATGATCAGCAGTCTTGATGACGTCCAGATTGTGTTCGATGACCACCACAGTATTTCCTGCGTCCACCAGCCGGTTCAGCACCTGAATCAGCCGGTCCACATCGGCAAAGTGAAGGCCTGTAGTAGGCTCGTCCAGAATATACATCGTACGGCCTGTCATGCGCTTTGAAAGCTCCGAAGCCAGTTTGATCCGCTGTGCCTCACCTCCCGACAGCTGCGTGGAAGGCTGCCCCAGTTTGATATATCCCAGTCCCACATCGCAGAGAGTCTGCATGTGGCGGGCGATGGGCGGAATATTCTCAAAAAAGCCCAGAGCCTCTTCGATATTCATGTCCAGCACGTCGAAGATATTCTTTCCCTTATATTTGACTTCCAGCGTCTCTCTGTTGTACCGTTTCCCCTTGCATACCTCGCAGGGAACATAGACGTCCGGCAGAAAGTTCATCTCAATCTTCACGATTCCGTCTCCGGAACAAGCTTCACACCGGCCGCCCTTCACATTGAAGCTGAAGCGCCCCTTGCCGAATCCCCGCATCTTCGCTTCCTGGGTCTGGGCGAAGAGGTCCCGGATATGAGTAAACACCCCTGTATAGGTGGCCGGATTCGACCGCGGCGTACGACCGATAGGAGACTGGTCGATATTTATGATTTTGTCGATATTCTCGATGCCTGAAATCGACCGGCAGCTTCCCGGACGGATCTTCGACTTATTGATTTTCACCGCCAGATTTTTGTACAGAACTTCGTTGACGAGACTGCTCTTGCCCGAGCCTGAGACACCCGTTACGCAGGTCATCACGCCCAGCGGAATGTCAGCATTCACATTCTGAAGATTGTTCTGCTTCGCACCCCGGATACGGATAAACTTACCATTACCTTTTCTGCGCTCCGAAGGAACAGCGATCTTCCTGACGCCGCTGAGATACTGACCCGTCAGAGACTCCTTGCAGGCTTTGATATCTTCCACCGTACCCTGAACCACCACTTCGCCGCCGTGAATTCCCGCCGCCGGACCCATGTCGATGATATGATCCGCCGCATACATGGTGTCCTCGTCGTGCTCCACCACCAGCAGCGTATTGCCGATGTCCGTCAGATGGCGCAGCGTCGCCAGCAGCTTGTCGTTGTCTTTCTGGTGAAGTCCGATGCTGGGCTCGTCCAGGATGTACAGGACGCCCACCAGCCCGGAGCCGATCTGCGTTGCCAGCCGGATCCGCTGGGACTCTCCGCCGGACAGCGTGGCCGAAGACCGTGACAGTGTCAGATAATCCAGTCCTACGTCGGAGAGGAACTGCAGCCGGCTGCGGATCTCCTTTATGATCTGCGCCGCGATCATTTTTTCTTTTTCTGTCAGTTCCAGCTCCAGGATAAATTTCAGAGAATCCCGCACCGGCATATGGCAGAATTCCATGATATTGATGCCGCCCACGGTAACCGCCAGGACTTCCGGTCTCAGGCGCTCGCCGCCGCAGCTGGTGCAAGGACGCTGACTCATGTATTTTTCTATCTTTTCCTTTATATATTCCGAATGCGTCTCACGGTAACGCCTCTCCAGATTCGGAATGATTCCCTCGAATTTCTGGTTGCGGTGAACCGTCATTCCGGTGCTGCGGCTCTCGTAGACGTACTCGATCTTCCGGCCGCCGGTGCCGTACATCAATTCCTGGCGGAAAGACTCCGGAAGCTCTTCATAAGGCAGACTCAGATCTGCGCCGTGATCTTCCGCCAGAGCGCCGATGGTCTTGGAATAATACGACATTTCGTCGAAAGCGTTGAAAGCCTTTCCCAGTGCGCCGTCCTTCAGACTCAGCGATGCGTCCTCCACGATGAGATCCGGATCGATCTGCTGAATGAAGCCGAGGCCGTTGCAGTCCGGGCAGGCGCCGAAAGGACTGTTAAAGGAAAAAGTCCGAGGTTCCATCTCCGTAATGGCCGCTCCGTGATCCGGGCAGGCGAACTTGGTACTGAAGAGCCGGTCGGAACTCTCTTCCTCCCCTGGCTGCTTCAGATTGAAAATGACGAGTCCATCCCCCTCCTCCAGAGCCAGCTCCACCGCCTCCGAAAGACGGCTTTCGATGCCCGGCTTTATGATCAGACGATCGATGACGATTTCGATGGTATGTTTGTAAGTTTTTTCCAGTTTTATTTCATCTTCGGAAAGATTGTAGATCTCCCCGTCGATCCGGACACGGTTATAGCCCTCTCTGCGGATGCGCTCCAGCAGCTTCTTGTGCTCGCCTTTCTGCTGCCGCACCGTCGGAGAGACTACGATGGCTTTTGTGCCCTCCGGATAAGCCATCACCGCATCGGTAATCTGATCCACCGACTGACTGCTGATCTCCCTGCCGCATACCGGGCAGTGAGGGATTCCGATTCTCGCATACAGCAGACGGAGATAGTCATACGTCTCCGTCACCGTCCCCACGATGGAACGGGGATTCTTCGACGTGGTCTTCTGACTGATGGAAATCGCGGGAGAGAGCCCCTCGATATACTCCACGTCTGGCTTTTCCATCTGTCCCAGAAACTGTCTGGCGTAAGCCGATACGCTCTCCATATATCTCCGCTGTCCCTCCGCGTAGATCGTATCGAAAGCCAGCGTCGATTTTCCCGATCCCGACAGTCCGGTAATCACCACAAGTTCATCTCTGGGAATCGTCACATCCACATTTTTTAAATTATTTTCATTGGCTCCTTTTACGATAATCTGCCCTGTACTGCTTCCTGCCATATATTGCAACTCCTGTCCTTCTTACAACATCACTTTTATCTCGAAGAGCCGGTCTCTGAGATTTGCCGCCTGCTCAAACTGCAGGGCGGCAGCCGCGTCCCGCATTTCCGCCTCCAGCTTCTTCGCATATTCTTTCAGTTCTTTCTTCGTCATCTCCGAAGGCTTCCTGTCTGTCATATAGATATCGGCTTCCTCTGCCGCTTCTGTGGCCTTTACCGCAGGACGCACCGATTTTTTTACGGATTTCGGCGTGATGCCGTGCTCTTTATTGTATCTGTCCTGAATCTCACGCCTGCGCTCTGTAACATCTATGGCATGCTTCATCTGCGGGCTGACAGTATCGCCATACATGATGACCCGGCCGTGCTCGTTGCGGGCAGCCCTTCCGATAGTCTGGATCAGCGACGTCTCGTTGCGCAGGAATCCCTGCTTGTCCGCATCGAGGATGGCCACCAGAGACACCTCCGGAATATCCAGCCCCTCTCTCAGCAGATTGATGCCCACCAGCACGTCAAACTCACCGGTGCGCAAATCCCGGATGATCTCCGTGCGCTCCAGGGTATCGATCTCGGAATGGAGATACCGCACCCGGATTCCCACATCTTTCAGATAGTCCGTCAGACTTTCCGCCATCTTCTTCGTCAGCGTCGTCACCAGGACACGCTCGCCTCTGGCCGTCACCTGATTGATCTCGCCGATGAGATCGTCGATCTGTCCTTCTGTCTTTCTCACGTCCACAGGCGGATCCAGCAGCCCCGTAGGACGGATGATCTGCTCCACCACTTCGTTTCCGCTCTTTTCTTTTTCGTAATCGTTCGGCGTGGCACTGACGTAGAGAATCTGATCCACAAGACTCTCAAATTCGGCGAAATTGAGAGGCCGGTTGTCCAGCGCCGACGGAAGCCGGAACCCGTAATCCACCAGCGACTGCTTTCGGGAACGGTCTCCGGCATACATGCCCCGCAGCTGCGGCAGCATCACGTGAGACTCGTCTATCATTATGAGCATATCTTCTGGAAAATAGTCGAGAAGCGTGTACGGGCGCATCCCTGCCGGCAGCCCTGTCAGATGTCTGGAATAATTTTCCACGCCTTTGCAGGTACCTACTTCCCGCAGCATCTCGATATCGTACCGTGTCCGCTGCTCGATGCGCTGAGCCTCCAGAAGCTTGCCTTCTCTTTTGAACTCTTCGATGCGCTCCTCCAGCTCTTCCTCTATGGTACGGCAGGCCCGCTCCGTCTGCTCTCTGGATGTGACGTAATGCGATGCAGGAAAGATGGAAATGTGATTCCGCAGGCCGATGATCTCTCCTGTCACGGGATTGATCTCTTTGATGGACTCGATCTCATCGCCGAAGAGTTCCACCCTCACCGCCTGCTCCGCACCCGCTGGATAGATGTCGATGATATCGCCTCTCACCCGGAACGTTCCCCGCTCAAAAGCGATATCGTTTCTCACATACTGGTTGCGCACCAACGCCTGCATGATCTCGCGCCGGTCCTTTTCCATCCCCGGCCGCAGTGAAATCATCTGACTGCGGTATTCCGAAGGACTTCCCAGGCCGTAGATGCAGGAGACGCTGGCTACAATGACCACATCCCTGCGCTCAAACAGCGCCGCTGTGGCCGAATGCCTCAGCTTCTCGATCTCCTGATTGATGTCAGAATCCTTCTCTATATACGTATCCGTGGAAGGCACGTAAGCCTCCGGCTGGTAGTAATCATAATAGGAAACAAAATATTCCACCGCATTTTCCGGAAAAAACTCTTTCATCTCCCCGTAGAGCTGAGCGGCCAGCGTCTTGTTGTGAGATATGATCAGCGTGGGCTTTCCCATCCTCTGAATCACGTTGGCCATGGTAAACGTCTTTCCCGAACCGGTGACCCCCAGCAGCGTCTGATGCTTCTTTCCGCTCTGAAACCCCGAAACCAGACGGTCCACCGCCTGCGGCTGATCGCCTGTAAGACTGTATTCACTATGCAGCTTGAATTCCATAATATCACCACCTCCGAAGCGGCCCCGAAAAATCTGCCCGTCTCCGCTCTCACATTTTTCCCCGAAGGAAACGGCAGAATCTTTTTACTATTTCTTTACTATTATAATCAGAAAATATATCAAAGAAACTATAGCACAGAAACGCTTCCGGAACAAGTGTTCTCATTATTTTCCGGTATGCCGGCTGAAAATCCCGATATACACCCGATCTCCGCACGTGATCCGCCAGGCTGCGCCGCAGGCATTCCGCAGAAACAAAAAAGACGCCTTTCCCGCGGAGCCGTCTGCAGCCCCTTCAGAAAAAACGTCCTCTTTGTCATAATTTTAACCGGCAGGATATCCTTACCGCTGGTCTTTTCCTGCAGCCTGACGGTCTCCTGCCTCTTTTGCTCCTCGTTCTCCTGTTCCTGTCCCGTCCGGCTGCCTCCGCTTCTCCGCGTTCCTCTCCGGCGCCTGAGTCTTTCCATGCATTCCGGCTGACACATCCCGCCTTCCCCGCCTGATCCGGCACGCCCAGACCGTCAGCAGAACACCTGCGGAATAACCGCAAAAATCGATGCATACGTCGCTGATCTGCGACGACCGGCCCGGAGATGTCAATTGTATCGTTTCGTCGATACAGGCGGTAATTAAGCCGCAAAGAGCCACGATGCAGATGAGAATTCTTCTTCCCCGGGAGCTGTCGAAATATTTCCGGTACAAGGCCGACGTCCGCTGCCGGACCGCCAGCACCGTGACGAGAGCCCCCAGCACTGCGAATTCCGTGGCGTGAGCGATTTTCCGCAGCCTTCCCGTGCCGCTCATACCGTCGTTTCCCGTGAGCCCCACGGTAAAATTGATGATATCGCGGACCAGATTGCTGAAATCCGACGAAACAGACGCCGGCATCAGGGAATTGCCCCATATAAAACAGAGTACCGCCGCCAGCAGGAAAAACAGCAGTCTGCTCCGGCCTGTTTTCTTCATTCCACTCTTTCCTTCCGTCATTTTCTATTTTTAATCTTTTAATATATCGTATAAATTATGTATAGTATAAAGGAAACAGCCGGCTGCGGCAAGAAAACGGAAAGGATGTAAGATTTTTTTAAGATTGACCGGAGATCGATCAGTAGCTGATCAGAAGACCCTCGTTCAGCACGGCAGACTGAATGTCGATCCCGGATCCGTACCATTTGATATCGTTGAGCACTGCATCGCCCACGTCGATTTTCACGTCGATGCCGGAGGCCAGCGAATCGCTGATGCACGCCACACAGATGTCGATGATGAAGCTGAGAGGGATGAACCGCAGGTACCAGGGAATGTCCTCGCTGTGATGAAAAGAGGATTCCACCTTCGAAAAGACCAGTTTTTTGTCCTGAAAGCTGCATGTAAAAGCATTAAAGCTGGACCAGGCCATATTTATGCCGGCGTACAGACTGCAGTTTCCCTCCTCCAGATCCACCCGGAGCTTCGACCCCTGAATTTCCATCTGTGCCTTCCCCGTCTCCACATACGGACTGTAATCGATAGCTCCCACCGTAATATCCGGCATGGCGACGCGGCAGGTATTGCTCAGCACATCCCCGGCGATGGTGTAATTCTCCATCGAAGAAGCAAACAGCGTCGTCATGCAGTCGATTCCCGCATTTTTCAGAAAGAGACCCTTCGATACCGCATAATATGAGAGTCCGGTGGTCAGATCCGCCCCCGAAATGTCCACATCCAGCTGAAGATTGGAAATATCTCTGTCGCTGCACACTGCCAGAACCGCCATATAAGGTACAGGGCCGTCCAGAAAAGAATACCGGCACAGCACGGGAGAGAGCCAGTTTCCCTGCTTTCCCTTCAGAATCACGTTGGCAAAAATGATCTTCTGAAACGTCTCCCGCTGCGATATGAGAAAATCCGTCAGAAGATTCAGAATGAGCGCCCGCAGCACGGAAGAACAGCCGATGAGATCCAGAGGCGTTACAATCCCGCCGGAATCTCCTTCCGTGAAACTCCTTATTTTTCCCTCTTCCGGGAGATACCGGGGCACGCTGAAGTCAAATGTCAGATCCAGTATATTGTTTTCCGCATTCTTCCATTGCGAAGTAATCCGGTCGGTAAAATTCAGCATCACCTGAAAAACCGCCGTACAGCCGTCCAGTTTCAGCTGACTGCCGCCGCTCTCAAACGTTCCCTGAAGAATCGGAAAAGAGAGATTCAGCAGCTTTCCGCCGCCCCCCGGAACGATGCTGCACACGCCCAGCTTCCCGTAAAGCAGCATGTCCCCGTCTTTTATATCGAAATTCAATTCTTCACTGTTCTCCGCAATGGCTCGGTTCAGATGTTCTGCCGGAGTAAAAGAGACGATATCCCATCCTTTTAAATTCATATGATCACTCCTTCAAAATACAGCGTTCCGTTGAGTCCGATCTTTTTCACTACAAAGCCCGTATCGTTCTCTTCCGGCTTTGTCTCAAAGGGCCATTTCACATTTTTTGTGGCCATCTGCACCATAGGCGAAATATCCGGCATGGCATTTTTCACACCATCCGCGATAACCTTCTCGATGATCACATGAATCACCACCGAAATCACCACACACGTGAGCGCCACCACCACAGCAATGACAACGCGCCGTACTACCGATTCCACAACCTTTCCCACTGCCAGTCCGATGACCGCTGCGATCACCTCCGCGATTATCTCCGTCACGATAACCCAGGCCGCGACCTCCACATCATTTCGGATGACAGGTTCCGAAAGCGCATAATATTCCATGATGGGTTCTTCTTTTTTATTCTTCGCCAGTCTGAGTCCGTGCTCCGTCTGAACAAACGTCTTGGCCACAATCCCCGGGGAAATCTCCGTATCGAAATCCACCATGCACACGATGCGGTTTTCTTCTACGTTGACAGTCATCTTATTCAGCTTCGGATGATAATCGACGGCCAGATATGTCACCGCCGGCAGATCCAGTCCTGTGGCGGTGACGGAGATTTTATCCGTCTCATTCAGTTTGAAGTCGGAAGCCGACGCCCCTTCAAAAGCCTGTGGAAGAGACGGAAGCAGCTGATATTCCACATACACCTCTCTGTTGAGCATGAAACAGAGATTATTTCCCTCTTCAAAACTGACGGCCGGCATCTGGTGTATGTCTGGAGGAATGCGATCCTTCAGCATGCACAGCACTCCGAACTTGCTCTTGTCGGGATCATCGCCCACATCGGTATAGGCGTAGGAGGAATACGTCGGAATGAGCCATTCGAAGTCTTTCGACTTATATATGCTGAGCTGGACCGTGGCAAACAGGATGTTTATAGCGTTCAGTGTTTCTTCTGTGTTCAGCCATTCCGACAAAACCGTCTGGGCAATGGATCCCACCATCAGAGAAGGGAGATTACTCTTAAAGCAAGTTACAGAAATAGGACGCATCTCGCCCTTTTCTTTTTTCAGCTTCAGATCATATTCCCCGGGATCCGCGATTTTTTCCGGCTGAGGGAAGTAATCCAGACGTACCTGAATCACAGCCTCACAGGAAGTGATGGGATAGCAAGTTTCATTCATGGTAAAATTTCCGCTCTCAAAAAGGATCTTCAGATTGATATTGGCGCCGTCACCTCCTGTGGCCACCGACCAGGGACTGAATTTCCCGCTGAGGCGGCAGGTGAACGCCCCCTCCGATACCGTATGATCCATCTCAAGGGGATACGTCCCCTGAGAAGCCACCGCTCTGTTGAGATCCGATACCCTGCACACCGTGACCGTATCCCACCCGTTTGTGCTGTAAGAAGATGCCAGCTTCAGTTCCGCCGGGAATCTGCCCGTATCTTCTTTCTCCGGCTTCACGAACAGCTCCGGAAGGGCTTTTCCCACCGAAGAGGCCATCCTGCGATCCACCTCAGGCATCGCAATTCTGCATTCATATTTCAATTTATCTATCATCGATTCACTTCGCCTTTCCCGCAAATATAAATGCGCCGCTGTAGCTTATCTCTTTCACTTCAAACTCTCCGGAATCCAGAAACGGCCACTTTACCGGATCCGTTCCGGCCTGTACCATAGGCGTCACGGAAGGCAATTTATCCAGTGTACCGTCCGCGATGATTCCTTCGATGACCTCGTGGATCACAAAAGCGACGACGGCCGCCACGATGATGGCCGCAGCCGCCACCAGAACTCTTGTCACTACCTTTTCCAGCGCCTCCACGATCATCGTGGAAGCCACCGCGATGATGATATCCGCCACAACCTCCGTGATAATCACGCCGATTCCCAGTTCCGTCTCGTTTCTGACCATCGGTTCCCCCACATTCTTGTAGATCATCGCGGGTTCTCCTTTCTCGTTGTATCCCAGCGCAAAGACGTGTTCCGTCTCCACATAGGAGTGAACGTCGATGCCCGGACTGATATTGACATCGATCTGCAGAACCGTCCGGACTCTCGATTCATCGAAAAAGATATGGAAACTCTTCATCTCCGGATGATATGTCACCGCTCCGTATTTCACCCCTTCCAGTGGAATATCTTCCGCAGAGACGGAAAGACTGTCTTCACCCAGTTTATAATTGTCCGCCGTGGTCCCCTCTATAGCCAGAGGCAGTCCCGGCAGATACTGATACTTCACGAAGATCTCCCGGTTGATGAGATAGATGAGACTCTGATCACCTTTCATGGACACCAGCGGAAGCTGTCGGATCCCCTCGCTTCCGTCTCTGCCGTTAGTCATGCAGAGCACGCCGAAAAGCGCCTGGCCGAGATCGGGATCGTCCCGGTAGGCATAACTCATATAGGTGGGTTTCAGCCAGCTGAAATCCCCGGAAGAGCCGTTGTCGATGACCACGGTGGCAAACAGCGGCTGAAACAGCGCCAGCGTCTCCTCCGAATTCAGCCAGCGAACCAGAACAGAAGAAAATACCGATTCCATCAGCAGCGGCACACTCCCTTTCGTGTCCACGTTCAGAACAGAAACACAGTCCTGCCGGTTCTCTTCCCCGGAAATCTTCACCGTCAGCTTATATTCCCCGTTCTTCGCCTGAGCTTCCGGACGCGGGAAATATGCCAGTTCCACGCTGATCACAGCCGACGTCTCCTTCAGACCAAACGTATTGCCGCCGGCCTCAAATGTCCCGTCGTCAAAGACGATCTCAAACCAGACGTTTTTCCCGCTGCCGCCGGGAGTGATCTGCCACGGGCGGAACGTCCCGGAAATTTTATACACGCTTCCGTCTGCCGCATCATCCGTCAGAGAATAATCGATCTTTCCCGGATACGTCTTTTCCGCCGCGATGGCCGCATTGAGACTGTCCGCCCGGATGACTGTGACAGTATCCCAGTTATTCATATTCACCGGTGAGGAAAACAACGCCGCATTTTCCCGGTCATCCGCCTGCTCTGTCTGAGTCAGCGTGTACAATGGCGTATTGCAGACCTGCATCCTGATCTTTTCGTCGATCTCAGGAAAGCTTACGATTTTCGGCGACTCTGCCGCCGCCTTTTTCAGATCCTGAAGATTCATCTCCACTTTCATCACTTCCTTTCTTTTTTCTGAAATGTTTTTGCCGAAAATTCCGCAGCTTCCGGCGAAGCCGGTCTGCGGATCGATAATTATCCTGGTTTATAATTATCTTTCCATAAGACATATTTACATTGAAAATTGTTTCATAGTTCTTCGGAAAAATACATAATTTCAGTTTTGTATGATTTGTCACCGGCATCGATTTCCGACAGCTGCAAAAAATGATAAAACCTCCAAAACTGATCTGAGATTGCGATCAGTTTTGGAGGTTTTTGGCCGGAGACGATTTTTATAATTTCGTTCATATGTATCGTTTAATGGCAATTTACTATTATTCGAGTATTTCTTTTATTTTGATTTTTGGGAGAAATTGCCCCTTTTTCAGCAGCATTAAATGCTCTTTTTATCCAGATACTTGTCGAGAACTCTGCAGATGTTGCTCGCCTTTGGTCTGAACGTCTCAGCAGACAATCGATTCCTTTCGATATTCTCGATTTTTTTATCCCTTCTAAACTTAGCTGATTCGTCTTTTTTCTGTTTGTCTTCAATTCTTCTGCCCAGATAAACGTCCTCTATATCTTTGCAGAACCAGACAAAATCATATTCATTTTCACTGCAGAATTCCTTTGACCCGTCCAAAAATATCTTGTCCTCAGGTCTGGTATCGTAATCATCACAGTCGAAACAGTAAATAACCCTGGAGTCATTCTCTCTGGAAGTCGATGCATATTGAGATATATAGCTTTGTATCTGACTCTGTTTTTTTTTTATACTTTCCTTTGCCATCCATATACACCGGCGTCAGTTTTATTCTCGTATTTTCGTACTCATAAAACCTGTCGATCGTATCCCTGATATAGATCCAGTCCGATTTACATTTACGATTGGTTTCTACGGCAAATATCAGCTGAAGTCCCATTATTCTCCCTCCCTGCTGGAAGGAAACACACCGATAAAATCGGTGGAATCCACATTAAACGGTGACCCTTCGATCATTCCGTTCCGGTAGAGCTTTGAAGGAGAATAATTGCCGTTCGTCTTCCAGGGATATATTTTATTATCTTCCGAAAGAAAATCGATGGACATCTTATGCCTCTTCAGAATATCCATGGGTCCCACATTATGCGTCGTAAAACAAAGCTGTCCCTGTCCGTATTCCATCAGATACTCCAGCAGCGCACACAAATAGACATCATGCAAATTGGAATCGAATTCATCGATAAATACGATGCCGCCCTGTGCCATTTCGCTTAGATACGCGAAAAGCTTTATCAGCTTTTTAATCCCTGTGCTTTCAAACTCCGCATGGATTTTATACGAATCATACACCATGAGCAGATTGCATACGAATGCATCTTTGTCTTCCTTCTTATCGATCTGTATATCCCGCAGTCCGGATTTAAAAATAGAAAGGAAACCGTACAGTTTTTTTACTGTACTCTCAAATTTTTTATATGCGGTTTTCGGTACAAGATTTCCATACACCGATATCGTACTCAGAGAGTTGTCATCCATTTCGATGAAATTTTTCAATAAGGCATCGATCTCTGAATTGTCTTTATCAAAATCATCCATCCATCCGATCGTATTGCGGATAAAAAATTCGCTGTGGTCGTCCGTGCTGTCGAGATAAACATGTATGTTTTTTCCAAATATCAGCAATAAAACTAACCCCAGAAAACAACGATTTTCATATTTTTCATTTTCATCATTCGCACTCTTCGTTAACTCAAACAATACCTTTTCAAATAATAATGCACTCATGGTATTTGCCGATAAAAGATTTGTTGATTTGTCTACGATAATCTTATTGATGCTGTCATTCTCATCTCCTGTAATATAAACAATCTTGCCGTCTGATGTTTCAAAGACTGTCTCTAACGCGGTATTCTTTGCTACAGCTTTCTTTGACGACAATTTTTCATGAGATATCACGTACTTCCCTATACTGTCCTTGCTCAAGGTTACACTATACTTATAGAGCAATAAAGCGTCTTCAAAATGGACTAAGTATTCCACTTCGACAAATAATTCTTTTGTTTTTTTATTGATAATCGCCTCTAAGTTTTTTTGCACCAGAGGATTATTCAAGTATCCCGGATGCGTGATCAAATTCCGGAGAACGTCCATGGCAGTAATGATTCCGGTCTTTCCGGAACCGTTCATCCCGTAGATGCCCTTGATGTTATAATCCTGTGTATCCGGATTTTTTGAAATCGTCTTCTTATAAAACGATAAAGAGACTAATTCCTCTATAGATTTTATGCCCTTCACACAATAATTCACTAAATAGAAATCTTTCATTGCCATTGCCCCCTTCATAAAAATATACCACGCATAAGGAGATAAATAAATACATTTTGTATATATTTATCCTTAATATTGTGCTGTTTTGCTTATATTATCCCTTTTATCGCTCGGAATTAAACAAAATATATCTTTTATATGAATGTTACGTGGGTGCTGCCTGCAATTGATAGATATATTATGAATATAAATGTCCGTGAAGAGGAAAACAGAGGACGGGACGTTTCCCTTGCATACGTCCCCCCCAACCTTTTTATATTTCTCTCATTTTCTGTGCTGATCTGCACCGTTTTCATTTTTACTTCCCACAAACTTCCTCCAGAAAAGTCTGAAACGAAATATTGCTCCTGTCCTTTTCTCCAATCAGAACCTGGAGTCCTTCGGTCGGCCACTGAACGCCGATATCCGGATCATCCCACCGGATCCTGCATTCGTCTTCAGGATGGTATAAATTCGTGCATTTATATGATGTAATTGCGGTGTCCGACAGCGCCAGAAATCCGTGAAGAAAACCTTCCGGAATCAGAAGCTGCTTCTTGTTCTCTGACGAAAGAATAACGCCGTACCACTTTCCGAAAGTTTTGGAATCTTTTCTGATATCCACCGCCACATCGAAGATCCTGCCCTGAATCACTCTTACCAGTTTCCCCTGCGGGAATCTGATCTGCGCGTGCAGTCCGCGGACTACCCCTTTCACACTCTGCGATTCATTATCCTGGACAAATGCGGCCGGCGTTCCGTCCTGATGCTTCACATAAGGAGCAAACTCCTCGTTATACGTTTCCATAAAATAGCCCCTTTCATCGTGGAATATCTTCTGTTCCACCACGTACAGGCCTTCGATCTCAGTCTCTTCAAATCTGAATTTACTCATGATCTGTCCACCATTCCTTATTTTCAACATACCAGCGAATCGTCTGAAGGATGCCCGTCTCAAAATCAGTAGAAGGCAGCCATCCCAGCTCTCTGTGGATTTTCTCAGGGTCTATGGCATATCTCCTGTCGTGTCCAGGTCGATCCCTGACAAACTCGATCAGACTCTCCGGCTTTTCGAGAACCGAGAGAATCGTCTTTACCACATCGATATTTCTGCGCTCATTATGGCCGCCGATGTTGTAAACTTCCCCCTCTGTTCCGTTCCGCATGATCAGATCCACCGCGGAGCAATGATCCTCCACGTAGAGCCAGTCGCGGACATTTTCTCCCGTTCCGTAAACAGGAAGTTTTTCATCCGCCAGCGCTCTGCTAATCATCAGCGGGATCAGTTTTTCCGTCAGCTGATACGGTCCGTAATTATTCGAACACCGCGAAATCGTCACCGGCAGCCCGTAAGTCTTAAAATATGCCAGCGCCAGCAGATCTGCAGACGCCTTGCTGGCAGAATAAGGACTCGATGTTTTAATCGGGGAATCTTCCGTAAAAAACAGATCCGGCCTGTCCAGCGGCAGATCTCCGTAAACTTCATCTGTCGAGACCTGATGAAACCGCCTGACATGATATTTCAGACAAGCATCCATGAGCACCTGCGTCCCCATGATATTCGTGACGAGAAAAATCTCCGGATTTGTGATACTTCTGTCAACGTGACTTTCCGCGGCAAAATTTACCACGATATCGAAGTTTTCTTCTTCAAACAATCTATTTACAGCATCCCTGTCAGCGATATCCGCTTTTACAAAACGGAAATTGTCATGTTTAAACGCTTTCTCCAGAGTCTCAATCTTCCCGGCATACGTCAGCGCATCGATACACACAAACCGGTCTTCGGGATGTCTGTCCAGCTGATAATAAATGAAATTGCTGCCGATAAAACCTGCCCCGCCTGTAATCAGAATATTCATCAACTTTCTCCTTTTCCGTTACTCTGAAATGATTCTCTTGAGATACTGACCATATTCCGAGTTTCCGTATGTATCGGCCACCGTTCTCAGAGATTCCGCTTCGATCCAGCCCTTTCGCAGAGCGATCTCTTCCGGAATACAAATCTTTTTCTTTTCTTCGAGTTCTGTTTTCTTCACGAATTCCGAAGCCTGCAGCAGACTGGCAACCGTACCCGTATCAAACCAGGCGAAGTCCCCATCCAGAATCTGGGCTTTCAGCGTTCCGTCCTGCAGATACATATCATTTACGGAAGTGATCTCCAGTTCCCCCCTCGCCGAAGGTCGTACGCGTTTCGCATATTCCACCACTCTGTTGTCATAAAAATACAGACCGGTGATGCAGTAATCGGATTTCGGATTTTCCGGCTTTTCCTCCACGGAAAGGATTCTCATGCTGCTGTCGAACTCCATGATTCCGAACCGCCAGGGATCTTCCACTCTGTATCCGAAAATCGTCGCACAGCCGTTTTCCGCCTCGTTTACAGCAGCCTGCAGCTTATCCTCAAAATCCGCTCCGTAGAAAATATTATCTCCCAGCACCAGTGCGCAGCAGTCTTTTCCGATAAATTCCTCACCGATGATAAATGCCTGCGCCAGCCCGTCGGGAGAAGGCTGCTCCCGGTAAGATAATCTTATTCCCATATTTTTCCCGTCTCCCAGCAGCTTTCTGAATACCGGAAGATCACGCGGCGTCGAAATGATCAGAATATCCCGTATTCCCGCAGTCATAAGAGTGGAAAGGGCATAATAGATCATCGGTTTGTCGTAGACGGGGAGAATCTGTTTGCTGATTGCTGCAGTTATGGGATACAGACGCGTGCCCGATCCCCCTGCCAGAATGATTCCTTTCATCGTTTTTATAAACACTCCTTTGCGTTTGTCAGGTTCAGATCCGGTGATACCGGCCAGATTTTTATCATTTATAAAACAATGACTGATTCATGTAAACCAGTCATTGAAATTATTATCTTCATTGCCTTTGAAATATTTTTTATCTTACTGAATTATATTCCAAAATCAGTGGTACGTTCTGCTTTTTTTGGAATATGTACTGATTAAATAATAAAAAATTACAGAGACTGCAGTTAAAAAAACTATTATTAGAATCAGCAGCCAAATTTCATTATAAGTTCCGAACAGACGCCGGAAGAACTCTGAATTTGAATTCACCACCGAAAATGAATATAAACATGCTATATAAACCGTTAATATTGACACCATTATCAGCAGTATCACATTGTAAACGGTAAAAAGGTTTCTTGCGCGTGTGCTGTTAGAAAACGGATGTGCATGGTTCTTCTCAATGTTCATGGTAAACATAAAAAGCGGAAGCTTATCCAGACAGCTTTCTGCCGATACTCCCGGCTTTTTCCTGATTTTTAACCTCGTATCGTAATAACTCTCATGAAAATTCTTCGTCTTCAGTATCCAGTCACTCCAGTTGCTTTCTTCCAATATCTTTGAAGGATCTTTACCTATTATATCCCGGTGCAAAATATAATAACATCCTGCGGCACATTCTTTGTGATAATCGAAAACATCGCTCCATCTGAAATTAAATTTTATCGATATCATACATAAAAAGATCAGTCCCAGACAGTAAAATAACCGGGCCAGCAATCCCCAATGATTACCCATGTCATCTGCCGGAACATCGCCTATAAAAACAACCGCCGCAATGGTCAGAGCTGTGTGCAGCGTGCTGTAGCTGATTTTTTCCATCTCCACATGGCGTGCATGCTGTAAATTTTCCTGCATCATTGCTAAAACAAATTACATCTTTGACGGGTCTATTTGTGAGCCGTTTTTAATACTGAAATTCCTATCTTCCCATACATAACTCATATCAATCAGATCTCCTTTACGTTCTCATTCCATCGTCTATAACTCAAAATCCTGACCTGTAAATCCGCAACTTCCTTCCGCCTTTCCGGATTGCCCGGATAAAAAACATCATCAAATATCATATCGATTTCCTCCTTTTTCTTTTCATGCCTGCACCGAGAGGAACTGAGTAAAAGAGAAATACATTATCCCGATACCGGGCAAAACTTTCTCTGTCTACCCTGCTCCTCTCATCGTGCTTTTCTTTAGAAATTATTTATCGACATATAAGACATTATCTTTATAAAATTTGTTTCACATCAACAAATAAAAATGCAAAAATTTTATTTTAATATAATCTCGACTGAAACTTACTTCTCCGGCGGAAGACGATACTACGTAAACGTATTATTTCCGGAAGCCATTTTTACCGCTGCGACAGTGCCCGGAATGTGTATTTTTTCTTCGATCTATCATAGCCTATCATGGCGGCAGCAGCCAGCGCGGATCAGAAGCATTGATTTCATTGAAATTTCAACGTTTTTGTCACATCCGACGCAAAAAAGCCCGAAAAATACCTGTGAGGAATCTGAACTCCCGCTGTCTAGATCCTGCATCTGAGATTGACAGGATGTAAGGCTGCGGGAGTTTTATCGTAAGCGCTCAAAAAGACGGTGCCTTGCGACACCGTCCTGAAATTTGATACAATCGAATGAAATTTTATCTGCGGCACTGAGATCTGGAAAATTCCGACCATGGCATAAGATCTTCGAGATATTCATCCGTGTGATCCCATTGGGTCATATTTGCCAGCAGTTCCTGCAGGTAGGAAAATACTTCGAGTCCGTTTGCCCGGGCGGTTTCCACCAGGCTGTAGACTGCAGCCGATGCAGCGGCTCCTTTTGGAGTATCTGCAAACAACCAGTTTTTACGCCCCGTCACGAATGGCCGGATGGCATTTTCGGCAGCATTGTTTGACAAGGATAATCTTCCGT
>JAHZHA010000006.1:0-4977 GCA_019420525.1 Bacillota bacterium
AACTCACAAGAAATCAAATGCGTCATATCCGCCCTCCTTAAATCATGCCGAAGTGCGTCAATGCCTCCTTGATTGCTTTTTCTTTATCGGCGGGCATTGCGGCTATTTAACGTCCTCAGACTTCGTTTTGTTGTAATTCTCCCGTTCGATCATACCGCACTTCTGTTTTATCTGTGTGATATATAAACTATTTACCTTTAGCCCGCTTTATTTCAGCACCTAATCCTTTATTTCCTGATAGAGGCCTTTTTCTCGGCATCGGTCAAATACCAACTCAACCATGCTCAGATCAATCTAAATATGCTGTTTTGTATTAAGTTTAGACAAGAAGCACGCACACTCAACAGGGCTCGTCTGGAAATGCTGAATTTCTTTGATATTTTTCCGGGTACGGGAATATATCAATAGCCTATTTCACAGTTTTGCCGTTTGAAGGAATAAGTCAACTATCATGCCTTTTTTAATTTCATAAATTCATCCGCAAAATTCTCAGCTGTAGTTCTATTACGGTCAATACTTATCGTTTCTTTATTATAATTTGCCGCCTTAGTCCAATTAAAGGTGCCGTGGACAACTGTATATAAATCAATAATGCAAAACTTATCATGCATTATATTTTTATACAACGATTCTATCGTAACCCAATGCGTACAAAATTCATCTTCCAAGCTGAAATCAGCATTTCTATTTTTTTCATTATTATCAAGAACTATTTCAATAGTAAGACCCTCTTTTTTCTTTTTTAAAAGTTCATGATATAATACTGGATCTGTAAACCATGCCATTGCTATCCATATCAAATATTTTGCAGCTCTAATTTCCTCTATTATTTGCCTCTGAATATTTTCAAATAATACCTCTTGACTAACTTCTTCATAGACAGAAAGCGTTCCTGGTTTGAAAAACACATCCGCCAACATATACTCATCATTTACTGGATAAATTTCTTTACATACTGATTTGATATATTTCGAATGTGATTTTAGCTGAACCAGTTTGTTTGGAATTATATTTAAATAAATATATTCATTGCGTTGGTTCCAAACTCTACTATAAGCAAATGCCGATGTCTTTTCAAATGTGACATTACACATCTTGATCAAATTGGTAAGGTCTTCTTTTTGCTCATATTCACTCATTGAAACCATATCAATCAACAGCTTTTTATATTCCAGTTCTGTCATATCATTCTCCTCGATTCTTAAACTCAGGGGTTCGTTCAACCAACGTAGCAAAGTCCTCATCTATACACTTTCGTATGATTCTCTTTGTTTTTTCAATAGGCAGTGGAACATTATCTTCGCTAAAGTATTCAACGTTCACTAGCTCTACAACCGCATTATGGTTGTCCTTGCCCGCAGGCACAAGCACAAAATAGCCGATTGCAATGCTATCATCATCCGTCAGATAATAATAACTCTTGTACCCTTCATCAAAAGTGACACTGCAAAAGATATATTCAGATTTACGCCGTTTTGCTTTTGCGCAGACCGACGGGTCAAGAATTTCTCCTAAACCATAGAAACGAATGAAGTCAAACACCGTTTCCGCAAAATCTGCAAAGTCATCCGGCAGACCATTTTTATCGTAGCTGCCCGCAATGGTACGGCTCGGACTTTTCTTATACTCAATTGTTATTGTGTAATCCTTCGTTTCGTTTGGTATGTCTATCACATCATCGGGATTTCCTTCAATATGGTTAAACAAGTCCTCGGCATCGAACTTTTCAAGCAGACTTTCGATTCCGCCTTCGATTTCGTACTTGCGAGAAACCTTGCATCCGGTACCGATATCCTGAATATGTTCCAATGTTTCCGTGACTCTATCGATAATCAACTGCTCTGTATGGTCTCAAGTCACAAATTCCCATTCGGCACTTTCCGGTTTCTGGCAGGATTTTATTTTGGTGACCCTGTGGTAATCCAAAGTGATTTTATTTATCATGTCCGGTTTGCAGTTTCCATCAAACACATCCAAATCATCCATACCAACAGTATCACGAACAAGGTCTGACAAATCTGTGCCTTCATAATCGAAGTCAGCACACAGAGAACCTCTGAATTTATATGTGTTACCTTCGGTGTTGGTCAGTTCCATAACCCAATCACCAATATCTGTAGCGAAAACTTCCGTATACTCATTGTTAAAATAAGCTACGATTGCTCCAAACAACTGTCTGCCGCCGACTTATCAATTTTGAAGTTCTTACTTCCGGCTTTCTCGCATCGTGCTCCGACGCAACCAAAATTATATCCAGAAAACCAAACACGGCCTTCATCGCCGATGGTCAGATGTTGTTCCACCTCTTCATCGGGTTCAGACATAGGACCATAGCAGATATTATTTGATACGCTTTAGTGTGCCTTGAAATATAAAAGGACTGTCTCCGGACAGCAATGCCAGTCTGCTTAACGCCAGGATAATCTGCACGATTCTGAGGTTCTAATATTTCTGCACCCGAATATGCCCAATGATTAAAATAACACCACCGCGAATAAATGGCAGAGCCAAGCAGAGGAATATCTGTTACATCATCGATAATCCTATCCAAAGCCTCGTGTTTGTTTGCTGCATTACCGTATTTCTCCGAAAAGGCATGACCACAGTCCATCTCAAAGCCAAGAGCATCACAATCGTCAGCCATATAGTGGGCAACGAGTTCTATGTAGTTGATATTTTGGTCTCTGAACTTATCGCACCATTTCACGGCAAAATCGTGTATCTGTTTCATATCAGCCACTATGGTACATCTCCAGTCTATTCACGATTACTTTATCCCAGCAACTGACGGATTTTTGCCGTTAGCAGTTCCTTACGCTTTTCGTAGAATTCTTCGAAATTTTCCAATTCAAGAGATACGCCGTCCGGGATAAGAGCCTCTTTGTGAAACACTGCCTTCTGCTCATCATTCATATCGTTATAATAATCTACAAGACGCATCGAATTCTTGCTGCCGTTACTTCTGCCTTCAAGCAACTGGAGATTTGGCAGACGGTTACGATTACTTCTCCATCTGCGCCAATCATTCATGGATACAGAAATCGGCTTTGTACTGTCAAATCTGTCATAAGGATGCAGGTGGTCTTGCTCATACTTGAAGTTCTTGTTTATCCAATCAAGTCCGAGGAAGTATAGTGCCTCACCTGCAACACGGCTGCCTTTTTCAGAATTGATAATGTCATCAATTTTGCCGTCAGTTACACGCAAGTCATTCATCTGCTCAAGCATATCCACCGTGATTTCATAATCGTTGTCATTGATATTGCTCTTCATCTGCTGCAGCTTACTTGTAGTGCCAGATTGGAAATAAGTGAACAGAACCGCCCTAATCAAGTAGGCTCTGATGTCATCCAGGTTATTTGTATAGTCCGGGTTGTAATACATGAAATAGATAATAGGCAACAGCACGTTCCAACTGCTTGAGAAACGGCTGACCTCAATTTTCATGTCTTTCAGTACTGATTCCAGGTTCTTGAGGGTTTTCTTGAAATCCTGCCAGTTGTTTTTGAGATCTTCTGCAATCTGCTTATTGATATTGGATTTTACAACATCACCATAAAGCATAAGAGCAGAACGAACGATAAAATCAGAACCGAATCCGGCATAGGAATCTACAAGCAGTCTTCCGAACTCTGTTTTTGCATTAGGCCAATACGCCTCCAAAATTGACATGGTAATTTCATGCTTTTTCAAAGCCTTACCACCACTGTTGAAACGGACAAACATTTCCAGAGCATCATCCTGTTTCATATCCCGGATTTCTGTATAGCGGATTAACTTTTCTACAAAAATCTTGTTATAAAGTTTATTGAGAATATCACGGGCATACTCTTTGCTGTCAGCCGGTACATTGGCAATGGCAGACTCGATGGCTTGTTCTCTTGTATTATCGTCACGGAATTTATCACTGAGGATTTCACGGATTTCAAACTGTGTAGGACTCAGTTTGCCTACTTTATCGGTAAACTTAATGTCGTATTTTTTGCTGTTATATTCTTCCTCGTCAACAGTCAGCCTGTGCTTGTTAAGTTCGATGAGAAGTTTTACAACAGTACCGCCTGCTGTTTTCTTTCTTGCGTGTTTTTGTCTGATATACGCACATCCGAAAAGGGATAAAAACAGAGAGGTCAATCTCTGCTGTCCGTCCAAAACTGCCGTATCGGTCATCTTGACATTGATATTGCTTAATTCGTAGTTTACGCTGTCAGCCTGTTTTCTGCTGTCAAAGGTAACCTCTGACAGAAAATTGCAAAAATATGTATCCCAGCTTACATTGTCATCATCCACGTGCCAGAACAGAAAAGTAGCTATAGGATAATCCAAAAGAATAGAGTCCCACAGCTTTTCAATCTGTTCCATGCTCCACACATACTGTCTCTGAAATGCGGGCATAACATATTTTCCGTCTTTAATATGTTCAAGTGCCTCATAAATCGTGATGCTGCTGTCTATTAAAACGCTCATCGTTATGCCTCCTCTATATAAAAACTGTTCATATATTTCATACGGGTTTCTTCTGCTTCATCCCGGATCCAAACCCTTGTTGCCCTCGGTGTATACTCCTTCGATTCATTACCGAAAGCTTGAGCAATATACCAACGGAGACAGGCATCTGCTGCCTCATCAGATGTTTCTCCGGAAAGAGTAAGCGCTATATTAAATTTCTCATATATATCTGGATCAATTGTAAAAGAAATATTTTAACCTATCACATTTTCTTCGTCCTTTTAAACAAACCATTTTATATTTTACACTCAATTAGTAAATTTGTTAATACTCACAGACTCATTACAGAGCAACATAATGTATAGGTTTACAATACCTGCGTTACACCTGGACAAATAAAATTATGAGATTGCCAACTATAATTACTTGAACAGAGACTTAAAATTCTTCAAACAAATAAAAACCGCATTTTTTTACAAATCTGCTTTTCCGCTATCAACAGCACTGTACGCCAACTTCGAAAAATATCGG
>JAHZHA010000006.1:4987-8176 GCA_019420525.1 Bacillota bacterium
TCGGTACCCCACATTCAACGGTATATTATTCACCCCGCAAAAAACAAAAAAGGCTTTCCGCAGCTCCGGGAGAATGCCCGAATCACTGAAAGCCTGTATTTACAAAGAATTTTTGATATTTTTTAACTGCGTTTTGTCACCACCACGGCACACTCCACATGCTCCGTAAACGGGAAGTTATCATACGCCTTGATCTCCCCCGCCGCGTATCCGTGCTCTTCCATGAACCTCAGATTATCCACCAGGGTTTTTGGATTGCAGGAGATATAGAGGATCTGGTCCACGCCGTACTTCAGAATCTTCGGCAGTGCCTTGTAATTGATGCCGGCCCGGGGCGGATCCACCACGATAACGTCAGGTTTGTCGCCCAGCGTATCCAGCACCTCCAGCACGTCCCCGGCGATAAACTCACAATTGTCCAGTCCGTTGAGCTCTGCGTTGGCCCGGGCCGCTTCCACCGCGTCTTCCACGATTTCCACGCCTACGGCCTTCTTCGCCTTCAGAGCCAGGGCCTGAGTGATGGTGCCGGTCCCGCAGTAGAGATCGAAGACCGTCTTGCCTTCGATGTCGTCTACCATGGCAAGGGCTTCCGTGTAGAGGCGCTCCACAGCCGCCACATTCGTCTGGAAAAAAGAAAACGCGCTTACCCGGAATTCAAGACCCATGATCTGCTCCCGATAGTAATCCCGGCCGTACAGAATACGGCACGATTCGTTTGTCACCCGGTCCGACCTGTTGTCGTTGATCGTGTGCAGAATGCCGGCTATGCTGTTTTCCAGCGGCAGATCCAGAATTATCTTCTGAAAGCCTTCTTCGTCGAATTCCGTCTCCGACGTGGTGACTATGTTCACCAGAAGTTCCTCATAGCGTTCACTTCTGCGGATGATCAGATTCCGCATCAGGCCCTCGTGTTTCTTCTTATGATAATGTCTGTATTCCCGCTGGCGGCAGAAATCCAGCACAGCCCGGACGATAAGATTGAAATCGCCGTGCACCAGCTGACAGTCGTCTACGTTGAGAATCGTCATATACTGCCCCCGCTTATGCATGCCCAGCATCATCTCTCCGCCTTTTTCCAGATTTCCGAAGGTATATTCCATCTTATTGCGGTAACGGTAGATGGCCGGACTTCCTTCGATGCCGGTATACCGTCCGGTCTTCATTTTCTTTTCTTCGATATATTTTCTGACTTCTTCGCCTTTCAGGAGCACCTGTTCTTCATAGGGCACCCCCTGATACAGGCATCCGCCGCACTGTCCGTTGAGACTGCAAATTTCCATAAAATACCTCATCTAATCACATTTTATCAGAACTTCCCGGTGTTTCCGCTCAGTCCGGCGCAATGTCTACCACTCCAGCTTGTCAAGATCATTGAGATCGTAAGGAGTCTCCTGGTAGACGAAATTCAGCCAGTTGGCGTAAAACAGATTTGCGTGGCTCTTCCATGTCACTTCCACGCCCTTGGCCGGGTCGTCGTCCACGAAATAATTAAACGGCACGCTGATCTTCTTGCCCGCTGCCACATCTCTGTCGTATTCCCGCTTGAGTGTGCCGCGGTCGTATTCCCAGTGGCCCTGCAGGAAAATCCATCGCTTATTCTTCGTAGCTATCATATGCGGACCCGCCTGCTCTGATTCCGCCAGAATTTCCAGCTCGTCGATATCCCGGATGGAATCCGAGTAAATCTGAGAATGTCTGGAATGAGGCACCAGGAAGCGGTCGTCGAATCCCCGTGTCAGCGCAGAATCGTAATCCTTATGCAGAAGCTTGTGAGGATAGACGCCGAAGAGCTTTTCTTCCAGCAGCACCTTTTTTGCGTTGTAATGATAATAAAGTCCCGCCTGAGCCGCCCAGCAAATATGAATTGTACTGAACACATTTTTTTTCGTATTGTCCATCAGCTGACTGAGATCATCCCAGTAGTCCACCTCTTCGAACTCCAGCTTTTCCACCGGCGCGCCGGTGATGATCATGCCGTCGAACTTCTCGTCCTTGATTTCTCTGTAAGGACGGTAAAATTCGTTGAGGTGCGACAGATCTTCTTTTTTATGATAATCGGAATCCATCATGATCAGCTGCAGATCCACCTGAAGTGGTGTGTTCGCCAGCATCTTGATCAGCTGTTCTTCTGTGACCTCCAGCGTCGGCATCAGATTGATCACGCCGATCTTCAGCGGACGGATATCCTGAATGGACGCCCGGTCGCTGTTCATCACAAATACGTTTTTCTTTTCCAGCACACTGTATGCCGGATAATTATGCGGAATTAAAATAGGCATCTCGCCGGCCTCCTCTCTGTTATTTCAGCAGCTGATCGTAATCGTCATACTTGCTGTAAAACTCTCTCTTATACTCCGTAAATCTGTCCTCCTCCAGCGCCTGGCGGATATTCTGCATGGTTCTCACCAGAAAACGCAGATTGTGTTCGCTGAGCAGCATGGAAGAAAGGATTTCGTTGGACTTGTAAAGGTGTTTCAGATACGCCTTCGAATAATTCCGGCAGGTATAGCAGTCGCATTCCGGATCGAGAGGTGTGAAATCTCTCTCATATTTCGCATTCTTGATGGAAACCCTGCCGTAAGACGTCATGGCTGCACCGTTTCTCGCCAACCTTGTAGGCAGAACGCAGTCGAACATATCGACACCCCGTTCCACGCCCTCGAAGAGATGATCCGGCGTGCCCACACCCATTACATAGCGGGGTTTATCCTTCGGCAGATAATCCGTGGCATAATCCAGCACCTCGTACATGACTTCCCTCGGTTCTCCCACGCTGAGGCCGCCGATGGCATAACCCGGCAAATCCAGCTCCGTGATTTCACAGGCACTCTGATACCGCAGCTCCTTATACATTCCCCCCTGCATGATGCCGAAAAGAGACTGGCGTTCTGTGTCCCTGTGAGCCGCCTTGCAACGCTTCAGCCAGCGGGTCGTCCTCTCCAGGGATTTTTTTACATATGTCCGGTCTGCCGGATAAGGGGCGCATTCGTCGAAAGCCATGATGATATCGGAACCCAGAGCATTCTGGATTTCCATGGATTTCTCAGGTGTCAGCATATGACGGGAACCGTCGATATGTGAGTTGAACATTACTCCTTCTTCACTGATCTTCCGCAGAGCTCCCAGGCTGAATACCTGAAAGCCGCCGCTATCCGTGAGAATCGGCCTGTGCCAGTTCATAAACTTGTG
>JAHZHA010000006.1:8186-34501 GCA_019420525.1 Bacillota bacterium
GTGTCCCGGCCTCAGATACAGATGGTAGGTATTGGAAAGAATGATTTCCGCCCCCAGGTCTTCCACCTGTTCCGGACGCATGGCTTTCACTGTGGCTGCCGTTCCCACCGGCATAAATACAGGCGTCTCTACTGTGCCGTGAGGCGTATGAAGACGGCCTCTCCGGGCCCGCGTCTTCGGATCTGTCTTTATCAGTTCAAATGTCACTGCATCCATAAATAAAAAAACTCCAAATCATTTACACAAAAAATAACAAAAGTCCGGTTCACCTCCGGAATTTCTCCGACTGTTGGATTATTCGATAAACATGGCATCGCCGTAGGAGAAGAAACGATATTTCTGCCGTACCGCTTCCTCGTAAATCTTAATCATCTTCTCTCTGTCATACAGAGCCGATACCAGCATCAGCAGCGTGGACTTCGGCAGATGGAAATTCGTGATCAGAGCGTCTACTACCTTAAAGCGGTAACCCGGATAGATGAAGATTCCCGTGCTTCCGCTTCCGGCCAGCACCGTGCCATCCTCAAGACAGGAGCTCTCCAGCGTCCTGGAGGACGTCGTTCCCACCGATATGATACGGCCGCCTGCCTTCTTCGTCCCGTTGATGAGATCAGCCGTCTCCTGTGTCACAGAGTATTCTTCGAAATGCATATGATGATCCTCCACCACATCGCACTTCACCGGCCGGAATGTTCCGATACCCACATGAAGCGTCACATACGCCGTCTTCACGCCCTTTTCCCTGACTTTTTCCAGAAGTTCCTCGGTAAAGTGAAGCCCCGCCGTAGGAGAAGCCACTGACCCCTCTTCTCTGCTGTAGACCGTCTGGTACATTTCTCTATCCAGAGCTTCATCCTCACGGTCGATATACGGCGGCAGCGGAATATGCCCGTTTTCTTCCAGACGTTCATGAAAATCTCCATCGTAGGAGAATTCCACGATCCGCGTGCCGTCTTCGCTGAAATCGAGAATATCGGCAGAAAATCTTTTTCCTTCTTCTTTGCAGAAATCCACCGTGATGCCCGGTTTCAGCTTTTTGCCGGGTTTGACCATCGCCTCCCAGCGGTCGCCCTCCCTGCGTTTGATCAGGAGAAACTCCGCTTTCGCACCGGTATCCCTCTTTTCGCCGAACAGGCGGGCCGGCAGGACCCGGGAATCGTTCATGACGAGACAGTCGCCCGGCCGCAGATAATTCAGAATATCGTAAAACTTTTTATGATAAATGGCGTCGTGAGCCCGGTCCACCACCAGCAGACGGGCCTCATCGCGCTTTTCCTCCGGATACTGAGCGATCAGCTCCGGAGGAAGATAATAATCAAAATCTGTGATCAGCAATCCTATTTAACCTCGATTCCAGTATAGTAAAATTCTAAAATTTGTCTGTAAGTAAATCCCTGTTTTGCCATCTGCTGAGCACCCTGCTGAGACATACCTACACCGTGACCATAGCCTTTTCCGTTGATAATCAATACGTCAGAATCATCATCAAAAGTAACCGTCGTACCGCCAGTTACCGTTCCGCCAGACCCGCTGTTTTCTTCTCCGGTTACGATGATTTTTGTTCCCGAAGCACTGAGCGCCGTCATTCCGTTAAGAGTCTTTGTCGTTGTTCCGGATGCAGATATTACACTGACTTCACTGCCCAGCGCATTCATTCCGGAGGCTCCCAGACCATAGACAGTCTGTCCCTCTGTTACAGAAGGCTGCTCCGGTACTTCTGTCGTACTGCCGCCTGACAGTGTGCCGCCTTCCGTGCTGAAAGTAAAGTTTCTCGACTTCAACGACACTCCCAGAGCAGAGCGTATCGCTTCCTTTGTATATGTTATAGAATTTCTCGAACCGTGAACTGTGACAGAGGCTGCATATCCGGAATCATTTACGCTGTCTATGCTGATACTTTCTACCGTTCCCAGGCCTTCTGATGCAAATGTTTTTGTGAGATCCGCTCTTGTCAGCTCTACCGTCCAGGTATAGCTCGGAGAATACGGATCTTCCTTGCCTCTCAGATATCCGAGAGCTGAAACCCATGCATCCTCGCTGTTTTCCGTATGCCCGCCGCTGTTGGCAAAGTAATAGGCGGCTACCGGTTTGCCCTGATAATAAACCATTTCTCCCTTTGTCTCTTCTACTGCTCGGTCAGTGCTCTCGTATTCACTGTCGGCGCCGCTATATACCTGGCAGTGTACCGTTGTACAGATATCAAATCCCTGAGAGCTGTGCTTTCCCTTGTTGGTTATGGCGAAACTTCGGATAGCCACCGCCTGAGCCTTTATGGCTTCGATATGACTGGACTGCCCGATTTCCGAATGTACGACACCTCTTGCATAATCATCCGTGGAAAGATAATTGATGATATTCATCTGACCGGAAGCATTGATATACGGAATGATGCCGCCCCGGTAATTTTTTCCGCCGAATTTCACCTTATCATCACCGGTGGACGGATATTCACCTCCTACGATGCATTCTGTACCGTCGCCCTTCAGCGTCGTCAGAACTTTACCTGCACTGTCTTTCACCTGAACAGCACCTCCTGACAGCTGCAGCGTCAGCGTATCCGTATCATACGTTTCGCCTGTAGCACGTATGGCATTGTCACCGGCGGATGCCAGGGCAAAACCGCTGTCGGAAGTGATCTGAGCCGTCGTCTCCGACGAACCGTACCTCAAACCGACTTTTATGTATTCTTCTGATGCCGCTCCGGCGGTAAATGTAAACATGGCGAATACCAGTACAAAGGTCAGAGCCCATGCGATGCTTTTTCTGAAAATTTTCATCTCTTATTCCCCCTCCGTTACTCGTTGGATTCCCAGATGCCGGTAAGCCGCATCGGAAACCATTCTTCCTTTCTGTGTTCTGTTGAGAAGCCCTGTCTGAATCAGATAAGGCTCATAAACATCTTCAATTGTAATGCGCTCTTCACCCAGAGCTGCGGCTATGGTATCGATGCCCACCGGACCACCTTTGAAGCGTTCGATAATCAGCATGAGAATCTCACGGTCCAGACCTTCCAGTCCCAGATCGTCGATTCCCAGCGCCTGGAATGCTTCCCGCGCGATGTCCGTATCGATATATCCGTCACCTCTGACCTGAGAAAAATCTCTGACGCGCTTCAGCACTCGGTTGGCCACTCTCGGCGTACCTCTGGAGCGGAGTGCCATCTGCCGCACAGCCTCCTCATCGGCTTCCACTCCGAGAATTCCTGCAGACCGCTGAATAATACGCATGAGATCTTCGGTAGAATAAAGCTCAAATTTCCCTATGACACCAAAACGGTCTCTCAGCGGAGCAGACAGGCTTCCCGCTCTGGTGGTTGCGCCGATGAGAGTAAACCTCGGTATGTCCAGTCGCAGAGAACGAGCTGATGGTCCCTTGCCTATGATGATATCTATGGCATAATCTTCCATAGCTGAGTAGAGAACTTCTTCTACCGACCGGTTCAGTCTGTGAATCTCATCGATAAACAGAACATCGTTTTCATCGAGATTTGTCAGAATCGCCGCCAGATCTCCAGCCCGGTCGATAGCAGGCCCGGAAGTAATCCGCAGATTTACGTTCATCTCATTGGCGATGATACCTGCCAGCGTCGTCTTTCCCAGACCCGGAGGCCCGTAGAAAAGCACATGATCCAGCGGCTCATTCCGCTGCATGGCCGCCTGGATGAAAATCTCCAGATTCGCCCGGACTGTATTCTGCCCGATATAGTCTGACAGCCGCTTCGGCCGGAGACTCACCTCGATTTCGGCGTCCTCCTCCGTAAAGCCGGCTTTCGTTATCCTTTCCTTTTCCAAAATATCACACCTCCCGGAAGACTACAGCCGGGACAGCTTCTTCAGCGCCGCTCTGATATATTCTTCCGCAGCTGCATCTGTCAGACCGCAGGATGCTACGGCTTCTGATGCTTCACTTCTGGAATATCCCAGTGACATCAGCGCTGAAACGGCCTCGGAGATACTGCCCATCGGATCACTTTCCGGCAGCGCCGCAGCAGCCGCGCCGCCGTCTGACATCGTCAACGCCGCATCCTCCAGTTTATCCTTCAGTTCCAGTACAATCCTCTGCGCCGTCTTCTTTCCTATTCCCTGCGCTCTCGCCAGCGTATCCGGATCGTTGAACACGACAGCCTTCTGTACCTCTGCAGGAGAAAGCGCCGACAATACGGCCACAGCCGCCTTTGCTCCGATGCCGCTCACCGTCATCAGAAGACGGAACAGCTTCAGGGATTCTCTGTCGTCGAACCCGTATAGACTGACATCATCCTCCCGGACGATCATGGCCGTATAAACTGTAACCTCCTGATCCGGCGGTGCCATGTATACAGCGGACAGAGACGGAACCGTCAGTTCATAACCGATGCCGTTGCGCTCGATGACGACGCCGGTATCTGTCGTCTCCGTAATTCTTCCTTTTATATAGTGAATCATCTGTTCTTAACCTTTTCTATTTTTTATCTCATCCTCCGCGTATAATCCGGAATCCGTCTTTCTTTTTAATTCCTGCGGATTTGCGACTGCCGTCGGCCTTTCGCTCCGCCGCCAGAGCTTTTTCGATAGCCTGAGACATCCGCGCCGCGGCTCCGCTGGAATTCCCGTGACAGATGGCCACCGCCAGAGCATCCGCCGTATCGTCCGGCTTCGGTACCTTTTCCAGATGCAAAATAGCTTTTACCATCTGCTGTACCTGTTTCTTCTCCGCACGACCGTAGCCCGCCAGAGCCTGTTTGATCTGTAGAGGCGTGTATTCCGTCACTTCTAGTCCCGAATTGACACAGGCCAGGATTGCCACGCCCCGGGCCTGTCCCACATTGATCACCGTCTTCGCGTTGGTGTTGTAAAAGAGTTCTTCAATGGCCGCTTCATCCGGTTGCCACTGCGCGATGATATCCATCAGCGAAGAATAGAGAAATTTCAGTCGCAGCGGCATAGGCGCTCCTGCCTCCGTGGAAATGCTGCCGTAATCGCAGACAGTAAACTGATTTCCTTTTTTTTCTATAACTCCGTAACCCATCAGGGCATATCCCGGGTCGATTCCTAATATCTTCATTCTGAATTTCGCCCGCTTTCTGTCTTTCAGTAAAAAACTCAATCACTGTTGATTTTATCATATTTTGCATCGAATATCCACTTTTCGTGAAGAGTCTCACCTTGTCACCGACACCAGCACTTATGTTGCTCACTCTTCCTTTTTATTTGCACCGACTTCCTTTCCGCCGGGCAGCGACAGAAGAAATGAAATGACGATAACAGAAAGCGGTGATGCTGAAACACTTTCCATATAATAATCCACGATATTCATTGCCAATGCTGTAGCTGCAGCATCCCACACGATATACAGCAGAACCGCCGCCGGGCGAGGCAGCCTTCCAAGAGAAAACAACATTCCGATCAGCGTGGAAACCAGCAGATTTAACGGACAAGAAATGACTGCAGCGATGATAAAAAACAAAATGGCGCTGCCTGGGGAATGATAGGAAAATCCAAACAGTTTCATAACCGCTCCGCAAAATATTGCCACCACCGATAACGCAGCTGTAAATATCACCATACATACGACAATCAGAATGATTTTTTCACCATATTTTTTCCAGAATTCTTTCATTATTTCACTGCCGTCCTTTCCGGGCTATATTTTACCATAGGAATATGGGCATGTCTGCTGTCCTAATATCTCAATGAAGATTTCTGTTTTAAAAAATACAGAAAAAAGGTATAATAATAATCGTCAATAGATATTTATACATTACTGAATTTACCATATGAGGTTTAAAATATGAGATATTCCAGACAGGATAAGATCCTGGAAATCATCAGTGAAAACGAAATCGAAACACAGGACGCTCTCGCCGAAAAGCTGGCGGAGAGCGGTTTTAATGTAACGCAGGCTACGATTTCCAGAGATATCAAAGAACTTCAACTCATCAAAACACAGTCTGCCAGCGGCAGGTACAGATACGCCCGGGCACCTCAGTCTCCTTCCGCATCCGGCTCCGGCAACCGCTATCACAAAATATTCAAAAATACGGTGAGCTCCGTGTCATCTTCCGGCAATATTATCGTCCTGAAGACACTGGCAGGATGTGCCAATGCTGCCGGAGAAGCTGTAGATTCCATGGGAGTAGATGGCATTCTTGGCACCCTGGCCGGCGACAATACGCTCTTTATCGTCGTCGACTCACCAGACCACGTGCCTCCTATCGTCAGCAGATTTTCAGACATCATGGGTATTTAAAAGAAGGTATAAAACCATGCTTTCACACATCTATATCAGAGATTTCGCCATCATCCGGGAGATCGACATCGACCTCGATTCCGGCTTCAGCATCATAACAGGCGAAACAGGCACCGGAAAATCCATCGTCATCCAGGCGGTCAGCATGGCTCTCGGGGGCCGCGGAAGCTCTTCTCTGGTGAGAAAGGGCTGTGACAGAGCGCTGGTGCAGCTGATCTTCTCCCTTACCGATGAAGAAAAACGCCTCATCGAAGAAAACTGTGAATATGCTCTGGATTCCTCTGATGAGGATCTCATCCTTTCCCGCGACATTCACGCCTCCGGCAAAAGCATCGCCCGCATCAACGGACGGATCGTCAATCTCTCGGTCCTCTCCTCCGTCGCTTCCGTTCTGATGGACATACACGGACAATATGACAACCAGACGCTGCTCCGCCCGGAAAATCACCGGAACATTCTCGATGGCTTCGCCGGGAGTGAAGTTCTCTCCACAAGAGAAAAACTGAAAAAGTCCTATAGTGAATACGACCGGACGAGGCGTGCTCTGGCAAAACTTCGCAGAGAACACAGTGAGTATCTCCGACGTCAGGATTTTCTCCGCTACGAGGCAGATGAGATCGACTCTGCCGCTGTCGCTCCCGGAGAAGATGAGGAACTGAGCCGCCGTCTCACCGTCCTTCAAAACAGTGAAAAAATCTATTCCGCTCTCTCCGAAGTCTACGAAATTCTCAGTGAAAACAGACTCGACCGCTGTACATCCCTGCTTTCTGAAATCGCCGGATTCGATCCTGCCTGTGCGGGTTTTCTGGAATCCATTCAGAATTGTATGTATACGCTGGAAGACGTCTGCGCCGAAGTGCGGAAATCGAAAGATTCTGTCTCCTTCGAACCGGAAGAGACGGACCGCGTTCTCGGACGCCTGGATCTTCTGGACCGGCTGAAGCGGAAATACGGAGGCACACTGGAAAAAGTCATGGAATACCGGGACAATGCGGCAGCGGAACTCGACATTCTGGAAAATATCGATGAAAAAGAACAGGAACTGAAAGAGCAGCTGAAAACTCAGATCCGGCAGGTGGACAGTCTTTCCGCTCAGTTGACAGAATTCCGGCAGGATGCCGCCTCTCGCCTCTCTCAGGAGATGAGTCGGGAGCTCAGCGAACTGAATTTCCACAACGTCAGATTTGAGGTCCGCATTCAGCCTGCCTCCGACAGCGAAGGACGGAAACTTTACTCCGCCGAAGGAACGGATATCGTGGAATTCTTTTTCAGCGCCAACAAAGGAGAAGAATTGAAGCCACTGGCCTCAGTAGCTTCCGGAGGCGAAATTTCCAGAATTTCTCTGGCTTTCAAATGTCTGACCGATTCCGGTGCATCCCGCACCATGATTTTCGACGAAATCGACACCGGAATCAGCGGGATCACAGCCAGCGTCGTGGGACGCAAGATGTCACAGCTGGGCCGCCGCCATCAGATCCTGTGCATTACACATCTTCCCCAGATCGCCGCAGCCGGCGACAGTCAGTACCAGATCGCCAAGGACGAAGATGACGACAGCAGTTATACCACCATCAGCCGTCTCGGCGAAACGGAGCGTATCACAGAAATCGCCCGTCTTCTGGGCGGCGCCAACATCACAGAGACGACACTGGCCAGCGCCCGGGAACTTCTAGAAAACTCCGGGTACCGCCAATAGCATGTGTGTCGTAAACATTTTGTACATCTGCAGATCACAGAATTTTTTATCATCGCAATCTGAATACTGCAAAATCAAAAACTGCAAAAAATATTTCCCGGGGCATGCCCCGGGAAATATTTTTATATCCGTTTCAGTATTTCGGCGATCGTCTCTTCGATGGTCAGGCCTTCCGCATCGATGGTGATATCCGCATATTTTTCGTAAAGTGGAACGCGGTAATCGTAAAGATCCGCCAGCGTCTCCCCGGGTCCCATCGCGATACCCCGGGTCTTGATATTCTTCAGCCGACGGTCGATTTCCGACAGCGACAGCTTCAGGTAGACCACCGTACCGATGCTTCTGAGATGCGCCATAGCGCTCTCACTGTAGACCGCGCTTCCCCCTGTAGAGATCACAGCGTTTTCCGCTTTTACCGATGAGAGAACTCTCTCTTCGATCTTCAGAAATTCGTCCATCCCCTGATTGTCGATGATATACTGTAATTTTTTTCCTTCTTCCTGTTGGAGAAGGAGATCTGTGTCGATAAACGACATAGCTGCCGTTTTCGCCAGAATGACACCGACACTGCTCTTTCCGCAGGCCGGCATTCCGATTAATATGATGTTTTTCATGTTTATACTGCTCCCCGACCGGCTCTCCGGCCCTTTACCGGCAGACTCGGCGCTGCCTCAGAATTCCTTTTGTTCCGGCTCCGTAAGAAAATCCGGATAAATGAAGTGTCATTATATCATAAAATCTGCACACCGTCACCATGAATCCGGCAGAAAGTCCGCCCCTGACGATCTGACATATCTTTGACCCATCCGGTCAAAAACGCCTTTCTATCCCGCTTGCTTTACCCCAGCGCCACATCGAGAATCATCATCACCGTGAATCCGGCGGCAAAGAATACCGTGCCGATATTCGAATGACCGCCCGCCGACATTTCCGGAATCAGTTCTTCGACTACCACATAGATCATAGCGCCGGCCGCAAAACTCAGAGCATAGGGCAGCACCGGCACCAGCACGCCGGCCAGAAGAATCGTCAGCACAGCCCCTACAGGTTCCACCGCTCCGGATAACATGCCGTAAATAAACGACCTGGTTTTCGATAATCCCTCCGCTCTCAGAGGCATGGATATGACAGCGCCCTCGGGAAAATTCTGGATCGCGATTCCCAGAGAAAGCGCCAGCGCCCCCGCAAGTGAGATTCCCGCCTCTCCTGAAAACCAGCCGGCATAGACTGCCCCTACAGCCATTCCCTCCGGAAGATTGTGCAGTGCCACCGCCAGAGTCAACTTTGTCGTCTTTCCCAGACTGCTTCGGATTCCTTCTGCTTCCTGACTTCCCAGGTGCAGATGAGGAATCAGCCGGTCAAGTCCCAACAGGAAAAAAATCCCCAGCCAGAAGCCTGCCGCAGCGGGAATAAAAGACAGCCTCCCCATATCTTCCGCCTGCTCCATAGCCGGCAGAAGCAGACTCCAAATCGAGGCGGCCGCCATGACGCCTGCAGCAAAGCCGGTCAGCGCACGCTGCACCGATGTTCTCAGATTTCCACGCAGGAAAAAGACACAGGCAGAACCCAGCGTCGTTCCGGCGAAGGGAATCATAAGTCCCTGCAATACTTCAAAAGACATATCGCCCTCCATTCCGTTTCATTGGTTAGATTCAACTAACTTAACTTGAAATAGAAATATACCAACTGTCATGATATAATTTTGATCACTTTACCATATATAATACTTCAAGTCAAGGCATCCTATTCCCGGACTTTTCCGGCTTTCTCCTATGCTTCTTCTCCTTTTGAAGGATAAAAAATCCGAAAAAAAACTCTGCACCGGCGATCATGCCGACACAGAGTTCAGATTTCTTATCTTCGATTTGGTTCAGCCGGCACAGCGACTGATGTGATTATTCTGCGTCTTCCGCAGCTTCTTCTGCTTCAGGCTCTGCCTCTGCTGCAGCTTCAGGTTCTGCTTCTGCAGGGGCAGGCATGTCGAGAGTTTCTTTGATGCTCAGGCTGATTCTTCTCTTTTCTTCGTCGATTTCGAGAATCTTCGCGTTGACCATCTGGCCGATGCTGATTTCGTCAGCGATGTTTGTAACTCTCTTGTGCGCGATCTCAGAGATATGTACGAGACCGTCGAGACCCGGTTCGAGTTCGACAAATGCGCCGTATTCTTTGATCTGTACGACTTTTCCTTCTACAACCTGGCCGACTTCGTAGTTTTCATTGATGACAGACCAAGGTTCCGGTGTAGTCTGCTTGAGACCCAGAGAGATCTTGCCTTTTTCTTCGTTCATGGAGAGGATCTTGACGTTGATCTTCTGACCGATCTTGAGAGCTTCCTGCGGATGCTTCAGCTTACCCCAGGAGATCTCGGAGATGTGAAGGAGACCGTCGATACCGCCGATGTCTACGAATGCACCGTAATCCGTAAATCTCATTACCGTACCTTCTACGATATCTCCGACATTGATAGAAGACCAGATTTCCGCGATCTTCTTGCTCTTTTCTTCCGCGAGATATGCTTTGTGAGAGAATACAGCCTTGTTTCTCTTCTGATCGACTCTCGTTACCTTTACCGTCAGAGTCTTGCCGATAAATTCGTCTGCTTTTTCCACATATCTGTCATTTAACTGAGACATCGGGATAAAGCCGGTAACTTCCTTGTAAGCTGCGATTACGCCGCCCTTGACTTCTCTGATAACTTTAGCAGTAACAAATGATTTATCTTCATAAGCCTTGATGATTTCATTCCAGTGCTCACTGATTTCAACCTTTTTACGAGATAATAAAATATTGCCGTCGCCATCGTCATTCTTCAGTACTTTCGCTTCAACAACATCGCCTAATTTGAACATAGATTCGATGTCCTGATCCCCTTCAAGAGCGATTTCGTCCTTAGGAATGATACCGTCTTTTTTGCAGCCTAAGTTGATGTAAACTTCACGCGGTCCTACCTGAATTACTTCGCCCTTTACGATTTCACCACGCTGCGGCATCTTTAAAGATTTTTCGATTTCCGCCATGAAATCGTTCATTTCGTTAGATTCGTCGATGTTGTTAGTGATGATGTCACTCATGTTAGAAATAACCTCCTTAATTATACGTTCGGGCACTGATGCACCCGCCGATATTCCTATTCTATTATATTTCGCCATATCTTTCAATGGTAAATGTGACGTATTTTCGATAAAATGAGTATTTCCGCAGACCTCCGAAGCGATTTCGAACAGTTTTCTGCTGTTTGAACTGCTGCGTCCGCCGATGACGATCATCAGATCGGACTGTCCGGCCACTCTCCGACAGGCAGTCTGACGATTGGAAGTGGCGCTGCAGATGGTACAGTTCAGCTGCGCATGCGGATATTTTTTCAGAAGTGCCGCCGTACAGTCGTCCCAGACTTTACGGTTCAGCGTCGTCTGAGCCACTGCCAGAATTTTTTCCGCCTCGTTCAGGCGTGAAGCATTTTCGATGAGACTGAGATCTCCCGGATCGTTGAAGATCACGGCTTCCTTTTCACACCAGCCGTCGATCCCCTGAACTTCGGGATGATTTCTGTCGCCGATGACGACTACCGCCGTCCCCTCCCGGTGCGCCGCATCGACGATCCGGTGAATCTTTTTCACATGAGGACAGGTGGCATCTTCCAGAAGTCCGCAGGTGCTTCTCAGAGCCTCTTCCGTGTTTTTCGGCACGCCGTGCGACCGTATGATCACCGCCGCGTCGGGTTCCGTCTGTCCCGGTACGTCACAGATTTCCACCCCCAGACGCTTCAGATCGTTGACTACATCGTCATTATGTATGATGGGGCCGAAAGTGTAAACGCTGCGTCCTGAATCCCTGCACTGCTCCACGATATCCATCGTCTTTCTCAGAGCGGTCATCACTCCGTAGCAGAAACCGGAATATTCTGCCAGCGTAATCGTTTTTCCGTTTTTTTCAAAGACAATTCTGTCCGCCATTATTTTCCTTTCCTGTTTTTTCCATAACCGCGCAGTCCTTCCAGAAACCGCTTGAACGAACCCTCTCTGCCGTGTTCTGTGGGGTGATAATACCTCGTCCCCTCCCGGTAGAGATCGTCCGGCAGATACTGCTGCTCCACATATCCGCCGTAATCGTGAGGATATTTATACCCGCCGATTCCCCGGTCGGCCGCCCCTTTGTAATGAGAATCCATAAGATGGCGGGGCACATCGTCGATTCTGCGCCGTCTGAGATCCTGAATTGCACTGTCGATGGCCATTATGCAGGAATTCGATTTCGGACTGGAGGCCAGCAGAATGACAGCCTGCGCCAGATTGATCCGCGCCTCCGGAAATCCGGTCATCAGAGCTGCCTGTACGCAGGATGTGACAATACTCACTGCCTGGGGATATGCCATACCGACATCTTCCGAAGCGATGACTACCAGCCTTCTGCCTATCGTCTGGGGATCAGCACCTCCTTCGATGAGCCTGGCCAGATAATGTACGGCAGCATCGGGATCGCTTCCCCGGATAGACTTCTGCAGTGCCGAAAGCAGATTGTACTTATCTTCTCTGCCGTCATAAAAAGAAACTTTCGACTGCATCGCCTCTCCTACCAGTTCTACCGAAATCGTCTTGCCCAGAGGAAGATTTTCCGCGATAAATCCCAGAGTATCCAACGCCACCCTGGCATCTCCGTTGCTGAGTTCCGCGATCATATCGAGAGCAGCGGGATCGCAGGATACCTGATATTTTTTCAGTCCCCGTTCTTCATCTTCCAGCGCGTTTTCGAGAATTGCCCTCAGGTCTTCCGGCTTCAGCCTGTGAAATTCATAAAGTGACCTTACCCGGCTGATCACCGCGTTGTTTATCGAAAAATACGGATTTTCCGTGGTGCTGCCGATAAACCGGATGACGCCTTCTTCCAGAGCTTTCAATAGGGAATCCTGCTGCAGCTTGTTCCAGCGGTGGAACTCGTCCACGTAGACGTATGTCGTCTGATTCTGCAGACCGTAAAAACGGAATTTTGCGTTTTCCAGAACTTCTTTCAGTTCTTTCGTTCCGGTGACGGACGCGTTGAGCTCGCAGAACTCCGCATCCATTTCCGAAGCGATGATCCGTGCCAGCGTCGTCTTTCCCGTTCCCGACGGGCCGTAAAATATCGCAGACTCAAAAGTTTTGTTTTTTATCGCGTTATAGAGCAGAGATCCCGGGTAGAGAAAATGTTCCTGTCCCCGGAATTCCTCCAGTTTTTTCGGCCTCATGGCTGTCGACAGAGGAATCACCGTACGTCTCCTTTCCTGTTTGTCATGTCATTCTTCAGTATTCGATGCCCTGCCGCGCCGGCACACCGGCATCGTACGGATGTTTTATCTTTACCATTTCCGTGACGTAATCGGCAGATTCTATCATCCCCGGCGACGGCGCCCGGCCGGTCATGACGATTTCAAACACGTTCCGTCCTCTTTCCGTCAGTTCCGCCAGCCGTTCTTCGCAGATCATACCATATGCCGCCGCAGTCACAGCCTCATCGAGAATCAGAAGTTCCGCTTCTTTTGAGAATGCGAGAGAAAATGCCTCTTCAAGAAGAGCCGCACTCTTCACCGCTTCTTCCTGCAGTTCTTCTTCCGTCATCTGAAAGGTGAATTTGACAGAAAAATCTCCGCACAGCACCATTATCCTGGGAATCCGGCTGAAACTCTCAATCTCACCGGAACTCCGGCCCTTCATGAAACGGACATATATCACCCGTTTTCCCTGCCCGGCGGCTCTCAGAGCCAGACCTGCCGCCGCAGTCGTCTTTCCTTTTCCTTCGCCGAAATACAGGTGAACCATATCAGTATTCTCGTATTTCCAGACGTTCCGCAAAGATTTTCCAAAGTTCCTCTGCCGTCATCCCTTCCGGCTGTTTCAGTTCTCCCCAGAGTGATACTTTGATATTCGCCGACTCTGCAGCTCTGAGATTCGTCTTGATAGAAGAGATATCTTCCGCGGAGACCGCCATATGTGTAATGTTTCTTCCTTCGATCAGGCCTCTCATCAGAATTTCCGGCTGCGGCATCGTCATACAGATGATGTTTTCCGGAGGATATCCCGCTTCACGGCAGATCCGGATATTTTCTTCTTCAGGAGGAAGAACGATCACCACCCGGTCCTTCAGTACGCCGTCTTTTTCTGTTACGACACCTTCCGCCAGCTCCCTGCATCCGATCATCAGTACGTTTCCGACGGTGTAAGAAGCGTCGCGGACGATATCGGCCGCCCCGGCACATTTTGAGGTATGAGTAAAATCTACTCCGATACGGCTTGAAATCTTAAAATATTCCAGTCCCATTTCCTCCGCTGCCTCGCGGATCATTTGAGACGCACCGGCTGCATAGATCTCCGTTCCGTCCACCAGAACCCGGATACCTACGCGTTCCACCCAGCTTTTTATGCTTTCTTTGTCGAGATAACGGGAAATTACCGTTATATTGCCGGAAACGTGCTGTTTCGATCCATATTGATCTGATACCACAGCATAGATGAGATCTGTATATTCAGACAACGAATCGACAAACATTCTGGCCTCAGCCGATCCGGTAAACACCATTATTTTTTCGTTTTTTACGCTCATTTTCATTTCCTTTCGATCATAGCCCGGAACATTCCGGGAATCCCCGCTTTTGTCCGATCTTCCGCTTATCCGCTCTTTCGGACGAGACTCATTTTTTCCTTCTGAAAATCGACGGAAATCTCGTCTTCGGCCTGGATTCGTCAATCTGACGTTCCAGCTCGTTTACCCTCTTTTTTACATCTTTGCGATCCGGATTGAAGCGCAGAAGTTTTCGGTAGTCCGACAGAGCTTTCTCCGTATCTCCCAGCTTCTCGTAGGACATTCCCCGGAAGCGGTACGCGGTCTCCACAGCTGCCGTATGCGCCGTATTCTGGTTTGCAATGACCCTGCGCAGCGCGCTGACGGCTTCTTCGTAACGATTGAGATGATAGAGAGCTACTCCTTTATTTACAAAAAAGTTCGCATAACTGCCGTTGATCTGCAGTCCTCTTTCCGCCGCCTCCACAGCTTCTTCGTAACGTCCCTCTGCGTTGCAGCATTTGGAAATATAGCTGTACGCCCGCAGATTGTCAGGTTCTCTGGAAGTAACCTCTCTGAAATTGTGGATCGCCTCATCGTTGTCGTCTCTCAGATGACAGATTATGCCTCTGACCATATAGCCATCTGTCATTTCAGGATTCAGGCTGACAGCACGGTCGATATTTTTCATAGCCTGATCATATCGTCCGTTTTCCGCCTGATACTTCGCCAGACTGATATAACTTTCCCGGTATGCCGGATCGATGCTGACCGCTTTGTAAAAATAGAATTCCGGATTGGAGCTGTATTCGTCGATAAGACTGATAAGCATCTCATGTCCCTTTTCTCCGTCTTCGCTGTTTCTCCTGGCATAAGACCACGGAGCTTCGTCTTCCTGGAAAAGATTTTCGGAATCACCCGGATTTTCGGAGAACTCCCCGTCTTCTGCACCGTCATCTTCCTCATCCGGCACTTCCTGAAGACTTTCTTCTTCTGCGCTCTGCATTTCCGATTCTCCGACGCTTTCCGCAGATTTCTCCACAGCATCGCCCGATTCGCTTTCATCCCGGATTTCCTCTGCAGTATCCCCGTCCGAACGGACTTCCGACGTGGTTATTTCTCCTGCCTCCTCTGCTTCAGCGCTTTCTGCAGGCTCTTTTTCTTCCGCCTCCGTCACCGGATCTTCTGTGCCCTTCTCCGGAACATTATCATCCTCGTAGTCCACATCTTCGATATCATACATGGCCACGATATTGCCGAGTATCACATAAGCTTCCGCATCATTCGGACGGATGGTGAGAGACTTCTTCACATCCGCGATAGCAGCCTCGTCGTCTCCCCGCTGCTCCAGAAGAATCGCCCTGCGCTTCAGTGAAATATAATCCCGCGGATTCAGTTGAACTGCTTTTGTATAATACTGTTCCGCATTGCGGCGGTCTCCTGTCTCAAAGCACATATCAGCGTATGCATATATATATGTATGATTTTTTTCATCGAGTTCCGCGGCGCTTTTCAGCCAGCGGAGAGAATCTTTCTGATTTCCCGTTTCCGCCCGGATCTTTCCCAGAAGATAATGAGATCTCGCATCTTGGGGATCTTCCGACAGCAGAGTTCCGGCCGCCAGTTCGGCAGCTTCATATTTCCCGAGATGGAAGAGAACTTCTGCTTTAAGGGCAAAGAGCTCCTTTGAGGACGGAAGGGCATTCAGTCCGGCCTCCACAGCAGACAGTGCCGCATAATTCTTTTCATCCTTCAGATACGTCCGTACTGCGGCAATATAGAACTCTTCGTTCTGTGAGCCTGCACTCATGGCATTTTCGAGATAATCTATGGCGTTCTTGTCATCATGAGGAGTTCGTTCTATATAGACGAGTCCCACAAAACCGTCCACATCATAACTGCGTATCCTCATCTTAGCCGCATCGCTGCGGAATACGAGAAGTTCCGCATTGCGTTCCTGCTCGTACAGCAGAGCTGCCTTGATTCCGCTGACAGCTTCCGGATCTTCTCCTCTTTTCAGAGCTTCGTCGTACATAGCCAGAGCCCCTTTATAGTCTTTCTTCGACTGAAGGAGCATCCCCTTCATGAGGCGCACGCCTCTGACTGACGGGTCGGCACGGAGAGCTTCGTCAAAAGTCTTCAGAGCATCAGCAAAGTGACCGTCGATAACCTGGCAGCGCCCTTTCAGAGCCAGAAGCTCCGGTGTCATATTTTCTTCTTTTATCTCGTCGATGGCTTTTCTGCATTTTTCTGTATTGCCGGTGTTAAAATAAATCTCCGGCAGCACATCGTACGGAATCTCATCTTCTTTCTTTTCGCCGACGATCTTGTAATCGAGATCGAGAAGAGCATCAGAAACGCGTTCGCCCAGCTCCTCGTCATCTCTGAGACCACACAGAATTGATCTCGCTTCCGTTTCCCGTCCCATGAGATTCAGAATCTCGGCTTTCCGAAAAGTCAGTACAGAGGATTCCGGATACTCCGTACATTTTTTCATCAGATCGTAATAAGCTTCCGTCATGCGTCCGCGCTTCAGAAGTTCACGGGCGTTTTCATCGATCTTCTGAATCTGGCGCTCCTGCTCTCCGGTCCCCGAAAAGATGTCGGAATCCGCACTTTCACTCTTCGATGAACCGACGATCTGAGGATTTTTCAATGCCTCCGTAGCCTCGGCAGCCTCTTTTTCATCATGGTCAAGCAGCGCTGTCAACCTCTTTTTATGGCAGAATACCGCCATATTTTCGGGTTCCTGCGCTGCAGCCGCATTGTAATAAAACAGAGCATCTTCCCGCTGCCCGCAGTATTCTAATACGAGTCCTTTCAGCAGCATCGCCTTCGGAGCATTCCGGCTGAAATCAAGCAGGATCTCTGCCAGATAATCAGCTTCCTCGGCTCTGTCCTGGTTGAGAAAAATTCTGCCCAGAGGATAATAAGCATCGAACTGCCGGTAATCCTTTGCGATGATGTTCTGATAGATATCTTCCGCTTTCTTGATATCTCCGGAACGCTCCAGACGCTTTGCCTCGTCTATCCGGGAACGGACGTTATTCCCCGGGGAAGATGCTTTTTTTTCCGCCGCTTCTCCTCCGGCTGTCACACGGAAGAGCTTCTCGTTCAGCCGTTCTTCTCCACCGTTTCCCGAAAATTCCAGCGCTTTCATATAATAGGAACGCGCCTGAGGAGTGTTCTTTTTCGCCGCATAAATATCGCCCGCCAACTCATATGCCCGGGCATCTGCTTCTCCGGAAGAAAACACATTCTGCAGAAAGCGTTCTGCTGTTCCGTAATCATAGCGAAGGCAGGCGATTTCCGCCCGAAGCAGAGCAACATCGGGATGCCCCGGTGAAATTTTTTCCGCTTCCGACGCTTTCTGTTCCGCCAGATAACTCTGTCTCTTTGCCAGATGAGTTTCCGCCTCTGCGACTGCATCGATGAATTTTCCGAGTTCCTTCTCCGCGAGATCCGGACGGATCAGCCGGTACCTGACGGGATCCGTTCCTGTCATCCTGTCGAGAAGGCTGCGGACGATCGCTTCAGAATACATCTCTGCAAGCATCGCCGGTCTGTTGCGAAGCCCTGCGGCGAGAAAAAGACTTCTCACGCAGGAAGAGGGAATATGCGGATGCGATATCACAAATTCAGCTGCCGTCATCAGTATCTCATCCCCGTCGGTCTCCGCCGCATCTTTCACCGCATTTTTCCAGAGATTCCGGTCCATGCGCTGTTCAAAGCTGTCATATATATGATTCAGTTTCTTTTTCAGTTCCACAGCAATTTCTTTTTTATCTTTATCCATTGAATATTCTCCCTGCAGACTTCTCCGTCCCGACCCGTTTCCGATCAGAATTTCTCCGGACTGCTTCCCGGAAGTCTGCCTGTATATCTTATATCTTTATATTAAAATCCCTGGTTTTCCATGAAATAAATCAGGATCCGCTTTCCGCTCATCAGAAACGGCTCCTTTCTGTTCTGCTTTATCTTTCCATTTATGTAATTTACAGGAAATTTTCTTTTCTTGTATCCGGATCGCCGGATTTTACCTGTATATTATATCATCGTGCAGGTATCTTTACTACAAGATTCGGACAGACTAATTTCAGTTCCAACAGGGCAGACAAGGAAAGGATGCGAATCGAAATGACACAGAAAATACCCGTTTCCGCACATCTTCAGAAGAATATCGACTACCTGAAGCGGCTGTTCGAGAAAGATATCACCGTAAAAATCCGGGAATTTTCCAATATTGAAAATGAACGGATAAAGATGTGCGTCTTCTTCGTGGACGGACTGACCAGCGAAGAATTCATAAGTGAAGATATCATCGCCCCTGTCATGCACACAAAGCAGCTGAAAAACGGCGCGGATCTCTTCACCGAAGTACGCGACCGCGTTCTCATCGGCTGCAACATTTCCTGCAGCGACGACATGTCAGAGCTTCTTACGTCTTTTCTCCGGGGAGACGCGATTCTCCTGGCAGACGGACATCCCCAGGGCATCATCATATCCGCCAAAAACTGGACGATCCGTACGGTCAGCGAACCGGACTCGGAAAAAGTCATCCAGGGACCCCATGAAGGCTTCAACGAATCCATCATGACAAATCTGTCGCTGATACGGCGAAAGATCACGAGTCCCCAACTGAAATATGAATTCTTTACTGTCGGAAGAAAATCCCAGACTCTGATCTGTATGTGCTATATGGAAGGGCTGGCGGATGAACCGATTCTGTCGGAAATGAGGCGCCGGATCGATCATGTCAGCATCGACTGTATCATCGACACGGAATATATCGAGGAAATCATAAAAGACGGACGTTACTCGCCATTCAAAACGACAGGCTCCACCCAACGGCCGGACGTGGCGGCGGCAAAACTCATGGAAGGCCGCATCGTGCTTATCATCAACGGTTCCCCTGTAGCGCTGACGGCTCCGTTTGTCTTTCTGGAATATTTCACTTCAGGCGACGATTACTACAACGATCCATATTATGCCACATTCAACAGAATTCTCCGCTTCATCGGATTTTTCTTCACCATCAGCCTTCCCGCCGTGTACATCGCACTCATCACACACCATATACAGATGCTCCCCATCCATTTTCTTATCGCAGCCGCCGGAAGCAGGCAGGGAATGCCCTTTTCCTCTCTGGCTGAAACGCTGATTCTGATACTGATCTTCGAAATGGTGCGAGAAGGAAGCGCCCGGATTCCCTCCAGCATCGGCACGGCTTTCTCCATCGTCGGAGGTATCGTTCTGGGTGAGGCTGCCGTCAGCGCGCATTTTGTCAGCCTTCCGGTGATCATCATCGTGGCTTTTTCCGGTATTACAGGCCTGATCATTCCTCAGCTGAAAGGACCTGTTCTGGTGCTGCGTCTGGGGCTCTTGTTCCTCGCTGCATCCATGGGCCTCTTCGGCTATTTCATCGGTATCATGATGCTGATCTTCACCGTCTGTTCTCTGGAGTCTTTCGGCATACCTTATAACTCTCTGACCGTGCGGAACCTCCGCCAGATTTTTTCCGACACAGTCATCCGGAACGCCTGGCCGAATATGAAAGAACGACCGGTGGTCTCTCGTACAGAAGATATCCACAGACAGGGGGATGAAAGCCTATGAGAATCCGTCATTTTATTATGATTCCGTTCCTCGCTCTTATGCTCATTTTCGGCTTTGCCTCTTTCAGCAAAGGACATCTCGACAACATCTCCATTGTAACCTGTATTGAAATTGCGTCAGATGACAAAGGAATCTGCCGACTGCGCGCAGAGCTGGCTGATACAAAAGAAGATAGCGGATCTCAGCAGGGCATGGGAACGAAGCTTCTGTCATCAGAAGGAGCCTCGCTGCACGATGCTTGGAATAATCTGACGCGAATCGACAGCAGCATCTACACAGGACATGTCCGGCTGATTCTTCTCGATACAGAAACCGCCGAAAAGACGGGTTTTGATGAGCTCTCTGAATTCATACTGCGCAGCGGTGACATCCGCTTCAACACACCGGTAGCGCTGTACGATTCAAAAGCCGGAGATATCCTGGACGCGGAAACTCTCGTTTCCGGAAACAGAGGTCTCGATCTCAGCCGGAGTATCCGCAGCGCTTCTTCCGCAGGAACAAATGTCAATACGGAAGCCTTTCAAATCATCAACTCTGTCGGAGAGAACAGTCTGCCTCTTCTCTTTCCCGTCATCAGTATGGTCGATACGGGCGGGACAATGTCCGCTTACGTTGACGACACCGCTGTTTTTTCAGACGGAAAACTGATAAAACGCGGAAGAATCATACAGAATACAGATACTCGTTCTCGCCTGACCGGCAGAACAGCACCCGAAGATCTCGTGATCCGCAGCGACGAAACAGAAAATAAAAAGGAGATGATTTCCGCATGAATAACACACAGAACGGCGGTGCCGGCCTCGCTTCCCTCACTTTCTTTTCCCATCGCAGAAGCCTTTTTTTCATCTCGCTACTCTATTTTTCTGATTCTCTGCTGATATGTTCCATGCGACAGATCACCGGAAGTTTCGGTTGCATTTCACTCATAGCTTCTCTGATCGTCTCCGTTCCTCTTACCTTTCTTTCAGGGAAAATACTGCAGCGCTTCGGTGCTGGAAAAATTCTGCTTTTTATTTCCAGGACAGTAGCCGTTTTACTGATCGCAGTCTCCGTACTTCTTTTCTCCCATTTTGTACAGTCGTGCGTTAATATGGAAATCACACGATGGCTGCTGCCTGCTTTCATCCTTTTGACTGCCACATTTGCCGCCTTTAAAGACTTCAACATCATCAAAAGAAGCGCTTCCGTACTGGTTATCATCATCTGCGTCTTTCTTGCAATTTCTCTGATCTTTCTGGCGGACCGCGTACAGATTTCAAACATTCGTCACTTTTACAGAGGACTTGATTCCTTTTTTTTCCAGTTTTTTATCTATTCTGCACTCTTCACTCTGAAAGGAATACTTCTGCTGGAAATACTCCGAGCGGAAAACGCGATGGATTCCTTCTCATCCCCTGTAGTCACCGCGGGCCTTGTCACATCAGTTCTGCTCATCGCCGCGATCCAGTTCATATCACTGGCAGTCCTGGGTGATAGACTTTATTCCCTCGTGGAATACCCTGTCTATTACCCTCTGGGGCTAACACGGTACGGCGACTATTTTGAACGGGCGGAAGTCATATCTCTCACAGTCTTTATGATTACTCTGACATTCAAAATCTCTGTGCTCATGCGGCTAATCTTTCCCGGTACAAAAAAAAGAAAACGGGCATCCCGGAAGAGAGCTTAAAAAACAGGCCGGAAACATACCGGAAGTGAAAGAAAAAAGAGGGCGGCCTTTTGGTCACCCTCTGACGCATGTTGTGAAATAATTTTTTAAAAATCATCATACTTGAGAGCAGAAAGGAGCACCATCACACCTGCAACGATGAGATAAAGGCCCGTACATTTCACCAGAATGTCTACTCCCCAGGTCGGAACCATACACATCACAACACCGAAAACGATATGTATCAATCCGAACAGAATATTTTTATTCCTGCTGACGCCCGCCCGCGTACGCGACCACGCAACCGCAAACCGATCAGCACCTGCTGCAAATGCCATAATTCCGATAAATACTCCCGTCAGGCGCACCATCAGATCCGAATGGAATAGGAGATACAAACCTGCTACCAGCAACAATATGCCGGCGATCAGCTTTACAACCGGCATATCGCCATATTGTCTCTGAACCAGTGAACTGATCAGGAAATAGCCTCCGCAGATGATCAGTAGAGCGCCTGCTGCGATCCCGAAAAATGCTACCACCTGATTTTCCAGTATGTAACATATTATACCCAAAGCGACCAGAATGAGACCTGAAAGAACGCCGAATTTTTTAATATATCCCATGGTAAATATCTCTCCTTTCAGGTCAAGTATACCACATATTTCCTGACGGTCACCTTACGACAGAAGATTTTCCATGAAATCTGCGAGCTTTTTTTTCATATTTATCAGACCTGTAATTCTGCTGTCAAAATACTGACTTTCCGTTTCTCTTACCTTATCTATGGCATTCATTTCCGTTGAGGCTGCGCTGTCACAAAAATGACTGCCGGACTCGTTTCTAATTTTTCCGCGCATCATGTCTTCCGCAAGGTTGATACAGCCCTGAATGCCATATTCATCTGCGAGAACTTTTGACCGATATCCCAGAATCAGATTCCGGTCTGCCTCTTCTCTGAAATCCGCAGCCGACAGTTCATCGATCAGCGAAACGATGAGTTTCTTCAGAGCTTTCGTCGTCCGGTACCCCGGCAGATACATGAGACGAAGCGTGCCGTCATCGCCGGAAATAAAAATATGATCGGCGCGCAGTGAAATGTATTCGGGAAAAATAAGATATTCCTCACAGGATTTCACCGCTTCCATCAACTCCACCACGATCTTCAGAATTTCGCTGCCGGAAAATCGCCGGCTTCTGATATACTTTTTAAGCCCGATATATCCTGTCATTCTGTAATAGATATCGAGATCGGCTCCGTTCCTCGCCGTATACATATCGAGAAACACCGGACACATATTTTCCAGAATAACGTGATTTTCGTAATCACTCACCGCACTTCGGGCAAATCTCATGTGAAGCTTTTGTTCTCCTCCCCTCTGCTGATACTCCGTTCGGAGTTGTATTTCCATCCCACCGTCCGTTTCCTCTCTTTTCCCTCTGTAACTCTGACCTTCCCCTGCAGAGCCCGGAAAATCATCTGCCTCCTGATATCTCATCTCCTGATTCCCTCCTTTCAGACTTATCTTCCTCGTATCTGTCCGGCCGGATTCATCCATCCGCGTCTCTTTTTCACACCGCTCATTTTCTGTCGGTATCATCTATCCGCCGCAAACAATGCACGGCGTATAGTTTTTGGCTTCCGCATCCGTACGGTCCATGGAAATAACATATTTGCTTACCGATTTGCAATCTTTCCGGTGATAGGAATTTCCATAGCGAAAAATATATACGTTTTCCCCTGCAGATGCTTCACTTTCCATGCAGAGAGGACATGGACCATATTCTTCCAGAATTTCCCTGGTAACTCTCGTCTCCTGTGCATAAGAATTGACATATCGGTAGCTGCGCTGGTGAAATTTATTTCCGGAATCAGGGAAGATATAGACGATATCGCCACTCTCATCTCTCGTCATCCTTTCAAAAGAAAATACTTCTCCCGAGGCATCTTTCCCGTTCCAGATTCTCCAGTATATGACATTTCCTATCTGAATTCCTCTTACCGGCGCCGGAAGATTCAGTTTCAGATCAAATTCCGTCTCTGCACGCATCAGATCGCCGTCTGCCGGAGCGCCATCTGATCCGCAGCTCCCGTACTCCTTTATTTTCAAACAGCTCTCATCCAGTCCGCGTTTTCCCAGACCAGAACGTGCCGCATGAAGAAAGACCTGCCTGCTGGCGGCATCAGCGGCAAAGCCGACCAGCTCTCCGGGCAGACGTTCTGCGCTTTTCTCAAAAACGTAAGCTTTCACCGAAGATTTTCTCGCTTCATCTGCCAGCGTTTCAAATACAGATACCTGAACCCATACCGCTTTTATGAGTAAAGACAGAGCGAGAACGCTGATGATAAAGACGGGCAGAAAGATAGCCGTCTCTGTAAGCATCGATCCTCTGCATCCCCGCAATCCCCGCAGACAAGTCCGCTGAACTTTCATCGATCTGTCCTCCTTCTCCTCCCTTTCCGTCATTCAGTAAGTATGAACCATCCGCACCGATACAGTACCGGACCGGATTCCGGCACAGATACTCCGTTTTTCCAGCTGCGCTTTTAAAATAAAGCCGCAGAACAGATTCGACAAAACGAAGTCTTTCCGGTCTGATCCTTTCAGATTGATCTGTATGAGATCCATCATCCTCAGCAGTTTTGTCTCAGAATCTTCGGTCAAAAGCAGAAGTTTGAGATAAGACTCATATTTCAGTCCCGTTTCTGAATCATTTTCTATCATTCCTTCCGAAAAGCTGCTGGAAGCCACAGAAGACAGCGTCATTTTCCAAGAAGACTCCGACTTTATTAGAGGGATTCGGTTGCCCACTTCCAGATTTTTCATGTCATTATACGATTCCAGGCTACTCCAGGCCGCGATGATCAGCAGCTGCGTCAGAGGCACAAAAGGACCCGGGGTAAGGCTTTCCGCCAATGCAAGCGTCTCCCGCACCATCTCGGGATTGCTGTAAATATATGACATATTCAGCGCTGTCCGCACGGTCCGGATCGCTCTTTTCGCCTTTTTATAGTTTTCCTGATCTGAATCACTTCCATATAATATGTATTCCGTCTCATTTCTGAAGAAACTGTCGGCTCTCGGCTCATCTGTATGTTCGTTAAAAAAAGCCAGAATATATTCATCTGTATATATTTCCGATTTGAGATTGCCAAGATCCGTGAATTCTGTAAACTTCGTCAAAGACGACAGAATTCCTGAAAAGACGGAATTCCCACTGCAGCCCGCTTGTACGGAAGGAAGTACTTCTTTTATCCTGCCGTTTCGCAATACGGTATCTTCCGTATTTTCATCCTGCCCGTTTTCTTCCTCCGCGTCTTCTTTCAGCTTTTTCAACATATCGTGGACACTATCCGCTGCGGTAAAATCCGTTCCGTCAGAATCTCCTTCCTGTCCTCCTGAACTATCCGCTCCTTCCTGAGCCTCTCTCATCGCTTCTTTTGCTTCTTCCAGAGACGCTTTCTTTCTCTCCTGATCCGAAAGAAGAAGAACCGCATCCGACGCAGAAGATAGAAAACCAGTAAATTCTGAAATTTTGTCCGTGAAAACCTTGTATTTCATAATTTCATCTATCTGACCCTGAAACACTTCGGTGTCCGCTAGGCAATAACCCGCCTTCTCGGCACTCAGACTGATAATTCTACATTCCGTCAGAGAAAACGATGACAGCGATTCTTCCGACAGAGACTGTATCATTCTGCAGATTTCCTGCTCGTCCGCTTCGTAACCGAAAAGAGCATACCGTTCTTTCAGCCCTCTGTCATATTCGGCCAGGGCAGATCTTCCAGCGATTTCCAGTGCACATTCCGCCACTGAAACAGACGCTTTCCGTGAGGCGGCTTCTCCGATACTTCCCGCTGCCATCACCATAGATACAAAAATGCATGTAATCATTACTGCCGAAGATCCTCTTTTCCGCCTTATTTTTTCCCGTAACAGCATAAATCTTGAAACTCCTGTCATCCGATCACTGTTTCCACCTCTTCGAAGATGAGATCTGCCGTCCGTACCAGATGAGCCTCCTCCAGAGACGCCCATACAGCTTCCGACCGGCTCTCCGCGAGGAAAGAAAACAGAGACAGGAATCTGCCTCTTCTCGAAACAGAGGCCGCGTACACTTCCAGAATACCGTCCCGTCGGCTGACAACCTCTGATTCATCCACCTGATTTCGGTATTTCCCCGCCAGAGAAAACTTTCTCATATCACGCTGTATATCATATTGTACTGTCTGAGATGCTTCCCCTGCTGCGCGGCGGACTTTCATTCCCGCGTCCGCCGCATCCTGTGTACTTCCGAAAAGAAAAAGCATCAACATGAGAAGCATCATGGAGATGACGATAATCACCGGAAAAAGCACAGCCCCCTCCAAAAAATAACTCCCCGATTTTCCCCTGAAACTGACACTCATCAGTTAAAACTGCTTCCCAGCAGCGTGCTGAACGTATTATTGACAAACTGGCCGATCTGCTCTTTGAAAATCAGCCCGATTCCCACCGCTATAGCGATTAAAATGCCCACCTGTACAAGCTCCATTCCACTTCTGGATCTCAGCGACATCTTTTTCAGTCTTCTGATCCGCTCCATAGATATTTC
>JAHZHA010000007.1 GCA_019420525.1 Bacillota bacterium
CGGGACTTTCAGCTACTGCCGGAGTCCGGAAGGATGCGGGAGATGATGCGGATGTCACCGACGGGATGCTGATCTGCGTCACCGTACGTCCAGAAGGTGCCGGGAAGGATTCAGATAAGCGTGTCGTGATAAGCGCCGGCAGAGGCGTAGGCAGGGTGACGAAGCCGGGTCTGGATCAACCGGTAGGTGCAGCTGCTGTCAATACCGTACCCCGCCGGATGATCTGCCGGGAGGTAGAAAAGGTCTGCCGGGAAGCGGGCTATGACGGCAGAATCTCAGTGATGATCTCCGTTCCGGGAGGCGAAGAGGCGGCGATCAGGACATTTAACCCTGTTCTGGGGGTGGAAGGCGGCATTTCGATTCTGGGAACCAGCGGGATCGTGGAGCCTATGAGCGACCGTGCTCTCATAGACACAATCCGGACAGAGATTCGCTCAAAGAAAGCGCTGTACAGTCAGAAGGATTCTCCCGTCTGTCTGGCAGCCGTTCCGGGGAATTACGGGATGAAATTCATTCGGGAAACACTCGGCTTACAAGAAGAATCTGCTGTCAAATGCAGTAATTTTATCGGAGAAACCCTTGACGCCTGCTGGGAATACGGTATCGAAGGAATTCTTCTGGCGGGAAATGCGGGAAAGCTGATCAAACTCGCCGCCGGAGTGATGAATACGCATTCCTCCGAAGCGGATGCCCGGATGGAGACGATTGTCTCCTGCAGTCTGGAAGCAGGCGCATCTCTTGAAACTCTGCGCCGGACAGCAGAATGCGTGACGACAGAAGCGGCTTTTTCTCTTTTGAAAAAGGAGGGGCTTGCCCAGGCTGTGCTGGATATCGCTGCCGAGCGTGCCGCTGTCCATATGGCACGCCGGGTCAAGAATCAAGTGACTGCAGGAATTATCATTTTTTCCGCGGAGTCGGGGCTGACGGCCCGGGGAGGCGAAGCGGAAGCTATTCTGGAGAAAATAAGAATTCAGGAAAGGAACAGATAAATGTCAGCATCTATTGTACATTTTGTGGGAGCGGGAAGCGGAGCGCCCGACCTGATCACTGTCAGAGGGATGCGTCTGCTGCAGGAGGCGGATGTCATCGTTTACGCCGGATCTCTTGTGAATCCTGAGATTCTGAAATATGCACCGGCGGATTGTGAGATTCACAACAGTGCTTTTCTTCATCTCGATGAGGTAATCGGGATTCTCAGCCGGGCGGCGCAGCAGGGAAAAAATACGGTTCGGCTTCATACAGGTGATCCATCTATTTTCGGCGCTATCCGGGAACAGATCGACCGGCTGGCAGAACTGGGAATCGACAGTGATGTGTGCCCGGGTGTCAGCAGTTTTCAGGGAGCTGCAGCGTCGCTGAAGGCCGAGTATACTCTTCCGGGAGTATCTCAGACGGTGATATTGGCCCGTCTGGAGGGGCGGACTCCTGTTCCGGCAGGGGAAAATATGAAAAGCCTGGCGGCTCACGGAGCGTCCATGGCCGTATTTCTCAGCATCTCCATGGCAGACCGGCTGCAGGAGGAACTTCTGGGCTCAGGGGGATATGATGCGGATACGCCGTGCGCTGTCGTATATAAAGCTACCTGGGAAGAAGAAAAGAAGATCATCACCCGTCTGGGAGATCTGGCGGAAACAGTGAGGAAAAGCGGTATCAAAAAAACAGCCATTCTTCTGGTAGGCGGGTTCCTTGGAAATGAATACCAGATGTCGAAGCTGTATGATAAGACCTTTACGACGGAGTTCAGGAAAGGTCAGGAAGAAAAAGGTTCTCAGGAAAAATGATTGAAAAAATGAGGAGTGCGGCAGAAAGACGCAGAGGCAGGAATGTAATTTATATCACGTCTCTGGCATTTACTCAGAGAGGACGGGAACTGGCCTGCAGAGTAAAAGAAGCCTGCGGTAAAGCTTCAGGCAGAGAATTGATATGGAAAGATACAGATCATCTGGATGAAGAGACATTCCGGATTTCCGATGCTGTTTTTTTCTTCTGCGCTGCGGGGATCGCCGTCCGGAAGATCGCGCCGTTTATGAAAGATAAAACGTCCGATCCGGCGGTCCTGGTCATGGGAGAAGATGGTAAATATGTAATATCTCTCCTATCCGGCCATTTGGGAGGAGCCAACGTTTGGACGAGAGAAATAGCGCAGGTGCTGGAGGCACAGCCGGTTATCACGACAGCTTCAGATGTGAGATCGATGCCGTCCCTTGATGAATGGGCGGCAAAATGCGGACTGGAAATAGACGATATGAAAATGGCAAAGCGGATCGCGGCTTATCTGCTCAGCCGGAAAAACCCGGAAATGCGGAGAGAGCAGGGAAGCGACGGTCCGGAAAACAGATTCGGAAATCAGAAAGGCAGCGGGCAGAAGAAGGCACAGGGAGAGACTGTAAAGTACAGAATCTGCATTACGGATAAATCCGATCTTGCATCTGACAGCGGTACACTGATTCTGCGGCCGAAGTGTTACGTTCTAGGGGTTGGATGCCGCAGAGATACGAATCCGGAGGCGATGAGGAAATTCTTGACAGATTTTATGAAAAAAAACCGAATCGATCCGCGGCTGGTGAAATGTATCTGCTCTGTGGACAGAAAAAAAGACGAGAAGGCTGTCAAAGAGGCGGCAAGGATGCTGAAGGTGCCGTTTACTGTTTTTTCGGCGGAGGAACTGGCCTCTGTTCCGGGGAGCTTCAGTACCTCGGATTTTGTCCGTGACACAGTAGGTGTGGACAATGTCTGCGAAAGAGCGGCCCTTCTAGGAGCAGGAACGCAGGGACAGCTGACGGTAAAAAAAACTGCGGCAGACGGTATGACGGCCGCCGCTGCACGGAATGCTCAAACAATGAAAAAGAATCTGATCATGACACCGGAACAGTGGCTCACACAGGTACTGGCCGGAGATTTTCCGGAAGTGTGACTGCAGACCGGAAGTGAAAAACGGAGGAAAATCAAATGAGTGAGAGTGAAAAACTGAGCGGGGCAGGACCAAATCTGGGAACAGGCAGCGTCAGGCGTCTGATGCTGCGTCTGGCTGCTCCTGCGGTAACGGCCCAGGTCGTAAATATGCTGTACAATATCGTTGACCGTATTTATATCGGGCATATTCCGGGTGCCGGTGCGGCTCCGCTGACAGGGATAGGACTTTGTTTCCCGCTGATTACACTGGTGATGGCCTTTTCATCTCTGGTCTGTGCAGGAGGTGCGCCGCGGGCAGCTATCCGGATGGGCCAGGGAAACGATACGGCCGCGGAGAAAATCTTGGGCAACTGCTTCAGCGCTCTTCTTATCGTATCTGTAGTTCTTACTGTGGTATATGAACTGGCGGCAGAGCCATTGCTGACTCTTTTTGGAGGCAGTGAAAATACACTTCCTTATGCGCTGAGTTATATGAGGATCTATTCTCTGGGAACTGTTTTCGTGATGATTTCGCTGGGAATGAATATGTTCATTATGGCACAGGGATTTTCCAGCATGAGTATGCTCACTACCATGATCGGAGCGGTGCTGAATATCATACTCGATCCGGTTTTTATCTTCGTTCTGGACATGGGAGTAGAAGGTGCAGCTATAGCTACTGTCATAAGTCAGGCGGCCAGCGCTGCATGGGTGTTATTTTTTCTGCTTAAGGGAAAGAAAACACGCCTGCATCTGAAGAAGAAAAATATTAGAATCCATCGACAGATTTTTCTGCCGTGTCTGGCTTTGGGACTTTCACCTTTCGTCATGCAGAGTACAGAGAGTCTCCTGAGTATCTGCTTTAATGTGAGCCTTTCAAAATACGGAGGAGATCTGGCGGTGGGAGCCATGACGATTATCGCCAGTACGGCGCAGCTCATGGCGGTTCCGATTATCGGAATCTGTCAGGGCGGTCAGCCGCTGATCAGTTATAATTTCGGAGCCGGCAAAAATGAGAGAGTAATAAAAGCGGTAAAATGTCAGCTGATCGCTTGTTTCTCCTATTCCGCTGCATTCTTTGTAGTGGCCATGCTGATGCCTGCAGCACTGGCAGGGATGTTTTCAGGAGACAGTGAGCTGGTGAATTACACCGTTCACTATATGAGAATTTATCAGGCCGGAGCTTTTATGATCGGGATTCAGATCGGATGTCAGCAGGCATTTATGGCTCTGGGACAGGCGAAATTCAGCCTGACTATGGCCTGCCTGAGAAAGCTGATTCTTCTGATTCCCCTGATCTTCGTTCTTCCGCTGTTTCTTCAGGATGATGTGGTGGCCGTATTTCTGGCGGAACCAGTCAGTGATGTCATCGCATCTCTAGTGACGGGCGCACTGTTCTTCTTCAAACTTCCTTCAATTCTGAAAAAAGGTCCTGTGGGAAGAGCATCGGGAAATACCGACGGCACAGGTGAGAAAGCATAGAGAAATACGAAAAGAGAAATTTTTATAAGGTAAAGAAGTTAGAAAAGAGGATGAATCGATCTACAGCTGAGGAAATGATATCATGAACAGACTTTACATAGCCGGCATCGGGCCGGGGGGACCGGAAAATATGACACGCAGGGCATATGATATCGTGCGGGAGGCAGAACTGGTGGTAGGTTATACGGTATATAATGATCTGCTGCGCCGGGAATTTCCAGACAAATCATATTATGCCACTCCCATGAAGAAAGAACGTGAACGCTGTCTTTACGCTCTGCGCGCAGCGGAGGCAGGAACCAGGACGGTTCTTGTCTGCAGCGGGGACAGCGGAGTATACGGCATGGCTTCTCTGACGCTGGAACTGGCAGAGGAGACAGGAGCAGCGGTGGAAATTGAAATAATCCCGGGGATCACGGCGGCACTCAGCGCGGGATCGCTGGCAGGTGCTCCCGTATCGGGTGACTTTGCTGCCGTGAGTCTCAGCGATCTGCTGACTCCCTGGCCGGTAATCGAAAAAAGGCTGGAAGCTGCGGCAAAGGGAGATTTTGTCATCGCACTGTATAATCCGGGTTCAGGCAGACGGCGGGAACATCTGAAAAAAGCATGCCGGATTATCGGGCAATTCCGGAGCCCTGACACGGTATGCGCCGTGGCACGGCAGATCGGACGTCAGGGAGAAGATATAAAGATTGTGTCTCTCAGAGAATTGGAGACAATGAGGGCAGATATGTTTATGACGATCCTGGTGGGGAATTCTTCCACCCGCAGGGTAAAGACGGCAGGCGGGATAAAAATGGTGACCCCCCGGGGCTATCAGATCAGGGACGAAAGTTTCAGGAATGAACCGGAAAAGGAAAAAAACAGCGGAAAAGGGAAAAATAATCAGCGTCTGGTAATTTTCGGGGGAACTACGGAAGGAAGACAGCTGGCGGAGTTTGCCTGTGAAAAAGGGGTGGCGGCGTACGTCTGCGTAGCCACGTCTTACGGGGAAAAGATGATGAAGCCGCATCCTCTTTTAGAGGTGAATTCCGACGGGCTGGAAGAAAAAGAAATCGAAGAACTGCTGTCAGATCCCGGAATCCTGGCTGTGCTGGACGCCACGCATCCTTATGCATGGCAGATAACGGAAAAAATTTCCGATGCCTGCAGGAAAACAGGACGGAAATATATGCGGGTTCAGAGAGAGATTCTTTCGGGTTTCTCTTCCGGCAGAGAGACAAAAAAATGTCAGGAAAAAGAACAGAGCCAGAAAGATAAATGGCAGAGGCTTTGTGCGGAAGAGGATGTGATTCCTGCAGGCAGTGCAGAGGAATCGGCCTGTATTCTGGACGGATGCGAAGGCCGGGCGCTGATCACGACAGGATCCAAGGATGTGCCGGTATACATGAATATCAGAAATGCCCGGGAGCGTCTGACATTCCGTGTGCTGCCGTCCAGAGAAGCGCTGGCCGTCTGTACGGAGGCCGGGGTTCCAGGAAAGAATCTCATTTGTATGCAGGGTCCGTTTTCTGTGGAGATGAATGCAGCCCTGCTGAAAGCATGTGAGGCAGATTATCTCGTTACGAAAGTTTCCGGAAAAAACGGCGGATTTTATGAAAAAATCCGGGCGGCACGGCAGACAGGAGCCCGCGTCATCGCCATCATGCCGCCTGTCAGTCTCCGCGGAATCTCCATGAGAGAAGCCTGTGATTATATAGCGGAAATTGCAGCGTTGTCTTCAGCTGAAAACAATCAGACAGAAGTGACGGTGGCAGGAATCGGACCCGGAGCATCGGCAGTGATGACAGACTCGCTGTACAGGAAATTTCTCCGGGCAGATATTGTCATCGGAGCCAAGCGGATGACAGATGATCTGAAAAAGAGCATGGAGCAAGAAGGAAAATTCATGCCGAAAATATATATCGATGAGTACCGGGCGGACCGGATCGCGGCTTTTCTGGAGGAAGATACCGCCTCTCATCCGGGGCGCAGTTATCTTGTGGCTGTATCGGGTGACAGCGGATTTTTCAGTGCTGCGCCGGGCATTTGCAGAGCTCTGGGAGAACAGGGGATCCTGCCGGAAATCCTGCCGGGAATATCTTCTCTTTCATATCTTTGTGCCAGAATGGGTGTGGCCTGGGAAGATGCCGTGTGTATCAGCGCCCATGGAAGAGAGACGGGCATCGCGTCTTGTGTCAGACGTCACGAAAAGACGTTTGTGCTGACAGGCGGCAATGCGTCCGAAATACTGCAGAGACTGTCGGAATACGGTCTGGGAGACGTCAGAATCATCGCCGGAGAGCGCCTGTCTTACCCGGATGAATTTATTACCGAAGGCACTGTTGATGAGATGGCAGATCACGGATTTTCGACTCTGACATCGCTGCTTTTTATTAATAACCATCCGGTTTCAGGTCCCGTCTGCGGCATAGGAGACAGCGCCTTCCTGCGGGGAAATGTTCCCATGACAAAGCGGGAAATACGTGCCCAGGCTATATCTCTGCTGCATCTGAGAGATGACAGCATTGTCTGGGATATCGGGGCGGGTACGGGATCAGTGACCGTGGAAGCGGCCCTCAACGCCTGGCGGGGCAGAGTCTTCGCCGTGGAGCGCAAGGAAGAGGCGCTTTCTCTCATCGGAAAAAACTGCAGGAAATTTTCGGCGGACAATGTGGAGATCATCCCGGGAGAAGCTCCGGAAGCTCTGAAAGATCTGCCGCTGCCGGATGCAGTATTTATCGGCGGAGCAGGTGGCAGGCTGGAAGAAATACTCAGCGTTTTAAAAGCTGCTGTGGAGAAGAACTGCGGAAGCGGATGCTCCGGCGGAGAAGAGCGGAAAGAACACACTATTCGGGTGGTGATGACTGCCGTGACTATAGAGACCATCGGCAGCGGCGCATCTCTCATGAGAAAATGCGGATTTGACGGCGTGGAGGAAGTTCAGATTTCTGTCGCGCGAAGTGAAGCTGCGGGCAGATATCACCTGCTGAGAGCACAGTCTCCCGTATTTCTCATCAGCGGCAAACTCTGCTGGGGAAAAGCGGTTACAGAAGAATGCGAGAGCGAAACGGGAGCGGACAGACACATCCCGGAGTAAACAGACGGAAATTATGAAATTATACAGTCAATATGACAGAAAAAAAGAAATCCTCAGGCTGCCGGAAAAGCGCGTCGTTATCGCCGGCACCGGAAGCGGATGCGGGAAGACGACGGTGACGTCAGGGATTCTTCAATGCCTGAAAAACAGAAAAATCTCTGCGGCGGCATTCAAGTGCGGCCCGGACTATATCGATCCCATGTTTCATGAGAAAATTCTGAATACGAAATCGGAAAATCTAGATCTCTTTTTCTGCGGCACGGAAGAAGTGCGCCGGCTGGCTGCCGAGGCTTCACAGGGGTGTGAAATCGGTGTGGCCGAAGGTGTAATGGGTTTTTACGACGGCATCGGAATGACAGAAGAAGCGTCCACATATGAGGCTGCGAAAGCGCTGTCTGCTCCCGTGATTCTGGTGATGGGCGGCAGAGGGATGGCGGCTTCGCTGCTTGCTGTACTGGAAGGCTTCCTGCACCACAGAGAGGACAGCAGGATACGGGGGGTGATTTTCAACCGCCTGCCGGCAAAGCTGTACGGGCGCCTGTCCCGGAGAGTACGGGAACTGGGTGTCGAACCGCTGGGATATCTGCCTGCGGATTCCCGGCTGGAGATCGGAAACCGCCATCTCGGTCTAGTGACGGCAGGCGAGATAGAAAATCTGCAGGAAAAAATGCGTCTCCTCGCCCGGCAGATGGAAGAGACGGTAGATATCGGCGGAATCCTGAAGATCGCCTCGGAAGCGGAGCCCCTGTCCGCCCGCGTGCCGGAGAAGATCGCGGCGGCGCAGAAAAGGGTGAGAGAAAGACGGGAGTCCTTTGAGGGAAAAAACAGACAGAAAACAATAGCAGCGGAATCCGGAGAATTTCCCCGGATCGCTCTGGCTTCAGATGAGGCCTTCTGCTTTACTTACCGCTCCAGCCTGACGCTGCTAGAAAGTCTCGGTGCAGAACTGGTTCCCTTCAGTCCTTTGCGGGATGGAAAACTGCCGGAGGATATCGACGGACTGATTCTCAGCGGGGGTTATCCGGAACTGTACGCAGCACAGCTGGAAAAAAACGAAACCATGCGCCGGTCTGTCCGGCACGCGGCAGAAGAGGGAATGCCGCTGCTGGCAGAATGCGGAGGGTTTATCTATCTGCATCAGGCGGTGGAAGGCGCCGATGGCGGCGGGAAAATGTACCGGATGGCCGGGGTGATCCCGGAAACGTGCTGCCGCGGCAAAAGACTGGATCAGTTCGGATATATCAGTCTTACTCCGCGGAAGAGCGGGATGGCAGCGGCGCCGGGCGATACGCTGAAAGCTCATGAATTTCATTACTGGAAGAGTACTGATCCGGGAAAAGATTTTACCGCGAAAAAGGCAGACGGGAGCCGTGATTGGCAATGCGGATATTCCTCGGAAACGATGTATGCGGGATTTCCTCATCTCTTTCTGTACTCCAGCCCGGAGGCAGCAGCCCGGTTTGTGATACGCTGTCTGGAATTCCGGCGGAAACGAAGAGATTCTGAATGGACTGAGAGAATGGAAAGAGAAGGGGAAAGGAATGAGGATAAAATGATATGAAAACATACGAAGAATATCTGAAACTGCTGATTTCCTGCTGCCGTTCTTTTGACCGCAAAGCAGAGGAAGCGTGCCGGCACCGGTGGGACAGCATCGGAAAACCTATCGATGGACTGGGGCTTCTGGAAGTAATGACGGCCAGAATCGCCGGAATGACAGGAGATCCGGAGGTGAGACTGAGAAAGAAAGCCGTGGCCGTCATGTGCGGAGACCACGGCGTGGTGGCGGAGGGAGTGACCCAGACGGGGCAGGAGATCACGGCTTTGGTGGCGGAAAATATAGCGGCTGGAACGTCGTCTGTCTGCCTTATGGCACGGACGGCAGGGGCAGACGTATTCGCAGCGGATCTGGGCATCGCCTGTGAATATGAGAAAAAATGGAAAAAAATGCCGGAAGAATCTATTCTGAAAAAAATTCTTCCGGTAGAAAGTGAAGGATTCTGTCTTCCTCCTTCCGGTCGTCTGACCAAAGGAAAGATAGCCGGCAAAAAAGTGGCGGCGGGTACGGAGAATCTGGCCAAAGAGCCGGCTATGACGAGAGAAGATGCGGCTCTGGCGGTCTGCCGGGGCATAGAAGCAGCGGCCGAACTGAAGGAACAGGGATACGACATCATCGTCACAGGCGAGATGGGCATCGGAAATACTACGGCGGCCAGCGCGGCGGCCTGCTGCCTCTGCGGCATGAAACCGGAGGAAGCTACAGGACGGGGAGCCGGACTGACGCGGGAAGGCCTGAAACGCAAGATTTCCGTAGTTAAGGGGGCTCTGGAGATTCACCGTCCCGATCCGGAGGATGCTCTCGATGTGCTGTCCAAGGTGGGAGGATTCGATCTGGCAGGAATGACAGGTCTCTTTCTGGGGGGTGCTCTCTGCGGAATTCCCGTCGTCATCGACGGCGTGATTTCCGCCGCTTCCGCGGCGCTGGCCTGCAGGCTGAATCCGGGATGCCGGGACTTTATGCTGGCGTCCCATCAGGGAAAAGAACCTGCTATGGAACAGCTGTTAAAGATCACAGGTCAGGAGCCGGTGATCCGCGCCGGTCTGGCTCTGGGAGAGGGAACAGGAGGAACAGCGCTGCTGCCTCTGCTGGACATGGCTCTGGCGGTATATGGGGAGAACGTCACTTTTGAAGACATCCGGATGGATGCATACGAGAGAATGGAATGATTTATTTTGTATTCGGCGGAAGCGCCAGCGGAAAATCGGAATACGCGGAAAATCTGGCGGTATCCTGCGGGGCCGCCTGCGGAAGCGGGGGGCTGCTGTATGCGGCCACCATGCGGAACGACAGTCCGGAGGCGGCGGCCCGCATCCGGAAGCACCGGGAGCAGCGGCGGGGAAAGGGGTTCCGGCTGTATGAGGCGCAATCTCTGTCCGCGCTGAGGGAGATCCCCCGGGCACATACCGTTTTATTGGACTGTCTCTCCGGGTTTGCGGCAAATGTCATGTTTTCCGGGGAAAATCTGCGGAGAATGGCGGAATCGGAAAAGATGACAGCGGAGAACAGAGACCGGTTTTTCAGAGATTTGCGGATCTCCCTGCGGGAAGAGATTGGAGAAGGTCTCCGTAATCTGTCGGAGCGATGTGAAAATCTGGTGATCGTATCGGACGCCGTTTTTTCCGACGGTACGGTTTTCAGTCCGGAGACGGAAAACTATATCCGCCTGATGGGCGATCTCTGGAGAATGACGGCGCAGCGTGCGGACAGTGTGACGGAAGTCGTCTTCGGTCTGCCGGTGAAAGTGAAATAAAGGAGGTCTGTCTTTGAATATCATCCAGTCGTTTGTGATCACGCTCTCCATGTACACGGCGGTGCCGATGCCCATGGTCAGCTGGAACGACAGAAATCTCAGATACTGTATGGCTTTTCTACCGGCGGCGGGGCTCATCATCGGCGCAGCGGAATGGCTGCTCTTTTTTCTCTGCAGCCGCCTGGAATGTTCCGCGGTATTTTTCGGGGCGTTTTTCTGCGCTCTGCCGGTTCTGATCACCGGAAAAATCCATATGGACGGACTCATCGATACGTGTGACGCACTGGGCTCTCACGGCACCAGAGAAAAAAAGCTGGAAATCCTGGAGGATTCCCATGCGGGAGCTTTCGGCATCACAGGGGTGATTCTCTATGTCCTGCTGTTTTCCGCGTGTGCGGCGGAAGCGTATCCATATCTCACACCCGTCTGTGCAGCCGGGATCTGCCTTTCTTTTGCAGCGTCCCGGGCGCTGACCGCGGTGCAGATCGTCACCATGGATCTGTCAAAGGAAAGGGGTCTGCTTTTCACCTTCCGCAGGGCGGCATCGAAAAAAGCGGTTCTCGCCTCATCGGCGGCGGTGCTGATTCTCTGTCTGGCGGCTGAGATCGCCGTCTTTTCTGCTGGGGCTCTTTTCCCGGCAGCGGCAGGACTGCTTTTCAGCCTGTATTTCCGCAGGACCGCCGTGAGAAAGTTCGGCGGAATTTCAGGAGACCTCTGCGGCTGGATGATTCACATGCAGGAGCTGATGTTTCTGCTGAGTTTTCTGCCGGCGCTGCGGCTGACAGCTGTCTGAGAAAAGGGACAGAGAGTCCGGAAGAAGGGAGGAACAACGATTGCGGGAATTTATCGTAGGCGGAAAAGCGCAGGGAAAGCTGAATTATGTTATGGAAAAATATGGATTCAAAAAAGAAGAAGTCTGCGACGGCGCCGTCTGCACTCCGGAGGAACTGGAATCTGCCGCAGTGGTGGACAGGTATCACGAATTCATCCGGAGATTTCCGGAGAGCCGACCGGTCTTCCGCAGAGATGCGGTGGTGATCTGCGATGAGGTGGGCGGCGGTATCGTGCCGGCCGATCCGGAAGAGCGGAGGTGGAGAGAAGCGGCAGGCCGGGCCGGCTGCCGGGCTGCTGCGGAGGCGGATTCCGTGGTGCGCGTCGTCTGCGGAATCCCGGTGCGGCTGAAGTGAAACGCCTTCATCAAATCGTCACAGAAGGAACGCAGAAAAAACACTCTGTGCATATATTAAAATCATAAAGGATGGGTATCATATAGGTGTAAAAGGAAATAAACAAATCTTTTTCATAACTCTCCTAAAATAATTGCTTAGAAAAGAGGGCATCCCAAAAGTCACTCCGGTGACGCCAGGGATGCCCTCTTTGTCATTTCTCTTCCGGAAAACGAAGAGTTTTATGGCCTGAAAACGTTGAAATTTCGTTCATGATGCTGTTTTTATTACCCGTTTTGGGGGTCGAAACGGGTAATAGACACGGTGGATTTTTTTAAAGTATAATAATAAATAAAAAGAGGGCAAACGGATATTACGGGAGAAAATCCCGCGATAGAATAAATGAAAGGTGTCGCGATAGAATAAATGAAAGGTGTAAAGAAAAAGAGAGGATGAGAGTATGATAAAGCGATTTTTAAGTCTGCTGCTGATGATAGCCATGACAGCGGTACTATTCCAGCCCATCGCCTTTGCGGCAGATAATAATATGCAGATTTTTATTAAAACTTTAACAGGTAAAACTATCACTATAGAAGTAAAACAGACAGCTCTTGTTGAAGAGGTCAAAGCCCAAATTAGAGAAAAAGAAGGGATTCCAGAAACACAACAACGTCTTATCTTTGCAGGGAAAGAATTAGAGGATGGAAATACTTTACAAGAATATAATATTCAGAAAGAAAGTACTATCCATCTAGTTTTATTTCGGTTGGATTTGAAACAGAGTATGATGCTTGGCACATCGGGAATCAGCGGCTACGACAGCACAAACGGCTACGACTACATCTATTTTGGAAAATGGACGGCGCGGGATACATATACCACTTCCGGCCCCATCAAATGGCGGGTGCTGGACGACCAGACCAATACAGGAAAAGATGGGCTTTTCCTACTCTCCGAGAAACTGCTCGGAAAAGATAGTTGGGGTGGTGTATATTTTTACTTTTCTGATCCATGCGGCAAAGCATGGCAGGGCAGCGACGCGCAGGAGTGGTGTAATACTTTTGAAAGCAGAAGTCTCGATAGTCGGGAACTTGCCGCTATTCTGGAAACTACAAAAGACGATGCGGAATATTCCGGTTTTGCCGCGTCTGACGGAATTTTAAATAAAGATCAGGTATTTTTCCTTTCGGCAGAGGAAGCGAATAATAGCAGCTATGGCTTTACCAATGACGCGGCGCGAGTTGCCAATTATGGCGGTAGCGCCGGTACGTGGTGGCTCCGCTCGCCCTCATTGTTTCCGGGCGCTGCAGGCTTAGTCTACAACGATGGCCATGTGGACATCTTACGCGTGTCCTTTGGCGACTGTGTTGCTCGTCCCGCTTTTAATTTAGATCTGAACTCTGTCCTCTTCACATCCGCTGCCGCAGGCGGTAAATCTTCCGCCGCCGTAGGTGCCGACGCGATTTTTGAAATTGGCGATTATACGGGCAACGAGTGGAAATTGACGGTTTTAGACAGCAGCCGCAATTTTTCGATTTTCAATGCGACGATTAACGGCAGCAGCGGCACCATCGGATTTTCCTACTCTGACGCACAGACTGGAACGAATGAGTACATTTCCGTTGTGATCGTAGACAATGGCGCAATCACCCACTACGGACGCATTTTGCAGCTGGACGGTACGACGAATGGTGCAAGCGGAACGGTAAGTTTTACGCTCCCTGCGGGTGTAACATTAAGCGATACGACAAAGCTGTACGTGTTCAACGAACAGTACAACGGCGGGGAAAGCGATGATACCAGACTGACGGACTATGGCAGTGAACTGATTGATGTGCAATCCGCTGTTGACACCACCGCGCCGACTTTGAGCAATGGCAGCGCGACCCGCGACAGTGAAACCAACGCCACGGTGAAGTTTACCAGCGACGAAGCGGGCACCTATTATTATGCCGTCGTGGAAAGCGGCGCAGCCCAGCCGACCATCGATACCGCCGGAGCGGGAAACAGCTGCACCATCGGTGAGAATACCATTTCACTGAACAGCCTTGAGGGCGCTAGCGCAAAGGATCTTTACATCGTGGCAAAGGACGCGGCGGGAAATGTCAGCCAGCCGCTGAAAATCGAGATACCTGAATATATCCCGCCGGTTTATGGAATTTCTGCGTCCCCGGCTGCGCTGAACTTTGGCAGCAAAACAGTAGACTATACAGAAGCCCCCGCCGCGCAGGAAGTTACCATCACCAATACCGGCAACCAAACGGTAACGGTAACTTTACCGACCAGCGCGAACTATACTATGACAGCAGGAGAGGGCTTTACGAATGATACCGCCACCCTTGCTCCGAATGGCACGGCGACCTTTACTGTCCAGCCCGAAACCGGGCTTGCCGCGGGCGACTATTCCGAAACTCTTGCTATTTCCGGCAGCAACGGCACAAATGCCAGCGTGGAACTCTCCTTTGAAGTGCTTGAAACCCATACTCTCACCGTCAATCTGAACGGCGGTAGCGGCAGCACAACCGGCGGCGAATATATACAGGGTGAGGAAATCAGCATTGACGCAGGAACAAAGTCAGGTTATCGTTTTACCGGCTGGACTTCCTCAAACGGCGGCATCTTTGCCGATGATTCCAGCGCAAGAACCACCTTTACCATGCCCGCAGCCGATACGACGATAACGGCAAATTGGAGCTACAACGGTGGCGGTTCGTCTCATATCATTACAAAAAGAGTCACAAATCCGGACGGCTCCGTTACCACGACAGTGACGAATACCCTCACCGGAACGGTCACTGAGACTACAAAATGGCCGGACGGCTCTGTCGAAGTCATTGAAACGAAAAAAGACGGTTCGATGGAAATCACTGTCACTGACAAGGACGGCGCTTCTTCCGTCACGACTGTCTCTGCGGACGGGAAATCGGAGACTGTCGTAAAGCTGCCGGCGTCTGTCATCAGCGCGGCAGAAGAGAAAGGCGAAGTGATCGTCCTGCCGATGCCGGAAGTATCGGCTTCAAAGGATCCGGAAACAGCGCCTCTCATAACGGTAGATCTTCCCGACGGCGCTTCCGCCAGAGTTGAAATACCTGTCAGAGATGCAGGTACGGGTACGGTGGCTGTATTGATCCGGGAAGACGGAACGGAGAAAATCCTCCTGACCGGCCTGCCTTCCGAAAATGGTATCTCTGTCATCCTGCAGGACGGTGACACCGTCAAAATCACAGATAACAGCAAATCCTTCGCTGACGTTGCGGAAGATTACTGGGGAGCGGAGGCCATCGGCTTCGTCACCGCCCGGGAGATTTTCAAAGGCACCGGCGAGGACACCTTTGCTCCGGAAAGTTCTATGACGCGTGCCATGATCCTTACGGTTCTCGCCCGCTGTGAAGGAGTGGACACTGCCGCAGGCGGTGAGTGGTATGAATCAGGCGTACAGTGGGCAGTGGAAAACGGAATTTCCGACGGTACAGACCTGAACGCTCCGGTGACCCGGGAGCAGCTTGTAACGATGCTGTATCGATATGCGGGAGAACCGGAGATCGCCGGCAGCATCGGCTCCTTCAGCGACACTTCCGCAGTCAGCAGCTGGGCAGAGGACGCCGTGATCTGGGCGGTGGAAAACGGCATAATGGAAGGCATGGGGAACGGCATGCTGAAACCTCAGGAAACTGCCACCCGGGCTCAGGTCGCTGCCATCCTTCAGCGTTTTCTCTCTCTGTAGCCTGAGAACCCGGTGAAAACCGGCTGAAAAGATATAATTTGATAAACAGTAAGACAAAAGCGTTTCCCGGCCGATCTTCACATCGGCGGGAGACGCTTTTTTGACGGCTGACAGATGAGAAAAATATCCGGACCGAAAAATTTCTCTCTTTTGCGCTCCGATGCGGTGGCGGAGGCAGGCGCAAACGGATATAATGGTGTATGGCAAAAATCTGATGTAAGAATCGTGGACGAAGAGATATACAAGGAAATGGGAAAAGAGGAATGACATGAAACTGATCATGATACGACACGGACAGACTCAGGGCAATACGGAGGGACGGTATCTGGGAAGAACCGATGAGCCGCTGTGCCCGGAGGGAGCCGGATATATAAAAAAGAAAAAGGAGGAAGGCGGATATCCCGGCGCGGAGATCGTCTGGTCCAGCCCGATGCAGCGCTGCCTGCAGACGGCCCGGCTGATCTATCCCGATGCGGATATTCAGGTGGAAGACGACCTGAGAGAGTGCGATTTCGGAAAATTCGAATATAAAAATTATACGGAACTGTCAGGAGACGAAGACTACCGGGCGTGGGTCAACAGCAGCGGCACGCTGCCATTTCCGGAGGGAGAAGACGCGGACGATTTCCGTCAGAGATGCCGGGAGGCTTTTCTGCGGGTGGTAAGGCGGTATGATAACGATGCAGAAGTGGCTCTTGTAGTTCACGGAGGAACGATGATGTCTGTATTTTCGAAGTTCGAGGAGCCGCCTTCGGGATATTTCGACCGTCAGCCGAAAAACGGATGCGGCTATATCTGCGATTTCGACCCTGAGACGGAAAAGCTGACCGTTCTGGAAGAAATTTAGAAATCATACGAAGGAAATGTAAAATGCTGGAAAACTGGTTATATTTCTGCGGAATGCCGGCAGCGGCGGGCTTTCTGCTGGATCTGATATTGGGAGATCCCCGGCGGATCCCGCATCCGGTGATATTCATGGGAAGAATGATCTCTTTCTTTGAAAGACGCCTGCTGACCGGAAAAACGGAACAGACGGCGGCCCGTCAGTTTGCGTCGGGCTGCGTCGCCGCTGCTTCCGTGGCGGTCCTGTCCGCGGCCTTTCCTGCTGCCGTCGTATTTCTGGCCTGCTGCATCCATCCGTGGGCGGGCGTCGCTCTCTCCTGTCTGCTGTGCTGGCAGATGTACGCGGCAAAGGGTTTGAAGACGGAGAGCATGAAAGTGTACCGGGCCCTCAGGGAAGGCGATACGGAAGGCGCGCGATATGCCGTTTCCATGATCGTGGGGAGAGATACCTCCGTGCTGGACGAGAAAGGCATCATCCGGGCGGCGGTAGAGACAGTAGCGGAAAACACGTCGGACGGCGTGCTGGCCCCGATGTTTTATATGGCCCTGGCGGGTCCCGTAGGAGGATACTTTTATAAATCGGTCAACACTATGGATTCCATGACGGGTTACCGGAATGAACGATACGAATATTACGGAAAATGTGCCGCCAGGATGGATGATGTGCTGAATTTTCTGCCGGCGAGGATCTCCAGCCTGCTGACTGTGGCAGCAGCGGCGCTTCTTCCGGCGGAGCGCGGTACGGGATTCCGCAGCAGCGGCAGAGGGGCTCTCCGTATTTTTCTGCGGGACAGAAAGAAACACGCCAGTCCCAATTCGGCACAGACGGAATCGGCCTGCGCGGGAGCTCTGGGAATACGTCTGGCGGGACCTGCCGTATATTTCGGTATACTGCATGATAAATCGTATATCGGCGATGGGCTGCGGGAGCCGGAGTATGAGGATATACGCAGAGCGAACAGGCTGATGTATGCGGCCTCTGCAGGAGGCGAAGCTCTTCTGGTGCTGACTGCCGCAGCGGCGTTTTTTTTATCCGGAATCTGATCAGAGCGTCTGCGGAAAAATCCGTCCGCAGGCGCTTTTATTTTAACAGTTCTGCCGCCGGCTTAGGGGACAGGCTGCAAGATCGCACAGACACAGGAGGAAAAAGGTTTTATGACAGAAAAGAATCGTCATGGAGGAGAATTGAGAGGAAGGGACATCTCATTTGATTTTTCGGTAAATGTAAATCCTCTGGGGATGCCGGAAGCGGCCAGGACAGCTCTTCTTTCGGACTGGAAGATATATGAGGAATATCCTGATGACGGATATAAAGAGCTTCGGGAGGCTTTAGCGGCACGATTCGACGTGAAGAAGGCGCAGATCGTCTGCGGAAACGGAGCGTCAGATCTGATTTACCGCTTGTGTCTCTGCGGTGGATTCCGGAAGGTTCTGCTGCCGGTACCTTCTTTTACGGAATACCAGCGGGCACTGGAGATGGCAGGCTGTGAAATACGATATTTCTATACGGAGGAGCATTGCGGATTTGTACCGGATGAAAGGATTCTGGAGCCCATTACACCGGATTTGGATGCGCTTTTTCTCTGCAATCCGGGAAATCCTGCAGGGGGGCTGATAAGCGGAGAACTGATGAAAAAAATCTCGGAGCGCTGCAGGCAGGCGTCGGTGATGCTGATATCCGACGAGTGTTTTCTGGATTTCGTGCAGGGTGCGGAGAACGCTTCAGCTCTGGGCTGTCTGAGAGAAGAAGCGGAGAAAAATTCCGGGGAAGGCGGCGGAATCGCAGTGATACGCGCTTTTACGAAAATCTTCGCCATGGCGGGACTGAGGCTGGGATTTGCCGTATTCAGCAGCGAGGAAACGGCCCGAAAGGTGTACGGCTGGGGAGCTCCCTGGCAGGTTTCGGGACCGGCTCAGGCAGCGGCGCTGGCGATTCTGGGAGCAGGAGGAGGCTCTGACGGCATAAGCTGCGGGGACGGCAGCTGCGGGTATCCGGCGGAAACAGAATGGGACTTCTATATCGAAAAAACAAAATCGTACATCGCCGATCAGCGATTTTTTATGGAGGGCGAACTGAAAAAACTGGGATTTTCAACGGTTCCAGGCTGCGCCAATTATATCCTTTTCCGGGGGCCGGAGGATCTGGGCGGAAGGCTGGCAAAGAGGGGATTTTCCATCCGGGATTGTTCAGATTACAGAGGGCTGAAAATAGACAGAGAAAATATGGAAAGGAGTGCGGCTGCGCAAAAGGGCGCAGGCGGAAAAACCGCCGGAGAGCGCTATTACCGGATTGCCGTCAAGAAGGAGCGGGAGAACAGGCTGCTGCTGCAGGAAATGGAGAGGTATGTGAAATGGCTGTAAATATCATGATACAGGGAACGATGTCGAATGCCGGAAAGAGTTTGATCGCGGCAGGACTCTGCCGCATCTTTGCGCAGGATGGCTATCGGGTGGCGCCTTTCAAATCGCAGAATATGGCGCTGAATTCCTGCGTGACGGAGGAGGGACTGGAAATGGGAAGGGCCCAGGCGGTACAGGCGGAGGCCTGCGGTGTAAAGCCCTCTGTGCTGATGAATCCAGTTCTTCTTAAGCCTTCTACCGATGTGGGTTCGCAGGTGATCGTGATGGGAAAGGTTCGGGCAAATATGAAAGCGGCCGATTATTTCAGGTACAAAAAGGAACTGATTCCGGAGATTCTGGAGGCCTACAGAAAGCTGGAGGAGGAGAATGATATTATCGTCATCGAGGGAGCCGGCAGTCCGGCGGAGATCAATCTCAAGCGGGATGATATCGTTAATATGGGACTGGCGGAGCTGGTAGATGCACCGGTTCTGCTGGTGGGCGATATCGACCGGGGAGGCGTCTTCGCCCAGCTGGCGGGAACCGTGATGCTGCTGGAGGAAGAGGAGCGCCGGCGGATTCGGGGGATGATTATCAACAAGTTCCGGGGCGACGTGTCGCTGCTGGAGCCGGGTCTGCAGATGATAGAGGAGATCTGCGGAAAGCCGGTAGTCGGCGTAGTGCCGTATGCGCAGGTGGATATCGAGGATGAAGACAGTCTGTCGGAGCGCCTGGGAAAGAAGGCTTATCCGGGACGCGGCGCGGCAGCCGGCAGCCGGCGGGATTTCGTGGATATCGCTGTGGTCCGGCTGCCGCGGATTTCAAATTTTACGGATTTTGATGCGCTGGAAAGTGTGCCGGGCGCCCGCGTCCGCTACGCGGACGCGCCGGCGGAGCTGACGGACGCCGATATCATCGTGCTGCCGGGCACCAAGAGCACGATCAGGGATCTGGAATGGCTCCGCCGGACCGGGAACGCAGGGGCGATCCTGGAGCGTTCCCGGGCGGGCGCCCTGATCATCGGCATCTGCGGCGGTTACCAGATGCTGGGCAATTCCGTCACCGACAGCACGGGAGCCGAAGCACAGCCTGGAGAACGCATCGCCGGTCTCGGCCTTCTTCCCGTAGACACCGTATTTGCAGAGGAGAAAACCCTGGGCCTGACCCGGGGCTGCCTTATGGTTTCAGAGGATTTTTACGGCAGTCTGTCGGAGTCCGGGATCCCTGTCACCGGTTATGAGATACACATGGGAGAAAGTGAAATGGACACATCCTATTCAGATAAGTGCAGACCATTGCTGCGCCTGGATGATGGCCGGACGGAGGGGTGTGTACTGGACGGCATTATGGGAACTTACCTTCACGGAATTTTTGACAGCAGAGAATTTACGGAAGCCCTGCTTCAGAAAACGGCTGAGCGCAGAGGTATATGCTGCGGAAACTTTTCTATGACGGACCGGCGGGAGTATAAAGAGATGCAGTACGACCGTCTGGCGGATATCCTGAGGGAGAGCCTCGACATCGGGAAAATTTACGGGATCATGGGGCTTGCGCCGGACGGCGCCGTTGACGGGAGAAATTTAAGAAAATAGTAAGAAGTGTGCCGAGCCATCTTTTGCTATAATATCGGTATACATTATTATGAAAATCTTTCATAAGGGGAAAAGGGATTTTCATCGGCTCCGGCTGTCTGCTGGGGGGACTCCGGAGCCGGTCATGTGATACGGGAAACACCGGAGAAAGCGGGAGTCTCGCGAAAAAGACAGACTGCGGCGGGTGAACCGTAAAAACAGAAAAAGGGGGGGCTGACCATGAAAAAATACCAGGATACGTTATTTTCCGATACCGGCCGCCAGCCGCGGCGCGGTCTTCTGTGGCTTTTATTTCTCATCTATCTCGCAGCGATGACGTGGATCATTCTGTTTAAGTTTTCCATTTCGCTGGACGGGCTTCCGGATATACGCAAAATCAATTTCGTTCCCTTCGGGGAAATGGTTATCATAAACGGAAAACCCGATTTTTCGGAAGTCATCATGAACGCTGTGATCTTCCTGCCTTTCGGGATCTATCTGTCCGCTCTCTTTCCGGACATGCGGTTCCGGAAAAAGTTTCTGATCTTTGCAGGAGTCAGTCTGGCATACGAGGTCTGCCAGTACATTTTTTCCATCGGGACTTCGGATATCACAGACCTGATGCTCAACTGTCTCGGCGGATGCGCGGGAGTTCTGGTCTTCCGCATTCTGTGCTTCATCGCCGACAGCCGGAGGAAAGCGACGGTGTTCGTCACGGCTGCTGCAGCGGTTTGTACCGTAATCATGGCGGCTCTCCTGGCTGTTCTCGTCGTCTTCAATCTGTAGATCTCCGCTCTGCGGACGACTTTACGCCCCTTTCCCGCTGCGGACAGGGGCGTTCTTGATAGAAGGAAAAAACGGCGGTATAATACAGGCGCAGAAGGAATATAGGGAAAGCATCATCAGATATCGGAAAAAGGAGTTCGGAAATGGACATCGAATATATAAAACCGGCGGAGATCGAAAAGCGAAGCATGGAACTCATCGCCCGGGAGATGACGACGGAGCCGCCGCGGAATCACGCTCCCGTCATCCGCCGCGTGATTCACACCACCGCTGATTTTGAGTACGAGCATACGCTGACCTTCTCGGAGACAGCGGTGGCGTCAGCCCTTTCGGCGCTGCGCGGCGGCTCCGGAAAAAAATGCAGAGCGCAGGGCGCCGGAACTGCCGGAAATGAGGATACGGACGACAGGAAAGTCGTTGACGGAGAAGATTTCCGCGGAGTGACTATCGTCACCGACACGAATATGGCACTGGCCGGCATCAACAGGGGGGCGCTGAGTCGTCTGGGATGCCGGACTGTCTGCTATATGGCCGATCCGGGCGTGGCGGAGGAAGCTCTCCGGCGTGGCGTCACGAGAGCCGTCGTCTCCATGGAGCGTGCGGCGGAGCTGAAAGGGCCTCTGATCTTCGCCATAGGCAACGCTCCCACCGCTCTGCTCCGTCTGAAGGAGCTCATCGATGAGGGACGCGTGCGGCCGGAGCTGGTCATCGCGGTACCCGTGGGATTCGTCAATGTGATGGAATCAAAAGAACTGATCATGACGGCCGGCGTACCGTATATCGCCGCCAGAGGAAGAAAAGGCGGAAGTACCGTGGCGGCGGCTGTCTGCAATGCGCTGCTGTACATGGCGGAAGACGGAAATTATCCTCTTCCTGAGGGAGAAGAAACTCTCTGACAAAATCAGATCAAAAAGCGGACAAAAAAGGTATCTCTCTGCATCACCGGGCGATGCAGGGGGATACCTTTATCTGTAAGATCTTCAATTTTCTTCCGGACACCGTTTTGTCTTTCCGTCCGGCTTTTTCCATCGGGTGCGCGCCGGGATCAGAGTCCGAATCGGTCTCTCACTTCGTCGAAAGAACGGACCGGAGGCATCGGGGTCAGATGCTGCCCGATGATCTTTTCCATCCAGACCATGTCGTACCATCGCTGAAACTTGTAGCCGCACCGGAAAAAACGTCCCGTCTGGCGATAACCCAGCGCTTCGTGGAAATGCATGCTGTCGTTTGTCAGCGTTTCGTCCTCGTCTTCGGTGCAGGCGATGCAGGCTTCGAGGCTGACGATATTCATAGCCTTCAGGATTTCCTCAAGTCTGGCGTAGAGGGCGCTGCCGGCTCCTTTTCCGCGGAAGTCCCGGGCTACATAGACGGAAGTTTCCACGAGCCAGTCGTAGGCTTTCCTCTCGTGAAACCGGCTGACATAAGCGTATCCGGTGATTTTTCCCTCTGCCTCGGCGATGATGTAGGGATATTGGCGGAGAACGGTACGGATGCGGCGGGCGAATTCCTCTTCGGATGGAACGTCGTATTCAAATGTGATGGCCGTCTCTTCCACATAGGGGCGGTAGATTTCCAGCAGAGCGGCGGCGTCCTCAGGGGTGGCCGTGCGGAATGTGTATTCAGTCATGCGCTTTTCTCCGTCCTATCTTCCGTTCTTTCTCAGAATAACTCCGAGATCCCTGAAAATGTCGTGAGGCAGCATGGCCGTTTCGCTCTTTTCTTTCGCACAGCGGTCGGCTGCGGCTCCGTGGAGGTAGACGGCGCAGATGGCCGCGTCCAGCGGATTCATGCCCTGAGCGGCGAAAGATCCCATGAGTCCTGCGAGAATATCGCCGCTGCCTCCTTTTGCCAGCCCGGAATTTCCCGAAGTATTGCGCCAGAGTTCGCCTTTCGGAGAGGCGATGAGAGTGCGGTGCTCTTTCAGCACGACGATGCAGTCGTTTTCCTCGGCATAGTCCAGAGCGATGCGTTCCCGGTCCGTCTTCACCTGAGAGATGGTGCAGCCGCACAGCCGCGCCATTTCTCCGGGATGCGGCGTGATGACCGTCTGATGTCCCGGAGCGGGAGACGGAAGCTTTTCCCGGGAGGAGACCGCATTGAGAGCGTCTGCGTCCAGGATCACCGTGCAGTCAGCTCCCGTGACGAGCGCCTCTACCAGTGCGGCGGTGTCCTCCGTGTTTCCCATGCCCGGACCCATCAGGAGGCCGGCGTATCCGCTGTCCAGTTCCTCCCGCAGGAGGCCGGCGTTTTTTGCGGAAATGCCGCCGTCGGAATCAGGCTGGCAGGAGAGAAGGATGCATTCTGGCAGACGCGGCTGCACGGAGAAGAAGACGGGTTCCACACTGGCCAGGGTGACGATTCCGCAGCCTCCCCGCAGTGCTCCTTCCGCCGTCAGCGCCGCCGCGCCCCGGTACCGGGAACTTCCGGCCACACACAGCAGCTTGCCGTATGTTCCCTTGTGGCTGTCCTGCATCCGCACGGGCATGCGCTGCCACACGTCTTTTTCTGTAATATCTCTGATTTCAAAATGTCCCGTCATTTTTTCCCATGCCTCTCGTTTTCGATCTGTTCCGCCAGGTCGTTAAGATAGACCCAGCGCTCCATTTTCTCTTCCAGTTCGGTTTCCAGTTTTCGATGCTCCTCGGACAGTTCCTGAAGCTTCACGTAATCATCTGCCGTCTGAGCCATCTCTTCGCCCAGCCCTGCGATTTTCTCCTCCAGAGCGGCGATATCGCTGTCGATCGTTTCGAATTCTTTTTTTTCGCTGAATGTGAATTTCAGCTTTTTTTCCCGGGCCGGGCGTCCCTGCTTTTCGCCGGAAGAACTGACGTTTTTCGCAGTAGACGCCTTTTTGCCGGTATTTTTCGCGTTCATCTCTTTCGTCAGCTGTTCCAGCTCTCTGGCTTTCATGGCGTCCGTGTAGCCTCCCGGATAGTGGCGCACGATACCGTCGCCTTCAAAGGAGAAGGTCCGGATGCAGAGGCGGTCCAGGAAGTAGCGGTCGTGAGAAACGATGATCACGGCGCCGCTGAATTCATCGAGATAATCCTCCAGGACGGTGAGGGTGGCGATATCGAGATCGTTTGTCGGTTCGTCGAAGATCAGGACGTTGGGCGCCTGCATCAGGACGCTGAGAAGATAGAGACGCCGCTTTTCGCCGCCTGACAGACGTCCGATGGGAACGGAATGCTTGATGCTGGGGAACAGAAAACGTTCCAGCATCTGTGAAGCGGAGAGGTATCCGTCTTCCGTACGGACGCTGTCGGAGATGCCTTCCACGAATTTGATGACTCTCTGATCGGGGTCCCAGACTTGTGTGTCCTGGGAAAAGTATCCGATTTTCACGGTCTGCCCGATGGTGACGGTGCCTTCGTCGGGTTCCACTTCTCCGAGAATCATCTTCAGAAAAGTCGATTTTCCGCTGCCATTGTCACCGATGATGCCGATGCGGTCGTTGCGCAGAACGGTGTAGGTGAAATCCCGGATGAGCTGTTTGTCTCCGTAGGCTTTGCTGAGACCTTCGATTTCGATGATCTTTTTTCCCAGACGGCTGCTGACGGTTCCGATGGAGAGACTGGAATCGTCGATGATCAGCTTGCTGTCCCGCAGCTCCTCGAAGCGTTCGATATGGGATTTCGCCTTCGTGGAGCGGGCCCGGGCGCCTCTGCGGATCCAGGCCAGTTCTTTTTTGTACAGAGCGGCTCTCTTGCGCTCGCTGGCCAGGGCCATCTCTTCTCTGGCGGCTTTCGTCTCCAGATAGTAGTCGTAGTTTCCTTCGTAAGTATAGAGGCTGCCGCCGTCGATTTCGAAGATCTTTTTCGTGATCCGGTCCAGAAAATATCTGTCATGGGTGATCATCAGGACGGCGCCTCTGTATCGGACGAGAAAGTCTTCCAGATATACGATGACGTCGTTGTCCATGTGGTTGGTGGGTTCGTCCAGGATGAGAAGATCAGCCCCAGAGGAGAGGACGGCAGCCATGGCTACTCTCTTTCTCTGTCCTCCGGAAAGTTCTTCCATCCTGGCGCCGAAGTCCCGGATGCCCAGCTTCGTCATCATGGAACGGCAGGCGAAGTCCGGCGTTTCGGGATCGACAGCTCTCATGTATTTTGCCGCCTGTTCTTCCACCGTCAGATTTCCGTCGTATTCCGGATGCTGGGGAAGATATGCTTTGCGGACGTCGTTTGTATATACGACTTTTCCGCTGTCGGGTTCTTCGTTGCCGGCGATAATTCTCAGCAGCGTCGATTTTCCCGTGCCGTTGACGCCGATGAGGCCGATTTTCTCCCCTTCGTGTATGCTCAGGCTGATATCCTGCAGAAGAGGCTTTTCGGTGTAGCTTTTATTTATCTTATCTGCATTTACTAAAATCATCTTTGAAAATTCTCCGCAACAACAAAACAGATTTCGGAACGTTCCGGCCGGGCGGCAGATGCGGCACAGCCGGAAACGATGATTATAGGATAACAGAAAAACAGGATGAAATCCACGAGGATGTCCGCCGTTTTTCTCCGGAGCATTGCGGTGACGCGGGGAAGCGTGAAGGCGGAAACCCTTGAATTGTATGCGTTTTCGGGGCAAGTTACCTATTGAAATGCGGAAGAAGATAGTGTAATAATAGAGAGAGAATCGGGTAGGAAGCAGGTTCCCTGTCTGTTCGGAAAAGACGAACAAAAAGGAGACGAAGAACTATGATCACGATTTTTAACAGAAAAGAGCTCCTGATGACTTCTGACATGCAGAAGCAGGGAGTGGTCAGGCGTATGCTGGTGGAAAACGGCATCAATTATGCGGTTGACGTCGTCAATCTGTGGGTTCCTTCTCCGTTTTCCGCCGGACGCCGGATGAATTCCGGAAAGCAGGATGAAAATCCAGCGATACAGAATCAGTATACGATATATGTGAAGAAATCGGATTACGATGAAGCCTGCGGGCTCATGCATCGGAGGCTCCGGGATGTATTCTGACTCTTCACCGGTTTATGCAAATTTCTGAAGATTCTTTCCAATGCTGACGTGCCGACGGCAAGACAGCGCATGCGGGAACCTGCGCTTTCCATTGTGAAACGGCCACCGGGAGATCCGGAGTATGGATTTTCCGGTGGCTGTTTGCAGGGTTAAGCTTTGAAAAAGCATACATTTTTTCCGGCGGAGACTCTCATCTGCCGGAATATCTTGCGTTTCTGCAGATACATATGATACAATGAACCGGTTAAACGCCACAAAGAGAAAAATCCGACGGTCGTTTTTCCGTTTTCTTTTTGCACTGCAGCGGGTATATATACTGAGATCCCGCAGCGGCGGAAACGCCTGCGGAACGGCGGAGAGAGGGGAAAATATCTCCGCTTTCCGGGAATCTGCGCAGCGGATCGGGAAAAAATATATATTATATATAAAGTAGGAATTACAGATATGAAAGACAATTTTGGAAGAGAAATCAATTATCTGCGCATCTCGGTGACCGACCGGTGCAATCTGCGCTGCAGGTACTGCATGCCGGAAACGGGGTATCAGAATATCATTCCGAAAGAGCAGATTCTATCCTTTGAGGAGATCATCCGGCTGGCAAAGGCGGCGGCTGAAATCGGGATCTCCAAGATACGCCTGACCGGCGGCGAACCGCTGGTGCGTCACGGAATCATCGATCTGATCGCCGGAATTAACGCGATTCCGGGGATAGAGGAGATCGGCATCACCACAAACGGCATACTGCTGGCGGATATGGCCAGAGATCTCAAAGAAGCCGGGGTCAGCCGGGTGAATATCAGCATCGATACGATGAAGCCGGACAAGTATGCGCGGATCACCAGAGGCGGGGATCTGAACCGGGTGCTGGCAGGTATCGAAGCGGCCGAGCGGGAGGGTCTGACTCCTGTGAAGCTGAACGTGGTGGCTCTGGGAGGATTCAACGATGACGAATTTGCGGATTTCATCGAACTGACGAGAAAGAAGTCGTATGTCGTCCGTTTTATCGAACTGATGCCTATCGGTCATGCAGATGTGGGCGATTCTTACGGCTTCATATCGAATCAGGAGATACTGAATCGCTTTCCGGAGTTGGTTCCGGTGGACAGCGAGAAATTTTCGGTATCGCGAGACTACAGACTTCCTGACGGGAAGGGAAAAGTGGGGCTCATCAGTGCTCTCAGCAATCATTTCTGCTCTTCCTGCAACAAGATACGCCTGACGTCGGACGGAAAGATCAAGCCGTGCCTCCATTCCAACGAAGAAATCGACATGAAGGGACCGCTTCACCTTTCGGACGGGGAGCTGTTGAAGGCTCTTAAGACGTCGATAAATCACAAAGTGGCCCATCACATGCTCAATGAAGGAGCGGCGCCTATCGAGCGCGACATGAATAAAATCGGAGGTTAATGCAATGGAGGAAAGACTGACACATATCGACGAAAACGGCAGGCCGAGAATGGTGGACGTGGGTGCAAAGGCGGACACGAAGCGGATCGCTGTAGCGAAAGGCAGCATCTACATGCATCCGGAGACGCTGAAGAGGATAAAAGAGGGTTCTATCGCAAAAGGAGACGTTCTCTCTGTAGCTCAGACGGCAGGCATCATGGCGGCTAAAAATACGGCGTCTAATATTCCGATGTGCCACAATATCTTCATCACCGGTGTAGACATGGATTTTCAGTTGGATGAAGCGAAATCAGCCGTTCATATCGAGGCACAGGCGTCTACCATCGGTAAGACGGGAATCGAAATGGAATCTTTAAACGCAGTGGCTATCGCAGCCCTGACGATTTACGACATGTGCAAAGCCATCGACAGAGGCATGCGCATCACGGACATCCGTCTTGTACGGAAAGAAGGCGGAAAATCCGGCGTTTTCACGGCGGAATAAAAAATACTGGGACTTTTTTAACGGTTACGTTTGCATTTATGCAAAAACGGACCGTTTTTTGTGGGTATTTTTATACGGAAATACTTGAATAAATATTAACAGAAATGTATAATTATAAATCATCATGCGGAAAGGTACAGGAGGTTGAAAAGAATGCAAAGAGCGGAAATACTCATAGAAGCCCTTCCATACATCAAAAGATTTACAGGTAAAACATTTGTTATCAAATACGGCGGCAGCGTCATGGAAAATGAAGTGCTCAAGAAGAAGTTCATCGAGGATGTGGCTCTTTTGAAGCTGGTCGGCATAAATATCGTCATCGTTCATGGAGGTGGCAAGCGGATCAACGCTATGCTGAATCAGGTGGATCTCGACGTGAAATTCCAGCAGGGACAGAGGGTGACAGACGAACAAGTCATGAAGATCGTGGAGATGGTTCTTTCGGGTCAGGTGAATAAGGATCTGTCCGCTTGCCTCAGCCAGCACGGTCTCAATGCGGTGGGTCTCTGCGGCCGGGACAGTAATCTGCTGAAAGCCGTCAAGAATTATGCGATGGGAACCGACGGCGAAAAACTGGATCTCGGATATGTGGGCCGGGTTTCCGAAGTAAACAAGGATGTTCTCACGGATCTCATCGCTGCGGATTACGTTCCGATTATCTCGCCGGTGGCCTGCGGGGAAAACGGAGAGACGTTCAACGTAAATGCGGATTACGCTGCGGGAGCGGTCAGCGGAGCTCTCGAAGCGGAGAAACTGATCCTTCTTTCCGATATCAAAGGACTGTATCGGGATATAAACGATGAAGATTCCTTTATTCCGGAGATCAGTTGTGATAAAGTGGAAGAGTATATCGAAGAGGGGATCATTGCCGGCGGCATGATTCCGAAGATGCGGTGCTGCGTAGATGCCATTCAGAAGGGTACCAGGGAAGTGGCGATTATCGACGGCAGAGTGGAACACAGCTTGCTTATCGAAATCTTCACTCATTCCGGAAGCGGTACGATGGTGACGAAATAGGCGAATCGGGAAGACGGCCGGAAAAAGGACGTTGCAGAGAAAAACAGAACAGCAAATGACGAGGTGTAACGATGAAAACAATCGAGGGAAAATCCGTATCCTGCGTAAAAGGTATTCAGGCTGCAGGCTGTGCGGTGGGCCTCAAAAAGAGCGGAAAAAAAGATATGGGACTGATCTTCAGTGAAGTTCCTGCAGTATGTGCCGGTGTATTTACAAAAAATGCGGTAAAGGCCGCTCCGGTACTGGTAGATATGGAAAAGGTGAAAAATCCGGTCACCAGGGCGTTTATCATCAACAGCGGCAACGCCAACGCCTGTACAGGTGATCAGGGAATTGCAGATGCGGAAGCTATGGCGGAGCGTACAGCGGAACATCTGGGGATCCGGCCGGAGGAAGTCATGGTTTTTTCCACGGGCGTCATCGGCCAGCCGATGCCGATGGATACGATTCTCGGCGGAATCGGTATCTGCGCGGAAGCTCTGGCCTCCGGAGGAGATGAGGTTCATCAGGCCATCATGACGACAGATACGAAGGAAAAATGCTTTTTCGTCGAAGAGGAAATCGGTGGAAAGACGGTGAGCATCTGCGGAATCGCCAAAGGTTCCGGAATGATTCATCCGAATATGGGAACGATGCTCTCTTATGTGGTGACAGATGCCGCGGTCACGAAAGAAGTCCTGGAACACATTCAGAAGACGGCGACACATACCACCTTCAATATGGTGACGGTGGACGGCGATACCAGCACCAACGATACGGCAGTCATTCTGGCCAACGGCTGTGCGGAAAATCCGGTGATCGACCGCACGGAAGGGGAAGATTACGAAAAATTCTACGATGCGGTCTACTATATCAGCGAATGTCTGGCCAAGGCCATCGCTGCCGACGGAGAAGGCGCATCGCGGATGATCGAAGTCGATCTGAAGGGTGCTGATACGGAAGAGACTGCACGACTGTGCGCCCGTTCCGTGGCTTCTTCCAGTCTGGTAAAAGCAGCCATGCACGGATCGGATGCCAACTGGGGACGTGTTCTCTGTGCCATGGGATATTCCGGTGCAGATTTCGATCAGATGAAGGTGGATGTGGCATTTTCCAGTGCCAAAGGCAGCATTGACGTATTTCTGCAGGGCGTTCCACAGGCTTTCGATGAGGACAAGGCGTTGGAGATTCTGAAGGAAGATGTGGTTCATATCGACATCGATATGCATGCTGGCGAGTACGCAGTGAAAGCATGGGGCTGCGATCTGACAAAGGAATATGTGGCTATCAACGGAGATTATCGTTCCTAGTTTGCGTTCTGTTTTTTCTGTCTGCGCAAAAATGCAGCGGGAAAACATATAAAATATAAAAGATTTTGAAAGATACGGAAAGAAGGTTTTTTATGATAAAGGCAGGAGTTATCGGAGCGACAGGATATGCGGGACAGCAGCTCGTAAGTCTTCTGATCAATCATCCTGAGGCGGAAGTGACATTTGTCTCTTCAAATTCTTATGCGGGACAGCTGTTTTCCGATGTCTATCCGCAGTTCTATCAGATTCTGGATCAGCCGCTGCTGAGTACGGAAGAGGCAAAGGCGGCAATCGGAGATGTTGATGTGGTATTTACTGCTCTGCCAAACGGTCTGGTATTCGACATCGCAGAGCTCGCCATGGAAAAAGGTACGAAAATTATCGACTTCAGCGCAGATTTTCGCCTGGACGATCCGGCGGTCTACGAGGAATGGTACAAGACAGAGCATACCGCCCGTCATCTGATTGAAAAGCAGGTCTACGGTCTGCCGGAGCTGTGGAGGGAAAAAATACAGGATGCACAGCTTATAGCAAATCCGGGCTGCTATACTACGGCCAGTATTCTGGCTGTTTCAGCTCTTTTGAGAGAAGAAGGACTTGTCGACAAAAATCATATTATCATTGACGCGAAGTCGGGAATCACGGGTTCCGGAAGAAAGGCAAATGTATCGCTGCTTTATGCGGAAGCCGGTGAATCCGTCAAGGCTTATGGAATCGCAAATCACCGCCATACGCCGGAAATCGAGCAGGAACTTTCCAAAGTAGCAGGTCAAGAGATCTGTCTCCAGTTCACACCACATCTGATGCCGATGAAAAGAGGTATTCTCGCCACTATTTATGTGGACCTTCTGAAGGATGTCACGGAGGACGATCTGTATGCTGTCTATGAAAAATATTACGGACATGAAAAATTTGTACGTATCCGCAGAGGCATGTGCGAAACTAGATTTGTGGTGGGAACCAATTACTGTGATATCAGTGTCCGCGTGGACCGCAGAACGAGACGCGCCATCATCACATCCTGTATCGACAATATGATGAAAGGTGCGGCAGGACAGGCTCTTCAGAATATGAATATCGTCTGTGGACTCGATGAAGCGGCCGGCCTCGACAGACTTTCCATCGTGGCACCATAGGGCGGATTATGGACATCCGGTTCAGAAAGTGCGGCAGCAGACCGGAGACTGCTGTAAAAAGAAATGTTTCCGGAATCTTTAAAGATGCCCTGGATCAGATGATACGTGACTTCAGATCAGCAAAACGGGCGCTCCTGTACGTGGGCGCCTGTTTTTTTGTTTTGTGGTTGCTCACAGGGAGCATCTGTCCTATGCATGCCGTCACCGGAATTCCCTGTCCCGGCTGCGGTCTGACGAGAGCGGGACTTCAGGCGTTGACGCTGGACTTCGCGGGGGCCTGGCGGATGAATCCCTTTATCTTTCCCATAGGAGTTCTGATTCTCATCTGGTGTATTTACCGCTATCTGCTGCTGAAAAAGCCGGGCTCCTGGTTTTCATGGTGCGCTGCTGCGGTACTGGCGGGTCTGGTGATTTTTTACGTTTGGCGAATGGTCTGCTTTTTTCCGGGAGAAGCTCCGATGGATTATCTGGAGAATTGTCTGGCATGTCGTTTTTTATAACCTGGAAGCTGTTTCAGAAATCTGTCTGACCGGCTGAAATGAGCCGGAAAGTACTGTTGTAATTGTAAAATAATTTATTATATGTTAAAATTATAATGGAGAGTACTCAGATTCTACAGCAGGAATGGCAGCAAAATGATATCTGACATTCGAAAAACAGTTTTACAGGAGGATTTTATGGAAAACGGATACAAAGGACCGGAAAACGGAGATTATCAGTTCACACGTCCGGAAGACAGGAGAATGGATTACGGAAGACCACAGAACAGCGGCAGAAATCTGAATGGCTTTGACATGACACCGATGACGATGGGTGAATGGGTGGTAACGCTGATTATCATGGCTATTCCGTGTATCAACATCATTATGTGCTTTGTATGGGGATTCAGTTCTACCGGAAATCTCAATCGCAGAAATTTCTGCCGGGCTCAGCTGGCGATCACCGCTGTTTTTGTGGTGGTATGTCTGCTCATAGTCATCGTGGAGGGAGTTTCAATGGCTACAATATTCAATGCCAGCGGCGCATACAATACCACATATTACTATTAAACGACTGTTAAGGCTTCGGAGTGTTCTGTATACAGCATTGCATTATTGCAGCTTACGACCGGTTTTTCTGGGAGTGGATAATTTCACAGAGGACGAGAAATAAGAATACAGCAGCTTCAGCCTGATTTACATTATTGCAGACAGAATGCAGGAGACTGAAATATGAGAAGAAAAGACAGAGAAGTCTGTGTCCGGGAAGAAATCGAAGAGATACTGGAACGGTGCGACACATTGAGTATCGGACTGCAGGGGGATGACTATCCCTATGTGGTTCCCGTATCTTTCGGGACGCTTCGCAAGGAAGACGTACTTTATATCTATTTTCACAGCGGCCGGGAAGGTCTTAAGGCAGAATATATAGAGAAAAATCCGAGAGTATGTGTAGAAGGCCATATCTTCCGCGGTGTGGAAAAGACTCAGCACGGCATCACCACGCGCTTTGAAAGCGTGATAGGCTTCGGCACTGCGGAAAAAGCGGAAGGTGATGAAAAAATCCGGGGACTGCAGCTCATTACTGCCCATTATGGTCATCCGGAGTATCCGGTAGATCGCTGCAGAGGTCTGGATATGACATCGGTGTACCGGATAAAAATCGAGTCACTGACGGGAAAAAGAAATTTGAATCGATAAAACAGTGATCAAAAAAGGCTGTTGCAATATATATTTTGCAGCAGCCTTTTCTTTAGTATGATCTGGGGAAATTTTTATTTCCGGACAGGGATTTGTTCTCCTTTCAGCTGGACGGCGATACCCAGAATGATGAGTATCAGGCCCAGAAGAGCGGAAAGGCTGAAAGGCTCTTTTAATATGAGACAGGAAAGCAGCATGGAGAGGAAAGGCGTAATATAGGCTAGATTTGAAATTTTTGCCGTATTTCCTCTGTTGACGGCAAGACACCAGATGAGATAACCGGCAGCGCTGACCACCGTGCCCATCCAGAGAATTCCGGCAATCTGTATTCCAGATATATGAACGGGCGTTCCGGAACAGAACACAAAGATGCCGGAGATGACGGCGGGAACCGTGAAATAGATAGCCATGGCCGTTTCCTGGTCATAATCGTATTTCTTATTGAACGCGCTGAAGAGGCCGTAGCTGACAGCAGCCAGGAGGCAGAAAAGAACCCCCCTGAAATCGATCTTCGCAAAGTTGCTGAAATCGCCTTTTGTGGCGACGATTGCGGCGCCTGCAAAGGAGAGAACCGCGGCAGCCAGTTTGGCGACGGTAAACCGTTCATACAGTACAAAGCAGGAAAAGATTACAGTCATCAGAGGCCAGAGATAGTTGATGACACATGCATCCTGTGCGCTCAGAAGTGTCAAGCCTGTGTAATACGCAGCGTTGTATACGAGAAAACCGAAAAATCCCATGATGCAGAGACGCAGCCAATCGGCAGGACGGTAAACTGTGAATTTTTTCAGATTGCCTCGCAGAACATTGTAGACGAGGAGTGTCATCGCGGCGATGGACGTGGTGAGGAAGAGGCACAGACCTGCAGACATCTCATTCAGCAGAATTTTTGTGATAGGTGCTACGGTGCTCCAGCAGACTACAGCGCCTGCCGCAAAGAGATATTCTTTTTTCATTTCAGTTTATTTTTTCCCTCCTGTAGTTTTTTCCGGCTGCAATATCCGGTTTTGCAAGGTCATTATAAGCGAGAGTACAGGAGGTGTAAATCGTGATTCTGCAGAAATTTCTCGCGTTTTTCACGGGAAGACAGCGAATTTTCCAGATATATGCATAAGATGAATAACGACATGAATAAATATTAAAAACAATGAATAATTATTAATTACCCGTTGAATCGGAAAAACACATGTGGTATACTCTATGCATTGAAGTGCAGATGAAAAGCGGAAACTGCCGCTGAAGATAAAAGATCTGACGGAATAGTTTAAAATAACAGAAAAAATTCGGAGGTATTCGACATGGCTAAGGAAAAAGCAGTTCTCGCATATTCAGGCGGACTGGACACATCGGTAATTCTCACATATTTAAAGGAAAATTACAATTATGACGTTATCGCGGTATGCGTAAATGTGGGACAGGAAGAAGATTTCGACGCGGTGGAAAAGAAAGCTTATGCCACCGGCGCTTCAAAGGCTTATATTGTCGACGTCACAGAGGAATTGGTGACAGATTATATCTGGCCGACTCTGAAGGCGGGTGCGATTTACGAAAATGATTATCTGCTGGGCACATCTTTTGCCCGTCCGCTTATTGCGAAAGAACTCGTGAGGATCGCTCATGAGGAAGGTGCTGTGGCTATCGCTCACGGATGTACGGGTAAAGGAAACGATCAGGTTCGTTTCGAATCCAGCATTCACGCGCTGGATCCTTCCCTGAAGATCGTGGCTCCGTGGAGAGAATGGGATCTCAAATCACGTGAAGACTGCATCGCGTATGCGCAGGCTCATAATATTCCTATCTCCCAGACACTGAAAAAGATTTACAGCCGCGACCAGAACATCTGGCATATCAGTCACGAGGGCGGCAATCTGGAAAATCCGTGGAATGAGCATCTCGATGATATCCATGTGATGAGTGTTCCGGCAGAGCAGGCACCGGATAAGCCGACATTTGTGGAAATCACCTTCGACAAGGGCTGCCCTGTAGCTCTGGATGGAAAAGATATGAATCCGGTAGAACTTCTCGAAACACTGAATAAGATGGGTGGAGAAAATGGTGTCGGTACGATCGACATCATCGAAAATCGTCTGGTAGGGATGAAGTCCAGAGGTGTTTATGAAACGCCGGGCGGCACGATTCTCTTCAAGGCGCATCAGGATCTGGAAAAGCTCGTACTGGACAGAGATACGATGAACTTCAAGAATCAGGTTTCTCTCAAGTATGCACAGCTGGTCTATGACGGTCTCTGGTTCACTCCTCTGAAAGATGCATTGGATGCATTTGTGGATTCCACACAGGATGTCGTAACCGGCGTGGTAAAGATGAAGCTCTACAAGGGAAGCGCGGTTCCTGTGGCTTCCAAGTCCAAGTACTCCCTCTTCAATGAAGACTTTGCGACTTTCGGCGAAGATGACGTATACAATCAGAGCGACGCGGAAGGATTCATCAATCTCTTCTCTCTGCCGATGAAGATCCGTGCCATCAACTGCAAGGAAAACAATATTCCTTCCAAATACTGAGAAACATGGACATGTCACAATACGAAAAATAAAATGATAAATACAGACTGAAATCGGCCTGTCAGGGGAACTGCAGAATGCGGTTCCCTTTTTTATAGCTCAGTCGGCGGTGATTCCGCCGGCTTTTTCATTTTTTTCATAATTTGCTGCCTGTCCGAATATTCTTTTTCAGAAGGACAGAACTCATATGTCCGCCAGTATTTTTATACAGAAGAGAAAGAGACAGAGAAACATGTCTCTGTGTGCAGGATGAGGAAAGGTGAAAAACGCTATGATGAAATATCCAGGTTTGACAGACCGGGAGGCGGCTGCTTCCCGGGCGCGGTACGGGTCGAATTCGATTCCCGATTCGGAACCGGTTACAATTCTGCAGGAATTCAGGGAGACGTTCCGGGACCCGATGATCCGGATTCTTCTGATGGTTGCGGGAATCATGACCGTCATGTTTTTCTGGGGTTATTCGGAGATTTATGAGCCGGCCGGAACAGCGGTAACGGTGCTCATCGTGGCCTTTGTGACGGCGAAGACGAATGCGGCCAGCGATGTGAAATACAGGGAACTGAAGGTCAGAGCGGAGCGGGAAGTCTGCAAGGTATACCGAAACGGCATGCTGTCGGTCATCGATACTGACGATGTGGTGGTGGGAGATCTCGTGGTGCTTCAGTCCGGCGACCGGGTTCCGGCGGACGGAATTCTGACAGACGGCGGGCTGACGGTGGACAATTCCGCTCTGAACGGGGAGACAGAAGCATGTGAAAAGACGGCTGTGCACACTGTCGTGGAGTTTCCGGAGGAAGTGACCGGTGATACGTTGACGGACGGTTTTTCTCTGTTTCGGGGCAGTGTCGTTCTCGATGGAGAGGGAATTCTGTCGGTACGGCGTGTGGGAACACAAACACTGACGGGAAAGACGGCTGTGGAAATGCAGGAAGCAGAGCCGGATTCACCTCTGAAAGTCAAACTGAACAGGCTGGCCGGGCAGATTTCACTTTTCGGATATGTGGGGGCGGCGGGGATTACGTTTCTATATATCCTGTTTCTCGTGCTTTCCGCCGGCGGGCTGGCGGCCTATCTGAGCACGGGATGGCCGTCAGTTCTTCACGATGCCGTGGAAGCGGTCTCTCTGGCCGTGGTGATCGTGGTCTGCGCCGTGCCGGAAGGCCTGCCGCTGATGATTTCGCTGGTACTGATGCAGAATACCGGAAAAATGCTGGATCACAACGTCCTGGTACGCAGAGCGGAGGGAATCGAGACGGCGGGATCGCTGAATATTCTCTTCAGCGACAAGACGGGAACCATCACAAAGGGCGAACTGGAGGTGGTGGAGTTTTTCACGGCTCAGGGAGAGACGATTCTGCCAGAGGATCTACGCAGGCACGGAAAGCTGAAATCGTTTGTCGATGCGGCGGCGGGAAGAAATTCTGCGGCCATGTTTGCCAGAGGACACCGGATCGTGGGAGGAAATGCCACAGATCAGGCGTTGCTGCGGTTTATCGGCGAGGAGACCTGTCGGATGATGGAAGAAAATGAGACATACCGGATCAGCGCTTCTCAGAATTTCAATTCCGGCAATAAGTTCAGTCAGGCGGAGATCGGGGCCCTGGGGATGACATTCTATAAAGGAGCGCCGGAAAAACTGCTGCAGACGGCAGAACGGGCTCTCGACGCTGACGGAAAGGAAGTAAAGCTGGATCGTACACGTCTCAACCGGAAGATCGACGAAGAGGCGGGACGCGCTATGCGGATTCTGGCTTTCGGATATTCCAGGCAGAAGATGAGGGAAGACCATATCAATGAAGACACCGTGATCATCGGATTTGCCGCTATCCGGGACGATGTGAGGCCGGAAGCGAAAGAGGCTATCCGGGAAGTGAGAGAGGCCGGCATCCAGGTGATCATGATTACGGGTGACCGGCTGGAGACAGCGGAGGCCATCGCGAGAGAAGCCGGACTTCTGTCTTCCGACGGAGATCTGGCGCTGACTTCTTCCCAGCTGAACGGAATGAGTGACGGTGAGATAAAGAACGCCATGAGCCGGATACGGGTGATCGCCCGCGCTCTGCCTTCGGACAAGACGAGAATGGTTCGCCTGTGTCAGGAGATGAATCTCGTGACGGGTATGACAGGAGACGGTGTCAACGATTCACCGGCTCTCAAGAGAGCGGATGTAGGCTTTGCCATGGGAAGCGGAACAGAAGCAGCCAAAGAGGCCGCAAAGATCGTTATTCTTGACGACAATTTCCGGTCGGTCAAAGATGCGGTCTGGTACGGCAGAACGATTTATCACAACATCCTGAAATTCTGCAGATTCCAGCTGGCGGTCAATGCGGCGGCTGTGGCCGTCAGCGCTGTCGCTCCTTTTTTCGGCGTCAGCGAGCCTCTGAAGGTCACGCATCTGCTCTTCGTCAATCTGGTGATGGACGGACTGGGAGCGCTCATGCTGGGCAATGAGCCGGCGAAGGAGAGCTACATGAAAGAAATGCCGAGGAAAAGAGACGAGCGCATCGCCGGCCGGAGCATGATGATGCAGGTTCTCTTTGCCGGAGGGTGGATAACGGCTGTGAGTTTCGTATTCCTGAAGCATCCGTATTTCCGGAATCTGTTTGAAAATGAAGATCAGCATCTTACAGCGTATTTCGTATTTTTCATTCTGTCGGCGCTTTTCAACGGATTTAATGTCAGGGATGAAGGATATTCCATATTCAGCGGGCTGGGAGAAAACAGGTCGTTTCTTAAAATCTTTTTTCTCATCGTCCTGGTTCAGTCGGCCATCGTCAATGCAGCTATGGTACCGTTGGATACATTCGGCGTGATCAGCCGGATGTTTGGCTGCGTTCCTTTCGGCATCGACGGCTGGATCGCCGCGGTTCTCCTGGCCGCTTCCATCGTGCCGGCAGATCTGCTTCGCAAGCGGATTTCTTCCGGAAGTCCGGAGCGCCTGAATAATGCCGGACAGATGTTTCCGAAAAGTCCAGGAAAAGCTTCAAAAAGAGACGCGGAGATATTATAATATTACAATATATATTTTTAATATCCCGAATCTGACGCCTGTGTGCAGGCTGTGGCGGATAGCGGATGAAAGATACAGAAGAAAAGGAATGAAATATAAGAAAGATACAGAGGAGAACACAGATTATGTCGAAGAAATTATGGGGCGGACGTTTTACGAAAGCGGAAAGTAAATCGGCGACGGAATTTAATGCGTCCATCGATTTTGACCAGAAGATGTACCGCCAGGATATCGCGGGAAGCAGAGCACATGCAGCGATGCTGGCAAAGCAGGGAATCATCTCTCAGGCGGATGCGGAAGCCATCGATGCCGGACTCGTTCAGATTCTGGATGATATCGAAGCCGGCAGAATCGAATTTACCATCGAAAATGAAGATATACACATGAACATTGAGAGCATTCTCACGGAGCGCATCGGGGAACCGGGCAAGCGCCTTCATACGGCCCGCAGCAGAAACGATCAGGTAGCGGTGGATTTTCGCCTGTGGACGAAAGAGGCCATCCTGTCGCTTCTGGACGATCTCAGAAGACTGCTTCATTCCGTTTACGAAATTGCGGAGAAGAATCAGAACTGCATCATGCCGGGCTACACGCATCTTCAGAGAGCGCAGCCCGTGACGCCGGCTTATCACTTCATGGCGTATTTCCAGATGTTCAGAAGAGATTACAGCCGTTTTGAGGACTGTCTGGAGCGCATGGACGTCATGCCGCTGGGCTCCGGCGCGCTGGCGGGCACGACATATGATACGGACCGCCGTTTTGTGGCGGAGCAGCTGGGCTTTGCCGACATCTGCGAGAACGCCATGGACGGCGTCAGCGACAGGGATTTCGCTCTGGAATTTCTCAGCGGCGCTTCCATCTGCATGATGCATTTAAGCCGCTTCTGCGAGGAACTGATTCTCTGGAGCAGCACGGAATTCGGATTCATCGAGATCGACGACGCGTACAGCACGGGTTCCAGCATCATGCCGCAGAAAAAGAATCCCGATATGGCGGAACTGATCCGCGGCAAGACGGGACGCGTCTACGGCGATCTCATCACACTTCTGACGCTGATGAAAGGTCTGCCGCTGGCGTACAACAAGGATATGCAGGAAGACAAACCGCCTGTATTCGACGCGGCAGAGCAGCTGTCGTCCTGCATCAACATCTTCGCGGATATGCTGGATACTCTGACTCTGAAGACAGACGTCATGGAAAGAGCCGCGAAGTACGGTTATATGAACGCCACGGACGCCGCTGACTATCTGGTCTCCAAGGGTGTCCCTTTCAGAGAATGCCACGCCATCATCGGAGAAATCGTCTTATACTGCATTTCTCACGGCAAGGCCATCGAAGAATTGTCTCTGCAGCAGCTGCAGGATTTCTCACCGGAATTCGGACCTGATATCTATGAGAATATCGATCTGAAGGCATGTGTCAAGGCGAAAAAATCGGAAGGCTCCACTTCTTTTGAAAGTGTAAAGAAGATGCTGAAGAGCGCGGAAGCTTATCTGGAAAGTCTGGACCGGCAGGAATAAGCCAGTAGGAAAGAAAGGAAGCAGTCCCGGAAAGGAGACGCTGCTGTATGTTGAACCGAAACAGAGACAGCCGGGGCCGGAGGCTGAAAGAGGAAAAGAAGACGGCCGAAATCCGCCGTCAGCTGGATGATGCCGTATATCGGCTGTGTTCACTCAGCGAAGAAGAAGCGGCCGCCATGAGGGATGTCAATCTCTTCCGGTGGCTGTGCTCCATGATGAAAATATCAGGTTCTCTGCTGTCCAAAGCGCGCATCGGAGCGATGCTCGACAGCGAGACAGTGAGGGAGGCCACGGTAGAAGAGTACCGCTATCTGAGGGCGTGTGTAGAACTCTACCTGGAGTTCCGCCATATGGTGGAATTCGATACGCATCTCGACGAAAAATATATTTCAAAGATCCACGGAATTCTCTCCGGTGGAAGGACAGCGGGATATCGCAGGACGAATCCCGTTCTGAAAGAGATGGAATACAATCCTCCGCATCCTTCGGAGATCGCGGGCCTGATGAAAGCAGCCTGCCGGGAGATCGTCTCCGACGAGCATTACGAGGATCGGCTGGAGGGTGCGGTACGGACACATGACATGATTATGGCTGTCTGGCCTTTCGAGGAACTCAGCGGAGAGACGGCTTATGCGGCCATGAGCTACGAGCTGCTCCGGGCTGGTTATCCGCTGCCGGCTCTGGAGATAAGCGACAGAGAGCACCTGCAGCTGTCGAAAGAATTCGTGAAAAGCGGAACTTCACAGGAACTCAGCCGCATGGTGGTAGAAAATCTGTTTGAACAGTGCGGCGGCATACAGCCGGGACTTTAACAGGAGGATACTATAAAAATGAAATTACTCATCGCATCCGACATTCACGGATCTGCGGAGCACTGCGAGCTTCTGCTCTCAGCGTACGAGCGCGAGAAGCCGGATAAAATACTTCTGCTGGGAGACGCTCTCTATCACGGACCGAGAAACCGTCTTCCGGAAGATTACGATACGAAAAGAACGATGGAAATTCTGAACTCGCTGAAGTATGATATCATTTCCGTGCGGGGCAACTGCGATTCCGAGGTGGATCAGATGGTGCTGGAATTTCCGCTGATGAATACTTATGAGCTGATCGAAGCGGACGATCTCGTACTGTTTGCTACCCACGGACATGTGTACAGCCCTTCCTCTCCGCCACCGTTCGTGGAGTTCGACGTGATGCTCAACGGACACACACATATCTCTGCACTGGAGGACATGGGTGCATTCTATTACGTCAATCCGGGCTCTGTTTCCATTCCGAAAGGAGATACGGAACACTCTTATGCGGTTTATGAAAACGGATGCTTCACTCTTCACAGACTGAGAGACGGAGCCGAAACGGGAAGCATGAAAGTGGAGAAAAAGATAATATGAATGCTGTGACGCGGGGAGATCTCGCTGTTCTCGATTTTATCCGCAGCCATCTGAGCTGCGGTTTTCTTGATGTGGTGATGCCCGCGGTGACTCATCTGGGAGACTCCGGCATGATATGGATCGTCCTGTCGGCAGTTCTTCTCCTGTTTCCGCGGACGAGAAAATACGGACTCACTGTGGCGTTGGCGCTGGTCGTCGGAGCGATCATATGCAATCTGACGCTGAAGCCTCTGGTAGAGCGGATCCGGCCGTATGAACTGGCGAGACTGACGAACCAGCTGCTGATCGATCCTCCGTCGGATTTTTCTTTTCCGTCGGGTCATACCACATCGTCTTTTGCTGCGGCGTCAGCACTTGTGCTGACGCGGGCCAGAGGGTGGCAGGCCGCTGCCATTCTGGCGGTGCTCATCGCTTTTTCACGTCTGTATCTTTACGTCCACTATCCGACGGATGTGATCGCAGGCGCTGCAATCGGAGTGGTGTCCGGACTGGCAGCTTATGTGCTGGTCTGGAAAATGCGGAAAAGCGGAAATACAGGAAGGCTGTAACGGCTGTTGCAGCAGAAAAAACGGACGTTTCGGCGGCCGGCACGGAGGAAATTCTGTTTTATGGATATAGAAAAAGTTTTCAGAGAACTTTCCGGTATCATCCGTTCAGAGGACGGTTTGGTGCGGGATGCTCTGATGAAAGATTATACGACATTTAAAATCGGCGGACCGGCGGATCTCCTGATTCAGCCTTCTTCTGAGGAAGAACTGGTACAGGCGGTATCCTTCCTGCGAAGCGGGGAAATCCCCGTCACCGTTCTCGGTAACGGTTCCAACGTTCTGGTAAAGGACGGCGGAATCCGGGGGGCTGTGATCCGGATTGGAAAGAATATGGCCGGCATCCGCACGGAGGGGACGGAGCTTACCGCCGGAGCGGGAGCGCTTCTGTCCGCCGCTGCCGCCGCAGCAGCAGGAGCGGAACTGGCCGGGATGGAATTCGCATCTGGCATCCCGGGAAGCGTGGGCGGAGCCGTCTTTATGAATGCGGGGGCTTACGGAGGAGAGATGAGTCAGATCGTCGTCTCCTGCCGGGCGCTGATGCCGGACGGAAGTATGAGAGAGTTTCCGGCTGACCAACTGGAATTCGGCTACCGCCGGAGTATTTTCGCCAAAAACGGCGGGATCGTGACTTCCTGTACCATGAAACTGCGGGAAGGGAAAAAGGAGGAAATTCTCGCCCGGATGAAAGAACTGAACGGACGGCGAACGGAAAAGCAGCCGCTGAATTTTCCCAGCGCGGGAAGTACGTTCAAACGTCCGGAAGGATATTTCGCCGGAAAGCTCATACAGGACTCCGGCTGCAGAGGCCTGCGCGTGGGAGGAGCCCGCGTCTCGCAGAAGCATGCCGGTTTTGTGATCAATGAAGGAGGCGCGACCGCTGCAGATGTGATTCAGCTGATCCGGCTCGTTCAGATGAGAGTAAAAGACTGTTTCGGCGTGGATCTGGAGCCGGAAGTGAGAATCATCGGAGAAGAATGATGGAAAAAATTCAAAAGAACGAAGAAAAATACCGGCTGACATTCGACTGGCATACGCATACGGTCTATTCTCACGGAAAGGGGAGCATCGAAGATAACGTGAAGGCGGCTATTGAAAAAAATCTCACGTCTGTCGCCATCACCGACCACGGTCCGGGACATGTGGGATACGGATTCCGAAGGAGAGAGATTCCGAAGATGAGAGCGGAAATCGAGGCTCTCCGGGAAAAATATCCGCAGATCCGGATATATATGTCGGTGGAAGCCAATATTATAAATGCATCGGGAGATCTGGACGTCAGGCCGGAGGAGTTCCGCTATTATGATTTCGTCATCGCAGGGTATCATTTCGGAACGCTGGGAAAAAATCCCGCCGGATCGCTGGCACTCCACGGAAGAAATCTGGCGTCATCGAAGAGAAAACGGTATTCGGCCGCTCTGATGAGAAAAAATACAGATCTCGTCATCCGGGCACTGAAAAAGAACGTGATAAAGACACTGACACATCCCGGAGACAAAGGCGCCGTCTTTCTGGAAGAGGTGGCTGCCGCATGCGCCGAGACGGGAACTCTTATGGAAATCAGCAACCGGCACAGGCAGCTGACTGTGGAGGAGATCCGCACGGTGTCCGGGTACGATGTGAATTTTATTATCGGAAGCGACGCTCACGTGCCGCAGCGGGTGGGAACCTGCGAGAAGGCTGTTGAGCGGGCGGTTCTGGCAGGTCTCGATCTGTCCAGGATCGTAAATCTTGAAATATTGGAGTAACGGTAAGGTGTGCGTCTTCTGAAGACGCGCCGGAAATCAGGATGGTGAGAAAATGGAAGCTATAATCGTAACGGGACTTTCCGGCGCGGGAAAGAGCAACGCGATGAATTATCTCGAAGATATGGGATATTACTGCATCGACAATATGCCGCCTGCTCTTCTCGAATCGTTTATCACGCTGGAAAAACAGAATCGGATCAATATGGACAAGGCAGCTTTCGTCATGGATATTCGGGGAAGAGAATTTTTCGGAGATCTGGTGCGCGTTCTCGAAGAACTCAAGGGCGCGGGCAAAAATGTACGTGTTCTCTTTCTGGAGGCTACTACCGATGCTCTGGTGCGCCGCTTCAAGGAGACGCGAAGGGTCCATCCGCTGGCGGAAGAGAGTGGTACGAATACGGAAGCCATACGGCGGGAAAGGGAGCTTCTGAAAGGCGTTCGGGAAAATGCGGACATGATCATAAATACCACCGGCCTGAAGCCTGCGGATCTTCAGAATCTCCTGCAGAAAATGCTCTCGGGCGATGAGGACGGAGATGTATTTTCCGTCACGGTTCAGTCTTTCGGCTACAAACACGGGATGAGCATGGATGCGGATATCGTCTTCGATGCCCGGTTCATTCCCAATCCCTATTATCTGAAAAGCATGAAGCACCTGACGGGAAACAATAAAAAGATTCGCGATTATGTGATGAAATTTCCAGAGACGCAGGAGTTCGTCAGCAAAGCGGCCGATCTGATCGAAGGGCTGATTCCGTATTATATCAAGCAGGGAAAGAGAACGCTGATCATCGCTTTCGGATGTACCGGCGGTCAGCACAGATCTGTGGCGATGGCCAATCTGTTTTCCGAGATTTTCAGTGAACAGGGCTGCAGAGTGACAACGGTTCATCGTGATATCATGAAACGATAGAGGAGAATTCTGCCATGGAATACGAATATTCGCCTTATACCCGGGATCCGGGACAGGGAACGAGAATCGTGGTGATAGGAGGAGGAACGGGACTTTCCGTTCTGCTGCGGGGACTGAAAAAAAACAGTGGTCTTCATATATCGGCTATCGTTACGGTGGCCGATGACGGCGGCGGCTCCGGTATGTTGAGAAAAGATCTGGGGATGCTGCCTCCGGGAGACGTCCGGAACTGCATTCTCGCCCTGGCAGATGAGGAAGATATCATGGAGCAGCTTCTGCAGTACCGGTTCGGAAGCGGACGTCTGAAGGGCCAGAATATGGGAAATCTCTTCATTGCGGCGCTGACCGATATTTACGGAGATTTTGAACTGGCGGTAGAAAAGCTTCATGATATTCTCCGTATTCAGGGAAAAGTCATACCTGTGACATCGGAAGATGTGACGCTCTGCGCCAGACTGAAAAACGGAAAAGTGATCCGGGGAGAATCCAGGATTCCAAAAGCCGTCAGCAAGATGAAAAGCCCCATCGAAGAAGTATTTCTCGATCCTTCCGGCGTCCGGCCGTTGGATTCGGCGGTGGAAGCCATTCTGAAAGCCGATATGATCGTGCTGGGGCCGGGGAGTCTCTACAGCAGCATCATCCCGAATCTTCTTGTCAGCGGAATCAGCGATGCCATCCGCACGGCCGGAGGAATGAAAGTACTGGTGTGTAATGTCATGACACAGGCCGGAGAGACGGACAATTATACGGTCGTCGATTATGTGGACGCCGTGGAGCGCTATCTGGGCAGCAACGTGGCCGAATACATACTGATCAACGATTACATCTGCCAGCCGGAGGAACTGAGCGCTTATACCAGTGCGGGAACATGCCAGATGTGCGCTGCTCCCGGAGAGCGGGAGATATTGGCACAGCGAGGGCTGACGGTGATCGAGAGCAATCTCATCGATATCTCAGACGGAATCGTGCGTCACGATGCCGACCGGATCGCAAATATTTTGCTGACGATGATACACGGAGCTTAGCGCGGTGCGCAGAGCATACAAAAACAGGCGAACCCTTGCGGGCTCGCCTGTTTGCAGGGAAATGTGACCTTTTATCTCTTTTTGAAGGTCGAACATTCTGTTTCCGCGCAGCATGTGCAGTCGGAGAGAATGCCGTTCTGACCGGTAACCTTGATTGTGTCCGCTGTGCAGTAATCGTCCGCAAAGTGGACACATTCAGATACCTTGCATTTTACTGTAGTGTTTTTACTCATTTGAATCACCTTTCCTCGGGCAGCTTCCTGATGAAGAAATGAGACCGCGCGCTGCCCGTTTTCGGGGGATAAATGCGGTCTGCCCTATTATCATCACCGTAAAAGAAAACTTTTATACATAAAAAACGACGAAACGCAGCGTGGACGCGGTGACGTTTCTGCAGAAGAGGAGGTGCGACATGTCTTTTTCGTCTGAAACAAAAAAGGAATTATCGAAAATCATACCTGAAAAAAAATGCTGTACGCTGGCGGAAATCGCGGGATTTGCCAGGATGAACGGAGCGATTCGTCTGATGGGAGGCGGAAGAATGAATGTGTCGCTGACATCGGAAGATCCTTCTATCGCCCGGCTGATGAAACAGCTGATCCAGTCGTACTTCGACACGACGACGAGTCTCGATATTCTGCAGGAGACAGCGCTGCGCAGAGGCAAGACGTACCGGATCACCATGGATGACGCCATGACGGGAGGTCAGATGCTGCGGGAAATCGGCCTCATGACAGTGCAGGAAGGAAGCAACGTCCTGGTGGAAGGAATCCCACAGGAAGTCATCCGCAAGAAGTGCTGCAAGAAAGCGTATCTCAGAGGGCTTTTCATGGCGGCTGGCTCTGTGAGCCATCCCGAAAAAGGTTACCATCTGGAGGTCGTCTGCAAAAACGAATACATCGCCGCAGATGTGAAAAAGCTGATGAATCATTTCGATCTCGGAGCCAGGGTCTCCGTGCGGCGGGACAACCATATCGTCTATCTCAAGGACAGCGACCGAATCGTGGATTTCATGAATATCATAGGAGCCCACAGTCAGCTGCTGGAATTCGAGAATGTGAGAATCATCAAAGGCCTGAGAAATACGGCAAACCGCATCGTCAACTGCGAGAGCGCCAATCTCGACAAATCGGTGAACGCGGCGGGACGCCACATCGAGAACATCCGCCTGATCGACGAAAAGATCGGAATACGGAATCTGCCGGAAAAGCTGCGCTGTATCGCAGAGCTGAGAATTCAGAATCCTTATGTAACGCTGAAAGAACTGGCGGAAATGACAGATCCCCCGGTGAGTAAGAGCGGCGTCAATCACCGGCTGGCGCGCATCGGCGAACTGGCGGACAGGTTGAGAGAGGAAGCGGGAGAAAATACAGATGGAAAAGAATAAACCGGAAAGGAAAAGCGCAGGAGAAAGGAAACCGGCCCCAGCGGAATGCGAACCCCGGGCGGTCTTTGCCGATGTGGCGGTGATCGGCGCCGGAGCTTCCGGACTGGCGGCAGCCGTGTCGGCAGCGGGACGGGGGCGCAGCGTTGTGATCGCGGAAGGAAATGAAAAAGCGGGAAAAAAGCTGTATGCCACGGGAAACGGAAGGTGCAATTTCACCAACAGAGACTGCACTCCGGAATCTTTCAACCGACCCGATGATCGTTTCGTGGAGAGCGTTCTGAGCCGCTTTGGAACGGAAGAGACGCTGCGTTTTTTTCAGTCACAGGGGATGATGGCCCGTCTGGAAGAGGGCGGCCGGTATTATCCGTATTCCGGACAGGCTTCCGCCGTGGTAAAGGCGCTGGAACGGGCGGCGAAAAAAGCCGGTTGCCGTTTTCTCTTTTCGGAAAGAGCGGTGAAGACCGAATTTTCCGAAGACATGATGCCGGGAAGCGGCCGGAGCGAGGCGGGTTTTCGCATTCTCACGGAATCCGGAAGGAAGCTGTACTGCCGGAGACTGATTCTCGCCTGCGGAGGCAGAGCCGGGCTGAAGACCGGAAGTACGGGGGACGGATACGGATTTGCGAAATCTTTCGGTCATACGCTGGAGCCGCCTCGTCCTGCACTGACCGCCGCGGAGTCGGAAGCGGAATTTCTGAGAGAACTGAAAGGCGTGCGGGCGAGAGGAAATGTGACGCTGTACGAAAGAGCGGAGTTGCCGGAAGTTTTGCGAAAAAGAAGATATGATGAGGAAGCCTTGAAACCGGAAAACCGCGGCCTCCGGAAAATCGCCGCAGAGACGGGAGAAATCCAGTTTACGGCGACGGGAATTTCCGGAATCTGTGTCTTCGATCTGACGCGCCGCATGGACGGAATCCGACCGCCGGCGACGAAAAAGAAGAGAGAAAAGAGCGGAAGCCGGCAGGAGAAAGCGGCTGCCGGAAAGGAATACGTCATCGCCTGCGATTTCGTACCGGAGAAAAGCGAAGAAGAGCTGTACCGGATGATCAGCGGCTTCAGCCGGCATGCAGACGGAGAGACATCCGGCGGGGAGAGATATGCGGCTCACGGCCTGGCAGACATTCTGTCGGGAATCGTAAACGAACGGCTGGCGGAAGTCATCGCCAAGCTCTCCGGAGGAGATGCCCGCAGAGCGGCGGGAATGCTGCGGCGTTTTGAAGTGCCGGTATCGCATACCAGAGGATGGGAAGACGCGCAGGTGACCTGCGGCGGCGTGCGGAGAGAGGAAATCTGTCCGGGAACGCTGGAATCCCGTCTGCAGCCGGGACTATTTTTCTGCGGGGAAGTCATCGACGTAGACGGAAGATGCGGCGGATTCAACCTGCAGTGGGCCTGGTCATCGGGCGCTGCAGCGGGATGCGCCGCCGGCGGCGAAACGGATGTAAGACTGAATCGAGAGGAGAGATAAGATGCTGAGAATCAGCCAGATCAAACTGAATATCGACGAATCCGTCTCTCTGCTCCCGAAGAAGATCGGACAGAAGCTGCGGATCCGTAATTTTCAGCCGGACAGCTGGAAAATCGTGAAAGAATCGGTAGATGCCCGGGAAAAACCGCACATCCGCTTCATATATACCGTGGATTTTCAGGTGAAAGACGAAGAAAAGCTGCTGCACAGAGCGGCTTCCATGAAAGGTGTCACCCTGACGAAAGCGCCGGACGATGTCTACGAAATTCCCGATTTCTCCGGTACGGAGCTGGCGGAAGAAGAGCGCCCCGTAGTAGTCGGATTCGGTCCCTGCGGCATGTTTGCGGCTCTGATCCTGGCGGAGGCGGGACTGCGTCCCGTGGTGCTGGAGAGAGGACGCGATGCCGACCGGAGAGCCCGGGACGTGGAGCATTTCTGGAGTACGGGAGAGCTGGACACCGAGTCCAACGTCCAGTTCGGAGAAGGAGGTGCCGGCACGTTTTCCGACGGAAAGCTGACGACGGGTATCAAGAATGTGCGGATCGCAAAGGTGAAAGAGGAACTCATTCTGGCGGGAGCCGATCCCGCTGTCGCCTACCGGCAGATGCCGCACGTGGGCACCGACGTGCTGCGGGATGTGGTGAAAAATATACGGAAGAAAATTATCTCTCTGGGCGGCGATGTGATATTCGAATCCCGTCTGACGGGGATAGAAGTGGAAAATAATGTAAAAAACGGCGCCCAGGGCGGAACGGAAAAGAAGAGAAGACTGTCCGCTCTCCGGATCAACGGGAACGGGAGCCGCGCCTGCAGAAGAGCCGTCATCGCTCCGGGCAACAGCGCCAGAGATACCTTCCGGATGCTCTCTGACAGGGAAATCGCAATGGAAGCGAAGCCTTTTTCGGTGGGCGTCCGCATCGAGCATCCCCAGACGATGATCGACATGGCCCAGTACGGCATGGAGCCCAACGATGCAGAGGGCAGGCTGGGAGCGGCTTCGTACAAGCTGTCGCATCACACCGCCTCCGGCAGGGGCGTCTATACCTTCTGCATGTGTCCCGGCGGTTATGTGGTGGGAGCTGCTTCCCGGGAGGGAGGCGTCGTCACCAACGGCATGAGTTATCACGACAGAAAGGGAAGAAACGCCAACAGCGCCGTCCTGGCCGACGTGCGTCCCGAGGACTTCCCGGATATCGGAACGAATCCTCTGGCGGGCATGGATTTCCAGGAGAAGCTGGAACAGGCGGCTTTTGCCGCCGGCGGAGGAAGCTATTTCGCGCCGGTCCAGCGGGTGGGCGATTTTCTGCAGGGCAGAGAGAGCAGAACGCCGAAGCCGGAAGCGGAGAAAGATCTTCCCGTGACGCCCACGTACCGTCCCGGCGTACGCTGGGGCAGCGTGACGGACTGTCTGCCGGATTACGTGACGGATGCTCTGAGAGAGGCTCTCCCGCAGATGGCGCGTCGCATCCGGGGATTCGACATGGAGGATGCCGTGATGACGGGCGTGGAGACCCGGAGCTCTTCGCCGGTACGGATTCTGAGAGACGCAGATCTGGAGAGCGTATCGGTGTCGGGCCTCTATCCCGGCGGAGAAGGAGCCGGATATGCGGGCGGTATCATGTCTGCGGCGGTGGACGGCATCCGCATCGCGGAAAAGATAATGGAAGCCGTCGGAAGAGAATGCCGGCGGAGCGGAGACGATCCGGAAAGCGGAGATGATTCTGAGAGATGAGAGGAACGATATGAAAACGCGTGAAAAGATATCAGGCTGCGGGAGAGCCGGCGGGGTGCCCATCCGCTGCATGGCGGTTCTCCTGACGGCAGTTCTGCTGGCAGCTTTTCCGTTCCTGTCCGTCCAGGCGGGAGAAACGGACGGAGCGTCAGCGGAAATTCTGTCTGCCGCGGCTGCGGAAGCGCCTGCCAGCGGAAAAGAACAGGCGGCGGAGTGGTACGATAAGTATGTGGATTACGTGACATCCAGAGGCTGGATGGGAGATACGGAAGACGGAACCTTCGGCCCGGAAGAACCCATGACGCGGGCCATGTTCGTAACCGCGCTGTATAACATGGTGCAGCAAGAAATACCGGAAAATGCGGAAATCTCCGGAGGAGAAGCGGAAGCTGACGGAGAGGGTGTCGAGGAGAGCGGAGAAAACGGAGAGGCTGCCGCCGCGGAAGAGATGTTCGGCGATGTGACGGGCGATGAATGGTTCGTGCCGGCCCTGGAGTGGGCTGCGGGACGGGGCATCGTCAGCGGCATCGACGGAAATTTCTGCCCCGGAAGCACTATAGACCGGGAGATGATGGCGGTGATGATCCGGAGAGCCGCTCCGTATCTGGAAATATCCTCCGAGGGTGACTGGAGTATTTCCATCGATTACACCGACCTGGAGGAGATCTCGGAATGGGCGGTAGACGGAATCGCTTTCTGCGCCGTCTTTGACATCATGGCGGGCGATCCCGACGGCAGCTTTGCGCCGAAACGCGATATCACCCGTGCCGAGTCTGCGGCCGTGCTGCAGCGCATCGGTGTGCTGAGAGACGGCAAAATTGACGCATAAGATGACGGAAAAATGAAGAAGCGAGAGGATAATGCTCATGTACGGTAAGGAAGCAAGCAACCGAAAACAAGAGATAGACCGCCA
>JAHZHA010000008.1 GCA_019420525.1 Bacillota bacterium
TGTTCCTGCCATCCCATCCGCCGTCTCGGTGGAAAGCGCCGGCTCCGGAAGCCGCCGCAGCGGGGCAGAAAACAGGACGACAACACGATATATATAATGAAGATAGATTGAAACACTACAGAGAGAAAATAGAAAGAAGACAGGAAAAAGACATGGCAGATACGAGAAAAGAACAGGAACGGGACGAGCTGCACCGTGCGATATGGGCGATTGCAGACGAACTGCGGGGCAGTGTAGACGGCTGGGATTTCAAGAGCTACGTGCTGGGAATGATGTTTTACCGGTATATTTCGGAAAACCTGACGAACTACATAAATGCGGGAGAAATCGAAGCCGGCTGCGAAGATTTCGATTACGCCCTGCTGCCGGACGAAGATGCGGAGCAGGCCCGGGAAGATCTGGTAAATACGAAAGGCTTTTTTATCCTGCCTTCCGAACTCTTCTGCAACGTGAGAAAACGGGCTGCCGACGATGAGAACCTGAACATGACACTGGAAGCCGTATTCAACCACATCGAAGAATCCGCAAAAGGCAGCGAAAGCGAAGCCGACTTTTCAGGGCTCTTCGATGACATCGACGTAAACAGCAACAAACTGGGAGCCACCGTGGCTAAGCGCAACGAAAATCTGGTGAAACTCATTGAAGGCATCGCCAGCATGCGTCTGAACGATTACAAGGACAATACCATCGACGCCTTCGGGGACGCCTACGAATACCTGATGAGTATGTACGCCTCCAACGCTGGAAAGAGCGGGGGAGAATTCTTTACGCCTCAGGAAGTCTCCGAACTCCTGACCCGGATCGCCGTTGCGGGAAAGACAGAAGTAAACAAAGTGTACGACCCTGCCTGCGGTTCCGGTTCACTGCTTCTGAAAGCCGCAAAAATCCTCGGAAAAGAAAACGTCCGTCAGGGCTTCTTCGGGCAGGAAATCAACCTGACCACATACAACCTCTGCAGGATCAACATGTTTCTTCACGACATCGACTACGACAAATTCGATATCGCCCATGAAGACACCCTGCTGAACCCGCAGCACTGGGACGACGAGCCCTTTGAAGTCATCGTCTCCAATCCCCCTTATTCCATCAAGTGGGAGGGAGACAACAACCCGGTCCTCATCAATGATCCGCGGTTTGCGCCTGCCGGTGTGCTGGCTCCGAAATCAAAAGCAGACCTGGCCTTCGTCATGCACTCCCTGTCATGGCTGGCCACAAACGGAACGGCGGCCATCGTCTGCTTCCCGGGCATCATGTACCGGGGCGGCGCGGAAAAAAAGATCCGCAAATACCTGATCGACAATAACTTTATCGACTGCATCATTCAGCTGCCGGGCAATCTGTTCTTCGGAACCAGCATTGCCACCTGCATTATGGTTTTAAAGAAAAACAAGCCGGACAACCGGACTCTGTTTATCGACGCTTCCGCTGAATTCGTCAAAGTTACCAACAATAACAAACTGACTGAGGAAAACATCGCAAAAATCGTAGACACATTCGTATCCCGGGTCGATATTGATTACTTCGCCCGCTGCGTGCCTTACGATGAAATCACAGAAAACGATTACAATCTTTCCGTCAGCACCTATGTGGAACCGGAAGACACCCGGGAAGTCATCGACATCGTCAAACTCAACGCGGAGATCGAGCAGATCGTGGCAAGAGAACAGGTACTGCGGGATGAGATTGCAAAGATCATAGCGGAAATTGAGGTGCAGGAATGAGCAGACTGGAAGAATTGATACAGGAGCTTTGTCCGGATGGAGTAGAGTATAGGACACTCGGTTCATTAGGTAAGTTTTACGGCGGATTAAGTGGAAAATCAAAAGACGATTTTAAAAATGGAAATGAAAAATTTGTAACATATAAAAATATATTTGATAATATTGCACTTAAAACTGATATCGCTGAAACAGTTAAAGTTGCTCCTAATGAAAAACAAAATATTATCCAATATGGCGATATTCTCTTCACAGGCTCTTCCGAAACACCAGATGAATGCGGTATGTCGTCAGTACTCACTGAGCATATCGATGATAAATTATATCTAAATAGTTTTTGCTTCGGATATAGATTTACAGACCCTGACTGTAATATTTTACCGGGATTTTCAAAATATTTGTTCCGTTCTGAAGCGTTAAGAAAACAAATTAAACGGACTGCAAGCGGAGTAACTCGTTTTAATGTTTCTAAAAAGAAAATGGAAAAAGTGATGATTCCCATTCCGCCTCTCGAAGTCCAGAGCGAAATCGTTCGCATTCTGGACACTTTCACGGCGCTTACCGAAGAGCTTACCGAAGAGCTTACCGAAGAACTTACCGCACGCAGAAAGCAGTATGAGTATTATCTCAACAATCTATTAATATTTGAAGAAGATGTTCCTTATTATTCTCTTGAAGAACTGTGCGGTATTGTTGATTATAGAGGAAAGACGCCAAAGAAAGTTGATAGCGGTATATTCTTAGTAACCGCAAAGAATATTAGAAAAGGCTATATTGATTATGAAAAATCTCAAGAGTTCATTAAAACTGAAGAATATGATTTGGTAATGCGCAGAGGTCTGCCTCAATTAGGCGATGTTTTAATCACTACTGAAGCTCCATGTGGTAATGTTGCTCAAGTTGACAGGACGGATATTGCATTAGCACAAAGAGTAATTAAATACAGACCTAAAACTTCTGCTTTGGATAGTACATTTTTAAAATATATATTATTGGGAAAAGAGTTTCAGAATAAAATTCTTTCTGCGGCAACAGGTGGAACGGTCAAAGGTATTAAAGGAAGTAAATTACATAAATTAACGATTCCAGTCCCACCCCTCGACGAACAACGCCGTATCGTCTCCATCCTCGACCGCTTCGACGCCCTATGCAATGACCTGACCAGCGGTCTGCCGGCTGAGATCGAAGCCCGCAGGAAGCAATACGAGTACTACCGGGACAAGCTGCTGAGCTTTCCGCCGGCAGAGAAAGGAGAGGAGTCATGAGTACATATAATATGATTCTGTCCGCCGGCGAAAGCACCGTTGTAGCGGAATACGAACCCCAGGAGAGGCGTTCGGACGCTTATCAGAGTGAAGCGGCGCTGGAACGGGCTTTCATCAAAATGCTGGGTGAGCAGGGATATGAGTACGTGGATATTCACAGCGAGAAGGATCTCATCGACAATCTGAGAAAGCAGCTGGAAGAGCTCAATCAGTACCGTTTCACCGACCGGGAATGGGAGAGCTTTTTCTCCTCCAAAATCGCCGGCAAAAACGACGGCATCGTGGAAAAGACACGCAGGATTCAGGAGGACTACGTGCAGAATCTCACCCGGGAGGACGGCACTACCATGAATATCTCTCTCATCGACAAGAAGAATATTCACAACAACCGCCTGCAGGTCATCAATCAGTACGAAGAGAGCGGCGGCAGGCACGACACCCGCTACGACGTGACGATTCTGGTCAACGGTCTGCCTCTCGTTCACGTGGAACTGAAACGCCGCGGCGTGGCCATCAAGCAGGCTTTCGATCAGATCGACCGCTACCAGCGGGACAGCTTCTGGGCGGGATCGGGGCTCTACGAATACATACAGATTTTCGTCATCTCCAACGGCACAAACACGAAATACTATTCCAACACCACCCGGTTCAGCCATATCAGAGAAAGCCAGAACCGCCCCGGAAAAAGAGGCATGAAGACTTCCAACAGTTTTGAGTTCACATCCTACTGGGCTGACGGCGGCAACCGCATCATTTCCGATCTGGTGGACTTCACAAAGACCTTCTTTGCCAGACATACGCTGCTGAACATTCTGACGAAATACTGCGTCTTTACCGCCGAGGAGATCCTGATGGTGATGCGGCCCTATCAGATCGTGGCTACCGAGCGGATTCTCAACCGCATCGAAGTTTCGTCCAATTACAAGAAAGCCGGAACCATCGAGGCTGGCGGCTACATATGGCATACCACCGGCAGCGGCAAGACGCTGACTTCCTTCAAAACAGCCCAGCTGGCCACGAATCTCCCGTATATCGACAAAGTTCTCTTCGTAGTCGACCGCAAAGATCTGGACTACCAGACCATCAAAGAATACGAGCGCTTCGAAAAAGGCTGCGTCGCTCCCAACACCAGCACCGCAGTCCTGCAGAGACAGCTGGAAGACCGGGACGAAAAGGGAAACTATCATCCGTACAAGATCATCGTCACCACCATCCAGAAGCTGGACATATTCATCACCAAAAACCCGAAACATCCGGTGCGCGACAGCCACATCGTCCTGATCTTCGATGAATGCCACCGTAGCCAGTTCGGCGACATGCACACCCGCATCGTAGGCGGCACTATTATAAAAAAGGAAAAGACCATCAAAGTGGACCGGTATTTCAGGAACTATCACATTTTCGGATTTACCGGAACGCCGATCTTCCCGGAAAATTCCCCCGGAGGCAGAAATCCCCTCCTGAAGACTACGGAACAGGTCTTCGGCGACAAACTCCACACCTATACCATCGTCAACGCCATCAACGACGGAAACGTGCTGCCGTTTCACATCGATTACATCAACACCGTAAAGCGGAAAGAGACCGGCGCCGACAAACAGGTCAGCGCCATCGACACCGAAGAGGCCCTGTCTTCTCCGGAACGCATTTCCGAAGTGGTGAAATACATCCTGGACCACTTCGACCAGAAGACAAAGCGCAACAAATGGTACAACCTGAAAGGCCAGCGCGTCAACGGATTCAACTCCATGTTCGCCGTCAGCTCCATTCCGTTCTGTAAAAAATACTATCTGGAACTGAAAAAGCAGATCGCGGAGACCCGCCGGGACCTGACCATCGCCACCATTTTTTCCTATGCCCCTAACGAGGAAGACAGCGCCAGCGGCATTCTGGGAGAGGAGAGCTTCGATACCGAAAGCCTCGACCGGAATTCCCGGGATTTTCTGGAAATGGCCATCGACGACTACAACAAAATCTTTCAGACGAATTATGACACCTCCGGCAAGGGTTTTCAGAATTACTACAAAGACTTGTCCCAGAGAGTCAAAAACCGCGAAGTCGACCTGCTGATCGTGGTCAATATGTTCCTGACGGGCTTCGACGCCACTACGCTGAACACCCTCTGGGTCGACAAAAACCTGAAAATGCACGGACTGATCCAGGCCTTTTCCCGGACCAACCGCATCCTCAACTCCGTCAAAAGCTGCGGAAACATCGTCTGCTTCCGTGACCTGGAACAGGCCACAAACGACGCCATCCGCCTCTTCGGAGACAAAGACGCCGGCGGAATCGTGCTGCTGAAATCATACGACGATTATTACTACGGCTTCACCGACGGAAAAGGGCGTCACCAGAGAGGCTACGCAGACTGCATCGCCGAACTGCTGGAACGCTTCCCTCTGGGAGAGCCCATCACAGGCGAACAGAATCAGAAAGACTTCGCTGTCCTGTTCGGAAACATCCTCCGCCTGAGAAATATTCTCTCCGCCTTCGACCAGTTCGCCGGCAGCGAGATCCTTTCCCCGGGGGACTTCCAGAACTACACGGGCACCTACAACGATATTTACACCGACACCAGAGAAAAACCGGCGGACAAAGACAGCATCATGGACGACGTCGTCTTCGAAATGGAACTGGTAAAACAAGTAGAAGTCAACATCGACTACATCCTCATGCTGGTGGCAAAATACCACGAGGAGAGCTGCAGGGACAAAGAAATCCTCGTATCCATCGACAAAGCCATCCGTTCCAGCCTCCAGCTCCGTTCCAAAAAAGAGCTGATCGAAAACTTCATCGAGACCATCAACAACAGCACCGACGTCAATTCCGACTGGCAGGAATTCGTCCGGAAACAGCGGGAGACCGACATCCGCGCCCTGATCGGTGAAGAAAAGCTGAAACCGGAAGCCACGGAAAAGTTCGTAAACAACTCCTTCCGGGACGGCGTCCTGAAGACAAACGGCACCGAAATCGACAATATACTTCCGCCGATATCGCGCTTCGGAGGCGGCGCCCGGGACCGAAAAAAACAGACGGTCGTCGAAAAACTGAAGAAATACTTCGAAAAATACCGCGGCCTTTTCAGCCCGGAAGAACTCCTGATGGAAGACAAAAAGAAAACGCCTTACCCCGCACCGTCCCGGGACGAGTCCCTCAGCATGGCAGCGGAAGAAGGCGCAGCATACGGCAGTGAAGGGGAGAAGAGGTGAATTTAAAAACGGTGCCGCGGGGCACCGTTTTTTACTTCTCTTTTCGATGTGGGAGCTCACAAAGACGGACAAAACAGGGTTTTGCCGCTTTCTGACTCAATAAATATATGCCGTTTCAATATTTTTCGCATCAACACCATCATCATCCTGTAAAACCAGCTTTCCTATAACAGTTATTTCATCTCCGATTTTAAGATTCGCAATCTCATCTGTGTTTGCAAATTTCACGTCCAGGCTGAAAGTGGTTGCCATAAAAGCAGTTCCCATTATTGTCGCAATATCTGCGTTTTCGCCGAACATTTCAGATAATTCTTCTTCTGTAATATTTGCGTCGCTTTTATCCAGCACCCATCTGATCATCACACTGTCATCGCCGATATCATAAACGAAACCGCTCATAATGCAGTTGGTATTATTATATTTCCCAATAGCACTTGCTTTATTTGACTCATATGTCAATGCCAATTCTTTAAAACTGATGGAAGCTGCGTCTTTTTCCAGTTCTTCTTTGCTCGTTATGCCCGCTCCGCCGCAAGCCGCAAGGGATAAGGTCAAAACTGCCACAAGTAATAATGCGAGTAATCTTTTCATAATAACCGATCCTTTCTTAATGCATACTTCTTCCGCTATGTGGAGTACTTATACAAAAAGATTAATATATCAAATAATTTATGTCAATCCGGTGATGGTGCTGTCACACGGAAAATTCCACGTCGACTCCGTTAGGATCTTTTACGCTGAAAAACCTTGGTTTCGGACCGAACTGTCTGATTTCTGACGGTTGATATCCCAGGTTTGCAGCCTTTTCCCTTAAACTTTCCAGCGATTCACCCGCGGCGAAATTCATCATCACTCCGGAGACCTCCGGATTTCCGCCATGTGGCTGCTCATCGCTGAACTGGATGATTTCAATCATGGTGTCACCGTCTTGATCGGCCAAAAACGCGATTTTTCCCGCAGGTACTTCCAGCCTACGGACGACTTTTAACTTTGCGAGTTCTGTGTAGAAGCGGACCGATTGATCCAGATCTTTTGTCCCGAAAGACACTAAATTCAATTTCATATCATTACCTCCTCCAAGCCTTTCATGTCATGTAAAATCGACATTGATTCCGATTTCCATTACTTGCTGTATTTCAGTATAATAGAAATATCTGCGGATGTCAGCCGGCCTGTCGCAGGGAGTGGAGAAATAATTGCTGACAGTTATCGATGGATACATAAATTAGAAAAAACGGTGGGGCAGAGTTGATGGAAACAGGTAATAAAAGAATCAATTTACTAATCCGTGAAATCCGCGAAGAAGAATTCGCATTACTGAAAGACTTTCTGTATGAAGCCATCTTCGTTCCGGAAGGTGCGGAACCGCCCGGCAGGGAAGTAATCGATCTGCCCGAGCTGCGCCTTTACATCGAAGATTTCGGATCCCGGAAAGGAGACCATTGTCTAGTGGCAGATTTCGGCGGAAAAGTAGTCGGTGCGGTCTGGATCAGAATCATGAACGATTACGGTCATATAGACGATGACACACCGTCCTTTGCAATTTCTCTTTACAAGGAATACCGGGGGCAGGGGATCGGTACCCGGCTTATGACTGATATGCTTGAACTGCTGAAATCCAGAGGATACAGACAGGCATCTCTGTCGGTGCAGAAAGAGAATGACGCGGTCAGACTCTACGAGTTCGTCGGATTCCAAATTGTGGACGAGAATGAACAGGAATATATTATGGTATGCGAGTTGGAGCAGAAATCTATCGTAATAAAATGATAAATATCTGTTTCTATGGTTCTGCCCGCCATTCCAGTAAAAAAGATCGGGAAGCTGCCGACGATTAAGATGAAAACGAGAGGAGAACATCAGTTATGAAGGATAGGATCGCATACTGCGGCCTGAATTGTGAAGAATGCGATGCATACATTGCAACGATTAACGATAATCAGGCACTGCGCGAAAAGACTGCAAAACTCTGGGCTGAGCTGAATCAGGCTCCGATTCTGCCGGAACACATCGATTGCGAAGGCTGCCGCGTAGATGGAAGGAAAACGATATACTGCGAGAGCCTCTGCGGCATTCGCCAGTGTGCGCTGCAAAAGGGAATAGACATGCGGGTCCTGTCCGGAAATCGAAACATATCCGACCCTTGGAATGCTTCTTTCAAACAATCCAGAGGCACATAAAAACCTGAAAGGATAAAAAACCGCGATCTACACTTCACATGGGAGGCAACACAATGAAAATTGAGATCGGAACAGATTTTCCACAATACTTTAAGCCCTCTTACCCGGAGGAATTCGAATTGTTTCACCATTTCGAAGTGACAGCAGGGATACCGGCCGTTTTATTTGCCATCACCACGTGGAAGGAAAACGGACAGCCAAACATCTGTCTCCATTCGTGGAGCAGTTTCCACGGTGACAAGACCGCCTTCTTCGCAGTGATGGGGAATCTGTACCAGCACACGCACACGTATGAGAATATTAAGAACGGAAAGTGTTTCGGTATCAACTTTCTTCCTGTGAGTTACTACGACAAATTGGTGGCTACAATCCATCGAAACGAATGGGAAGATGATGAGTTTGAGACGGGTGGCTTTACGATTTGCGACGGTAAGACGATCCGCAGGACCTGATGACAGGAGAGCCGAACCAGTCTGCGATAGCTTCGGTGGAGATTGAGATGTTTGACTGATGGAATGAACAACCATGGAGGACTTTTTTATGTCAGTTGATTTTAATACATATCTTTTATTAAAAGGAAAAAAAGATCAATTAAAGGAAGCATTAGATGTTTTAAAGAAACTTGAAAATGATGAAGACATCTATATTAGTTTTGTTACGATTGGAAAAAAGGCGAAAAACGGAATGTTGGATACATCATCTGGTGTAAATTTGAATCATTTGACAACGGATGAAGAAATCGACAAATTCCTCGATACAATAGATAAAAATCTGGCAGTAGAGGCTAACGGTCCGTATGGAAATTTTGGATGGCTTTATGAAGTGAAGCTTTTCGAAAAAATTGCAGATGCTGCACCCGGCTTATCCTTCAAAGGAACGATCAGCGGATTCAATACCGGAGGGGATGAAGCGATCTGGTGCAAAACCAAGAATAAAAAATTATATATTTTCTATGAGTTCGCCCAGCCGGATTATTCTAACGACGACGACGAAGAATTTGATGATCATGAGTCAGATCTTCCCGATGCTGAGTTTATTTACGACCCGGTTCAAAAGACATATACGAAAGTACATGGCAATATCGTCCTTGAATCGGACGGAAAAGATATTTATTTAGCTTAAAAAGTATAATAAAACGCTGACAAAATGCTCTCTGCTACGGATCTCATATCCATTTGGTCAGCTCAGATAGATGAACTGACAGAAATATGGAAAAACTGTACGAAAAATTCATTCTGGAATATTACCGGCGTCACCATACGTATCTGAGTGAAGTCAAGGCAGAACAGGAGCCAAAACTCTCGATCTGAACAGAGAATTTTCGCTGATCGCGGCGCAGCTGGATAAGATCGCCAGCGATTATTTTAAGGAGGCTATAAATTGTCACACATGAAAAATCAGAATAAATTCCGCGGCTGTCTGCTGGGCGGCGCAGTCGGAGACGCACTGGGATATACGGTGGAATTCCGCAGTGAAGAATACATTTTCAAAAAATACGGACCGGAAGGCATCACATCTTACGAGCCGGTAAACGGAAAAGCGTTGATTTCAGACGACACGCAGATGACGCTTTTCACCGCCAACGGCCTGCTTCTGGGGACCACCCGTGGAAAGACCCGCGGAATCATGGGCAGTTATCCCTCTTACATCGCGTACTGCTATGAAGAATGGTACCGAACCCAGACGGAAAAATATCCGTTGGATTGCAGCGACAGCTTCCGCTGCACCTGGCTGTCACATATCCCTGAACTCTTCAGTCAGCGGGCGCCGGGGATGACATGTCTTGCCGCCATACGGAATGGCTGCGGCGGAACTATAGAAAATCCTGTAAATAACAGCAAGGGATGCGGCGGAATTATGCGAGTGGCACCGATTGGACTCTATTTCATCGATAACAACTTTTACAGTGAGGAAGAAGTCATGCGGATCGGCGCCGAAACCGCTGCGCTGACCCATGGTCACGAACTGGGCTACATACCCGCCGCGGCATTCGTTCACATCATACGCTGTCTGGCGCAGGACGGTGAACACTCGATCCCGGATGCAGTCAATGATTCCTTGATCCGTGTGCGTTCGCTGTTTCAGGGAGCCGCTCATCTGAAAGAATTTGAGACGCTGATGCAGCGGGCTGTCCGGCTGGCTGCATCGGATATGGACGACCTGGATGCTATTCGCGCTCTGGGTGAGGGATGGGTGGCAGAAGAGACGCTGGCCATCGCCGTGTACTGCGCGCTGAAATACCCGACAGACTTTGAAAGGGGCATCATCGCCGCCGTAAACCACAGCGGCGACAGCGACTCCACCGGTGCCGTAGCGGGAAACATCATCGGCGCCAATGTAGGACTCGGTGGAATCCCCGACCGGTTCATCCGGGATCTGGAACTGAAGGACGTCATCCTGGAAATCGCCGACGACCTGTATGACGACTGCCCGGCGGAAGACGACCTCCGGATGGAGGAGTGGAGGCACAAATATATCGAGAAAGATTTCCGGCTCAGAGAACATGGGAAGAAAGAAACACCATGATCTGACATGACTGCGGTCAGCCCCATTCGTCCATGTATCCGGCCAGCCTTGTGACGCAATTTCAAATATGTTAAAATGCCTTTAAAATAGCTGTTTTTACTGGCATTTCCGCCGCTATAACAAAACCGGGAGGTATTATAAATATGAATATAAATAAAACAGCAGACGGTTCTTCTCTTAGTATTTCTCTGGAAGGACGTCTCGATACGATGACAGCTCCTGAACTGGAAGCCGACCTGACTCAGTCTCTGGAAGGCATCACCTCGCTTGTTCTGGACTTCGAAAAGCTGGAATACCTGTCTTCCGCCGGTCTCCGGGTCATCCTGAAGACTCAGAAAACAATGAACAGACAGGGAAAAATGATCATCCGAAATGTCAATGAAACGATCATGGAAGTGTTCGAAATGACAGGTTTCACCGATATCCTCACCATCGAATGAGCGGGGCTGTCAATAACGAGAGAAAGCGGACGGTAAAAATGAAACTTCTTGAAAAAGCCGCCCGGGCGGCAGAACGCGAAAAGGGAAGAGAGGATGTCATCGTACTGCATATCAATCATTGCGTCGATAACACCTTTTATTTCAATGATGTGCTGAAAAATCTGTTCAGCTGCGTGATACTTCTGACTCCTCCCTACAGCAATCAGGATATTCCTCTGGAGTATTCCGGACCCTGCTATCACGGTGTGAAAAAGGACGGTGTCTACTATCTGATGAGAGACAGAATGCCGTTAAACCGCTGCAGCGGGGAATTTCCGGAAGCTACCGTATTTCTGATAGAAGAAGCTTTCCGCCGTGAATTGATTCCTCTGCTGCGCCAGGGAAAAAAGCTACTGATCATCGAGGACGGAGGTTATCATTTTGAGTCGCTGCCCCGGATAAAGAAGCTGTTTCCCGAAGTGGAAAAAAGCATCATCGGCGTGGTGGAACAGACGACTGCCGGAACCCGCAGAAGCATCGGCCGGCAGGGATACCGGTATCCTTATCCCTGCATCAGTGTTGCCCGGTCGGATATCAAAATGAATCTGGAATCCATTTTTATCGGGCAGCGGATCGTAGAGGAGCTGGGACTGATGCTCTACGAAGCGGATGCTTTTTATTCTTTCCATTCCGTACTGCTGCTGGGTTACGGTATCGTAGGACGCGGCTGCCGGATGGCCTTGGAAGGACATTTCTGCCGGATGACAGCTTACGATGTGGATTCCCGGATGCTACAGGCTGCGGAGGATGACGGCCTGCAGGTTTTTCCGGCTCCAGATCCTGAGATGTTCTGCACGGACACCATCGTCATCGGCTGTGTGGGCAGTCCTTCTTTCCGCGAGGAGATGTTTGTGGCTTTTCTCAAAGGTGAGGGGAAAAATATTTATCTGGCCAGCGGTTCCTCCAGAGATGTAGAATTTTCATATTTCCTGCGTTATCTGGCCGGGAAGGAAAAAGAGATCCCCGGTCTCGTGCCGGAAAGTCATGATGCATCACGGTTGTACGATTGTTACCGTTACCGTTATGAAGGAAAAGAAAAAAATGTATATCTGATGGCCGAAGGAAAACCGGTGAATTTTTATCGGGAAGGCGTGATCAGTCTGACCTGCCGGGTGATCGATCCGGTATTCACAGAAATGCTTGAGATGGCACTATATCTGTGCCGCCGCCGGGATAACCATCTTCTTCTATATATACTGAGAGCAGCGAATCGGTACACCCGGGCTTTCCCTGAATAAGAACTGCTGGATGCCTGGTTTGAAGAAAATCATTTCTGGTATCGGGGGAATCCAGAGATATTTCTGAATCCGCATCCTTTGGCCGGGGAACTTCGGAAGAACATCCGGAAGAAAGACTATGGAGAAGACAGCGCTTTGCTCCGGACCGGAGGAAAGGACGGAAGCTTATGAAGGAAATATTTACTGTTTTCCGTGAAAAAAAGGCATGGATATATATGCTGCTCAGCGCTGTGGTATTTTTTGCCATAGCTCTGCCTTTCCGCAGCCTGTTCACGCTGCTTCCGGGGGTGACGGAAATCCGTCCGGCCAATATGGTGCCGGTGGTATTCGGAATTCAGCTGGGACCTGCGGCAGCCTGGGGGATTTCCGTCGGAAATCTGATTTCGGATATCCTGTCGGGATCCGGTCCCTTCGTCTGTGCCACCGGGTTCCTTACGAATTTCTTTTATACCTATATCCCTTACAAGCTGTGGTACACGCTGCGTCTGGGGAAGGAACCCATCCGCCCGGTACGCCTGGGCACAGTCCAGGAAATCGTCAAATACATACTGGTGGTGTTTATCGATTCCTTTATAACCACCGTATCCCTTTCCCTGATTTTCGAGGCGGCGGGATTTCAGACATTTGCCTCTTCGTTCCCTCTGCTGTTTTTCAACAACTTCGATTTTGCGGTAATTCTGGGCATACCGGTGCTGTTCTTATGGAATCGGTTCCGCCTGCCTGTCGTAGTGCCCGAGTACCGTGAAAATTCAAAGCTCCGGCTCCGGGCACGGTGGCTGGATCTTCCGCTTCCGCTCATCATTTCCGTCGGAGGGGGATATTTTGTCTCTTCCTCTGTCCGGGGCAGTGGGGAAACGGGAAGTTCCTCCGCGCTGATGCTGCTCTGTGTGACTATGGCAGGATTGGTGATTTATGCCTTTCGTCCTGCGGAAAAAACGGAGCTGCCGGCTCCCGGTACAGATGGCGTCCGGTTCTCCATCAAGGCGAAAGTAACTGTCGGTTTTCTGCTGCTTACACTGGTATTTCTCGTCCTGCTGGCGGCCGTCACGTTTCACGCTTTAAACACCGGCGGAGATCTGAGCCGGCTGGAGGTCTGGAACTATATCTATCTGGTGCTGGGAATCACCATCAATCTGCTTTACGGCATCGCTCTTCTGTTCCTGTGGTATGTAGAGCGGAATATTACAACTCCCATTGAACGTCTGTCACGCCTGACGGAATTATATGCCGAACAGGAACACAAGCACGGTGGGGATCTCGCCGTCCGCCTGCAGCAGCTGGCGGATACGGTTCCTGAGGGAGATGAAATAGGGGCGCTGGCGTATTCTTTCCGGAACATGGTGGGAGAGCTGGACGAATATATGGCCGATCTGGCGGAGGTGACAGCAGACAGAGAGCGTATCGCCACCGAACTGAACGTCGCCACTCAGATACAGGTCAGCATGCTGCCCTGCATTTTCCCTCCTTTTCCCGACCGGGAGGAATTCGACATCTATGCTTCCATGACTCCGGCCAGAGAAGTGGGAGGCGATTTTTACGATTTCTTCCTGGTGGACGACGACCATCTTGCCCTTGTAATCGCTGACGTGTCGGGAAAAGGCGTTCCGGCGGCTCTTTTTATGGTAATCGCTAAAACGCTTCTGAAGAATGCGGCCCAGACCGGACTGTCTCCGAAAGCGGTGCTGGAAAAAATCAATAATCAGCTCTGCGAGAATAACGAGGCGGAGATGTTTGTCACCGTCTGGCTGGGAATCCTGGAAATCTCCACCGGAAAACTGACTGCAGCAAATGCGGGCCACGAATATCCGGCGCTCCGGCAGGAAAACGGGAACTTTCAGCTTTTCAAAGACCGGCACGGATTCGTACTGGCCGGTATGGAGAATTGCCGCTACAGGGAATACGAACTGCAGCTGAATACAGGCGATACGCTGTTTGTCTATACCGACGGCGTTGCCGAAGCCACGGATGCCTCCCAAACGCTGTACGGAACAGACAGGATGCTGTCCGCCCTGAACCGGAATGCGGACGCGGATCCCCGGGAACTCATAGAAAATGTGAAGGAGAATATCGATATGTTTGTGAAGGAAGCGCCTCAGTTTGACGACATTACGATGCTGGCGCTCAGGATGCGGAACGACAGGTCTGAGACCATGAAAAAGATAAGTGTATCTCCGTGCCTGGAAAGTCTGAACAGTGTGACTGCCTTTTTCGAATCATGCCTCGGGGAACAAGATGCCCCGATGAAAGTCATCGCACAAGTCAATATCACGATAGACGAGATTTTCTCCAATATCGTGCAGTACAGCGGGGCTACCTCTGTCTGGGCAGGCTGTGCAGCAGGAAGCGGCAGTGCCGTGCTCCGCTTCGCAGACAACGGGCGTCCTTATGATCCCACGGAAAGAGAGGATCCCGATGTGACACTTCCTGCAGAAGAACGGGATACCGGAGGTCTCGGCATCTTTATGGTCAAAAAGATGATGGATGAAGTCACTTATGAATACCGGGACGGATTTAATATCCTCACCATGCGGAAAAACTGGTGATCTGCAGCCGGGGATATCCTTTACAGGATATCGGAATACGCGAAAAGCGGTTATCAGAGATTTGCAGAATTATATTTAAGAAATAGGAATCAGAAAGAAAAGGAAAGTAAAAGTATATGAAAAAGATATATCGAATTGCAGCGATCTGTTTGAGTATCGCATTATGCAGTACTATGTGCATACCTCTGCCGGCAGCAGCGGCAGAGACGGAATCAGAACTTGCCGATATGCAGTTTATCGCGGATTTTCAGAATCTCACCGATGCGGTTGAGAATTTATCCGGAGACAGCACGGAAGAAGACGTCGAGGAAGTTCTCGAGATTTTTAAGAATACGGATTTCGGGTCAGAAGAAGATGTCGAAAATGAAGATGGCAGCAGTCTGGCCGGCAGTATGAGCATCGATATTTCGAATTCAGGGTCTATCCCGTATGTACAGCAAATGTATGCCAAACTGCAGCTGGAATTGGCCAATAATGCAAAATTACAGGCCCAGGAGCAGATAGAATCCATCAGAAATAAACAGGAAGAGCAAAAGAAGGCCTACGAATCTCTGAGTGAGGCACGTGATCTTCAGGCAAAGGCGGAAACTGCTTCAGACAAGAAAAGTGAAATAACGGCAGAATTGCGGAACTATATGAATGAAAAGAATATCGTTCTGCCTGAATCAACAGATAAAACGAATAAGAACAAATACACTGTAGAGGAATGGAATCAGATTGTCTCTTCACTGACAGACTATATTGAGCAAATGGAAAACTCTACCCAGCAGGAGATGGTATACATACAGGATTTTATGAAACAATACAATGATTATCTTTATGATGCCAATACTGCGATGAACGGGGCAAGTCAATCACTTGCATCCCTCTCCCGGGGACAGACCATGCTGGGCGGCGGCAACACCGGACTCATGGTAACCGGTGTGCTGGCCGGTATCATCGTGGGAATCGCCGGTACATTACTGGTTATCCGTCTCCGCAAACGACAGAAGAAGGACGTACAATGATCTGGCTGAAACTGGCCGGCGCTGCAGCCGCACTGATCTTCGGACTGTGTACGGCTTTCCGGAAAGGGACGCCACTGTATTATAAAATCGTGTTCTTCGCAATGGCTTCCTGCTTCCTGGGCACGGGTTATTATGCGCTGGCCTCTTTTCTCTATCCGGAACTCGTGCAGGGATTCCACGTGGGATATTTCGGCACCATCGGAATGTTCTTTTTTCTGTACTCCTCTTATTACGGAGCCATTAACAGTCTGGCGGATGGAGGAGAGAAGCGCTACCGCCTGCACCGTCTGATATCCGGCCTTCTGGCAGGTATTCTGGGACTGCTGACACTGCTGCGCATCTGGACTGTGGAAACAGGACAGCCTGTGCTGCAGACTCTCGTGCTGATTCCCGCCGTCGCTACGGCATATTTCGCATTCAAGCATCTGATTCTGCCGGATGTAGAAATGGGAATCATCGATGCCATGCGGGGTTTTAATGCCATGGTATTTTTCCTGTGCGTGCTTCAAGCTCTGGAGTTCTCTTTTACATGGAAAGGTGCGGCAGGCTGGATAATCTCTTTATGCAGTGGACTGCTGCTGGCATTCGCTCTCCCGGTGGCTAGAAGGGGGGTACGGCGTTGGTTTATATAATTCTGATCTGTATCGCAGTACCGGTTCTGCTGCTGATGACGCTTCTGGACAACCGTTCCCGTCTTCTGACCGGTTTCATGCTGCTGGGAATGGTGATCGCCGTCAGCGCTTATGAGATCAACTCCGCGATTCAGCTGACTTTCCTTATGTCGGCGCAGGAAATTTCCGTCAGAGCGGCTCCCGTGGCGGAAGAAATTCTGAAAGCGCTTCCTGTACTGCTTTTCGCTTCATTCATCAGCGACCGGCGGGAAATCGTGCTGCCTCTTTCCATGGCGGTGGGAATCGGTTTCGCCATACTGGAAAACACATTCCTGCTGATTACGTATATCGATCAGGTATCCCTGGGCTGGGCAGTGATCCGCGGGATTTCCACCAGCCTGTCCCACGGCATGTGTACTCTGACTGTAGGCTACGGAATGACTTTCGTCCATAAACAGAAAAAGCTGTTTTATACTGGCATCTTCGGCTTATTATCACTGGCCATGACGTTCCATGCCGTCTTCAATCTGCTGATACAGTCGAGATACGATTATATCGGAATGATGCTGCCGATCTGTCTGTATCTGCTGTTCTGGCTGATACGGTTTAGCGACGAAAAGAAAAGGAGAGAAAACGGGGAAAAAAGACAGGCTTGATAAAAACTCAATAAACAGAATCGAGTAGGAGGCGGTGACTAGCCGCCGTCCTCTCACACCACCGTACGTACGG
>JAHZHA010000009.1:0-23199 GCA_019420525.1 Bacillota bacterium
TATTCGATTACTTTTGTTTCTTTTCAGTCTAATATCGACAGGCTTAGATAACAGATTACTGAAATATTAATATCATATTTCACCTATAATTCTTTCAACCAGAATAATCCACAATTTTTTCATAGCTGTCCAGTATCACTCCCTCTTCTACCCCCCCCCACAGATTTCGCCAATGCCGCCGAACTATCGAAAGCTTTTTCGACATCCGGATCAAATGCAGCCGCCAACAGTTCGGTGTATTCCGCTATGTAGTGATTCATCTGTTCGATATTCTGGCGATATCGTCTCGCGTGTTCGTCATCCTGATCGGCGAGTTCCTCCACATATTTTTCCACCAGCGCCTTTTCTCTGTCAGAAAGACTGTCGCCGGCAATCTGATAAAGGATCACTCTTATAGAATTGCCGAGAACGGTCCCCCCAATACTGGAATCGGAATGAAAACTTGTCCGGTAAATGAAGAGACTGCGTTGACAGCAGATTGCAGACAGAGCATTTTGGAATTACGGTTAAACTCTACTTATCTATCATGTTCGCATTATATTAATCCCTTTTAACATCTGATAAGTCTCAAGTGCAAACTCATCTGTCATTCCACTGATATGATCAATTAACATGTGGGTACGTAACCACCATTCATATATAAGAAAATCGGAAGATGAGTTTGTATATTCTTCTAATGCATATTTATAAGCATCTATGTACCGTGCGCCTATTCGATGAAATAGTCTTTTCTCGACTTCTATATCATCTACTTCTTTATGATTAACAAGAGCTGAAAACTTATCATATGGTAATGAAAGCATTTTCTCATAACTTTGCAAAATGCCCGTTATAACTGCATATCCTGTAAGTTCAATACTTTCTGCTTGAATCGATGTATATAACCTTTTTCTGGAAACCTTCTTTATGGTATTAAGCAACTTACCAGCTTGAGAGTCGCTTTCTATTAGTTCTTGAGCACTTCCTTCATAGAAGCTTTCGTGATGATCAAAGAAATTAGTTACTGCATAATTCATCACACATTTGGACCACGGGATAGATATGTCACTATTAAACCCTTTATATTCTTTTGGGAATGTAACAGGTATTTTTTCGTCATTATATATGTTTTTCCATTCTTTAACGAAAGCCTCACAAAATTCTTTTTCTGAAAGAATGTTCTTTTCTATACCATCTGCAATATCGCTCATACAATATGCAATATCATCAGCCGCTTCCATCATATATGTTAGAGGGTATCTATGGTGTGGGACTATGCCTATTTTATTCCAAATCTTTTCGACTAATTCTTTTTCACTTTGAAAGTATCCGGCTTTTTTTAATATTCCTGGACCTTTAGGTTCACCAGCAGCTCTTGCATATTTAAGGCAACATAATAATGTTGCATATGTCAAATTCAAGCTATGCTTATCATGTTCGGTGTATAGTTTAGTTACTGTACGAAAGCCTTGGGGGTTGCCATCAAATTCCTGAAAATCTTTTACTAGTAAATATAATAAATCATTTTTAGGAATATCACTCGGAAGTGCTGTGTCAGTACATTTTTTTGCCCACTCTTTAATAGCAGTTTCACCAAAATGCCCAAATGGAGGATTTCCAATATCATGAAGCAAGCAAGCATTTTCTACAATTGATACAATGCATGGAACATATTCAACTGAAATAATATTATTATCAAGCATAATATTTCCTATTTGATTCGCTATTGTACGTCCTAAATCTGATACTTCCAATGAATGCGTAAGTCGAGTTCGTACACTGGCATTCGGTTCAAGAGAAAATACCTGTGCTTTTTGTTGTAACCGTCGAAATGCTGAACAATATATAATTCTGGATCTATCACTATAGAACTCGTCAATATCACGGCTTCGTTCTATTGATGACGTTCTTTCCCTTTCTGTACTCATGAGGTTTTTGTAGTTATATTTTTTCATAAATAATGTTCTCCTATATTATTTATATACAGTAGGTGCCACACTGACGACAGACTCACCGTTGACTTCATTGTATTTTCATTTCCGCGTCAATCCTGACTTCTTTATTGTATCACGAATCTTTTCAATCGTATATTTTTGAATAGATTCCAGTCAAAAGATTCATATTGAATTCTTTTCGCACGAAAAACAGAAGAATAATTTTGTCCTCTTCCTGTTCTGAAATCCTGAAAACACCGGCCCGTATACTGCCTTAATATAGACTGTCCATCAAATGAAATTGTTACATTTTTTTGAAATTTCCGGGAATTTCGACAGTATAAAGCGACCTCCTTCCCTTCAGTTTTCCGCGGAGAAGAAGATCGCGCTGTTCCAGGGAATTCAGGACTGGAACGGTTACAAAATCAGATGGTCCCGATCATCGACGCATAAATAAAAGGTAAGTTCTCACACATACTTTCAGAATCTTACAGCAACTCTCTGCTACAATGACCTCTTACACTATAATTAAAATTATTTCTCTATTGATTTTAATTTTATTTATGGTATATTTAATATAATTAAAGTTAAAAAGAAAGGAGAATTGATTTGGAAATAGATAAAATTCCAGAATGGATACTTGCATTGGAGCCGGAGGACGTGACCTTTCTAAAGAACTTTGTTTTAAAATCCGGTTCATTGAAAGAGATCGCACGTTTGTACGAAGTTTCTTATCCGACAGTACGGCTCAGACTGGATAAACTCATCCAAAAAATTGAACTCAGCGACCAAAAGGAGGAAGAACCATTTTCTGCATTTATTAAAGGATTAGCGGTTGACTCCCGGATCGATCTGGAAACAGCAAAAATCATTATCGAAAAGTATAAACAGGAAAAGGAGAAAACATCATGAATACAGCCATTCGTTTTTCCGACACTTATTTTCATTCTGTTATGGATCGAAGGGCAGCAGATAGCGAGGAAAAAAGAAATCGAAAAAATGAAAGCAAAGGATATTAATTAAAAGAGGTGTTGAAAATGTTTGAATTAATTATTGGATTTGCCGTTGCTGCGGTACTTTTAATTGCAGAATACCTTTTGTGTACGAAATTCAAAAGTCCTCTTTGGGGAGGAATAATTCCCTTCTTAATTCTGGCCGGAACAATCTGGCTCTTCGCCAGTGGCAGAATTCCTCCGGAAACGAGATATTTATTCCCGTTTGTCATTTTAAACACTCTGTTTTTTGGAGATTGGGCAACAGGCCGGGATAAATACAAGAAAATCAGGCAAGCAGAAATGGAACACATGAAAGCGAAAGACATTTGACATTCGATAAATAGCAAAGCCGGCGAGCCAGTCAGCGGCTAAAATAAACGGTGCATATCTGCAGCTGTTGACAGGCCCGCTCACCTTTTTCTGTTAGGTTAGTCAAGAGGGATCAGAAACGTACATCCTGGTTTTTAGATCCCTTCATTCGGAATGTTACATATCTCTCCGCGATTTTGCGCTTCTTTGCATATCAAGAAATCCGATCAGAATCGTCCACACGTAGGCGCAGGTTTTCGGTATCATCAGCATCCCGATCAGCGGGTTCACGTCGGCCCACAATACGACGGGGATGTAAAAACCGAAACTCAGCAGAATCGTGAGCCACATAAACCGAAAGCTTTTGTCTTCTGTCTTTCTTGCACTCTGATAAAACAGAATGATAATCAGAAGTCCCATCAGAGCGAAAGGAATATTACGATAAATTCCCCAGGACAGCGGCGCGTCCGCACTGGTCCACTCGTTCTGCGGAAACAGGCACAAAACGATTCTGGCAGCGGCAAGCAGATAAAAGCTGACAGTGAGCCACGCTCTTCCCTGTATCTCATACCTTATTCTCCAGACATAATACAGAAGGATATAGAATAAGGTCATGGTAATCGAAGTGATCAGTTTTCCGATTCCCAGCGGAACGGCGTAATTTTCAAGGCCGCTTGTGCACAGCGCGAAAGCGCGGGGAACGAGATGAAAAGCGTCACCAAAGCCGAGAACGACGGCCATAATACCGAACAGCAGATACTGTTTCTCACCCTTCGATTTTACGATCATCATAATTCCCAGCGTGATGACCGTAATCAGGTATACGGCATCGAATAAAGTTTCCATAATTGCCTGCATTAAGTGATTTTCCTTTCTATTTCTGATCCGACTCCGGATTCATATTTTTTAAAAAATGAACGCCGAATAAAATACCGGCTAGGAGCAGTGACATACCCAGCCCCGAGTAAAATACGGCGATGAAGCGCTGGGGAGCTGCGCCTGACACACGAAGCCAGATTCCCCCCGTCATCATGAACGCCATAATGATGAAAGATTTTACATCAAAAAATTTGATAAACCACTGCCGTTCTTCGTAAGCGATAATTCTCTTCGTGTGCTTTTTTACCAGTTTTCCGAAAATGAAGAACTGGAAAACAGCAAACACCACGACGGATAAGAAAATATTAAACGCCGTCAAATATCCCGGATACTCCTCGAATCCGATCCGGACAATATTCGCCCCCGCCGCGATCCAGACCAGACAGGCCAGCAGCAAAAGATACTGTTTCTTTACCTTCAAAATATCACCTCACGTTCTGAACAATGTTCATTTTAATCCATCGAAAAAGCCCGCTTTCCGCAGGCTGTTATTTATAAATCGCACCTTCAATAACTTTCAGCAGCAAATCGCAGGAATCCCGCTCATGAATCAATAGCGAAAGCAGGTTTGAAAAGACAAATTCGATAAAATCCGTCTGCGTGCATTTTTTAGAGAAAAATTCCTGTTTTACCCTTTGATCTTTCTGCAGAGAGTCCAGTAAACCGGATTTGACAGACGCAAGATACTGATTCATGGTCTCACGCCCCTTCTCCTTCCCGCTTTTCGTCACACTCACAGAATGAATGCTGAAGAAATAAGGGTATTTTTCTCCGCCGCTTTTTATGCTGTAAAACAGTTTTTCAATATTCTCCAGAAAGCCGGACGAAGGTCTGCAGTCCGAAATACCCTGAGTGATCTCTTTCCATATCGCGTCGATGACGGCAATCATCAGATCATTTTTTGAGGGAAAATAGTTGTAAACAGAGCCCACCGCAACGCCGCAACGCCCGGCTACATTGCGCATGTTGATCGCCTGCATGCCATTTTCCGCAACCATCTCTTTGCTCACAGCGAGAATATCTTCTCTGGAAGTTACCGCTTTATTCATGATACACCTCTCATATTGAACATTGTTCAATATATCATCAACGATAGGAATTGTCAATCAGACTGCCTGCTCCGGTTCGCGTTTTATATGTTATACCACGTATAAATGTATATGTATATTCTATAACATAACAAACATACGAGTACGGCGATGAGTGCATAATAAAAATAATTCATCGCAGATTTCTCTTGCGACATTTTTATTTTTGCAACAAGAGCTGAAATCCATAAAAGTACAGCAACAATGAAGAAAACAGAGTTTCTTGATATAACCGCTGCAATGATAAAAAATATATTGGAATACTTTAATAATATATCGCTTTTCTGTTTCATATGATGGCACCTCTTCTCTTATCCTCGCGCTTTTCGGAATACATTGGTGGAAGGGCCGCCGTTTTTCAGAAGGCCCTCCACATATAGGGCTAGCGTCCAGAACCCGCCGGCCTTCATGACGGATACATCTAAAATCTTCAGCAGGCGGTCTGTCATGCTACCATCTCCTTTCAATTTGCATTTTTTCTATGTCACACATGATCTCCGGATTTGACAGGAGTTCTCTGTTCCAGTGCCAGTCCGATTAGCCGGTCTGTATGGTCTGCCATAAACAGAGGAATGTTCAGTACATCATCATCGAGTTTCAGATTATCAAGAGAAAACCGGACACGGAGCTTTCCCTGATCCGGGAACAGTTCTTTGAATTTTTTGATACTTCTTCTGCCGGTATTCGTTCCGGATTTTGCCTCTACCGGAAATATATCATTTTCCCGCTGAATCAGAAAATCCACTTCGTAAGGTGGATTTGTCCGTGTCCAGTACCGCGGAACCACTTCGAACTGTGTGATCAGGGTCTGAAGTACAAAGTTCTCCGTCAAAGCGCCTTTAAACTCTGTAAACAGGCGATTGCCTTCACCGAAAGCAGTAGGCGCCAGATGTGCCAGACGGCGAAGCAGTCCGATATCAACGAGATAAATTTTGAAAGCGGAGAGATCGTCATAGGCAGCCACAGGAAGACCCGGAGCGGTACTACGGTAGATTTTATGAACCAGCCGGGCATCCACGAGCCATTGCAGAGCATCTTCATATTCTCGCGCCCGGGCGCCCTCTTTGACGACTTTATACAGGAACTTTTTGTTTTCTCTTGCCAGCTGGGACGGCACGGATTTCCATACCAGCGAAATTTTCGGAAACTCTTTGACATTGGGATGTTTGGCAAAATCCCGCTCATAGGCGCCGATGATTCCGGACAGAGATTCCTGCATGGCTGTCACGTCCCGTGCCTCGGTCCACATCTTCACGGGTTCCGGCATTCCTCCGGTCACAAAATACATTTTGAGCTTTTCATACAGAGGGTTGAAAAAGGCATCCGGAATCGGAGCAATGACGTCCAGCGTTTCCAGATATTTCGCCAGATTCTCGTCTCCGTTGGCCAGCAGGAACTCTGTAAATGTCATGGGATCAATCTGCATGAAGTTGACCTTGCCCACCGGAAAAGAAGATGGTTTTGCCAACGCAATACCCAGAAGAGAGCCGGCGCAGGCAATGTGATACTGCGGTGCATTCTCACAGAAATATTTCATCGAGTTGATGACCTGTGGACAGTCCTGTACCTCGTCAAAAATGATAAGAGTCTTTTCCGGCATAATTTTCTGGCTGCCTGCCATCATCAGATTCTGCAAAATCCGCTCTACGTCTTTTGTCGTCTCAAAGAACTGCTTATATTCTTCATTTTCATCGAAGTTAAAATAGGCGGTATTTTCATAATAGCGTCTGCCGAACTCTTTCAGAATCCAGGTCTTGCCGACTTGCCGCACACCCTTCAGAATCAGCGGTTTACGGTAAGGTGAATTCTTCCAGTCCAACAGATTTTTCAAAATCAATCGTTCCATATGCGTCCCCCCTCACACTTTCATTTCAATTTTAGTGTTTGCAGATCACATTTTTATTATATGTAGATATCGGAATAAATACAATTAAAATCACATAATTATATATAATTAACGTCTATTTATCACATTTTTATGTAATAATGAGTGAACGATTGAATTACATCGTGTTGCGGCACTGGTTTGAAATGATTTTTTCTTATGGTTTATTTTTTCTGCGATGCGTGTGCCGTTTATTGACCAGAAATTTCTAAAATACCTGTCTTCCGATCCGATAGATTAAATCACCTGAATTCCGAAGCTCTAATTGAGCACTCACAGGATCGTGGTTTTTCCACAGCTCCTCGCCTGATTTCTGCCGTTACAGTAATTGAGCCGTTTGCGGAGTGATTTTTATCAAGCTCATACAAACGACCCTTTTAATTTAATATTAGAAATTGCTCGGCATATACCGTATTGTAACAATATGCACTTCTTTTCTTTCTTTTAGCAAACGATATATAATGCAATAATTTTTGATAAATAATTGGCGGTAACTTCCATTTGCATACGCACCGACACGGCGGATTGCGCCACGTTCCGGCAACTGCTCAAGGCTCAAAATCGCACTCTCCAGTTCATCAACCATGTTTAAAGCTGTACCGGGTTCTGAAAGAACTTCGGAAATATAGGCATAAATATTATCTAAATCTCTGTGAGCACGGGTATAAAGCTTTACAACGTATTTATCCAAAATGTTTTCTCCGTAAAGAGGAAAGACTCTCCCTGGCATCGAGTAAAACGTCGTTTGCGGCATATTCCTGTTCCGCCTCGCTGATCGCTGTATCTGTCCTCACTGTTTCTAACATTTCTTCATAGGTTTCAATACTCATAACCACTAAATCACCGTAGCCGTTTTTTGTAATAAAAACCGGTTCGCGCTTTGCATGACAAAGCTCAGAAATTTCCGTGGTGTTTCTAAGGTCCGTAATCGGTCTGATCTGCGGCATATTATGCACCTCCTTCTTATACATTATTATAGCAGAATTATATATAAAATGTTCAGTGATTATATATTACTGTCTTTTTTGATGTAAAGATGCGCCGCGGGCTCCAGAATACGCAGCCGTACTACCCCGATTAATTGACTGTAAATCCGATTGCATTGTTACACTTTTTTTGCAATTTCTGTCGAAATTTTATATTTCACGAACTCCTTTTATACAGAATTTTCAACTTCTCCTATCCCCGGCACCCGCCCCGAAACACAGAAAAGAGAGAATACCCTGCCAGGCTCTGTCTGCAGAGAATTCTCTCTTTGTCGGGTGAGTCAGCTTTGCCGGGTGCTGCAGATCAGATGCAGCACCCGCGGCAGCGACTCTTCCCCGTTATTCTATCTGTCACTTTTCATCACGCAGTATCTTTTCCATCGCCTTTCCTCTGGCAAGTTCGTCGATGAGTTTGTCCAGATACCGGATTTCCTGCATCAGCGGTTCTTCGATATTTTCTACGCGCACGCCGCATACAACACCGGTAATCAGCTTCCGTTTAGGATTCAGCTGCGGGGCATTGAGGAAAAAATCGCCGTATGTCAGATCGCTTTCCGCAGCTTTTTCGATTTCTTCCGGGGTGTATCCCGTCAGCCAGGTGATCACCTGTTTCACTTCTTCCGGAGTGCGTCCCTTTTTCTCCGCTTTGTTTACCAGAAGCGGATAGATTTTCCCGAAGCGCATACCATATACTTTTTCGTTGCTCATACTGATTCCTCCCCGTTTACCGCCTTAAAAACAATTCTCGTTCTCTGACATCCGCAAAGCGGTGCAATGGCCTGACCCGTTTCCCATCAGCGGTCAGGCTGTACCACGAAGCTGATGTCTGCCATTTTGTCCAGCAGGGCTTCCGCGTCATGCTCCAGTTTATACTCCAGCTCATCCCGGTACAGAGGGATCACCTGATAGAAGTTTACCTCTTCGCCTCCCGGCAGGATGCAGACATTTCCGGCCTCGTCGGTATTCTGGAGACTGACGAGAATAGCGCCGCACAACTCCGTATTTTTCGCGAATACTTCTTGATTATCCATGGTATGACCGAAGCCCAGCCAGGTATCGTTGGCGATAGGCAGACGGGCCAGGTCTTTCAGCAGACGGAACGGCCAGTACCACTGATCGTCCTTCATGGATTCTTCATCCAGTTTCCAGTCAGAAGGCAGAGCAATGGCCAGTTCCGCCCGTTCCAGCCTGTATTCCGCCAGCTCCTCCGGCACGTTCATCCGGTGGGCTCCCATTCCCATGGTCACCAGAGTGTAGTAGTCCCGCTCCACGGAAGGCGGAACGATACAGATGTCCACATGGATGTCGGGAGAAACCAATTCGTGAAAGACATGGTCGAATTCTCCGAATGTTCTTTTGATGTGCTCTTCTACCGCAGACATTTCCTCTCCGGTATAAAGCTCGGGTTCGCCGTCTTGTGCTGAGGACCAGATGGCATCTTCCACTTCGGTTCCGTCCGGACGGATGAAAATCTGAAAATATCCGTCTGCATCGTTCAACTTGTAGAGCAGATCCATATGATAATCCAGTCCCACCATCACCGTGTCCAGAACGCCCGCTCTGCCGTCCGGGAGATTCCGCTCCAGCCACTGACCGCTCTGCATCCTGTCTTTCAGCTGCATCAGCCAGTCTTTGTCCAGCCTGGACATTCCGGCTTTATTCATCTGAAATACGAGATCTACGGTGCGTTCCTTTATCCGATAAGGGAATTGTGTAAAAGGCCCGTCAGTTGTATATTGTTCCGGTTTCGGGCCGAAGATTTCCCGGAAGCGTTCCAGACCTTCCGGGTCCACCGTGATACAGGAGATGGCGCACTTTTTATCGTCCGCGTCATCATCGAGTCCCTGCTGCAGGGTCTGGTCGGCGCCAGGATCGATCCAGTGGTATTCCATACGCTCCAGAGGTTCGCCGGCTTCGATTTCTTTTTTCAGGGTCAGGAATTCATAATCTCCAGGTTCCAGCGTCAGTCCCTGCCTTACGGCATCCAGCGCACCTGCGGTATCGCCGAAGTGTGACCGCAGCTTGCCCAATTGCAGCCAGACCCAGGGGTAATCCGGCTCCTGCCGGGCACCCTGCTCCGCATATTCCAGCGCTTCTTCCAGCCTGCCGCAGTACATCAGGGCCACCGAATACCGATAATACCACGTAGCGCAGCCTCCGGCATTTCTTTCTGAATCCTTCATCCACTCCGCGGCGCGGTAATAACAGATATATTCATCGAGATTGATGCAGGCGAAGCCGTACCAGAGTGCAATCTGTAAGTCCTGACGGGCCTGTTTTTCCGTAAATCTTCCATTTTCCACGCCTGCTTTGATGAAATCGTCCAGCCACCGGAGCATTTTTCCATAGTAGCCGGAATTTCCTTCCATAAAGGATTCCAGCGTTTCGATGTCTTCTGCCGAGAGCAGCGAGCCGGTCTCCTCATGGATATCCGGTTCTGTTTCCTCCTCATCCAGCAGCGGGACGCCGCCCACGTCCCGGCGGAAGGTATGAAAGTGCGCATAAGAAAGGCCGCTTGCCTCAAAGAATTCCCGGGCCGCCTGCAGAACTGCAGGCAGATCCCAGGCGATGAAATCGAGATATCCGTGGTACAGTCCGGTGGCACCGCCCAGGAATGTCACGGCTTCGCTTCCCGCTTTTTCCTGAATCGCTTCTTCCAGCGCATCCCGGAAGTCTAGAATGTCTCTGCCCCGCTCCCCACCGGTGAAATCGGAAAGGGGATACGCGAAGAATCCGGCTGTGATGCCGTTTCTGTGATACTCGTCCATCGTATCGCTCTGAGCAGCCAGGTAGTCATTGATGATGACCGGGAGACGGCAGGCTCCGGCATAGACATCCAGACGCCAGTCAGCTTCCGGATCTTCTACCGGTTCCAGTTCGTAAGCAAGGTAGCTGTTCTCCAGATAATCGCTGCCATCACGCCACCGGGTTATTCCCATACTCTGAAGCAGCTCCGGCAGATCAGAAAGGAGCGTGGCCGGTTCGTCTTCCGATTCCGTCAAGACATCGAAACCGGCAACAGACGCTATGGCGGAAATCTCTCCTATGACCTGATCCAGCAGCAGGGAGATCGCCCACCAGACCCGGTCCGGATCGTTCTTCAGCAGCGGCGTCAGTTTTTCGCAGTAAAAAGCCAGTTGTACCTGTTGGCCTTCCGTCTTTTCTGCCCATGTCTGTACATCTGCGGCCCGCACCCGGATGTCTCCCGCCCGGAGTTCAAATTCCCTGGAAGGCTGGCGGCCTACCCGGATGTTCCAGTGTTCCAGCACCGGTTCCGGAGCCTGACTCTGGAAGTACACCAGCGGAAACAGGCGGGAACGGAGTCCTTCCGGGCTCAGGATCAGTTCATATTTTTGTCCGTTGAAGCCCAGCTCGAAAGAAGCATCTGGTAAGGCGGTTTTGAGTGCATCGCCGCATTTGCCGATGAGCTCCTCGCCGCGCCGGTGCGTTGTTTTGTCGGCGTCCATAATCTGACGCAGCTCCGCCTCAGCCTGTGAAAAGGCTGCCCAGGCTTCCCGGGTCTTTTCCCGGAAGTTCTTTTCAAACCGGGGCAAGGCCAGGCGGTTGCGGCAATCGTCGATGTATTCCAGGGTGTCCTCATCGCCGGGACGGGCTTCCAGTGCCTTTTCAAAGTAGCGCAGAGCCGGTCCTTCCTGGTCCAGGTAATAATATGCGCAGGCGATCCGGTAATTCCAGCAGTGATCTTTGGCGAAATATTCCTCATGAGGTTTCAGAAGTTCCATAGCTTTCTCATAAAGCTGTCTCTCCCCGATATCCGCAGCAGCAATATATGCCTTGGCCAGCTCGCTGTCCAGTTCCGGCGTGCGTTCTCCGGCCGGAACGGCTTCCAGGGCATCGATAACCTGCTGAATTTCATTTTCTTCAAACCACATCTGGCACTGTTTCAATAATTCCATATCAGTGTCTCCTTTTGTTTTTCTGTAAATAACTGGAAAAGTATCCTGCGGACGACGAAGGACAGTTTTCACGCACCGGTCCGCGTCCGTATCACTATTGTCGCTACCAGTCCCGTTCCCTGATGGCTTCTTCAAACATCGCTGCATCCCCCGTTAGATCCTTTCAGGAACTGCCGCGATCCCGGCGTCTTCTTTCGCCCGTTCCAGTTCATTGACCAGCGCGTTGACCTGGAACTCCACCATGTCCTCCGCGGCTTCCGGAAAGAGAAACGGCATGGTTTCCGGGACAGCTTTATAGACCATCATCATTGCAAGAGCCAGGTTTCCGAAAAGCCGGGGATCGACGCTTCCCGCCGGAAGGCCGAAGACGGCCAGCAGTTTTTCATAGAAGGCAACCTGATCCCGCCGGAAGGCTTGAAAATTCTCTTCCGAAAGACACCGGTACACCTGCTGTTCTTCTTCGATGGACAGTACCGCCACGCCCGTTTTTTCCCCGTAGCAGCAGTTTGTCAGAAAAGTTTTGACGCCTTCTCTCCAGGTGAGGTCAGGGTCATCCATCAGGCTCTGTGCGTAGGACAACAGCATAGGCTGCTGATGGCGAAGAGCCTGGAAGACCAGTTCTTCCTTAGAGGAAAAAAAGCTGTAAAAGAAGGTCTTGGAGATCCCTACTTTTCTGCACAGAGTATCGATGCTGCTGTGGACCAGCCCTCTGTCCGCAATACATTGGATTACCGCGGCCAGCAGAGCTTCTCTTACCTGTTCCCGCTCCTCATCAGAATACGCTTTTCGTGCCAAAACCGTCACCACCTCATATAAAGTACAAAATTAAAAAATAGTATTTATATGTATTATAACATAAAAAAAGAGAGAATACCCTGCAAAGCTCAAACTGCAGAATATTCTCTCTCAGACCGGCATCTGCTCCGGTTCCTGTCAGATGATCTCATCATTCATGATAATTTCGCAAATTCTGATCTGTTTATCATTCTTCTTAAAAATAATTCTCATTTTTTGACATACGCAAAACGGTGATGATAGCCTGTTCTCTCGTCATCGGATACTCGGCTCCGTAGATCGTATCGCTGAGTCCTTTGATACAGTCACAGCACCACATCCATGCAATCGATCTTTCATACCATGGAGTGAAATTTTTGTCTATATCATCGAATTTGTCGATCGCCCGCGTATACCAGGATACGGGATACATATGACCACCCATATGCGGTTCCATCGCACTCCAGAATATCACAGCGGCCTCTCCCCGTTTCACATTTCCTTCCGGCCGGAAAGTACCGTCCGGATAGCCGTTGATGTAATGAAACTGATACATCCGGTTATAGAGTTCTTCATTCGTATCGGAAAATACATCCTCCTGGTAGAACCTGTAATGAGCGTAGCTGCTGCTGCCGGGTTCATTTTCTTCTCTCCATTTGTCGTACAGGGCATCTTTTCTGGCCCACAGATCGTCAAGTGTGGAACCTTCCGGCTCGTGCCACAGCTCGTAATATGCCGTCAGTTCCGCCACTTCTCCGCGCGTAACCGGTTTCAGATAATCTTTCTGAAGATGTTCCGGAACGAGCCCTTTCGCAATGGCTTCACTGACTTCTTCCACCGCCCAGGAAGAACAGTCCGGCTGAGTTGGCTCCGCCGCCTGCGCCGATACGGGCACCGTGCTGCAGAACAGAAATACCGCCAGCACCGCTGCCGGAAAAACGAAACGCTTTTTCATTCTTTTCATAACTGAATTCCCCTCCTTGAAAAATGTTTCAAATTGCGTTTTTTCCGCTATAAAATTTCGAATCCCACGTGATAGAGATCTTCCGTCATTTCCCAATATATTTTCGTCTGTTCTTCTCCCTGATAATTGACGTCGCTGGCGAAATACATGACATAGACAGAGTCACCGCTTTCTCCCAGAACTCTGTACGCCCCGACAATCAGGTCATTCTTTACACTTTCCTCCCATTCTTTTGCATCTCTTTTGGATAGAAAGCAGAGGATTCCGCCCCATTCCGTGCAGACAACGATGCCGGACGGATTCTCCGGGTTCGCTTCCACGCTGTATCTGTTTTCCCATGTATCCGGGAATTCTATGGCAAATCCAAGATCCCTGTTTTCATAGACGACGGAGCCGGACGAGACGGCCGGTTCAGACGGACCAGACGATGCGATCTTTTCACGGAAGCGCATCAGAATCTCAGCAGTCTGCGCCCGTGTCGCATTCTTACCGGGTGCCAGCGTGCCGTTTTCCATTCCTGAAATCAGTCCGTTTCCTACGGCCCATTTCACAGGATTCACCGCATAGACGCTGACATCTCCGGCATCGGAAAATCCTGCGAGATTTCCTGTGGCCGCGATATCATAGATTTTAAACTGCGCATAGCGGTACAGAATGGCCGCCATCTGTTCTCTGGTAACGGGATCCTCCGGCCCGAAGGCGCCGTTTCCGTAGCCGTTTACGATGTTGTTTTCACTGGCCCATGCGGCGGCAGCTGCATAATACCGGTCCGCTGAAACGTCGGTAAACTTCATGTCACCGTCGACGGCAGGACTGCCTTCCATGCGGTACAGAATCGTGACGAGTATCCCCCGGGTAGTGGCAGCATCGGGAGAAAATACGGTATCTCCGGTACCGCTCATCATCTCATTCTCACAGACGTACTGAACGGAATCATAAAACCAGTCTGCCTCTTTCACGTCGTTAAAAGAAATCCCCTGTTCTCCGTCCGCAAACGCTGCGGCAGGCAGCATTCCGAAGAGCAGACCGCCGGTCAGCAATACGCTGAGAAATCTTTTTCCTGTTCTCCTCTGCATCATAAAGTTCTCTCCCCCTTTCTGTGTTTTTGCACCGATTCTATATCTGTAGAACTGATTTTATTCTACATGAGTAGAATGTACATGTCAAGCGTTTTACTACACAATTTTGCTTTTCCTTATTTCAGAAAGGCTGTGCAAAATCATGTTAACGAATTTCTTCTGTTTTGACATAAAAAAGAGTCCTTCTATGATTTTAAACTTTATCATGGAAGAACTCTTTCTATCGTTTATTTATGAAAAAACTTTCATACTGACTATTTCAGGGACTTTCTCAATAGCATTCGCTGAATCGATGCAGGCATACAACTATGAATAGATGATCTCTTTTATATCAGCATTAACGGTATCTCCATCGCAAATTTTATAGATAATAGAATCATTTGTATTAAAAATAATATTCGACTTACCTAATCTGACAATGTATGATTCATGTTGCCTGGCATCGGATAAATACATATATATGTCAACCTCTTCAACGCTCCATTTCCCGTTATCGATATCCAATGTTCTTTGCTTTTTGCATTTCGAGAAATATTCCAGTAGCTTCTCTTTCTGTGATTCATTCATTGCGTGCTCTTCCAGTTTCTGAATATTCTCTGTCTTAGCTTGAACCACATGCACCGTCATATCATCCGGATTCTCAAACAATGGCACTGTGCGAAAAAGAAATACTTTACAAAGGATACCTATGACGACGATGATCGCTAAAAATAATATCATTATATTTCTTTTCTTTATATATTTCTTTTCTTTATATATTTCTTTTCCATTATAATTCCCCTATAAAATTTGTTAAAATACTGTTCTATACTTCTTCAAATCCTGTACCGTAAGATCCCGACATATCAGTATCATCGACTTCCAGTCGATTTGTCAAAATGAAAGCAAAAAGAATTTACGGGGGCATGCGTGCCCCTGTGTCTACAGCACCAAGATTTTACTGTATCGTTTCTTATGGATACATATTAAGATCCCCTGTGATGTATAATCTCGCAATATGAGTATCACAAAAAGCCGCCTGTGGGGAGACATCTCCCTACGGACGGCATGCGATCACTTTAGTAACCGATCATAATCTCGTCTTGCATATACTACACGAGCAACGGTCAACAGTTTTTTCTCCTCATCTACCCAAAAAAATATCAGATAGTTTTTCACTGGAATCTTTCGGTATTCACGCTTCAATGGCCGAATGGGATGATAGGCTGAAGCTGCATACGGAAACGCACTCACACTTTCCACCGCGTCTACCAATTCTGTCGCCAAGCGATCTGCCGCATCCGGTCTTTGCAGTATTGTGCTGATATACTGCACAATTTCAATCATGTCTTTTCTGGCGGCAGGCAAATACTCTAATCGATACACCTATTTTCCTCCGATAGCATCTTTCATTGCCTTCAGCACATCCTTCGAGGAATAGCGTTGACCTGTCAGTTCAGCCTCTCTTTCCGCTTCCTGCAGCTTGAAATACACTTCACTCTCAAACTGCAAATTTTCAAACGCCTCTATGCTCAGGACAACCATATCACCGTATCCATTTTTTGTCAAAAAAACAGGTTGAGCCGTTTCATGCACAGTCTTTGAAATATCGGCAAAATTATTTCTCAAATCAGAAACCGGTCGAATCATCTTCATCGTCATTGCCCTCCTTGTAGTTATTTTATCATAATTATGCTCAAATACCAACATGATGAATCGAAAAAAGATCTGGACAGTTATCTGCAAACAGTGCCACGGCAGATTTACCGTGATTGGAGGCGAATATATCCGGGAAGAACTCCGGTATATTCCGTCTCGGCTAAAGCTTTATCTTTGTCTTAATGTTTGCGATGACATTCATTGGATCATTCTCATAAACGCTTCTTAAAGTAAATTGGAGCCAGTTGAACGACCAACTGACTCCAGACTACTAAATTATCCCGTTTGGATTCTTTCCTCAAGCTGAGATAACAATTCACAGGCTTTTTCGGCATTCTCTCTGAAACGTTCCTGCAGATTTTCCTATTCATTCTTCAGAAATCAAAAGGGCATTCGCTACTGACATCAAATAGCTGCCTGAAGGATCTTCCTTGCTTATATCTTCATAGTATCGACTTATAGCAATAATAACCCTCTGGTCATCCAAATAACAATCACCTGCAAAAACGGCTGTTGCAGACAGCTGTACAATAGCACCGGGAATCGACGGGTCACCGGAAACCACTTCAAATCCTATACCGTAAGATCCCGACATATCAGCATCATCGACATAATCTTCCGATCTCTGCTGTAAATCATACTTCATCAGCTGCCTGAGCTGTGAATTTTCTTCTCTCATGAAAATGGAGCAATATGCATCCGCCAGATGATGTACCGAGATTTTCATATCCTGTCCAGATACACAGGATGCGATGCTGCTTTCACTGGCGGGATCAAAATTCACAAATCCCTGTTTTTCCAACGTATTTTCGAGACTCGATATGTCTGTGTTTAAAGCGGCAGAAATCAGACCGATCTGCGAACTTTCTTTTAGTGCCTGTTTAAAGATTATTTCTTCCGGTTCCTCTTTCCAGTTTGAATAAGTTTCCTGTTCACCATTCTCATTGAAACATAAAATAGAGTTCCCCTTGACTATAGAATCATACGTTACTTCACCGCCCGCCAGGATATCGGCGGCAATCACCGGTACGGCTGCAGAACCGGGAGTCACTTTTTCATCGATGTTTCCCTTTTGAGCTAATATATTTCCTGCTTCATCGAGAATCACGATATTCATTCCGGAATCCTGTAATCCAAGCGCCGTCAGCCTCTGATCCAGATCTTCCTGACTAATCACCGCCTGATTCGCATCTCCGTTCTTATCACTGTCTCCGCTATTCCATAACGAATTATCATTTGCCGTCGCATACGCTCCGGTGCCTGCAGCTACGACGATAAGACACGATATCAAAAGACAGACAGGAAATACGAGATTCCTTTTTTTGCTTTCCAGAATATTTGTTACCCGCTTCTTCAATACGGAAGCTCTCGATGAAAAATAGACAGCATCGATTATTCTTCCCTTGGAAGCCATCTGTGCAAGCAATATGGAATAGGCTCTCTTTTCAGAAATACTGAGTTTTTTTGTGGCATGTTCGTCGCAAAACAGCTCCATATCGAGGCTCAGTTTCTGATAGGCCATCCAGACAAAGGGATTCATCCAGAACAGAATCCGTATCAGTTTTGCCAGCAGAAGAACGATATGATGCCTGTATCGGATATGGCATCGTTCAATTTTATCGCAAATCGTGTCGTGCGTTTTACGCGGATATATGAATACAGGAAGTGGATCAGAAAAATCAAGATTCCGGCAAGCCAGACTCCAAAAAGTATCCGGGTAAAGTGGACATCTCTCATCCATTCCTCCGGATGCGGTATCTGCAGAAAATCCGGCGATATCGCTGCAATTTTATCCGGTAAACCGGTTCCGGCCATCGCCCTGCCATCCGAAACTGCAGGCGGTGCCGATAAATCATTCACAGCCGCCGTCCCGTCCGGAAACGTCTGAGTTACTACGGCATCTCCGGCCGTTGCTGTCTCATTCTGCCCGGATTTTCCGGATAAGAAGGAATATACCGCATGGAGCGGAAACTGGAGCGGAGAAACGAAAAAATACACCAGTCCGAAGCATACGATTCCCCATGCGAAGTAGGAAAATATCCTGGCATATCTTCGGATCAGAAATCGCACCGCCAAAACGACGAGGATGCAAAAAGTCAAAATGATATTTGCCTGTATCAGATATTTCGTTACAAAAGAGGTCATATGGAGAAGTTCCATCGTTTCAGCCTTTCTTTCTTAATCTGCCCGCTATCTGTCATCTTCTCCGTCATCTGCGTGCTTTCTGGCATACTGATCTATAATCTCCCGTATTTCATCTTCCTCTTTGTCGCTGATGGTAAAATTGCCGAGAAATGTCGCTAAAAAATCGGGAAGCGAGCCGGAAAACGCCCGGTCGATGAAAGCCTGAGCCTCCTCACGCTGACAGTCTTCTTTTGAGATCGTAGCCGTCACGACAGCGTTTTCATTTTTCACGTAGCCCTTGTCGATCAGGCGCTTGATCACCGTATAGGTCGTAGATTTTTTCCATCCGAACTGCTCCCGGCATAACTCGGCGAGAATGCCCGATCCCACCGGCTGTTTCTCCCATAGAATCATCATGAAACGGTAATCGGTATTGCTTAAAAGAAATTTCATTCTTCTATCACCTCTTCTTTTTATTTTACTATTGTAGAATAGCTTTGGAATAATATATCAACAACTGATGTCCGTTGTCAATGACTTTTAAATCTGATTTGAAAATTCCCCGATATTATATTCTTCCAGGCGCACACATGCAGATGTTCGGCCCGTTGTTACGGGCCGAACGTTTTTCACTTTCCAGATTCGTTTTCTTCGTGATTTTCAGCTTTTCCGCAGCGGCGGCCGCATTTTAAATATGAAAACGGAACTGACTCCGACAGAAATACAGGAGATAAGCATCATCAGCTGCCTTAATGTAATCGCCTTTACATACTGCGTATGATCAGGTGCTTCATTTGCGGCCAAGATCGCGATTTCATTAAAATGCGCAGTGACCATTAAAAATATTGTCTGAAGGATAAAAATAGCCAGCACTTTTTTCATACTTCTTTTCTTTTTCATTTCAATAACGCTCCTTTCACCCTGTCGTCATCTGCATCTTCCGCTTCTTTTTGCCGGCATTTTTTCACTCCTTCGCCCCAGGTGTCATCTGATCCGGTTCGATCCACTGACTGCCGATTTTTACCGCTGTGACGTCTTCCGGCGTAATGGCTTTGCCGGCGTAATCCTTCATAGTCGTCGCGACCGTATTTCCCTCTGTGTGCCTGGCTGTCGACGAATTTCCCGCTTCCATGCCGTTCCAGCGGACCATGTCCACGGTTATCGATTCATTGAATTCCTGATCATTCTCCGGCAGGGTACCGGTGCTGTCGCTCAGAACCAGCTCCGCGGAAACGCCGCTCATCGGCCGTACGGTCACTTTCGTCAGCGTCATTTCTACATTTCCGGCTGCCATAAACGGAATCGATCCGGTATATACGAGAGGCTCTCCCTTTACCGGTACCGTGATGCGGAAGTCAAAGGGCCCCGGAATCCCGCCGAAGTCCTGCAGATGTACGTCAAATATCTCCACATCCGAAGAAGTATCCAGCTGCATCAGCATGTGCTGGCTGCCGTCTTCCCCTTCAAAGGCGGTGAGTTCCTGGTAACCCTTGAGGAAATAGTCTCCGCTCTCCTGCTGCTCTTTCATATAGGCCAGATATTCTTCGATCTCCTGGTCGCTGACGTCCGGCAGAATTTTTTTCAGTTCTTCTTTCGTCAAATAGGGGTACATGCCCGACTTTTCCAGTTCCAGCCGACCTGCGGACGGAGTGAGTCTGCTGTCACCCTCCACCGTAAAGGACAGGAGAATGCTTTCCTCATCCCGCATGGCGGCATCCAGTGTGACGGTCACTCCGTCTGCCGTTTGGCTGTCGCCTATCACCGTCAGCAGCTGCTGAGCCAGAGATTCCACCTGTTCGTCGCTCATTATTTTGGCGATGGAAGTGCCAAACCAGCCCCTCATGTCGGCTGCCGTCACCTCGGAATCTTTTCCGCCGGAGCTGCTGCCCTGCTCCTGATCAGTACTGCAGCCCGACGTCAGCAGAACCACCGTCAGCAGAAAGCACAGCGTGAGAATTGCCGACGACAGCACCGGTCTCTTTCTCGTAAATAATCTCTGCATCCGTCTTTTCATCCGCTCTAACATCTCCATACCCTCCTTTCCCGCAGTGCATTCCGCGCCGCCAGTCTTGAAAATCCATATACGCGATACGCGCTCTATATACGCTCTGTTTTCGCCTTTTTCCTGCTCCATATTTTTTACTCTGCCGCACTGCTGTCTCCGGCAGGCGTCATCTGATCCAGTTCGATCCACCGGCTGCCGATTTTTACCGCTGTGACGTCTTCCGGCGTAATAGCCTTGCCGGCATAATTCCTCATGGTCGTCGCGACAGTATTTCCCTCTGTGTACCTGGCTGTCGACGAATTTCCCGCTTCCATGCCGTTCCAGCGGACCATGTCCACGGTTATCGATTCATTGAATTCCTGATCATTCTCCGGCAGGGTACCGGTGCTGTCGCTCAGAACCAGCTCCGCGGAAACGCCGCTCATCGGCCGTACGGTCACTTTCGTCAGCGTCATTTCTACATTTCCGGCTGCCATAAACGGAATCGATCCGGTATATACGAGAGGCTCTCCCTTTACCGGTACCGTGATGCGGAAGTCAAAGGGCCCCGGAATCCCGCCGAAGTCCTGCAGATGTACGTCAAATATCTCCACATCCGAAGAAGTATCCAGCTGCATCAGCATGTGCTGGCTGCCGTCTTCCCCTTCAAAGGCGGTGAGTTCCTGGTAACCCTTGAGGAAATAGTCTCCGCTCTCCTGCTGCTCTTTCATATAGGCCAGATATTCTTCGATCTCCTGGTCGCTGACGTCCGGCAGAATTTTTTTCAGTTCTTCTTTCGTCAAATAGGGGTACATGCCCGACTTTTCCAGTTCCAGCCGACCTGCGGACGGAGTGAGTCTGCTGTCACCCTCCACCGTAAAGGACAGGAGAATGCTTTCCTCATCCCGCATGGCGGCATCCAGTGTGACGGTCACTCCGTCTGCCGTTTGGCTGTCGCCTATCACCGTCAGCAGCTGCTGAGCCAGAGATTCCACCTGTTCGTCGCTCATTATTTTGGCGATGGAAGTGCCAAACCAGTTTCTCATCTCTGACGCCGTCACGCCGGGGGTTTCCCCATCTTCATTATTCCATAACGGATTGCCGTTTGCCGCCGCATACGCTCCGGTACCTGCAGCTACGACAATGAGACAGGATATCAGAATCCCGACAGGAAGTATGATATTTCCTTTTTTATTTTCCAGAATATTTTTAACCCTCTTTTTCAATACGGAAGCTCTCGATGAAAAATAGACAGCATCGATTATTTTTCCTTTTGAAGCCATCTGTGCAAGGAGCAAAGAGTACTCCTTCTTTTCGGAAATGCCCAGTTTTTTTGTGGCATGCTCATCGCAAAGCATTTCCATATCGAGACTCAGCTTCCGGTAAGCGATCCAGACAAAGGGGTTTGCCCAGAAGAGAATCCGGATCAGTTTTGCCAGCAGAAGGACGATATGATGCCTGTATCTGATATGACACTGTTCGTGAGTCACAATCAGAGAGATCTCTTCTTCTTTCAGACCGTAAGGAATATATATTTTCGCATGAAAAACGCCAAATACAAACGGCGTCATATAACCGTCCAGTTCAAAGATGTTTTCCCGCAATTTTATCGCAAATCGTGTCGTGCGTTTTACGCGGATATATGAAGAAAGAAAATGAATCAGAAGAATCAATGCTCCGGCAAACCAGACGCAGAATAATATCTGAGCGGAGCGGTCTTCTCTCAGCCATCCCTCCGGATGCGGTATCTGCAGGAAATCCGGCGAAATCGCTGCAATTTTATCCGTCAAACCGTGTCCGGCCGTCTCGCCACCCTCCGGAACTGCAGGCGATGCGGATAAATCATTTACAGCCGCCGCGCCGTCCGGGGACGTCTGAGTTCCTGCGGTATCTGCAGCCAGGGATGTATCCTTCTGACCGGATTTGCCGGAAAGAAAAGAATATGCCGCACGGAGCGGAAGCTGCAGAGGAGAAACGAAAAAGTACACCAGTCCGAAGCACACGATTCCCCAGGCGCCGTACGAAAATATCCTGGAATACTTTCTGACCAGAAAACGCACCGCGAAAACGACGAGAATGCAAGAGGTTAAAATCATATTTGCCTGTATCAGATATTTCGACACAAAAGAGGCCATATCAAAAAGTTCCATCGTTTCCGCCTTTCTTTCCTGATTTATCCCGCCTGCCCGTCATCGGCCCTGTCGTCTGTGTGCTTTTCGGCAGGCTGTTTTACAGTTGTAGATTATATTTTAATTCTACATTCGTAAAACTGAAATGTCAATATTTTTACAATATATATTTTTTACCTGACCGGTCGGACGGTCATGTATCGGACCGCATGTCAGGACTGAAAATTCGAATCCCGGAGAACGGGCGAGAATTTTCCATACGTGCATCAAATACCTATCAAAAAAACCGTTCAGCCGGATGCCGAACGGTTTTATATCGTCATTGATTTCTTATTGCGGAATGGTTTTTACGACAGCGAAGACCTGTCTTGAAAAAGATACCCCAGATCCCGCGGCGGCAGTATTTCTTCCAGCGCTCTTGCCACCACCTCTACGATCGCATGGCAGGGATTTTCATATCCTGCGATTTTCTGACTCTGTAATTCTATACACTGGAGTGTTCCCAACGATTCCATCATAAAATTCGTCAGTGAAG
>JAHZHA010000009.1:23209-43087 GCA_019420525.1 Bacillota bacterium
GAGATCATCTGGTATCCTTCCATATTGTCCGCGTCCGTCTGTCCTTCCCGAGCCGTCATCAGTCCTATGATCCCCACCGCAACGGTAAAGGCTCCGCAGCAGGAATACTCCGTCTGCATCCCCAGTCCCATCACCGAAAACATCTTCCGTGTTTCCTCTTTCAGATTCAGATTGTAGTACTCATTGCAGGCCTGAAACATGGCTTCGGCACAGGACAGGTCCGTTCCCACATGATACTGATTTACTAATTCATAAAGTCTTGCTGCTCTCATATTCTGCTCCGGTGAGGGTATACTTCGCCCCTCAATCTGTTCTGCTTATTTAACTTTTTAAACGATTAAGTAATGTGGATTCATATATTCCACAATGCAGCAAACAGGCTGCCGTCATGCTACTCGTGTTCATCCTCCAGCCTTTTCAGATACCGGGCAGGAACCTCATTTGTCAGCCACACGCCATTGGCGGACAGATAAAATGTAAAACCGTCCCGGCTCATCTGTCCGGCGCGGATCAGATAAATCACGGGTTTGCCGCGCCGGCTGCCTACTTTTTCCGCTGTTTTCACGTCAGAAGACAGGTGGACATACAAGCGGTTTCCGGGAAGCAGTCCCCGGGCTTCTATGGAGTCAGCAAACCGCAGAACGGTTCCGTGATACAGCATTTCCGGCGGCTCTGCCTCGGGCAGTTCCACATCCACCTGAACGGAATGGCCCTGATTGGCGCGGATCATCGTCTTGTCCTCATTGAAAGCATATCTCTGCTTTTCGTCATTTCTGACGATGTCATCTAAAATTTCGCGGTCGATGGCGTACTTTCTGCCGATGCCCTCCAAAAGCGCATCCACATCTGCCCAGCCGTGGGCGTCCAGCTCTATTCCGATGACCTCCGGCTTGTGCCGTAAAATCAGACTCATATATTTGCTGATCCTGGTGAGATCAGATATTTTTTTTCTCATTTTTCCCCCTATATTTTTTCCTCTATGAGGTAATCACCCGTTAACTTGTTCTTCCATCCGTTTCTGTTCAAAATTTACTTTTGCACATTGAATAAAAGCTTTAAGCGCGGGTTTTCCCTGTAATGATTTATAGTAAATTCCAAATGACATCGGTTCAGCATCTTTTAGTTTAATTTTGCAGATGGTTGACGTGTCAGGAACCAAAAAATCCGGCAAAAGAGAAATCCCATATCCCGCCATCACCAGCACTACGATAGATTCTGCGGATTCACAAAAATAGAATTCTGAAGGAGGACGATTTTCCATCAGCTGCCCCTGCAGTCGCATAATGGGGAGCATTCCTTTTGGAGGCATGAATAGTACGAGTTTTTCTTTCTTCAGATCTGCCATACAGACTTCTTTCCTCACAGCTAACGGATGATTCTCAGCGCAGACACAAACGACAGAGGCTTTTGCAAATTCTCTGAAAACAGCATTGACCTTCGTGTCGGGCGCTTCCCGAAATCCCACGACTGCATCCAGATCCCCGTTCTCTAATCGCTGGTAAATGTGTCGGAATGGTATTGTCTGAAGGAGCGGATGAAGTTCCGGACGAATGCCCCGCAGCCGCTCCAGGGCATCAGATATGAGTATCATGCAGGCAAAACTGTAACAGCCGATTGCCAGTGTTTCAATAGGTTTGCCAAAGCCGCTGCTGAAACGCTTTGTGGCGCGTTCAGAGAGCATCACGATCTGCTGGGCGTCCGGCAAAAATACTTTTCCCTCTTCTGTGAGCCTGACCGAACGGGTTGTCCGCTCAAACAGCCTGGCACCCAATTCTTTTTCCAGAGACTTGATCTGCTGGCTGACCGCGGGATGTGTCACGTGCAGAGCCTGCGCTGCCTGTGCGAAGTTCAGATATTCTGAAACTGCCAGGAAGCAGGAAAGCTGAAAGGTATTCATTGTATCACCTCTTTTATTAGTAAGGATTTCTTTCTAATAGTAGTATATTCTAAATTCACTTTCAACCAAAAATCCTTATAATAAAATATTTGAACGGGCAGTAAACAGCAGAAAAACAGCCCAACCATCCCGGTAGAAACAAATACGAAAACAGAGCCAGCGCAGTATAAACCAGGTTGTTTTGACCCTCAAAGCATATGATATGGAACAGGAGGTAGAGATATTATGATCAGAACGCTATTGGCGCAATTGAAGCAATACAGATCTGCTTCAATCCTTGCGCCGGTCTTTACGACGGGCGAGGTACTGATGGAAGTGCTGATCCCCTTCGTCACAGCTTCAATCATCGATAAAGGTATTGAAGCGGGGAATATCCATCAAGTTTATCTTTATGGCGGTATCATGCTGGTGATGGCATTTCTGAGTCTGACATTCGGTGTTCTGGCGGGGAGATACGCGGCAAAGGCATCATCCGGCTTTGCCTGCAATTTACGGGACGGTATTTACGAAAAAGTACAGTCCTTTGCTTTTTCTAACATCGACAAGTACAGTACTGCCGGTCTTGTCACACGCATGACTACCGATATAACCAATATTCAGAATGCATATCAGATGATTCTTCGTATTGCGGTCCGGGCGCCTTTGATGATGGTTTGCAGTATGCTGATGTGTTTCCTCATCAGCGTGAAGTTGAGTATGATTTTCCTTGCCGCTATCCTCATCCTTGCCGTCGCGCTGATTTTTATTATGACCCGCACCCTTCCTGTATTTACCCGGGTATTCCGCAAATATGACGATCTGAACGCCAGTGTGCAGGAAAATGTGTCTGCGATTCGCGTAGTAAAGGCGTTTGTACGGGAAGATTACGAAAACGAAAAATTCCAGAAAGCGGCTGAAAATCTCTATGGTCTTTTTGTCAAAGCGGAGAGCATCCTGGCTTTAAACAATCCGGTGATGATGACGGTGGTCTATGGCTGTATTCTGGCGATTTCCTGGTTCGGCGCACATTTTATCGTATCCGGTGATCTTACTACCGGGAATCTGACCAGTCTGTTCAGTTATGTGATGAGTGTCCTGATGTCTCTTATGATGCTTTCCATGATTTTTGTGATGATCACTATGAGTGCAGCCAGCGGCCGGTGCGTCGCAGAAGTTCTGAATGAAGTACCGGACATGTCCGATCCGGAAGAGCCTGAGAAAAACGTTGCGGATGGCAGCATTGACTTTAATCATGTCAACTTTTCCTACAAACACGGCGATGGAGAACGGACACTTACAGATATCGATCTACATATCCGTTCCGGTGAAACCATCGGGATCATCGGTGGAACCGGCTGCGGCAAATCGAGTCTGGTCAGCCTCGTCAGCCGCCTGTATGATGTGGACAGCGGCAGTGTCTGCATCGGCGGAAAAGACGTGCGCTTTTATGATACAGAGACTCTGCGCGATCAGGTGGCCGTAGTGCTGCAAAAAAATGTTCTGTTTTCCGGCACGATTCTGGATAATCTTCGCTGGGGCAAGGAAGATGCCACGGAGGAGGAGTGTGCCGAGGCATGCCGCCAGGCCTGTGCCGACGAATTTATCAGGCGTCTTCCCGACGGTTACAACACTTGGATTGAGCAGGGCGGCAGCAATGTCTCCGGTGGTCAGAAACAGCGGCTCTGCATTGCCCGCGCGCTGCTGAAAAAACCGAAAATTTTGATTTTGGACGATTCTACCAGTGCCGTTGATACGGCTACCGATGCGAAGATCCGGACCGCTTTGTCAGAGACAATCTCCGGAACTACGAAACTTATCGTGGCGCAGCGTATTTCCAGCGTGCAGGATGCAGACCGCATACTTGTTTTGGAGGGCGGAAAAATCAACGGATTTGACAGTCATGAAAATCTGCTGGAAACCAATCAGATTTACCGCGAGATTTACGAAGTGCAGACTCAGGGCGGCGGCGATTTTGATCACCCTGTCCGGGAAGGAGAGGAAGGTGTTCAGGCATGACGATACAGAAAAATAGCAAAATGAGCAGAGGCCAACAGCTCCATGCCATGGGACAGGTTCTGGGTTATATGCTGAGAAATTACAAGTTCTCATTTATTGCAGTAGTCGTGTGCATTCTCGGTTCCGCACTGGCGACTCTTCGCGGAACCCTGTTTATGCAAAGTCTGATCGACGATTACATCGCTCCGTTGACGCAGACGCAGGCCCCTGACTACTCCGCTTTGGCCGCTGCCCTGTTTTCTGTGGCAATCACCTACGGGATCGGGATCTTCTGTGCTTATGCCTACAACCGGATCATGGTCAATGTCAGTCAGGGAACTATGCGCAATCTCCGCATAGAATTGTTTCAGCATATGGAATCTCTGCCCATCCGGTATTTTGATACTCACGCTCACGGGGATATCATGTCTGTTTATACGAACGACGTTGACACCCTCCGACAATTGATGAGTCAGGGAATCCCTCAGGTCATCAATTCCGGCGTAACCATTCTGACTTCTTTTATCAGCATGTTCATACTGGACGTACCGCTGACGATCATCACGCTGGCGGTGATCGCTGTAATGCTCTTTACGACTTCCCGGATTGCCGCAAAGTCTTCTTTCTATTTTTCCCGTCAACAGAGAGATCTGGGAACAGTCAACGGTTACATCGAGGAAATGATGAATGGACAAAAAGTGATCAAGGTGTTCTGCCATGAAGAAAAGAGTCTGGAACAATTTCGCAAATTGAACGAAAAATTGCGGGAAAGTGCAGAAAAGGCCAATACCTTTTCCAACATCAGTATGCCTATCAATATAAACTTAGGAAATGTCAGTTATGTGTTATGTGCGGTAGTGGGTGCCGTCTTCGCTCTGAACGGTTATCTGGGTCTGACTCTAGGCACACTGGTCTCCTTTCTGGCGCTGAATAAGAATTCCACTCAGCCCGTCAGTATGATCAGCCAGCAGCTCAACAGTATCGTTATGGCAATGGCCGGCGCCCGTCGTATCTTCGATCTGATGGACGAAAAGTCGGAAAACGATGACGGATATGTAACTCTGGTCAATGTAAAAGAAAACGACGATGGCTCGCTGAACGAAACCGCTGAGAATACCGGTGTCTGGGCCTGGAAGCATTCGTATAAGGAAGATGGAACCGTCACCTACAAGAAGCTGGAGGGTCTAATCACTTTCCACGACGTGGACTTCGGTTATGAGAAGGATAAAGTCGTTCTTCACAACATCAAAATGTATGCTGCACCGGGTCAGAAAATCGCCTTTGTCGGTTCTACCGGAGCAGGGAAAACCACTATCACGAACCTCATAAACAGGTTCTACGATATCACAGACGGCGAGATCCGTTATGATGGAATCAACATCGATGAGATCAGAAAGGTCGATCTGCGCCGCAGTCTGGGAGTGGTCCTTCAGGATACTCATCTGTTTACCGGCACAGTAATGGAAAATATCCGCTATGGACGTCTGGACGCAACGGATGAAGAATGTATTGCGGCAGCGAAACTGGCTAATGCAGACGGCTTTATCCGTCGACTGCCGGATGGTTATCAGACTGTATTGACAAGTGACGGAACCAACCTTTCACAAGGACAGAGACAGCTGCTGGCCATTGCCCGTGCCGCTGTAGCCGACCCTCCGGTACTGATTCTGGACGAAGCGACTTCCTCCATCGACACTCGTACAGAAGCTCTGGTGCAGCAGGGAATGGACAGCCTGATGGATGGCCGGACTACTTTTGTAATTGCCCACCGGCTGTCTACCGTAAAAAATGCTGACTGTATCATGGTTCTGGAACAAGGGCGTATTATTGAACGCGGTTCTCACGATCAGTTGATCGAGAAAAAGGGCCGGTATTATCAACTGTACACAGGAAACGCAATCGGAACATAAAAGCTGTTATATCTACAGGAAAACAGAGTAAAACGAAACGCGCGGCAGTTTCATTAGAATCCTGCCGCGTGTTTTTTTGAAACGTCATGATCTTTCGCCATTCTGTCAGGTCTGCTGATGAAACATCGTGACAATCCGGCAGTCCGGGCAGATTTCGATATAAAGCGTTCCCTCCGCGCAGTCTTCGACGGTGTCCCAGTGAATCTGCGCCAGATATTTCATTTTCTTTCCGCATTCCGGGCATTCCCGGTATTCCCAGTCCTGTACCCAGCTTGCGAATCCCCCGATAGTATTTACGTCATCGTTGAATGCCCCGTAGAACAGCGGTCTTTCCTTTTCAGAAACGACAAACCTGTTTTCCGTCATTTTATTTACGACTTCATCGCTGAAATAGTTTTCTTCGATGCCTTCAAATTCCAGAATTTCACTTTTGCCGTCAGGCGTAAATCTGCTGGAAATTCCTTCCGAAAGGGTCACGCAGTTGGGACAGCAGCTGGCCGTGATGATTCCGTCGATTCCCAGGAAGGAAAAGCGCGGATCTCTGCCGTCCAGTACCAGTATGTCCACCAGTTCACATCCGCAGTGAGGACATTTTTCTCCTCTCTTTCGGGCGATAAACGTTCCCTTTTCGTTTTTTGCCGGTCCGGGCTCAAAGGAATAGCATTTATCGTAGTTCAGTTTTATATAATCGTTTTTGCTGTCGAAAGTCCATCCGCCTTCTTCGGCGTAAATGTCGGAATCCACATAGAGACTTTTTCTCCAGGGTCTGGGATTTCTTTTCAGCTCATACAGAGCGTTCTGCGCCTTTTTTCCGCCTGCCATGGCAAGACAGCTCATGAGGCGGCTCCCCTCATTTCCTGAATCTGTAGCCGTCAGCTTTTCGATGAGCCTGTCTGTCATCTCTTCCCCTGCTTCGTAGTAGAGCTCGGAGGGATAAAAAATTTCTCTCTCAAATGCGGCCTCTGCAAGTTCGCTGCAGTCGGTTCCCCTGGTCATCAGATCATGAAAGATCTCGCACTCGTCCGTTTTGTAAAATTCATCTTCCTGAGATGACCTCAGTTTTTTGAGAACCTGTCTCTTCTTCTCTTCGATTTCCTGCGCCGTCCAGTGATTCACCTCTTCTCTGTGGTGTCTCGCCCTGCATCTCCAGCACAGTCCCTCAAATCCCAGCGGTGTTCCGCATTCCGGGCATTCATATTTCAAAGCCATGATCTCTGTATCATCCTTTCTGCAGTTTTTCTTTCATCGCCATCCATCCGGACCAGGCGCTCTCCGCAATGGAGACGCTTTTTATTCTTCGACAGCATCACAGAGCCTTTCCATGATTTCGGAAAGCTCTTCCGGTATTCCTTCTTCCCATCCCGGGTTTTCGAGAATTTCTCCGCCAAGCGGTTCAAAGAAAACATCCGGTATTTTTGCCTTTGCCCTGCTTTCGTCATATTCCGCAGTCCAGTCATAACCGTCAGAATAGAAATCGTCTGACGGGTCAAAAGCATATATCTGATTTTCATATAAACCGGAAAGCCAATTTTTCTCAATCGCGTCTATGATGTCGTAGTCTTCCAGGCTCCATGGATTTTCTTCTTCGCATTCTTTTCTGTCTGCATAATTCTCTTTGTAAAATGCCGGTGCCATATGCCAGTAAAGGCAGAGTATGGTTCCCCTGTCGGTATCCGGCCGGCTGACAATCCACTGAATCACTTTCTTCGGATTGTCAAAGTTCCAGCTCATCGCAAGAAGCTGCCTTTCTTCCGGCGTATTTTTCTCAAGATAATCGATAATCAGACCGGCGCTTAATTCGTCAAATCCGTCTTCGTCGATTTCGATTTCATCCCATTCAAAATCGGGCTTCAATATTTCATCTACAGTAAGCATAATTCTTCTCCTTAATCCCACCAGAAGTACCAGACGACAGACTGGCGCAGCACATCGGCGAGAGTGCCTGCCGTTGCTTCCTCCGGTCCCTGATCGACCACATCAGGGCAGAAGCCGTACTGCTCCTCCGCCGTTTCCATGGCTTTCTCCGCAGGGACAGGAGCCGGAAGGTAAAACTCCAGCACATCGTGAGTCATGGCAGCGGGCACTGCGCCATATTCTTCAAACCAGTATTTTGCAGCCGCCATCAGTTCCGGTGTGTCGGGACATTCATTCCAGCCGCCGAAGGGCAGCCAGGCAAAAATTTCCCAGGGGTTCTTCACCGGGATTTTCGCCAGAACGAGAGGATACGTCATGCCGGTATCATAATTCCAGTAACCGGAGAAACGATTATTGTCATATCCGCCCTTCATCTCTCCCAGGATCTCCTTTTCCCAGTCCATGTCATCGTCTGCCGCTTCTTCTTTGCGCAGGCCCGTCAGTTTCTCCAGGACAGCCTTACCGTCTGCCACGGGAGCGTCAAGCATTTTCTTCCGGTATTCCGCCACCTTTTCCGGATCAAAAGAATAGCCTTCCTCTCCGTCGCTGTCAGGATCGGAATTCATAATGAGACACTCCCACAGGATTTCGTCGTCTGCCCTGACCAGCACCGGTATAAATCCCCCGCGGGTGCTGTCCTGTCTGGCGCGGCGATAGGCTTCCATGACGGGATCGTCGTCCTCCATGGCGGGGAAATAGGTACACTCACAATTCAGATATTCCATCACAGCGCGGGCCGGTTCCGGGAGATTCGCTGCTGCCGGGCCGTCAGCGACCCTTACACCATATTTTTCCATATATATTTTCACTCCTGCTCTTCATAGTCGCTTTCGATGTCGATAAACCAGATATATACACCGCAGACCCCGCCTTTTGCGTCGCAGCCGAAGTAGACGGGATAGTATCCGTCCCCCCAGCCGGAGGCGAATATGGGCAGGTCACAATCGGTATCCGGCACCGTCCAGTTGAGCCAGTCTCCTCCCTCTCGCTGGTATCTGGGATTTGCATGGAAGTTCTGCTCCAGCAGATCGCAGAATAAGTCGTTATAGTAGTCGATATCATCCTCTTTTTCCACCCGCTTGGCCCAGTATTCCTTAAATGCCGTCCGGGTACGGATGTCTGCGATACAGCCCATTCCGGCATCCACACCGAAGCCGAAGAAGTCTTCCTCGCTCAGTTCTTCTTCCAGATTCTCGGCTCCCGTCATACCCAACTCATAGCGGGCAGGCTTCTCCCCGGTGATCTCCACCTTGACGCAGGCGTAGCGGTCTCCGTATTTTTCGCTGGGCACTACACAGATCTTCACCGGATAAGCTCCGGCAGGGATCGTCTGAAAAAACGGCAGAGCTTCCTCCAGTTCCACCAGCGGATCGCAAGCGAAAATCGTTCCGGTGGGAAAACGGACTGTGCCGATTTCCAGCACATCTACAGCCATATTTCCGATGACTTTTTCTGTAAAATATGTGTCCAGATCCGTTTTGCAGACCAGTTTGTCCCTGATCGATTCGTATTTCTTCATCCATTCTTTTTCAGGCATGATCGTGTCCTCCCGTTGATTCTGCTTCTCAGCATTTCTGTGTCATTCTTCGCCGTCCGTCCGCACCGGAGCCTTCGCGCCCTTTTCCATTTCCGCCCCGCAGTCCGGACAATTTCATAACAGACTGGTTTCTCCTTCTCCCGTGTGAACTGCGCTTCAAAACGTTTCACTTTCAGATTAACATTCATACTGCTCCGGCGCAAACGGAAATCGGGAAACGCCCATCGAATTAATCTTTCTGAACACGCGACAGAATTTCGATAATTTGTTCCGACTTCGGAATATTCTTGCGAATACAATGAATCATGTTCCGAAATCGGAACATGATTTGATTTTATGCCGGATGAAATTCAGAAAGTTCCATTCTTTAAAGCTGTATTTTTACACTTTTTCTTCCTCTATTCTTAAGAATAATTTATGACAAAGTACCTTGATACACATAGTAATTTTCGGATATAATGAACCCGGAGGTGAAGGGAATGCCGGATCAGAAGATCAACAGCGATTTAATCCGGGGGCATATCGATACGATCATTCTGCGGATATTAAAGGACGGTGACAATTACGGTTACGAAATCATGAAAGCCGTAGCTGCCAACAGCGGAGATGAATACGAACTGAAAGAACCGTCTCTGTACACCAGTCTGAAACGGCTGGAAAAGCAGGGACATATCGTCAGCTACTGGGGCGATGAGTCCCAGGGCGGACGGCGGAAATATTATCATATTACGGAGAGCGGAAACGCGGCTTATGAGAAAGCGCTGGCCGAATGGCTGCATGCGCAGAAGATCATTACTATGCTTCTTCAGGGAGGTGACCACAGATGACAGATTTACAGAAATACGTCGACAGTTTATTCCGGCACCAGCGGATGACGCCGGAGATAAGAGATCTGAAGGAAGAAATCGTCAGCAATATGACTGCCAAACGAGATGACCTGATGGCTCAGGGAATGGACGCCGAAAGAGCTTCGGAAAAGGCCATGGAAAACCTGCCGGATGTGGATTTTCTGCTGGACGGAAATCAGCTTACCCACGTCAGCCAATATCGTCTGGAATGTACGCAGGCCGTACTGCTCAATTGCGTGATCTTCTGGATCTTCTCTCTTCCCCTGCTCTTTACGGGATACGCTTCCGTCTGCTACGCAGGGCTGGCACTGGTCATTCTTTCAGGCTGTATCTATCTGGCCGCGAAATGCAGACCTGCGGACAGTGATGCGTTTCTCTCGGTGACTGCCAGCAAACGGCGCAGAAAGACGGCATGGATCATCTGGGGCCTGTTCTTTTTCGTGGCCGCAGGAACTATGGCGGCGCTGACCTTCGGAAGCAATATATGGTTCGGCCGGCCTCTCAATATCAGCGGCCCGTATCAGACAGCAAACATCGCAGTGCGGTTCTATCTGCCCCTGCTGACGATCCTCATCCCCGTCACATTCAGCAATTTTACAAAGATCCTGCTGAACAACAGAAAGGAAGGCGAAAATGAAGAGGAAGAATAGAATTATCATCGGTCTGCTGGCTGCGGCGGCCGTCCTGTTCTGCATCATTCAATTCCGTATTATCCCCAACATTCAGGAAAAACAGGCCGACTACGACCGCAATCAGACAGATGCGCTGACCCATGATATTACCGCTATTGAGGATTACCGATCCGCCTACATGGGAAATGCCAGCAACATAGGCGGTCTCTTTGAACATCTGCCTCTCAGCGATATTTCCAGGAAATACGAGATCGATTCGGATAACTGCATCCTGACGGTTTACTATCTAGATACCGACTGGAGCAGAGGCAGAGAAAAGGTACGGCGGGATCTGATCTACAACTCTGCTGCAGCCATGGCAGCCATCGACAATCTGGAAGGAATCGTCTATCATTTTGCCGGGGAAACGTATTCCTTTGACAGACAGCAGATTGAAGACGTCTTCGGCAGTCCTCTCTCTGATCTGTTGACGCCGGATACCTGGCATGACGCGGTTCAGACAAAGCTTTCCTCGGAAGAATTCTGCCGGCAGTTTTACGAATAGTAAGATCACTTCAATTTAAAAGGCGGTCAGCCGCCGGGGCCGGGCATGTGCCCGTTTCATTCAGCCCCGGCGGCTGACCGCTTCTCGTTTTTCCATATTTGCCCTGACGGCTGATAAGAGACTGCAGAAAATTCTCTGTTCCGACGTTTTCAGCATTGTAGTATAATAACAAAAAGATAATAACGCAAAATTTGAGAGGTGAATAAAATGGACGGAATGGGAACTTTAATTTCTCTGTTAATATTGTTTGTCGTCATGGTGGTTTTACTGATCGCCGGCATCAAAGGAAAGTTTGCGGTCTATCTCACTGCTCTCACCGCTGCTCTGTGCGCGTGGCTGGCAGGACTGATTCTGGATGCAAACGTCGCCGACGGATTTCTGTCCTTGCGGATACTCCTGCCCGTACTGGCCATGGGATTCTGCATTCTGAAAGCGGTTATGAGAGGGAAATCAGAATGAAGATTATCCCGGTAACACGCTTCAAACAGCTTATGCAATCCGTCTTTTTTCTGAATCATCTGATACATCAGGTATTGATTTTCCGAGAACGCGTCGAAAAACGGATTCCACTTCGGAAGCTTGTTGCTCTTTGACGAGTTCAGAGAAGAATCCATCGGCATCAGGTTCCACAATTCGTCGTTCATCACAAAAGACCAAGGTATGAAGTGATCGATGTCATACTTTTTTGCAGCGACAGGCCGGCCGGTAAACACGTTCCTCACCTGTCCATCTGCCGACAGGCCGCTGAGATGAATATGAAATTCCCGTACCGAATACCAGGCATTGCATATCATTTCGTTTATGATCTCATCAAAAGTCGTATCCTGAATTCCCTCTGAGATAAGCTGCACGATAGCTTCCAGCCAATAGAATTTATAGCAGAAGGATGGATCTTTCATCATTTTGGAAAAGCCTTCTATATCGAGAGTATTGTGATACCGGCCTTCGATGATCAGCTGATTTCCTGTTTCTGAAGCAACAGATTGAGCCATTTTTCATCCTCCCTTCCGGGTCTCGCGTCACCTGTGATCCAGCATTCCGTCACGGTCAGTTCCGGTATTTCTCCGATAAAATCCCGAAATGCCGCTTCGGTAAAATCCGTAAAATATCTGCCGTTCCGCTCTCCTTCAAACTCTCCGTGTTTAAAGGAAGTATAAATCACGCCGGGGAATTTCAGTGCAGTGCACATTTTCCGGAAAACCGGCAGCAGTTCCTCTTTCGGCAAGTGTAGAATCGAGGCACATGCCCAGATCCCGTTATATGTACAGACTTCATCCAGATCCTGAAACAACATCTCTTTCACGTCGATTCCCGTATAAGCGCCGGCCAGTCTCACGCACTCTGCTGATCCGTCCGCAGCGGTGACCCGGTAACCTCTCTCCAGAAAATATTTTGTATCCCGCCCGGACCCGCATCCGAAATCCAGAATGTCGGCCCCCTCTTTCAGCAGCGAGAGGAATTTGTCCTGTATCCGGTGCATGTCCGTATATCGAGTGCTCTCTGTAAAAGCAGCTGCGTTGCGGTTGTAGTAATCCAGTGTGTTGATCATACTTCAAAGTCTCCATCCGAATCACAAGTACTTCTTGGCTTATTTGCCTGTTTTCTCATTTCCTTTCGATCATATAGGACTGCAGACTTTTCCGGCAGCCATTCTCTTCATAAAAAGATTCGGCCCCCGGCTGTGCGCCGAAATATAACATGGTCGGCGTATTTTCCTTTGCCAGCTGAAGAAGTCTGCTGCCGATTCCCCGATTCTGATACTCCGGAAGGACGAGCAGCTCCGTGATGGTACCGAAATAACAGCCGTCTGATAAAATGCGCAGGCACCCTGCCAGCGTACTATCATCATAAGCCGTAATATTGATCGTTTTTGACAATGCTTCTTTTGTCTTTTTCGTGTCGTATTCGCCTTTCCATACCTGATTGACAAAATCGATGAAAACCGAAGCGTCGAGTCCTTTGTCATCTACCTTATATTCCATCGTTTGATACTCCTGATTCATCTGTCCAACTGTAAAAATCACGTTCTTAATCCGATAGGAACTCTGATTGCTCTGATATAAGCATATCATATTGTAAGAAATTTTTCGCCATTCTGTATTAAAAGCGGCGCACATTACGGCTTCACACACGGTTCCTGTCAGATGCCAGGAAAATGATGAACTTCCTCCATTTTTTATCATTTCAGCAGATCTATCCGGCCGGACTGAATCGCTCTGATATTCCGGGCAATCTTTTCTTCCGGCCAGTCCCACCACTTCAGCCTCAGGAGTTCTGACACGGTTTTATCGTCAAACCTCCTGCGTATGGGAACAGCAGAAACGCCTCCAACGATGGTGTATGGTGCCACATCCTCTGCTACCACAGCGCGGGCTCCGATGATCGCTCCGTCTCCCACTGTAACGCCTGACAATATGATGGCTTCGTAACCGATCCATACATCGTTTCCCACAATGATATCTCCTTTATTGTCCCATGCTTCGGTGACATCATCCCGTTCCAACCCCCACTCTTCGTAAAACAGAGAAAATGGATAAGTGGACAGAGAGGCCATCGTGTGATTTGCACTGTTAAAAAGAAATTTTACTCCGCGGGCGATGGAACAGAATTTTCCGATGATCAATCTATCGTGATTGACAGGATATTGATACAATACGTTATTTTGTTCAAATTTCACCGGATCGTCGGCAAAATCGTGATACATGGTATAATCACCTATCTCAATATCCGGTCTGGTAATCACGTTTTTCAGATAAACAGTCTGCCGGTCTCCAGTTCTGGGATAAATACTCTTTGAATCAGCCATTTCTTTCTTCCTCCTGTCTGATAATTCTTTTTTCTATACAAAATTATCACGTGTACAGGAAAATTTCTCAATATACCAAACATTGCAGAAGTAACTGGTAGAAAAAGAGAGCCGCCTTCCCGACGACTCTCTGAAATTTATTTTTGATACACTATTTTTCTTATGGCATAAACCGAAAGACCGTATTCATCAGCAAGTTCTTCCATCGAAGTACCTTTCTGATATCTGCCGACAATCACCTTATTGCGACAGTCGAGTTCTTTCCGGTAGCCGGATAATTCACCCCAGGATTTATGCTGCTGTTTTTTCGCAGGAACATAAATATAGCTTGCCTGAACGTATTTCTGCAGTTCTTCCACCAGCATATCCGGGAGAATTTCACTTGCGTTTATATATTTCATGCGGGCTTCCTCCTTGATTGATAAGTAATTCAAGCAGCAAAGCCAGCAAAATTATTTCAGCGACTCAGATTACTCCATGCAAATGTCGCTTATGTACTGGCTTTGCATGGAGTTTTGCTTTGTTTTTTCTTTTTTTATTTCTACACATAATATCTCACACCTTATATCTTTCTATCATGTAAATTTACGATTCTCCATGAATCGAATCCCGCAGAAAATAGTTATGGAACACCAAAACCTTGATTGATTTTGGTGACGAACAAGGATGTGTCGCAAAACGAAAGTTTTGTGGCACATCCTTTTTTTCTTTAATAATGAAAGAGCTTCCAGCATGTGGAACATGTGCGGAGTTTTGGGTATGCAAAAGCCAGCCCAGCCCACAGATAAAATAGTCTTCGGCTTTATATAACAGGTTTGTTCTGTGGAATCTAGATAGAGATACTTCTCCAGGCTCTCACATCCTGCATCCGCTATCACTTCTTCATATCGGGCATGGTGAAACTGCTCCAGCTTCTTCAAAAGTGGCTAAAGTGTTTTTACATCATTTCGGTCAGAAAACAGCTCTATCCCGGTGATATACTCGCTATTCACTGCTATCTGCATGTTATATGCTGGTTTTAGTTGCCCGTTACACATGTGGTCTTCTTTCAGCCGCATAGTTGTATGCAGAAAGGCAAAGAAAGTATGGCCGTCCGACCTCTCTGGGGCACGCTGCTAGGATTGCATCCCCACCGGAGACAGGAACGGCCGTCCCGACACGGGACCGGGAGCACAGCCTTTGATACATTGCGCTCTTTTGCGTGCTATTTCTCCATATTTTTGCAGAAGCGCATCAGCATCGCGGCCGCTTCGGATCTGGCCGCATGGCCCTGGGGATTCAGTGCATTGCCGTCGCCCTGGATCACCCCGGCCCCGCAGGCCCATTGCATGGCAGGGATGGCATATTCGGAAATTTCTTGGGCGTCAATATAGGAAAGGATGTTGGTTTCTTCGCCGATGGACACATCATAGCCCTGCTTCTGGGCGTAGCGATACAACATGGCCGCAAACTGCTCCCGGGTGATGGGATCGTCCGTGCCGAATCTGCCATCGCCATAGCCCCCTGCGATGCCTTCGGAGGCTGCCCAGCGAATCGCTTCCGAATACCACTGGCCCTGGCTCACATCATCAAAATCCATGGCGTAGTTGACCACGGGACTGCCCGCCTGCCGCCACAGGATGGTGACGATCATGGCGCGGCTGGTGGTACTGCCGGGGGCAAAGGTCGTATCGGATACGCCGTTCATCAGGCCGTGGGTGTAGGCATACCACACGGCGCTGCGATACCAGGCCCCTTCGGGAACATCGGTGAAAGGCAGGGCCGATGGTGCAAAGACGGCCTCCACGGTGACCTGGGATGCAGGCATCCGGAAGGACCAGACACCCTCCCCTTCCTCCGTGAGGGTCAGTTTGCCGCCATTGCTGCGGGTGACGGTGAGGGCGCTGAGAACATAGCCCTCCTCCGGCGTGACGGTAAGGCGGACAATTTCGCCCTCTTCGGCATAGCCTTTGGCCGCCGTGACCTTGCCGCCCTCCACGTTATCCGGCAGAATGACGGAATAGGTGGATGTGTCGGAAATATAATACCACTTGGCCCAGAACGCCTTGTCACCCAGATCGGCGGCGGTGATTTCCGTCACCGGTTTGCCTTTCAGCTCTTCATTGTCATACCAGCCGCCGAAATAATAACCGCTGCGGGTGATCTCTTTTTCGGCGGGCAGCGCTGCGCTGTTGCCATAGGTGTATTGGAAAATATAATTTCCATCGCCGTCCGGCGTGCTTCCGTCTATTTTCCCCTCATTGGGATGGAGGGTGATGGTGTAATTGTTAGCTTGCCACTTGGCCCAGAACACCTTGTCACCCAGGTCGGCGGCGGTAATTCGGGTCGCCGGGGACCCGGTGAGGCTCTCGTTGTCATACCAGCCTTGGAAGGTGTAGCCGGTGCGGGTGACATCGGTGGGCAGTTCCTTGCTGGTACCGTAGGTGTAGCTGGTGACATCGCCACTGTTTATGCTGCCGCCGTTGGGATTCAGCGTGACATTGTAGGTGTTGGCCTGCCACTGGGCAACGAGTGCGATGACGCCATTATTTTCAGCTGTAAGGTTTTTGACCTCTTGCCCATCGGTATAGGTAGTATTGCCAACGCTCCACCCGGCGAAGGTATAGCCCGTGCGGGTGAATTTGTTTAGGGTGAGATTCTGCGCCGCATCGTAGAAGAAGCGCTGCTCGTAGATGCTGCCGCTGCCGCCGTTGGGGAGAAACTCCACGGTGTAGATGTTGGCCAGAAGCGTGGCCGCACCGTCTCCATTGATGCCGATGTGATAGCCGGGATTGGCTCTCATGTCCAGATAATCCGCCGGATCTTTATCGCCCATACGGTCTTTCCAGTTTGTTACCGCCACCCCGGGAGTATACATGGTAACACTGATTTTCCAGCCGTCAGGCAGGGGCGAGGTAAGCTCAACCGCAGCGTTGGATTTGGCATCGTAATTGCGCAGATAAAGGTCGCCGCCGGTATTGCCGCTGAGGACTGCCTCGCCGGAAAGCTTGAGGGTCTCCTGATTAATATACACACCGCCGCCCCGGACAGCGGTGTTGCCGGAGATTTTCACAGGTCCCGAAAGGGTCAGTTGGGCGTCATAGTCCACGCAGATGCCGCCGCCGGCAGGATGGTTTTCCCCGAGAGGCTCGCTGCCTGTCCGGTTGCCGGTGATGCTTCCGCCGGATATTGTATGGGAGCCGTCACGCAGATGGATGCCCCCGCCGTGATACCTGCACTGATTGCCGCTGATTTCGCCTGCTGTCATGCTGAAACTGCCTCTGTTTACAAACACGCCGCCGCCGAGGCTGCCGGACTCGTTCTGGCTGACAGCTCCTCCTGTCAGGTTGCACTTGCCGCCGGTTACACACACGCCACCGCCGTTGCTATTGGACTTGTTCTGGCTGACAGTTCCTCCTGCCAGATTGCACTCGCCGCCGGTTACATACACTCCACCGCCGTTTCCACTGGTATTGTTGCCGGTGATGCTGCCGCCCTGGATGGTGCAGGTGCCATCGTTCATATAAACGCCGCCGCCGTATGCGGCGGTGTTGTCGGTGATCGTACAGGTGAGAGTACACTCGCCGCCCGCCACACACACACCGCCACCGCTGCCGACTGTGGCGGCGTTGCCGCTGACGCTGCCGCTCTGGCTGGTACAGGTGCCATTGTTCATATAAACGCCGCCGCCGACTGTGGCGGTGTTGTCGGTGATGCTGCTGCCCTGGATGGTGCAGGTGCCGCCCCTCACATACACCCCGCCGCCGTTTCCACTGACTTTGTTGCCGGTGATCGTGCAGGTGAGAGTGCATTTGCCGCCATCCACATACACCCCGCCGCCATCTGTGGCGGAGTTATCGGTGATATTGCCGCCGCTCTGGATGTTGCAGGTGCCATTGTTCACATACACTCCGCCGCCGATTGTGGCTTCGTTGCCGGTGATCGTACAGGAGAGAGTACACTCGCCGCCCGCCACATACACTCCGCCGCCGTTTTTGGCATTGTTGTCGGTGATGCTGCCATTCTGGATGGTGCAGGTGCCCTTCAGCACATACACACCACCGCCGCCGATTATGGCGGTGTTGCCGGTGATGCTGCCGCTATTGAAGTCGCACTTGCCGCCATTCACATACACTCCGCCGCCTTCTATGGCGGAGTTATCGGTGATGCTGCCGTTCTGGATGGTACAGGTGCCATCCAGCACATACACACCGCCGCCGATTGTGGCTTCGTTGCCGGTGATACTGCCGCCGCTCTGGATGGTGCAGGTGCCGCCGGTTACATACACTCCGCCGCCGCTGTTGGCATTGTTGCCGGTGATGCTGCCGCCACTCTGGATGGTGCAGGTGCCGCCGGTTACACACACGCCGCCGCCTTCTGCGGCTTCGTTGCCGGTGATGCTGCCGCCCTGGATGGTGCAGGTATTGCCCTTCACATACACTCCGCCGCCCTGTGAGGAAGAATTGCGGGAGATACTGCCGCCCTGCATAGAAAAAGTGCCTTGGCCTACATACACACCGCTGCCATAAGAAATATTGTCTTTATCTTCGGAAACGCTGCCGCTGTTGGCATTGCCGGTGATGCTGCCGCCGTACAGAGAAAAGGTGGCTTGGTAGTTAATACTCACGCCCAGGGCGTTCCCTGCAATATTTCCGCCGTACATATTGAGGGTGAGGTTCTGAATCCAAAAAGCGCTCCTCGTGCCGCCGGTGATGACGCCGCCGTTGAGATCGCAGTTTCCGGGAGAATCGCTTTTCTTCCAGAGTCCGGTTTCTTCATCGATATTGCCGTAGGTGACTTTGCTGCTCTGACAGTCGCAAAGGCAGAATGTTCGCGGATTCTTACCGCCAAAGAGAAACCGGCTGCCATTCTGAAGTGTCAGCACATGGCCGTTGAGGCAAAGGTTGGCATCCTCTCCGTTCGGTACAGTTATATCTTTGGTCACGGTCAGATCTTCGGCCAAATAGTAGCTGCCGCCGCTGAGCTTTGAGCCATTCTGGTCAATATACTCCTGTGTCAATGCTATCCAGTCTGCATCTTCATGGCTGGTGTGATCCTGCGGCCCTGCCGCTGAAGCCGAAGCGGGCAGCAGCAAGCACAATATCAAGGAACAGAACACGCCGATGATTGTTTTTTTCATAATGCTTCCTCCCTCCGTTCCCCATGAGTCCGGCGAAAACGCCCCGCCATCATGGGAACTCATTTCCACGATGAAACGCTCTCCGAAAGTTCTTTCCGTTCTTTTATATTTCGCTGTTTTGCCCGGGAGCGAAGCGGGCTATAATTACTTTTATTTTATCATAAAAAGCCGATATTGCTATTACCCGTTTTGAAGGCAAAATGGCTGATATCCCGGGGAAAAAACCTCTCCGGTGGCGCAGTGTTATTGGAGATCCAGTGCCTGGACGGCCGTTCCTCTCTTCGCCGTATTGCACACAACCATCCTTACTTTCCCTCAGAGCGATGTCCGCTACATCGCTATCAACGACCACTTTGACAGCATCACCTCCAAAAGTACCGACAGTGACATTGCCGGTATTAAAAACTGGTTCAACGAATTTTTCGCAAAGGATACAAGCCGAAAGATTCGTGCGGTACAAAAAGCAAAGGGCTAGCGTGGCGAAAGATTGACTGCCCATGTGCCGTATGGCTACATGAAAAATCCTGAAAATCCAAAGGAATGGGTGATCAGGGACAATCCCGAAGAAAATCGAGTGATTTTCTTCGACACCCATCCTGCCATTATTGAGAGGGTACATATCGAATATGACCTTGTTGGCTACATTCCCGTGGATGAACTGATAAAAGCGGAACAGGCATGACCGAAATCATGCCTG